>NZ_JBEYSG010000023.1:0-87376 GCF_040642635.1 Micromonospora sp. NPDC047793 | reverse complement strand
CCCTCGGGGGGGCGGGGTGCGTGTTTCACTCTGCCCTGCCCGCCGCCCCCCCCCCCCCCCCCCCCCCCCCCCCCCCCCCCCCGGGGGGGGGGGGGGGGCGGGCCCCCCCCCCCCCCCCGCCCGTCGTCAGTCGGCCAGTCGGGCCGGGAAACCGCCGGTGGCGACCGGGCCCCACGAGGTGATGGTCACCCGGATCAGCGACTTGCCCTGCCGCACCATCGCCGCCCGGTAGTCGTCCCAGTCCGGGTGTTCCCCGGAGATGCTGCGGAAGTACTCCACCAGCGGCTCCAGGGCGTCGGGCAGGTCGAGGACCTCGGCGGTGCCGTCGAGCTGCACCCAGGGTCCGTTCCAGTCGTCGGAGAGCACACACGCCGACACCCGGGGGTCGCGGCGGATGTTGGAGACTTTCGCGCGTTCCGGATAGGTGGAGATCACCAGTCGGCCGTCGGCGTCCACCCCGGCGCTGACCGGCGAGGACTGCGGCCGACCGTCCGGACGGGTGGTCATCAGCACCACCCGGTGCCGGGGGCGGACGAAGGCGAGCAGGTCGTCGCGGTCGACGCGGGTGTTACGAGCGATCGTGCGTGGCATCGTTCGTTTGTACCAGTCGTCAGCCGATCCGGCCCACGGACGACTGGCGGGGCACCCGGGGACGCGCCGAGGGTCGCCAGGCGCGGCCGTTGGCGTAGATCACCCGAAAGCCGAGGTAGGAGGCGAGCGGCGCCCAGTGCGCCGAGCCCATCCGCAGCTCGGCGGCGTTGTGCCGCCGACCGTTGGCGAGTACGTCGAGCAGCACGGTCTCGAACGCCGCCGACTCGACCCAGTCCACCTCGCGGGTGAAGCCGCAGATCAACGCCGCGCCGGTCACCTCGAGGAACTCCCGCAGCACCGACTCGGGGGCGCGCAGGACCGAACAACTGCCGAAGTAGAGCCGACGCCCCTCGCAGCGCCCGGCCATCAACTCCGCCACCTCGGTCAGCTCGACCGACTGCCAGTCGGTCAGGCACAGCCGGTTCGGCTCGCCGTGCATGGCGAAGAAGCCGAGCCGGTGGTCGGCGTACTGCTTGAGCAGCCAGCGGTCGACGAAGTAGAACAGCTCGTCCCGGGTGGCCGCGTCCTTGTGGATGAAGCGGACCTTGCCCAGCCGTTCGAGCAGTTCGAGGGTGGGCAGCACCGATCCCCGCTCGTTGAGGTCCCGGTGCCACTGGCCCTCGACGCAGAAGATGCCTCCGCGTGCCACGCCCGCCTCCCCGTCGTCGCCCGCGCTGAGGTTACCGGGCCACCTCGGCCCGGCGACATCACCCGTCCTGCGGTCACCTGCGACTTTCCGTACCGCCACGCGCCTTTGCGGCATGGCCAGGGTGAATGCCCGATTCCGTGGAATCGGATTAATTCCGGGCCAACCGACAATCACAGGTCATCCCGAGAGGAATTCGCGTTAACCGTCACCAACCGGCCGTCGAGGTGCGAGTGTGGATTCACGGGACGGCGGTCCACGTCCCGGAATGCCACCCCATTCGCTCTCCTAGCAGGAGGACTCTCTGTGCGCGCACACCTGATGAAGCGGGCTGTCCTCGCCCTCGCCCTGGCCGTGCCAGGTGCCGCGATCGCCTCGGCGGTCGCCGCGCCGCCGGCCCATGCCGACGGCTGCTACACCTGGAACCGCACGCTGTCCCGGGGCAGCTCGGGCAGCGACGTCCGCGAGCTGCAACTGCGGATCGCCGGTTGGGCGGGCAACAACAACGTGGTGGAGCTCGACGGCCAGTACGGCCCGAAGACCGCTGCCGCCGTACGCCGTTTCCAGTCCGCGTACGGACTGCGGTCCGACGGGGTCGCCGGCCAGCAGACCTTCGCGAAGCTGTACCAGATCCAGGACAACGACTGCACCCCGCGCCACTTCACCTGGAACGAGATGGACGACGGCTGTGGCCGGGGCGGCTGGACCGGTGGTCCGCTGACCACCGCGCAGACCCGGCAGAACGCCCTGCGCACGATGTGGAAGCTGGAGGCGCTGCGCAAGAGCCTCGGCGACCAGCCGCTGGAGGTGACCAGCGGATTCCGCAGCCGCACCTGCAACAGCCAGGTGGGTGGTGCCTCGAACAGCCAGCACCTCTACGGCAACGCGGCCGACCTCGTCTCCGACAACCGCTCGCTGTGCCAGATCGCTCGCGCCGCGCGCAACCACGGCTTCAGCGGCATCATCGGCCCCGGGGTGAGTGGCCACAACTCGCACGTGCACGTGGACTCACGCCGCGAGAACAACCGCGACAACAGCACGAACAACACGTACTGGGCGGCACCCGACTGCGGGATCGCACCCGGCTACCGCTGAGTCGCGACGCCGGCCCGGGCTGGGCGGGGGGATGCCCGTACGCCCGGGCCGGCGTCGTGTCGGCGGACGAGCCCGCTCAGCTCGCCCGCGGCCAGCGCGGCGCGGTGGCGGGGGGTGCCACCGGCCGGCCGGGGGTTCGGACACCGGCCCGGGCGGCCGGCGCTGCCACCCTCGGCACCGGACCCCGGGCCGGGTAACCGGCCGGGTTCGTCCTCGGCGGATATCCGGCCGCGCCCGCACGCATCGGGTGACCGGCGGACCGCTCGGCACCGGCCGGGCGGGCGACCGGAGTGCGGCCCTGTTGCGGCCCGTTCACCAGGAACGGGAACGGTACGTGGACGAACGGATTCCCGTGCCGGATGAGGGCATCGAGCTGTCGTTCGTTGAGCCCGTGGTCGAGCAGCACCTTCCGACCCCAGCGATGCAGCCGGCAGGGGAACCTCGCGCCGTCGTTGCGGCAGAGTGGCCCGGTGGGCCATTCCTCCGCCGCGTGCACTACTACCGCCCGGACCGCTACGCGGACATCCTCGGGGGTCAACGGCGTCGGGACCGGCAACTCGCCCAGAATCTGATCGATGGGATCCGTCGACTGACCATCAACTCGCACGGCAGGCCTCCCGCAGTTCGGTGGCGATGCGCCTGAGCACCGCACCTCGCCCATTGATACGGCCTGGCGAGCGGGAAAGTTCAAACCAGCTCGGCGCACCGTTAACCGAGAGTGCCGACCGTCGCCGCCGGCCCCGGTCAGACCAGCCCGGCGTCGTGCACGAGGAGCGCGACCTGCACCCGGTTGTTCAGACCGAGCCGGGTCAACAGCCGCGAGACGTACGCCTTGACGGTGGCGACGCTCATGAACAGCTCGCTGGCGATCTCGGCGTTCGTCCGCCCCTGACCGATGGCCATCGCCACCGCGCGTTCCCGGTCGGTGAGACCGCCGAGCAGCCGGGTGGCCCGCTCCTGTCGGGGATCGCTCGCGGTGCCCACCGTGACGTGCGTGATGAGGGTCCGGGTGACCGTCGGTGACAGGGTCGCCTCCCCGGCCGCCACCCGGCGTACCGCCTGCACGATCTGGGCCGGCGGGGTGTCCTTGAGCAGGAATCCGCCGGCACCGGCCCGCAGCGCCCGCAGGACGTGCTCGTCGGCGTCGAAGGTGGTCAGCACGAGCACCTCCGGCGGTCGGGGCAGCGCCCGCAGCGCCTCGGTGGCCGCCAGCCCGTCCACCCTCGGCATCCGGATGTCCATCAGCACCACGTCCGGCCGGCAGGTGGCGACCGCCTGGACCACCTCGCCGCCGTCGGCCGCCTCCCCGACCACCTCCAGGTCGGGCGTACCGCCGAGGATCATCGACAGCCCGGCGCGCACCAGCGCGTCGTCGTCCACGATCAGGACCCGGATCGGCTGCGGGTCCGCCACCGGCGGCGCCTGCTCGGGTCCGGTCACGACGCCGGCCAGGGCAGCCAGGCGGCGAGCCGGAAGTCGCCGCTGTCGTCACGGCCGTGCTCCAACCGCCCACCCGCCAGGGTGACCCGCTCGGCGACCCCGATCAGCCCGGTTCCGGTACCCGGGATCGACGGCACGGCGTCGCCCACCGGCCACCGGTTGCGGATCTCCACGGCCAGCCCGTCGCCGGGCGCCCCGCTGAGCCCGACCGTCACGGCCGCACCCCCGGCGTGCTTGCGGGCGTTGGTCAGCCCCTCCTGCACGATCCGGTAGACGCTGCGCCCCAGACCGGCGGGCAGCCGCTCCGGGTCGCTGACCCGGTCCCGCAGGTCCACCCGGGTACCGGCGGCCCGGGACTCGGCGACCAGCGCGGGCAGGTCGTCGAGGGTGGGTTGCGGGCGTTCCGGCTCGGCGGTGAGCGACGTGTCGGCCCGCAGGACGCCGATCACCTCACGCAGGTCCTGCAAGGCGGCGTGCGCGCTGCCCCGGATCACCCCGGCGGCCCGCGAGACCTCCTCCGGGCTGGCGTCGGGCCGGAACTCCAGCGCACCGGCGTGCAGGCTGAGCAGGGAGATCCGGTGGGCCAGCACGTCGTGCATCTCGCGGGCGATCCGGGTGCGCTCCACCTGCTGGGCCTGGGCCACCCGGAGCTGCTGCTCGGCCTCCGCCCGCTCGGCGCGCTCCCGCAGCGACAGCACCAGTTGCCGACGCGCCCGTACGAACATCGCCCAGGCCATCACCAGCAGGGTGATCACCACGCCCCAGATGGTCGCGGCCCAGTAGCTGCTCTGCGGGTCGGGGCGGAACAGGGCGAAGAACATGTTGCAGACCAGCGCGGCCGCGGTGACCGCCAACGCCACGGCGGTCCGCAGATGCACCACCACGGTGAAGTAGATGATCAGCAGCGCCGCGATCGAGGTGACCGAGAGCATGGTCAGCGGCAACGTCACCAGCAGAAGCCCGAGCGGCCAGCGACGACGCCACCAGAGCGCCACCGTGCAGGCCAGCCCGACGACCGCGTCCGCGACGATCATCCAGCCGTACGGCAGCCGCTCGGCGACGATCGGGGCCGGTGCGAGGGCGTCGAACGTGGTCAGCACCACCCAGCCGAGCGAGAGCAGGAAGCAGGTGCTGTCGATCAGCCAGTCCCGCATGGTGCGACGGGGGCTACGGTCGGCCGCACCGAGCGCCCCGGGCAGCAGCCACGGGTGCTCGGGGACGACAGGGCTGGTCACAGACGTCATGGTAGGCAGTCGTCGAGGGCTCCGGCCAGCGACCAAAGTCGGTCCTTCGGGGTCGACCTTGGTCTAGCCGGTGTCGACCGGCGGCCGCTGCGGACAGCCGGGTGGCCCCGGCAGCCTGATCGGCATGATTGTCGTAGACCAGCTCACCAAACGGTACGGACGGCACACCGCCGTCGATGACGTGTCGTTCCGCTGCGAACCGGGCACGGTCACCGGCTTCCTCGGGCCCAACGGGGCCGGCAAGTCGACCACGATGCGGATGCTCTGCGGGCTGAGCACACCGACCTCCGGCACCGCCACCGTCGCCGGGCACCCCTACCGCCGACTGCCCAACCCGGGTCGCGTCGTCGGTGTCCTGCTGGACGCCTCCGCCCAGCACGCCGGACGCAGCGGCCGGGAGGCACTGGCGGTGGCGGCGGCCACGATGGGCGTGGACCGGCGCGCGGTGGGAGAGGTGCTCGACCGGGTGGGCCTGAACGCGGTCGCGGCCCGGCGGCGGGTGGGCGCGTACTCGCTGGGGATGCGTCAGCGGCTCGGCCTCGCGCACGCGCTGCTGGGCGACCCCCGGGTGCTGGTCCTGGACGAGCCGGCCAACGGCCTCGACCCGGAGGGGATCTTCTGGATGCGCGGCCTGCTGCGCGACTTCGCCGACCGGGGCGGCACCGTGCTGCTCTCCTCCCACCTGCTGCGTGAGGTCGAGGCGGTGGCGGACCGGCTGGTGGTGATCGGGGGCGGCCGGGTCGTGGCGCAGGGCGACAAGGAGGAGTTGCTGGCCGACGGCGGCACGCTGGTGCGCGCCCGCGACCGGGGCGCACTGCGGACCGCGCTGGAACGCGCCGGCCTGCCGATCAGCGAGGGCACCGACGGGCTGGTGGTCCGCGCCGACACCGACGCGGTCGGCGAGGCCGCGCTGGCAGCCGGCGTCGCCCTGACCGAGCTGCGCCCGGCCGGGAGCGGCGGCCTGGAGCAGCTCTTCCTCACCCTCACCGCGACCGGCGGATCACAGACCGCCGGGACCAGCGCCACCGAGCCGACCAGGGAGCCCGTCCGATGACCACCACCACCGTCGCCCCCGAGGACACCCGGCCGGCCAGCCGGGCGGCCGAGCGGGCACCGTCACTGACCCGGCTGACCCGGGTGGAGCTGCGCAAGCTCGTCGACACCCGGGCCGGACGCTGGCTGTTGATCACCATCGCGCTGATCGCCGCCCTGATCGCCACCATCCAACTGGTGTACGCGGAGGACGCCGAGCAGACCTTCGTCGACTTCTTCATCCCGTCGCTGCTGCCGATCGGGTTGCTGCTGCCGGTGCTGGGCATCCTCTCGATCACCAGCGAGTGGTCGCAGCGGACCGCGTTGACCACCTTCGCCCTGGTACCCCGCCGAGGCCGGGTGATCATCGCCAAACTCGTCGCGGTGGTGCTGGCCGCCCTGGCGTCGGTGGTGGTCAGTCTCGCCGTGGCGGCCGTGGCGAACCTGATCGCCGACGCCACCGGCGGCGCCGGGACCTGGCGAATCGAGGGTGCGTTGGTCCTGCACGCCGTCGTGTTCCAGGTGTCCTGTGTGCTGATGGGCGCCGCCTTCGGCCTGTTGTTCCTGCACACGCCGCTGGCCATCGTCTCCTACCTGGTGCTGCCGAACGTCTGGATGATCCTCGGCGGGCTGATCCGGCCGCTGAACCGCAGCGCCGAGTGGTTGGACACCGGGCGCACCATGGGGCCGCTGTTCACCCCGGAGGTGACCGCCGGGCAGTGGGCACGGCTCGCGGTCTCCCTGCTGGTGTGGCTGGTCCTACCCATGGTCGTCGGGTTGGTGCGGACGACGCGTCGGGAGGTGGCGTGACGGCGTACGGCAGGCCGACCGTGGTCAGCGGGGGTCGGCTGGAGACGCTGGTGCTCTGGGTCGGGTTCCCGCTGGCGGGCGGTGCCGTGGGGGCGGTGCTGGCGGCCGGGGCGGGCTGGGTGGCCGGCCTGTCCTGGGCCCCCGCGCAGGGGCTGTTCCGCATGGTCGACCGCATGCCCGACCAGCAGGCTCTGGCGGCCGGGGTGGCGGTCGGCGTCCTGGCCGGGCTGGTGTTCGGTGCTCTCGGGGCCGCCGATCAGGTCGTCGTCGAGGTGGCGGTGGACCGGGTACGCGTACGGCGCGGCGGCAAGGAGCGGGAGTTCGCACGGCGGGACGTCCAGGTGGCTTACCGCGACGGCAAGGAGCTGGTGCTGCTCGGCGCGGACGACGAGGAACTCCTCCGGCAGCGCTCCGACCTTTCGGGCGCCGACCTGGCCGGGGCGTTCCGGGAGCACGGCTGGCCCTGGGCGGACGATGACCCGCACCGGGCCGCGTACCGGCTCTGGGTGCCCGAGTTGCCCGGCCTGCCGCCGGGCGCGGACGCGCTGCTGAAAGCCCGGCAGAAGGCGATGGACGACGACCGGGGCAAAGAGGCCGGCGAGCTGCGGACCGAACTGGCCCGCTACGGCGTGGTCGTCCGGGACGAGGGCGGACGGCAGCACTGGCGGCTGACCCGCTCGGCCATGCCCGGGCAGTGAGCGGTGCGGGCCGGGCCCCACGGAGGAGCCCGGCCCGGTCGGCGTCACCGCCAGGAGTGCCCATGGTGGTGGTGTCCGTGCTTGGGGCCGTGCCCCTTGCCCTTGCCCTTCCCCTTGCCGGGCGTCTTGCCCGGCACACCGTTCACGGCCGAGGTGTCGTACGCGAACGTGATCACCGAGGCGGCGATCGCGTCGGAGTTGACGTCCAGCGCGTGCACGTTGACGTTGCCCCGGAGCTTGTACTTCTTGTTCAGGGCGCGGTACAACGCCGGGTCGGCACCGTCGGCGACCGGCGTCAGGCTGTCGCACGCCTGGTGGTAGCAGGGGTCGTACGCCTCCCCCGCCAGCCCGCCGAAGAGGGCGGCCTCCTCGGCCGTCTTGATGCCCTCCGCGCCGGTGAACAGGCCACCGGCCGGGATGTCGACGGCGATGAACGCGCCGTAGTCCGAGCGACCGGTGAAGTCCGACGGCACGGTCGGCAGCTTGCGGGAGGCGAAGAACCTCTCGAACACCTGCTCGATCTGTGCCGACCCCTCCGGCCCCGGTCCGGCACCCTGCTGCGCCGAGTCGTCACCGTCGTAGACCCCGAACACGTAGTTCGGCGACCCGATCATGTCGAAGTTGAGGTAGAGGGCGATGTCGCCGACCTGCTGCTCGGTCAGGCTGTCCACGTAGTACTGCGAGCCGACCAGGCCCGCCTCCTCCGCGCCCCACCAGGCGAACCGGACCGCGTTGGCCGGCTTGACCTTCGCCATCTGGAGGGCCACCTCCAGCAGCGCGGCGCTGCCGGTGCCGTTGTCGTTGTAGCCCGGCCCGGCCGGGTCCGAGTCGAGGTGCGCGCCGGCCATGACGACGTTGTCGGTGCGGCCGTGCCGGGTCTGCGCGAAGACGTTCTCGGTGCTGCGGACCTCCGAGGTGGTGTCGGCCTCGATCCGCAGGACCAGACCCGCCGTCGCCGCGAACTGCGCCCCGGCGTCGTACGAGACGCTGACGGCCGGGATGCCGACCGGTGCACCGAGGGTGCCGGCGAACAGGTCGTAGCGGTCCGGGTTGGCCTCCGGCGTACCGTTGCCCTGGTTCATCACGATCGCGCCGACCGCGCCGGCGGCCTCGGCGTTGGCCACCTTGTCGCCGAACCCGCAGGTGCCGCGCTGCATCAGAGCGATCTTGCCGACCACGTCGACGGTGGCGAAGTCGCTGGCCTCGCAGCCGGACGTGGAGGCGCGCGGCGGCGTCAGGCTGAGGTCCACCGCGACGACCTGGCCCTGGCCCACCCCGTCGCCGGAGTAGTCCATCAGCTCGTAGTCGACGCCCTCGGCGTAGTCGGTCGCGTTCGGCGCCACCTGGGCGAACGAGGAGCCGAACTCCTCATAGAAAGCGAAGTCGAACTGCTGGCGGGTGACCTGGTAGCCGGCCTTCTTGAGCAGCTTCGCCACGTAGTCGGCGCTCGCGTCGTAGCCCGGCGTACCGGAGGCACGGGTGCCGTCGTTGGCGTCGGCGATGGCCTGGAACCGGTCGAGGTGTGTGATGACGCCCTTGACCGTCACCGCCTTGGTGAGCTTCTTGACCGTGTTGTTGTTCGGGCTCGCCGTCGCCGGTCCTACCAGCGCCACCGTGCCCACCAGGGTGCCCGCCGCGATGGCGGCGATCACCCTCCTGCCGGAGAAAGGCACCACGATGTGCCACGTCCTTCCTCTTCGGATATCCGACTCCCGACCCCCGTGTGCCGGATGCTGCGGCCATCCTGATACACATCGATGACCACGGCAACGGGACTGTTCGGCCACCTCAGGCCGCCGTCAGGTCCGTTCGGGCCAGCCGATCACGCCGTGTCGCGTCGGCTGCGGACGGCTCACCGAGGCCAGCAGCTCGTCGAGGGCGTCCGCCTCGGCCCACCCGTTCACCGCGATCCGCCCGCTGGTGTCCACAGTGATCTCCACCCGGTCCGGGCTGCCCGACACCTCGTCGAGCAGATTCGGAAAAGTGTTGCTGAGCAGCACGAACTCCTGGTTGGTGGAGCCCACCCAGGGTCGCCGCCGGTCGATCCGGTCGGCCTCGAAGGGCCCGGCGACCAGCAGGTCGGTCGCGGCCAGCAGGGCGGCGACGTCGTCCCGACCGGCACCGGCCGCCGCGCGCAGTCGCGCGTACGTGTAGCCGCTGAAGGTCATCACCGAGCGACCCGCGTCGCGTACCCCGGCGGCCACCTCGGCGAGCGCGGCCGCCTGGTCGAAGGGCTCCCCGCCGAGCAGGGTCAGCCCCTCGGTCGGTGCGTCGAGCACGCGCCGCACCAGGTCGGCCGGGTCTACCTCGTCGCCGCCCCGGAAGCTCCACAGGTGCGGGTTGAAGCAGCCGACGCAGCGCACCGCGCAGCCCTGGACCCAGACGGCGGTGCGCAGCCCCGGACCTTCGGCCCGGGTGGCGGCCAGGAAGCGGGCCAGCGCGACGGTCGTCGCCGCGCGTCGCGGGGCCGGACCGCCCTCAGACATCCAGGACGCGACCGGACGGCGGATATCCCGGCCGGTGGCCGCCCGGCGGCGTGCAGGTGAGGCGGTCACGCAGCCGGGCGTACTCGTGCGGGGCCAGATTCGCGGCGGCGGTGAACTCGGCGAGCCCGCCGAACCCGCCCCGGCGGTCCCGCGCGTCGACGACCTGCCGCGCCCGGCCCGGGTCGAAGCCGGGCAGCACCGCGAACTCCTCCCACCGGGCGGAGTTGACGTCGAGCGAGCCAGGCGCGCCACCATGGTCGACGGTCGTCGCCCCCGACTGCTGGCTCGGCAACGGCGGCGGGTGCTCGGACAACGCCGACGGATAGTCCGGCAGGGGCGGCGGGAAGTCCGACGACAGCGGGGCCGGCGGGTAGGCCGGCGGCTGGGCGCCGGTGACCGGCGGGTACGCCGTGGTGGGCGGAAACGCCTGGCTGGGCGGTGGGGTCCAGCCGGTCTGGGGCGGGTACGACGTGCCGGGCGCACCGGGCGGTGGGGCCAGCGCGACGGGCGGGTACGGGCCACCGGGCTCGGCGTACCAGGGGCGGTAGCCCGCCCGCCAGCGCAGCCAGGACGGATTGATCACAAGCGCGTGCACGATGCTGGTCATCCAGATCGCCAGGACGCCCCCGACGGCCCAGTCGGTGACCGTCTCGCCCAGTTCGCCGACCAGGATGAAGGCGGTCCAGCCGAGCACCAGGTAGGCAATGCCGGAGACCCACCACGCCGCCCGCCGCGCCTTCAGCCCGACAAAGAGGAACCCGAAGCCGCCGAGGCAGCTCATGCCGACGATCGGCAGCAGCAGCCACCAACTGTGCAGCACGCGCCACTTCCAACTCGCGGCCGGGTTCGCCGCTCGCGCCGCCGGTACGCCCTGCTGCGTCCAGGCCGGGTCAGGCGCGGTCGACATCTCGGTCCTCCTGTCGTACGACGTCCCGGGTTCGGGCATGGTCGGCGGTGTAGGCGCTGCTGACCGTCCGGGCGACCAACAGGTCCTCCAGCACCGCGACGTAGTCCAGGCACCGGTCGCCCAGGATGCCCCGGGTCTCGGCGCTGACCACGCCCTCGCTGCTCACGGTGACCACGAGTCGTGGCTGCTCGGCGGTCACGAGCGGGCTCCCTGCACGGCGAAGACCAGGCGGACCGCGTCGTCGTCGGTGACCTGCTCTGACTCCAGCCGCAGCCCGGCGGCCGGTGCCTGCTGCCGCAGCCGGTCCAACACCGCCCGCTGGACCTGCCGGCCGTACGCGACGTCGACCGCGCGGACCACCTCCACGGCCCTCGGCTCGTCGATGTCGCCGGTGAAGTGCGCCGACCAGATGCCGGCCTCGTCGCGCTGGAAGCTCGCCCGGACACCGGCCCAGTCCGCGGTGATCGAATCCGGCGCGACGGCGACCACGGCGGCGGTGTCGTGCAACGCGGCGGCGAGCAGGTTCTCGTCCCGCATCCGGGTCTGCACCTCGCAGACGATCCGGCCCTCCTGTTCGGAACGGGAGGTGACGCCGTGGGCGGCGGCCACCGCGGCGACGGCGAGGGGTAGCAGCACGAGCGAGATACTCACCGCGGGCTCCTTCCGGTCAACTCGGTCATCAGAACTCGACCGCCCGTCCACCACGTTGGGTCGGCGTGGCGTGCCGGGCACTCCGGTCGACGGACGCGCCGCTGTCCCAGTCCTCGGCGGCGGTGGCCGCCACCGCGCGGGCGTCGGCCCAGGCGCGGATGGCGTCGATCCGTTCGGCCTGGGTGACGCTGAGCGGAACCATGCCGACCACCGCCTGGGCCAGGTCGTCGCGGCGCAGCGGACGGCGTTCGCCGAACGCGTCGAAGAGCCCGGCGATGACCGCCTGCTCGATCTCGGCGCCGGAGTAGCCCTCGCTGAGATCGGCAAGCTCGGCGAGCAGCGTCTCGTCGAGCGCGAGCCCACCGGCCACGGCCGGGTTACGCAGCCGCCGGGCGAGGTGGACCCGCCAGATGGCGGCCCGTTCGGCCCGGGTCGGCAGGTCGACGAAGAAGATCTCGTCGAAGCGTCCCTTGCGGAGCAGCTCCGGCGGCAGTTTCTCGATGTCGTTGGCGGTGGCGATGACGAAGACGGGTCGGTTCTTCTCCTGCATCCAGGTGAGGAAGGACCCGAAGACCCGGGTGGAGGTGCCGGAGTCGCCGCCACCCCCGGCGAAGCCCTTCTCGATCTCGTCCACCCAGAGCACGCAGGGTGCGGTCGCCTCGGCGGTGCGGATGGCGGTGCGCATGTTCTGCTCGCTGCTGCCCACCAGCCCGGCGAAGACCCGGCCCACGTCCAGCCGCAGCAACGGCAGCTCCCAGGCCGCCGCGATCGCCTTCGCGGTCAACGACTTACCGCACCCGGGCACGCCGGTGATCAGGACGCCCCGGGGTGCGGGCAGGCCGTACGCCGCCGCCTCGGCCAGCCAGGAGCCGTCCCGCTTGGCCAGCCACCGCTTGAGGTTCTCCAGACCGCCGACGTCGGCGAGGTTCACGTCCGCCTCGACGAACTCCAGCAGCCCGGACTTGCGGACGGTCTGTCGCTTCTCCTCGTGCACCACGTCGAGGTCGCGACCGTCCAGCACGCCGTCGTTGACCATCGCCCGGGCGAAGGCGTTCTCCGCCTCGTGCAGGGTCAGCCCGAGGGCGGCCTTGGCGAACCGCTCGCGCCCCAACTCGTCGAGGGCTATCTGGATCCGGCCGTCGGCGGAGTTGGCGTGGATGATCGCCTCCAGCACCTGCCGGATCTCCGTCTCGCTGGGCAGCGGGAAGTCGACGATCGTGACGTCCTTCTCCAACTCGACCGGGATGCGCAGCACCGGCGAGACCAGGATCAGGGTGCGCGGCATCGCGCCGGACTTGAACGCCGCCGCCACGTCCCGCAGCCGGCGGACCACCCCGGCGTTACCGGGCCGCTCGCCGTCGCCGTGCGAGGTGTGCAGATCCTTGAAAATCACCACACTCGGCTGGTCGATCCGCAGTACGGCGTCCAGGGCGTCGGCCGGCTCGGTGGTGCCGGTCCGCCAGACGCCGTCCGGCTGCACCAGACCGGTGGTCAGCGACCAGGTCCACACCGCACGCGGGGTACGCACCAGCACGGCGTCGTGGGCCACAGCCGCGACCTCGGCGACCGCGCGCTGTTCCTCGGCGGACTCGATGTACAGGATCGGGAACCGCGCCTTGAGCATCTGCGACAACGCATCCCGGAACGACAGTGCCATCCTCGCCTCCCCAGCCGGCCTGGACTGGGCGGACTTTAACAGCTTTGATCAAGCTCGAAGCGGCGCGACCGAACACCGCCGAGCTGCGCATCGACCGCCGGCCATGCTCAGCCGAGCACGACGACCACTGCCACCACCGCCCCGACCAGCGAGGCGACCGTCACCACGACCCGCCGCCACGGCACGGTGGCCCGGTTCGTCGGCAGATCACGCCAGCGGTGCGCGACCAGCGCCAGCCCGGCGGCACTCAGCGCCGGACCGACCGCCCAGAGCCAGCCGGGCACCGCCGACCAGTCGCCGAGCTGACGCCCCAGCGCGGGGTAGGCCACCGCCCAGGCCCCGGCGGAGAGCACGGTCAACCGGTCCAGCGTCGGGCGGTACGCGACGCCGAGCAGCGACAGCCCGCCGATGACGGTGAACACCAGGGCGATGCCCGCACCGGCCCAGACCGGCAGCGCCGGTGCGGGCTCTCCGGCCTGGTCCGGCGGTACGCCGAGCAGCCGCAGCCCGATCGGCTCCACTGCCTTGTCGGTGTTGCCGAGCACCACCACCCCGCGCCCGGTGGCCCGGTCGAAGCCGACGTACGAGCGGAAGCCGCCGGTGCCGCCGTTGTGCCAGGTGATCTCCTGGTCGTCGTAGCGGGTGGTGAACCAGCCGTACCCGATGCGGGTGCGGTCGTCGTCGTCGAAGCGCGGGTCACGGGCGTCGGCGCCGGGTGCGGTGCCGGCGGTGGTGGCGGTGACCAGTCGGGCCAGGTCCTCGACGGTGGACCAGTAGCCGATGCCGGCGGGGGCGTACCCGCTGCCGGTCCACGGGTCCGCGACGCGTCCGTTGCCACGGGCGCCCTGCGCGCGCTCGTCCGGCAGCGCACCGGAATCGGTGGCGTGGACGGTCGCGGTCATGCCGAGCGGAGTCAGCAGCTCCCGGTCGAGCAGCTCGGGGAAGGCGAGTCCGGCGTCGGCGGCGAGGGCCTGCCCGAGCACCGCCGAACCGAGGTTCGAGTAGCCGACCCGACCCCGGTCGTCGCCGGGCGCGTACGCGTCGGCGGTGTCCCGCACCCGGTCGACGTCCAGGCCGGCGTACGGGTTACCGGCGGCGACGTTGGCCCGGAGCACCCGGACCCAGGCGCCCACCGATCCGAGGTCGATCCGGGGCAGGCCGGACCGGTGGCTGGCCAGCTCGGCGAGGGTGACCTCGCGGACCGGGCCCTCGACCGCCGGCCAGACGGTGCCGAGGGTGTCCTCGGGCCGCACCGCCCCGGTCTCGGCCTGCCGGGCCAGCAGCATGCCGGTGAGCACCTTCGTCACCGAGCCGATCTCGAACGGGGTGCCGGATTCGACCGGCGCGCCGTGCCGGTCACGGTCGCCGAGGCCGGCGGTGCGGACCCGGCCGTCGTCGATCAGCGCGACGGCGAGGCCGCGATATCCGTCCGGGTCGGCCACGGCGGCGCGGGCCGAGGCGGCGACGTCGGCGTCACCGGTGGTCGAGGCGGTCAGCCGGGGTTCCCGGGGATGGGCGGCGAGGCCGGCGAGGCCCGCGACGATCCCGACGACCAGCGCGACGGCGGTCGGCTTACGCATAGGGGTGGTCCTTCCGTGCGGGGTGGCCGGTGATCTACCCACCGGTCGGGGTGGTCAACGGTCGGGGTCGGGGTCGGTCGGGGTGGTCAACGGCGGGCGGCGGTGAGGATGGCCAGCAGCGGCACCACCCGTTCGGCGGGGACGGCGTACCGGCCGCGCCCGGTGCTGTGCAACCAGCCCGCCGCGGTGAGCTGGCGCAGGTGGTGGTGCAGCTGGCCGGTGGTGCCGAGCTCCTCGATGTCGGCCAGCTCGGCGGTGCCCTGCCGGCCGGTGAGGATCTCCCGCAGCAGGCGCAGCCGCACCGGGTGGCCCAGGGCGGAGAGGATGCCGGGCAGCTCGGCCCAGTCGCCGGCCAGCAGGTCGTCCACCTCTCGGCCGTACTGCCAGTCGTAGGACCTCCCGGCGACCCGGACGGTGCCGGTGTAGAGCACGGCGCCCGCGCTCTCGGCGGGCAGGCGCTGCTTGAGCCCGTCGAGGGCCCAGAAGACGCCCTCCGCCGGGGCCTCCGGGGTGACCGGCCCGGTCGTCACACCGAGCCGCTCGACAAGTGCCGCGACCTGCGCTTCCAGCGCCGCCAGCCGCTCCTCCACATCCGCCATGACTCAATAATACGAACATACGTAGTTACGTGCTACACGGAAAAGTCGCGCGGATGATCGAATTCACCCAGGGTGGCCGACTACCGTTCCCAGGTCTGGGGAGGTACGTCGATGTACGTGGTGTCCGTTATCAACTACAAGGGTGGGGTCGGCAAGACCACCGTGACCGCCAACCTCGGGGCCGAACTGGCCAACCGAGGCATGAAGGTGCTGCTCATCGACCTCGACCCGCAGGCCAGCCTGACCTTCGGCTTCTACGATCCGGACGACTGGCGGGAGCGGTTACGCGACTCCCGGACCATCAAGCGGTGGTACGACGGCCTGCGCGAGGGCGACACCGCCATCACTCTCGGTGACCTGGTGGTCTCCCCCGGTCCGGCGAACACCCGGCTCTCCGGAGCGGGCCGACTCGACCTGATCGCCTCGCATCTGCAACTCGTCGACATCGACCTGGCACTGGCCCGCAGCGTCGCCGGTGGCGAGGAGTACGACGCCGAGCTGTTCCGGGTCCGCGGCTCGCTCGCCGAGGGGCTGCTCGCCGACGGGCTGGAGCCGTACGACATGGTGTTGATCGACTGTCCGCCGAACTTCAACGTGGTCACCCAGTCCGCCATCATCGCCAGCGACCATCTGGTGATCCCGGCCAAGGCCGACTACCTGTCCACCCTCGGCATCGACTACCTGCACGGCAACGTGCGGGAGCTGGTCGAGCAGTACAACGCCGACGCCCGACGGTTCGCCACCGTACGCCGACACCAGAAGGTCGCCCCCGGCGTGGCCGGCGTGGTCTTCACGATGATCCAGTTGCTCGCGCAGCGGCCGATCGCCACCCACCAGGGCTACATGGACCAGGTCCGCAACCTGGGGCTGCCGGTCTTCCCGACGGCGCTGCGGGAGAACGTCACCCTCTACGCCACGAACACCCCGCGCGGGGTGCCGGTGGTGCTGCGCGACCGGGTCACCGTGCCCGCCGTCCGCGCGGAGCTGCGCCAGCTCGCCACCGAGTTCCTCGACCACCTGCAACCGGCGTGAGGGCGACGGAGGCCGCCGACCCGGCGCCGGTGGCCGCCCGGCTGGCGGCCATGACCAGCCGCGCCGACGGTACGGCGTACCTGTCGGAGCGGTCGACACGCGAGCTGCGGGAGCTGGCCGCGCAGGTCGGGCTGCGCGGCCTCGGCGGACTGCGCAAGGCCGACCTGGTCGAGCGGATCGTGGACGCCACCATCGGCTACCGGCTGGACTCCACCGCCCTGCGCCGCCTCTGACGGCCGCCACGAGTGCGTGAGAAGGGGCCGGTCAGCGGGTATGTCGACCCCCATGACGAGCACGATTCCGGACATTCCCCTCAACGACGGCAACCCGATCCCGCAACTGGGCTTCGGGGTGTTCCAGATCGCCCCGAAGGACACCACCGAGGCGGTACGCACCGCGCTGGACGTCGGCTACCGGCACGTCGACACCGCCGAGATGTACGGCAACGAGGCCGAGGTCGGCCAGGGCGTACGCACGGCCGGGGTGGCCCGGGAGGACGTCTTCATCACGAGCAAGCTGAGCAACGCCTGCCACCGCCCCGACGACGCCCGCACCGCGTTCCAGGCGACGCTCGACGCGCTGCGGACCGACTACGTCGACCTCTTCCTCATCCACTGGCCGCTGCCGACCCGCTACGACGGCGACTTCGTCTCCACCTGGAAGGTGCTGGAGGAGTTCCGCGCCGACGGCCGGGCGAAGTCGATCGGCGTCTCCAACTTCCAGGTGCCGCACCTGGAGCGGCTGGCCGCCGAGACCGAGGTGGTGCCGGCGGTCAACCAGATCGAGGCGCACCCGTACTTCCCGAACGACGAGGTACGCGAGTACGGCGCCAGGAACGGCATCGTCACCCAGGCGTGGTCGCCGATCGCCCAGGGCGCAGTGCTCGGTGACCCGACCATCGCCGACATCGCCGAGCAGGTCGGCCGGACACCGGCCCAGGTGGTGCTGCGCTGGCACGTACAGCGGGGCGACGTGATCTTCCCCAAGTCGACCACCCCGAAGCGGATCGAGGAGAACATCGGCATCTTCGACTTCACGCTCGACGACGCCACCATGGAACGGATCACGCTGCTGGGCCGGGGCGAGGCCGGTCGGCAGGGTGCCCACCCGGACACCTTCGACTACATTCCGGCCTGATCCCCCGGGGCGGTGGGCCCCCACCCCCGGCGAACCGGCGCACCACGGCCGCCGCTAGATCCGATCTAGCGGCGGCTGTCCGTCGTCTCGCGCCTCCATCACGACGACGTCGTTGTAGCAGGCGGACGGCGACGGGACGAACGGAAGGAAACACCGAGATCATGAACAGACGCACCACCGGCCTCGCCATCGAGGCCGAGGGCCTGACCCGGTCGTTCGGTGAGACGCGGGCGCTCGCCGGACTCGACCTCCAGGTGCCCGCAGGTGCCGTGTACGGGGTACTCGGGCCGAACGGCGCCGGGAAGACCACCGCGGTACGGATCCTGGCGACGTTGCTGCGTCCGGACGGTGGTCGGGCCCGTGTCTTCGGGCACGACGTGGTCACCGAGGCCGAAGAGGTCCGCGCCCGGGTCAGCCTGACCGGCCAGTACGCCTCGGTGGACGAGGACCTGACCGGCACCGAGAACCTGGTCCTGCTGGGCCGGCTGCTCGGCCTGCGCAAGCCCGCCGCGCGGGAACGGGCCGCGCAGTTGCTGGCCGCGTTCGGGTTGACCGAGGCGGCCGGACGACAGGTCAAGAAGTACTCCGGCGGCATGCGCCGACGCATCGACATCGCGGCGAGCATCCTCAGCACCCCGGATCTGCTCTTCCTCGACGAGCCCACGACCGGGCTCGACCCACGCAGCCGCAACCAGGTGTGGGAGATCGTCCGCGCGGTGGTGGCACACGGCACGACGGTGCTGCTGACCACGCAGTACCTGGACGAGGCCGACCAGTTGGCCGGACGGATCGCGGTGATCGATCACGGCCGGGTGATCGCGGAGGGCACCCCGGGCGAACTCAAGTCCTCGGTCGGATCCGGCACGGTGCACCTGCGGTTGCGGGACGCGGACCAGCGCCCCGAGGCGCAACGGTTGCTGGAGAGCGTGCTCGGCGTGGCGGTGCAACTGGACGCCGACCCGGTGGCGATCACCGCGCGGGTCGGTGAGGCCGGCAGCGATCTCGACGCCAGCGCACAGGCCGCCCGGGGGCTGGGCGAGCTGACCCGCGCCGGCATCGTGGTGGACGACTTCTCACTCGGCCAGCCGAGCCTGGACGAGGTCTTCCTGGCCCTGACCGACCGTCCCGCCGAGCCGACCGCCGGCGAGCGCGACGACGCGCTGGAGGCAGCCCGATGAGCAGCGACACCGCCACCTCGACCGGCCCGGCACCGTCGGTCTTCGTACCCTCCTCGGAGGCGTTGGCGACGGTGCTCGCACCGGCGGCGCGCCCGCCGCGCCCGAGCCCGCTCGCGGCGTCACTGACCTTCAGCTGGCGCGCCATGCTGAAGATCAAGCACGTACCGGAGCAGCTCTTCGACGTCACCATGTTCCCGATCATCATGGTGCTGATGTTCACGTACCTGTTCGGCGGCGCGCTCGCCGGCGATCCGCGTGACTACCTGCAGTTCTTCCTGCCGGGAATCATGGTGACCAGCGTCGTGATGATCACCATGTACACCGCCGTCGGGCTGAACACCGACATCGAGAAGGGCATCTTCGACCGGTTCCGCACGCTGCCGGTGTGGCGGCCCGCCGCCCTGGTCGGCATGATCTTCGGGGACGTGCTGCGCTACGTCCTCGCCGCCACGGTGATCCTCACCCTGGGGCTGGTGCTCGGCTTCCGTCCCGACGGCGGTCTGCTCGGGGTGCTGGCCGGGATCGGCCTGCTGGTGGTCTTCTCGTTCGCGTTCTCCTGGGTCTGGACGCTGTTCGGGCTGATCATGCGAAACGAGAAGTCGGTGATGGGCGTCAGCATGATGGTGCTGTTCCCGCTGACCTTCCTGAGCAACGTCTTCGTCGACCCCTCCACCATGCCCGGCTGGCTCCAGGCGTTCGTCAAGGCCAACCCGATCACCCACCTGGTGTCCTCGGTACGCGCCGCGATGGCCGGTACGTCGGACACGTCGGCCATGCTGTGGACCCTCGGCTGGAGCGTGCTGTTCGTGGCGGTCTTCGGCAGCCTCACCATGTACCGCTACAACCGCCGCTGACCCTCGACCGCCGGACCGGCTCCGGGCAGCGCCCCCGACCAGGAGGGTGCTGCCCGGAGCCGGCCGGTCACAACCGCCAGGACACCGGCGCGGCGGGCAGATAGCGGCAGGCGGCACCGGTGGAGACGGTCCCGCGCAGGTGCTCCGCCAGCGGCGGATGCCGTTCGTCGAGACGGCGCAGCGTGTCCCTGATCCTGGCCGTGACCGTCTTGCGGGCCCGCTCCGCCTCGTCACCCAGTCGGCGGGTCCGCCCGGCCAGCCCGGCGGCCGACCGCAACTGCGCGATCAACGCACCACGCTCGGCGTCCAGCGCGGCCACCTTCGGCGTGTCGCCACGGCCGGCCGCCCGGTCGATCTCGTCGTCGAGGCGGATCAGGTGCTGCCGGTAGCGGTTCCTCGCCTCCTCGTCGAGCAGATCGTCGCCGCCCATCCGCCGGGCCGCCGCCAGCTCCGGGCCGGCGGCCGGGTCGAGCAGCTCGACGGCGGGCACGTCGACACCGGGCCGTCCCAACAGCAGCCGCAGGTCGTGCAGCCCCTTGGCGTCCGGCAGGTGCACGGTCGCGCCCTGATAGGTGAGTCGCCAGACCGCCCCCTCGCGGCGGAACTCGTACGCCGGTGACGTGGGGACCGGGCCGGTCGGAGCCGGTGTGGACCGACCGCCCGGAGTGTCCTCGGCGAGCCGGGCGAGCACCTGCGGCAGGTCGAGTTCACGAGCCTCGTCCCGGGCCGTCACCCGGATCGCGTCGGCGGTGGCGGCGTCCCCCGGACGGCCCCGGGCGCGGAGGGCGTCCACGAGCGCCACCCGGACGAAGAGGGACCACGGCCGGGAACCCATCCGGTCGGCGGCGTCGCGGGCGGCGGTGAACCGGGTGACCGCGTCGTCCCACCGCCGGTCGGCGGCGTCGATCACGCCCAGCCAGTGGTCCACCGGGCCGCTGAGGTCGCATCCGAACAACGAGACCAGCCACTGCCCCTGGTACGGCAGCAGCGCCTGTCGCGCCTCCGCGCACCGCCCCGGGTCGGCGACCGTGGCCTGCGCGCGCAGTCGCAGCCAGAGCGGGGCGACCGGACCGGTGTACGTGGCTCCGGCGGCGTCGAGTTCGGCACTGATCCGGGTGGCGGTGCGGTGGTCGCCGCGTTCGGCGGCGGTGATGCCCCGCAGCAGCACCCGGTGCGGGTGCTCGCCGTCGTTCAGCCCGTCGACCATCTCGTCCGCCGCGTCGAACTCGCCCCGCAGCATGAGGTACGACCAGCGCAGGTGGTGGCCGAGGAAGCTGTGGTCGGCGTGCTCCCACTCGTCGAGGTCACCCAGCTCGAAGAAGCAGGTGTCGGCCTCGGCGAAGTCGCCCCGGAAGGCGCTGGTGATGCCACCGTCGATGGCCGCCGCCATCTGGTGGCGCGGTCTGCCGGTCTGTCGGGCGGTCGTCACGAACGCGGTCAGCTCGTCCTGGTAGCGGGGATCGCCGAGTTCGAGCAACGCCACCCACCGCAGCGAGGTGGCCCACAACTCGGTCTCCTGGTCGCCACCCCGCCGGGCCACCTCCCGGATCTCGGCGGTCAGCGCGACCCGGTCGGCTGCGGTGCCCGGCCCCCAGGTGGCGTCGTGGCGGGCCCAGAGGCTGAAGGCGAGCGCGTCGTCGTCGTGCACCCGCCGGGCGAGGGCTTCGGTGGCGGTGATCAGGTCGGCTTCCAACCGGCGGACCGGGGCCACGTCGGCGGGCTCGCCGACGAGCCGGCGGTACGCCTCACGGACCAGGCCCTCGGCGTCGACGGCGATCCGGGGATTGGTCTGGCAGTGCCGGTGCACGTTGAGGGCGAACCGGGCCAGCAGGGCCGGCTCGTCGGTGGTCAGCGCCAGGGCGGCGGTGTCGGCAAGGATCTGGTCGGCCTCGTCCCGACCCCCGGTGTGGAAGAGGCGGTCGGCCAACTCAATCATGATCTTGATGCGTTGGGACGGGTCCGTCGCCACCGTCGCCGCCCGCCGCAGGTGCACGGCCGACTCCTCCAACGCCAACCGGCAGGCGGCGTCCCGCGCGGCGGCGAGCAGCAGTTCCGCGCGACGGTACGCCTCCAGGTGCGCGTCGGCGAGCCACGCGTGCCGGGCCAGGTCGGCCGGGATCAGCCACTCGGCGAGCGCGGCGTGCTCGTCGACGGCGCGGACGACGGCGGCGTGCCGCAGCCGGCGCTCACCGTCGGCGAGACCGTCGTACAACGTCTCGCGGACCAGGTCGTGCGCGAAGGTGTACCGGCCGTCGCCGCCGGAGAGCACCAGCCGTGCGGCCACCGCCACGTCCAGCAGGGCGTCGAGCCGGGCCGGTGGCCGACCGGCACTCGCCGCCAGGACAGCCGCGTGGAACTCCCGCCCGAGGACCGCGGCGACGGTCAGCACGTCGACCACCTCGGCGGGCAACCGGTCGAGCCGTCGGCGCACCACCTCGCGTACGCCGGGCGGGATGCCGGCCAGTTGCCCGTCGGAGTGCCACAGCCGGGCGGTCTGCTCCACGAAGAACGGATTGCCGCCGGTGCGCCGGTGCACGTCGTCGACGCAGTGCGGATCCGGTTCCCGGCCGGCGGTGCGGGTCATCAACGCGCCGACCTCGTCCCGGGACAGGCCGGTGAGAGTGATCGGGGTGCCCTTGGCCACCAGCGACATCAGCAGCGGTCGCAGCGGATGGTCCTCCGCCTCCACCTCCGCGTCCCGGTACGTGCCGACCAGCAGCAACCGCTCGAACCAGGTGTGCTGGGCGGCGAACCGCAGCAGCCGCACCGACGCCGCGTCGGCCCAGTGCAGGTCGTCCAGGACCACCAGCACCGGCCGACGCTGGGAGACCGCGACCAGGGCGGCGGTGACCGAGTCGTAGAGCGCGAACGCCTCACGCTCGGCCGCGTCACCGTCACCGGGCCCGACCGTCGTCGGCAGCAGCCCGTCGCCACTGGCCGTGGCCGGGGTCATCAACGACGGACCGTGCGACCTCGACGTCGGATCCACCTCACCGAGCAGCAGCCGCAACGCCGGCTCGGCCGACTCGCGGGCCACCGCCCAGTCCTCCGGCGAGCGGCGCAGACCGCGCAGCACCTGCACCCAGGGCCAGTAACCGGGCGCGCTGGCGGAATCCCAGCAGGCCGCACCGAGCACCAGCGCACCCTGCCGGCGTGCCTCGTCGGCGGCGGACGTCACCAGGGTGGTCTTGCCGATCCCCGGCTCGCCGGTGACCAGGACCAGCCCGCCGTGACTGGCAGCGGCCCGGTCGACCTCGGCGCGCAACAGACCGGCGGGATGGTCCCGTCCGATCATCACGCCGCTGGGCCGCGCCCTCATGGCACCCGACGGTATCCGACACCACCGACAGACCCGCACCGATCGGCGACGACGCTGGGCTGACCCACGTCGGTGCGCAGACCGTCGGTGCGCCGGCCCTCGGTGCACGAGGCGTCGGTGCGCCGGCCCTCGGTGCACGAGGCGTCGGTGACGGCGTGCGCGAGCGGCCACCGGGCCGGGGCGCGCCGGGTCACCTGTCCGGGCCGACCGGGCCGAGCGCCGCCAGGTGGGCGAGGACAGCCTGGTTGGCCTCCCAACCGTCGGGGAACTTCACCGGCACGTCCAACTGCGGCGCCTCGGTCGACGGATGGGCGTCCAGCAGCTCGCCGATACCCGCACGGGCCACCACCACGCAGGCCTGCCGGTGCCGCGACGCCAGCACGCAGAGCCGCCCCGACTCCAGGTGGAAGGCGGTCGCGTCACGGCGGCCGGAGAGCGGGTGCAGCACGATCGTCATGTCGTACTCGCGCCCCTGGAGCCGGTTGGCGGTGTCCACCGTGATGCCCGCTCCCTCCTCGCCGAGCAGCGACCGGATCACCGCGACCTGGTCACGGTGCGCGGCACCGACGGCGATCCGCTCCGCCGTCACCGGCGCGCCGCCGGGCGACTGCTCGCAGATCGCGACCGCCCCACGCCGCAGCACCCGGATGGCGAGCGCGGCGCACGCGGCGGCGGCTTCGGCGTCGGTCCGCAGGGTGTGCCGGGCCGGCAGTTCGTAGAGCGCCCATCCGTCGGTGGCGGCCAGCTCCACCGCCCGGTCGAGGGCGTCCCCCGGCCCCGTCTCGGTGAAGTGCAGCGCCCGCTGGGTCGAGACCGTGCCGGCACGGAACTCGGTGAAAGGGTAGAACGCCCGCGACACGACCGGGGCGGCCGAGGCGGGCAGCCGCCACGACACCGGCAGCCGGTGCACCGGCAACTGCGGGTTGTGCCGCAGCAGCACAGCCACCGCCGACTGCATCGGATCCCAGGTCAAACCCGCCCACCGGCCGGTCTCCACCGTGGAGAACGGGTCGAGCTGACCGGGATCGCCGACGAACAGCGCCCGTTCGAACCTGCCGGCCACGCGCAGCAACGCGTCCGAGCGCATCTGGTACGCCTCGTCCACGATCGCCCAGGGCCACGAGCCCTCGGCGACCGTGGCCCACTTTGCGGCCGTACCGATGACCACGGCCGAGGCGGCGAGGTCGGTGACCTTCGCGGCGACCCGGACCTGGTCGTGCGAGCCCACCCGTTCCGACGGCCGGTAGTCCCCGGCGGAGAGCCGACCGATCCGCAGCTCGGGTGCCTTCCGGGCGAGCCGGTCGATCAGGTCGTCGACCTGCTCGTTGGTCTGCGCGATGATCATCAACGGCTCACCGGTGCCGGCCAGCTCGACGGCGGCCCGCACCACCAGCGTGGACTTGCCCGCCCCGGGTGGAGAGTCGACCACCACGCCCCGGTGCTCGCCGGACCGCAGGTCGGACAGCACCGTCGTGATCACCCGCTCCGCCTCCGTACCCGGCGGCACCGTCAGCTGCGGCAGCATCTCCCCACCCCCATTCGGCGTCCCGCGACCCTACCGCCGTACGCACCACCACCCGGTACGCCGCACCCCACCACCGCACCCACTCATACTCATCGCGCCACACCCGACCGCCGCACGCACCGCTCTCACCGCGCCACACCCGACCGCCGCACCCGACCGTCGCCGCGCGCTGTACCCGACCACCGTGCGCACCGGCGCTCGCCGTGCCGATCCGCCGCCCGCCGCCGGCCATGGTAGGTCGGCGCCGCCGTAAGGGCGTCCCGACCTGCCGCATCCGACGCGTTGACCAGCCGAGATCGTGCTCGATCCAGGATCGAGTGGCTTCGCGAGCGCGACGAGACCACTCGATCCCGGATCGAGCGCGATCTTGCGCAGCGCGCGGACACAGGCGCAGCGCGACGCGGACACGGGTACGGCCACCCCGAATCGGGGTGGCCGTACGCCGTGCCAGTGGTCTCGAATCGTCAGCGGTGACCTGGTGCGTTCAGTGCACGATGACCGGGGCCCGGGGCGCCTCGCCGGGCTGCTCACCCGGCTGGTCGTCCAGCAGGTGCGACCGTTCCCGCCGCCGGGGCAGGAACGCGGCCGGGATGAACGTCGCCGCCACCAGGGCGAACGCGACCCAGAACGTGGTCGCGAAGGAGTTGGCGGCGAAGTCGAGACCACGCTCGATGATCGACGGATCGGGCAATTGTTCGGCGAGTTCCGGCCGCTGCTGGGCGGCGACGGCCAACCCGGCCTCGGTGACCGGCTCGCCGTTGGGGCCGGTCAGGCCGGGGATCGGCTGGGACTTGTTGAACTCGTTGGTGAGGATCACCGACATCACCGCCGCGCCGACCGAACCGCCGATCTGCTGGAGGATGTTCACCAGCGTCGACCCTCGGGCGACCTCGTGCCCGGTCAGCGTCTTCAACGCCGAGGTCATGATCGGCATCATCGTGCCGCCCATGCCCAGGCCCATCACGAACAGCGAGCCGCAGAGCAGCACGTACGAGGTGTCCGCGTCGAGCTGGGTGAAGGTGAAGAACCCGGCGAGGATCAGCACCAGCGCGAACGGCACCGTCCGGCCGACCGGCACCTTGTCGGCGAGCATGCCGGCGATGGGCATGGTGACCATGGCGCCGAGGCCCTGCGGCGCCATCAGCAGACCGGCGTGCAGCGTCGACTCGCCGCGCACCTGGAGGAAGTAGCTGGGGAAGAGCAGCCCCGCGCCCATGAACGCGATGATGAAGACGAACATGGTCACCGCCGCGACGGTCAACCGGCGGTTGCGGAACAGCCGCAGGTCGAGCAGCGGGTGTTCGGGCTTGAAGGAGTAGAACACGAACGCCACCACCAGGACGGCGCCGACCAGCATCGGGCCCCAGACCTCCGGCTCGGCGAACGTGCCGGTCTCGGGCAGCGTGGAGACGCCGTAGAGGAACAGGGCCAGACCCGGCGAGAGCATCAGCATGCCGACGAAGTCGAACGACTGCGAGGGCTGCGCGGCGTCCTTCGGCAGCGCCATCTGGGCGTAGATCAGCGCGACCACACCGATCGGCAGGTTGATCAGGAAGATCCAGTGCCAGCTCGCCACGTCGATCAGCCAGCCGCCGAGGATCGGGCCGCTGATCGGGCCGAGCAGCATCGGGATGCCGAGCACGGCCATCAACCGGCCGATCCGATTCGGGCCGGCAGCCCGCGTCATGATCGCCATGCCGATCGGCATGAGCATGCCGCCACCGAGCCCCTGGAGCACCCGGTACCCGATCAGCTGCCCGATGGTGTCGGCCGTGGCGCAGAGGCCGGACCCGATGGTGAACAGCGCCAACGCGATCATGTAGAGGCGTTTGGTGCCGAATCGGTCGGCCGCCCACCCGCTGAGCGGGATGACCGTGGCCAACGCCAGCGTGTAGCCGGTCATCGTCCACGCGACGCGGGCGTACGAGGCGTCGAACTCACTCTGGAAGGTCGGCAGCGCGACGCTGACCACCGTCACGTCGAGGATCGACATGATCGCACCGAGCACGACGACGCCGGCCACCTTGAGCACCGCAGCGTCGAGTTTGTCCGATGTCGGGACAGGTTGCGGTGCCGCGACAGATTGCTGTGCCACGAAGTCTCCTGTTGTCGGATCTGACCGTAGGACGAGCGGTGGTGGCCGACGCGGTGCCGGCGGAAGACCGGCCCGACGTGCGGAGGGGGCGATGCCCGCAGCGCACATTAGCTCCCGCCGCCGACACTCCGCCGCCCGTTTAGCGGCCGGCAGACCGGTGTTCCTCGTCACCACCCGATCCCGCGACTACTTGCCGAACCCGACTACTCTAAGATAGAACTAGTCGAGCAGACGGAATACCCTCCCGAAGCGACTAGTCGGAAGGCGGTGTTACGAGCGATGAGTGCCACGGTCGACCCGGCGACAGGTTGGCTCCGCGCGAGCCTGGGGCTGGCCATCCTGGCCGTTCTCACCGAGGGCGAACGGCACGGCTACGCCCTGGCGCAGCGACTGGCCGACCACGGCCTCGGCGCCGTACGCGGTGGCGCGCTCTATCCGGTGCTGGGCCGGCTGGAGGCCGACGGGGCGGTGCGCTCCGACTGGCTGCCCGGCGAACGCGGCCCCGGACGCAAGGCCTACTCGATCACCACGGCAGGCCGGCAACGGCTGGCGGAGGAGCGCGCCCGCTGGGGCGAGTTCACGTCGGCGTTCGACCGGCTCCTGACCGCAACCGGAGAGGACACGAGATGACGGAGCCGTTCGAGCGTTGGGAGTTGCCGACCCGGCTGGCCCTCAGCGACCAGGGCGTCGGCTACCACCTGGCGAACCCGATCATCGCGGACGTCCGTACCCACTGCGAGCTCAGCGGCGAGAGCCCGTACGACGCCTTCGGCGACCCGGAGGAGTTCGCCCTGACCGCGGCGGCCGAACAGCCGGCACACCTGCGGGAGAAGGTGGACCGCAACGGCATGCTCTCGGCCGACTACCTGACCGGCTCGGTCTTCACCTTGGTCGTCTTCGGCCTGAGCGCCACGATCTTCTACGCGATCCTGGAACGCACCCTCACCTTCACCACCACACCCGCCAGGCTGGCCGGTCTGATCATGGTCTGCCTGGCCTTCACCGCCTGCGCCCTCCCCAACGCCCTGCGCGCCGCCGGGCGCCCACAACTGGCCACCTGGTCGTTCGCGGTGGTCGGCCTCTTCGTCGGGCTGGGCGCGACGAGCTTCGTACTCCTGCCCGAGGAGCCGGCCGCCCGCATCCCGGTGCTCGGCATCGTCGTGGTCGCACTGCTGCTGCTCTGGCTGATGACCCGACGGCCGGCCCCGCCGAAGCAGCCGGTCGACTACGTGCCGCCCACCCCGCGCACGGCACCCGACGACGACCCCGACGCCTGGTACCGCCGCCTGTCGGGCCTGCTGGTCGGCCGCTACGACCTCCCGCCCGACCGCGCCGCCGACCTGGCCCGCGAGGCCCACGACCACCTCAGCGCCACCGGCGGCACCCCGACCGTCGAGTTCGGCCCGGTCGAGGAGTACGCCCGCGACCTCGCCGAGCACGAGCCGCAGCGACGCGTACCCTTCTGGCGCACCACCTGGGCGGAACTGGTCGCCACCCTGGTCGCCGTCCACCTCGGCATCGCCGCCTTCTTCAACTGGACCGACGAGGGGCACCTCTGGGCCGCGTACGGCGTCGCCCTGCCCTGCGCCGTGGTCGGCCTCGGTGTCGCCGTCCGGCTGGCCCTACGCCTGCGCAAGCGCGGCTGACCTGGCCCGACGCCCTCTCGTCACCTGCGGCGAGAGGGCGTCGCCCTACCCGCGCTCCGCGCGCACGACGCTTTGCACCCCGATGATCGCGTCCGTCGGCAGGTCGAGTCGCCACAGCACCGCCGCCAGGTAGTCGAGCACCCGCCAGTGCTGCTCCGTGGTCAACCCCAGCCGCAGCCACACCCCGCCGACCGACCCGATCGCCCGACCCGGACCACCCAGGGCCGGAGTGAGCTGAGCCGCGAGATGGGTGGCGAGCCGCCGCCGGTCGATCCCCAGCAGGTACGGCGCCAGTTCCGCGTCGGCCGCCACCAGACGCATCCAGCGGTGCACCACCCCACGTACCCCGGCCGGCCCGAGCCAGTCGATCGCATTGCGCGTGCAGGCCACCAACTCCGTCGTCCGCATGACCATCAGTACGGACCGTCCTGGTTGATCAGTTCACCCGTCGTGCCCCGGCCAGGCGGCGGGCACAGGATGCGGTGCGGGCCCAGTGCGGCCGTGTCGGATGCGAGCCCTGTCGAGCTGACGGCGTCAACGGATCGCCGGAACCAGCACAGGCGACACCCGTCAGGGCAGTGGGCTGAACGCCTGTCCGCTGGCTGACAAGCATCGATGGCCCTACGCGGCTCAGCTCGACAGCAGCCACATTCGACCTCCCGAGGTCCTAGCCGACCAGACCGGGTAGGTGGATCCGCTCAGCAGGCACCGCCGCAGCGAGCAGCCGCAATCGGGAGCCGGCCAGCATCGCGGGTGGCCCGCAGACGTACACCTCCTGATCGGAACGGAGGTGACCCAAGGCCACGGTGAGGGCGTCACCGTTCTCCTCCGGCACCGCGAGCGGGTCGTGGGAGAAGACCGGCACGACGGTCAGCCAGGGGTGCGCCTGGTCGAGCTTGTCCAAGGCAATCGCGTCATAGAGGTCGGCGACGGTACGTACGCCGACGATCAGGGTCACCCGCCGGCCGGCCGGTGCAGCGGCGACCTGCTCGACTAGGGCGCGCAGCGGGGCCAGCCCGGTGCCACCGGCCACCAGCAGCAGGTCCCGGCGAGGGACCGACGGCGAGACAGTGGGCAGGATGAGGCCGACATCGACGGGTGGGCCGAGGTGGAGCGGGTCGCCGGGGCGTACCTCGTGGACGAGGCTGCGGGAGACGGTGCCGGCGGCCACCGCGCGGACGTGCAGCTCGACGGTGCCGTCGGGGCGTGGGGCGTTGGCCGGGCAGTACCAGCGCCACCGGCCCGGGTGTTGCGGCAGGCAGAGCGGCACCGCCTGGCCGGGCCGGAACGGCAGCGGGTGCCACGGGCGTACCGTCAGAATGGCGATGCCCTCGGCGGACAGGTCACGGCCGGTCACCTCGGCCGACCAGAACGCCGACCCGTCGCCCATCCGCCCGGCGGCGCGCACGACGAGCGCCCAGGCCCGCCGCCACCGGTGCTCCCAGCCGACGTCGACCGGCGGCGGAGAGAGGCGCGGAGCCACCGTCGCCAGGGCGGCGCCGATCAGCGGACCGTGCTCGGGACGCAGCCGATGCCGGTGGTGGACCCGGCCGAGTACCGCCAGCAGCGCCCACCGCTCGGCCCGGCCACCGCCGCCGCCGACCAGCCGGGCCAGGGCGGCGACGACGAGCGCCAGCTCCGATGCCGGTAGCGGGCAGTGCCCCGCCAGACTGGCCCGGAACTCGGCGGCGACCTCGTCGATCACCGCAGGGCCGCCGGTCGCGAGCGCTCCCGCCAGGTAGTCACCGGCCCGCCGCCGCGGTGCCTCCGGCAGCCCCGGCCACCCCTCCAACACCGGCCCGCCGCCCACGAGCTGCCGGATCAGGTGCGCGGCGAGCCGGTCCAGATCGACCCCGATGAGGTACGCGGACAGCTCCGTATCCGCCTGCACCAGCCGCAGCCACCGGGCGACCGCCGCCCGTGCCGCCGCCTCGGTCACCGGCGCTCCCCCACCGGGTGTGCGTGCCATGCCGGCCGGTTCCCGGTCCGCCGACTCCCGCTTTGCCGGTTCTCGCTTTGCCAGTTGTCGCCTTGCCGGTTCTCGGTCTGCCGGCTCACGCCTTGCCGGTTCTCGGTCTGCCGGGACTGCCACTGCCGCAACGCCTGCCGGACCCGCTCGGCCTCGGTGTTCGCCGTGACGAGCTGCCGTTGCAGGCGATCCAGTTCGTCGGCGACCCGGTCGAGGTAGTCGTACACCTGGGCCGGATCCAGTCCCCGCCAACGACGACCGAAGTCGACGGCCCGGACGTGGTGCGACTGGAGGCGTTCCCCGGTCACGTAGATCATCGCTGCGCTACCTCCTGCTCGGCGGTCACGTACGGCGGCCTCGGCACGCTCGTTTCGCTCATGTGATGCGGCACCGAGGCGGGCGGGGTCGGTACGCGTCGTTCGGGTCGACGCCACCGGAGCCCAGCACCCGCCCCGGGCCCTGCAAACAGCCTTGGCGAGAAGCGGATCGCGGACTACAGCACCGAAGGAGCCTGTATGAGGCAGAAATGAGGCGTCTGCGTGCCCGCACGGTCGACGCAGTGTTACTACAGTGGCGGAACAACGGAGGGAGAACGGCCGTGGCCCTGAAGCGACACCGGCTCTGCCAACGCCGCAAGGCGCTCGGGTACAGCCAGGAACGCCTCGCCGCACTTCTCGGGGTGGAACGATCCACTGTGGTGCGCTGGGAGAATGCGGAGACCGATCCGCAGCCGTGGCATCGAAACCGAATTGCCTCCGCGTTGGGCGTTACGCTCGAACAACTCGACGGGATGCTCGTCGACGTATCGGTGACAGCGCATCGAGGGCAGGTTGTGAAGGACATGGAGCGTGATCCCGTATCCCCCGCCGCCATGCCTGACCTCTTGGCCGGCCTCCGGAACTATCTGACCGGCTATCTCATCGACACCCCACCCCCGCCGCCTCTCGTCGAGGTCCGGCGCGCTGTGGGCAGGGTGCACAACCTTTACCAGCGGGCGAGCTACACCTCGGCGGCCCGCTTGATCCCGGAAGTCCTGACCCAGGCGACAGCCCTGAGCAGCAACGCCTCAGGCATTCACCGCAGCAGCGCCTTTCGACTGCTCGGTGCCGCCTACATCGCTGCATCGAAGCTCGCGGTCAAGGTGGGAGATGGTGATGTAGCCCTGTTGACTGCTGACCGGGCGTCCACCGCCGCCCGCCTCAGCGACGACCAGGCGTTGGCCGCTGTTGCGGCCTATCAGGCGGCGTGCGGGCTCATGCGACTTCCTGCCAGAGCGGAAGCGGCCGAACGGGTCGTGCGGACCAGCGTCGAAGCTCTGACTTCGGCTGGTCCAGTTTCCGATCCTGACCTGATCTCCGCTCACGGGGCACTGCTGCTCTTGGCTGCCATCATCGCTGCTGGACAAGGGAACCCGAAGAGAGCAAGCCAATTGCTGAAGCGCGCCGATGGGCTGGCGACGACACTGGGCTCTGACCGGAACCGGTTGTGGACAGGCTTCGGTCCGACGAACGTCGTCATTCACTCGGTGTCGGCGGCCGTCCGAGCAGGCAACGCGAACGAGGCCATGGAGATCGGGACACGGCTGGACACGTCCCGGATGCCCACAGTGCTGGTCGGCCGGAGAGCCCAAGTCCACGTCGACCTGGCCGCAGCCGCGTTGATGTCGTCCAGTGACAGGTCGGCTGCCGTGCTGCACCTGCTCGAAGCGGAGCGGGTAGCTGCCGAGACGGTGCACGCGAACGTACAAGCCCGCACGCTGCTGCTCGACCTACTGGCGAAGGAGCGTCGGGCCGCGACGCCAGGGCTGCGACCACTTGCGGAGCGTGCCGGACTGCTGGCATGACCCCACCACGAGTGCTCGCCCTGGTCGTCTGCGCGGCACCTCCGGCGCTGCGGATCGGTGAGCTGATCGAACTGCTGCTGGAGGACGGCTGGACCGTTTGCGTCACCGCTACGCCGACCGCTGCGACCTGGATCGACCGGGAGGCGCTTGCGGAGCAGACCGGCTACCCGGTGCGGGCGGAATGGCGAAAGCCCGGCGAGCCGGAGCCGCATCCGCCAGCTACGGCTGTGGCGGTCGTTCCGGCTACCTTCAACGTGATCAACAAATGGGCTCAAGGCATCAATGACACTCTCGCACTCGGCATTCTCAATGAAGCACTCGGTGCCGGCATCCCCGTCCACGCCTTTCCCACCGTAAAGCCTCAACTGGCCGCCCACCCAAGCTACGACCAGCACCTGCAGCTACTCCGTGATGCAGGCGTCGCAGCAGCACCCCTCAACGCCGAGTCGGGCTGGGGAACAGTTATCGAAATGCTCAATGCCACGCTATAGCGTGGCCATGGAGTGCCTGTCCAGCAGTCGTCAGGACGAGCTTCAGCCGACTGGACCGACCGACCACTTCGCGGACGCCGCCTCCGCCGAGGACGTACGCCACCGTTCGACGTTGCTCTCGATGCCGCCCGACAGCCGGGGGCAGGACTGTACCCGTGTTTGAACAGGTCTTCGAGTTGCAGTGGCAGGGCAGGCGTGAACTGTGAGCGAATATTCTGACTATCTGCCACTCGCGGTCGAGGCTACGCGGCGGGCGGCGAATGCGATGCAACGGCAGGCACCTGGAGCGCTCGCCAGCAAGGGTGACCGGGATGTAATCTCCGAACTGGACTATGCGATCGAACGCAACCTACGAGAATTTCTGAAAGCAGAGACGCCCGAGATCGGATTCCTCGGCGAAGAGGAAGGATCGAGCGGTTCGACAAGCAAGCGGTGGGTTCTCGATCCCATCGACGGCGCGTCGAACTTCGTGCGTGGCCTGCCGCTGTGCGCGGTGTCGCTCGCGCTCGTGCACGGCGACGAAGCAGTACTCGGCGTCATCGAACTGCCGTTCCGGGGCGATGAGCCCGTGCCACCGTGTGGTGAACGGCTGCACCTCGACCGGCGGGCAGGGCGTCAGCTCGCGAGCGAGGGTGGCCAACAGGTCGGCGACGGCATCCAGATCCGGGGAGCCGGGATCCAGCCTCGGGTAGCGGCCGGGCACGTGCTCGAAGCCGAGCAGAAGCCAGCCGTCGCGCTCGACGGTCCAGCGGAGGCGGGGTACGACGTCGGGAAGCCATCGGTTGATCCGGGCTTCCCTGCGATAGAGCCACGCAGTCCGGCCGTCGGCCTGCCCACCCTTGCAGAACACCCGCCCTGAGGGAGTCTCGAGCGTGACGGCGAGTTCACAGGAGGCCCCGTCCGACACGATCTCGGCCTGAACGGTCCCGCCGGTATGCCGCTCGACCTCTCGACGCAGCGAGCCGGGGAGGTCGTGCCAGTGGTGGCGGTGGTGCGGCATAGTAAAGATCATGCTCGATCCTGGATCGAGTGGTATCCGCCGGCGGCAATGACCACTCGATCCAGGATCGAGCGTGACCTTGCGGTGAAGTTGAGAGCCCAGGTCTGTCCAATAGACGTCCGGGATCAACGACACGCGGTGGGCATCACGACCTCGCTTCCGGCCGACCGTTCGTGTCGGGCCCTGCTGGTACAAAGGGTTCGAGGCGGGAGGAGGTGGGGTTGATGATCGCCTTGAGTCGTGGGGACCTGCTGAACGCCGACGTCGACGCGCTGGTCAACGCCGTGAACACGGTCGGAGTGATGGGCAAGGGCATCGCTCTCCAGTTCAAGCGCGCCTACCCGGCCAACTACGCCGCCTACCGAGCGGCATGCGCGAAGAACGAGGTCCACCTGGGTCGGATGTTCGTTCACGATGCGGCCCGTCCCGGCCCCCGCAGATACGTGATCAACTTCCCCACCAAGGGCCACTGGCGCGCCGCCTCTAAGCTCTCCGACGTCCACGCGGGCCTCGCTGACCTCGGTCGGGTGGTGCGCGAACGACAGATCACCTCGATCGCGGTGCCCGCGCTGGGCTGCGGCCACGGCGGACTTGCCTGGGCTGAGGTCCACCCGGCCATCGAGCGAGCCTTTGCCGAGCTTCCCGACGTGCGAGTGGTGCTCTTCGTCCCGGATGGAGAGCGAGAGACACCGGATGGAGAGCGAGAGACAACAGCCCCGAGAATTGGCAGGATCACCGGGTGACTGACCTTGAGCGGGGTGTCTACGAGCACGTCGTCACCCGTGAACTCGCCGACCGGCTCCGACGCGTCGATCCTGCACTGATCCAGCACGGGAAGCTCGACCCGGCTGACGCCCCGGATGCCCTGGCCCGCCACATCGCCACCCTGACGCACCGCGCCCTGCACGCCGTCGGCGGTGGTGACGACAAGCTTCACCGGCAGGTCGAGTTGGCGAACCGCATCGCGGACGCCATCGCCACCCTCAGCCCGCAGGCAGCCACCGTCGACGACCAGGTCACCGACGCGAAGCATCTGCTGCACGCCATCGCCGCGCCGCCGACCCCGCCGGCCGCGCCCGCCTTTCCGCAGCGGCCCACCACTCCGCTCTCCACCGGCGCGCTGCTGGTCAACGGTCGGCACCAGCCGCGTATCGGCCACGAGGTCACCCACGAGATGGCCTCGGCAGTGCAGGTGGACCTGCTCTGCGCGTTCATCAAGTGGCACGGTCTGCTCCAGGTCCAGGGGGCGATCCGTGAGCTGATCGGCCGTGGCGGTCGACTGCGGGTGATCACCACGACGTATCTCGGCGCGACCGACCAGCGTGCCCTGGACCGGCTCGCCGAGCTGGGTGCCGAGATCAAGGTGTCCTACGAGACCCGGACGACCCGCCTGCACGCCAAAGCGTGGCTGTTCCGTCGCCACAACCGCATGACCACCGCGTACGTCGGCTCCTCGAACCTGTCGAGGACCGCGCTGATGGACGGCGTGGAGTGGAACGTCCGGATCTCGAACGTCGAGCAGCCGTACGTCATCGACACGTTCACCGCGACGTTCGAGGACTACTGGCACGACCCCGCGTTCGAGGACTACGACCCGGGCCAGGATGCGGACCGGCTTCGCACCGCGCTGCGCGGGGAGCGTCGCGACGAGGCGCCGACCGAGATCGCCAATCTGGACGTGCGGCCGTACCCGTACCAGTCGGAGGTCCTGGCCGACCTGGACGCCGAGCGCAAGGTCCATGGTCGCTGGCGGAACCTGGTGGTGATGGCCACCGGCACGGGCAAGACGGTGGTCGCGGCGCTCGACTACCGCCGGCTGCACCGGGAGAAGGCCGTCGACTCGCTGCTCTTCGTCGCGCATCAGGAGCAGATCCTGCGACAGAGTGTGGCGACGTTCCGGCAGGTCATGGGGGACGGCAGCTTCGGCGAGACGCTCGTCGGGGGGCGGGAGCCGCAGAACTGGCGGTACGTCTTCGCCTCCATCCAGTCGCTGCACCGGCGGGAGATCGACCCCGAGGCGTACGACATGGTGATCGTCGACGAGTTCCATCACGCGGAGGCGCCGACGTACGCCCGGTTGTTGGAGCGGCTGCGTCCGCGCGTACTCCTGGGATTGACGGCGACGCCCGACCGCAGTGACGGCGGCGACGTGCGGCGGTGGTTCGATGGCCGCGCCGCCGTGGAGCTGCATCTGTGGGAGGCGCTGGAGCGGCAGTTGCTGGCGCCGTTCCAGTATTTCGGCCTGCACGACGATGTGGACCTGTCGCAGTTGGGGTGGAAGCGCGGGCAGGGGTACGACCCGAGGGAGTTGGACGGCGTCTACACCGGCAACCACGCGCGGGCGCGGATGGTGTTGCGGGCGGTACGCGACACCGTGGACGTCGAGCGGATGCGGGCGCTGGGGTTCTGCGTCAGCATCGGGCACGCCGAGTTCATGGCGGACTGGTGCACTCGGCACGGTGTGCCGTCGGCGGCGGTGACCTCCCGGACCAGCCCCACCGAGCGGCAGGCTCTGATCAAGAGCCTGCGGGATGGTGCGGTCAGGGTGCTGTTCACCGTCGACCTCTTCAACGAGGGCGTCGACCTGCCGATGGTCGACACGATCCTGATGCTGCGGCCCACCGAGAGCGCCACGATCTTCCTTCAGCAGCTCGGCCGTGGGCTGCGGCTGGACGACGACAAGCCCTGCCTGACCGTGCTCGACTTCATCGGCGGGCAACACGCCAACTTCCGCTTCGACCTGCGCTGGCGGGCGCTGACCGGGGTCAGCCGCCGCGCCATCACCGAAGCGGTACGCGACGACTTCCCGTCTCTGCCGAGCGGCTGCCACATCCAGCTCGACCGGGTGGCCAAGGACATCGTGCTGCGCAACCTGCGCTCGGCACTCCCCACGTCGAAACCCGGCCTGCTGGCCGAGCTGCGGCAGCTCGGGGACGTGTGCTTGGCCGAGTTCCTGCACGAGGCCGGCGTGGAAATCGAAGACGTCTACCGGTCGGCGAGCATCGGCGGGTGGACCGGGCTGCGACGGCTCGCCGGGCTGGAGACCTCGTCGGGCGGGCCGGACGACCGCGAGCTGGGCCGGGCGATCGGGCGGATGCTGCACCTGGACGATCCGGACCGGCTCGACCTGTTGGCCCGGGTCGCCGCCGGTGAGCGACCCGAGGCCGGACGGCTCTGGGACATGCTGCACTTCGACCTCTGGGGGCCGAACGCCCCGCTGACCGAGCGCGAGGAACGGCTGTCCCGCCTCTGGTCCGAGCCGACGCGCTGCGCCGAGCTACGCCAGGTCGCCGAGGTCCTGCGCGAACGCATCCACCGGGTCACCGAGCCGGTCGACGGGCTACCGCTGCGGGTACACGCCCGATACAGCCGCAACGAGGCGTGCGCCGCCTTCGGCATGCCGAACCCGGGCTCGCTGCGCGAAGGCGTGAAGTGGCTTCCGGACGCCCAGGCCGACCTCTTCTTCGTCACACTGATCAAGTCGGCGCAGCACTACTCCCCCACCACCATGTACGCCGACCGGGCCGTCACCGAGTCGCTGTTCCAGTGGGAGTCGCAGAGCACCACGTCGTCCGCCTCACCGACCGGGCAGCGCTACCTCCACCACGCCGCACGCGGCTCCACGGTGCACCTGTTCGTGCGGGAGACCCGGGTACCGGACCGCGACCTGGGTGCACCTGCCTACCTGTACGCCGGGCCGATGACCTACCAGCAGCACACCGGCGACCGCCCGATGCGCATCCTGTGGCAACTCCACCATCCGCTTCCCGCCGACGTGTACGCCTCAGCCCGCACCATCGCCGCCTGACCCATCGGCAAGAGCGTGGCAGTGTAGCTGTTCGACACGCCGAGCCCGCAGCAGCTGCACTGCCACGCTCCGGGCCGACGCCAGGCCGACGCCAGGCCGACGCACGCCGCTGGGCCGCCGCACGCCACCGCACAACGCTTGCCGCCCCGGAGACAAGCACGCTTGACATCCGCCAGCAGTGTCAAGCATCCTTGACGTGACAAGGTTGCTTGACATCGGAGGTGCTGGTTGCGGAACGATCTCCGTGAGCTTCGGCAGGCCGCCGGGCTGTCCCAGCGGGAGATGGCCGAGGCCCTGAACGTCTCCCGGCAGACGATCAACTCGATCGAGACGGGCCGTTACGACCCGTCCCTACCCCTGGCGATCGCCATCGCCCGTCACTTCCACCGCCCCGTAGAGGAGATCTTCCATGTCGACTGAGGGCCGCGGCACACCAAAGGACCACCGCACCACCGAGGGCCACCACACGACCGAGGACCACCGCACGACCGGAGGTCGCAGTGCCCTGCGGAAACTCTCGGTCGCCGTCATCCTGCTGGCAGTCGCTGCGCTGGTCGTCGCCGTGGGCTTGCTGCTGCGGGAGCACGCGCCCGGCAACATGGGTGTCGGGTTCCTCCAGGGAGCGGCGGTCGGCCTGCTCGTCTTCCTGGTGATGCTGTGGCGGCTGAGCAAGCGGCCGGACCGCGCCACCACGTTCGAGCGGGCCTGGTCGCAGACCGGGGACGAGCGCGACGACGCCGTTCTGACCCGTGCTCTGGCCGTGCTGGGCCTGGCCGCGTTCCCGCTCACGTCGGTGGCGGCCGTCGCCGTCGCTCTCGGTGCCGAGCCGAGCATGGTGTTCGCGCTGCTGCTCTTCGCCGAGATCGTCGTCGGCGGTGTCGCCTTCGTGGTGATCAACCGCCGGAACTGACCGGGCGGGAACGGGCAGCCCGGGAAGCGCCCGGGGAGACGGGCACCGGGTCGTGGGTACCGGGTGGAGTGTGTGCGGTGCAGCGTCGCAGCCGGTCCGCGGCCATCCGGCCACCGACCGCCAGGCCGTACCGTTCGACGGCCGCCAGGCCGTACGCGCTACAGGTGGGGGTGAAGCGGCACTTCCCCGGCCAGCGGTGGGACAGCCAGCGGCGGTAGCCGAGGATGGCCGCCCGTCCGGAGCCGTCGGCCACCGGTGCCGGGATCACCCGCGCGACTGCCGCGCCGACCGTCAACAGTATCGAGAACAGGGAACAGTCGCAGGCGGACAGGGCACCGCACCCCGGGTCGCTGCAGGTGTTTCCCTTCTTCTGCCGGCGCCCGGCGATCTTCGTCATGGCGACATCATGATCCCGCCGCGCCACCCGGCCACGTCCGGGATTCGAGGGGTACGGGCAGCGATCCACAGACGTATGTCGCGTCAAGGCTTGATTGATCGATGCACTTGTGCAAAGGATACGAGGGCGCTCGATCAGCGTGCGTAGATCCATCACCCCTGGTCACGCGGGGTTGAGTGGGTCTGTCGGCTATGAGGAGGTTCTGTGGCTCGACGCCGCTTTGCGGGGATAGCAGCCTGCGCCATCGTCCTACCGTTCTTCGTCGTCGCCCAGTCGGCGGCGGCCAGTCCGAGCACCGTGGCGGCCGAGTCCGCCCCGGCACCGGCAACCGGGATAGCGAGTGACGTCCGCGACCTCACCAGGAAGGACTTCACCTTCAACGGCAAGCCCGTCGAGGTGCCCCGGCAGTACCAGCCGCAGGCGCAGCGCAGGTCGGCGCAGGCCGCCGAGACGCCGGCGGTGGGCACGGTGCGGCAGTGGCTCGCGCTCGACGACTACCAGGGCGTGATCTACCTCAAGGACTACACGCTGCGGGGTGTGGGCGACAACATCGAGGTCTGGGTCGCCAACGACACCGAGTTCCCCGTGGGTGACTGCCGCCGGCAGATCGCGAACTCGACGGTGGTCACCGACGCGCAGGTGACGCGCCTGGTCGACGAGTTCGACAACAACATGTATCCGAAGTCGACGGCCGCGTTCAGCACGCCGCCGGAGCGCGACGGCAGCAACGCGCAGATCGACGGCGACTACAGCGGTGCCGGCAACCGTACGGTGACGCTCGTCGACAACGTCCGGGACGACAACTTCTACGACTTCCCGGCCGCGCCGACGTACATTGCCGGGTTCTTCTTCTCGCTCTTCAACGAGCTGCTCGACCGCAACATCATGACGATCGACGCGTTCGACTGGGCGCACCGGACGGGCGTCAGCCCGGCGAACGAGCCGACCGACGATCTGTGCACCAGCCGACCGGCGCGTCCCAACCTGTACGAGTCGACGTTCATCCACGAGTGGCAGCACCTGGCGCACTACTACACCGACCCGTTCGAGAGCATCCTGATCAACGAGGGGCTCTCCGACTTCGCCCAGACGCTCGGCGGCTATGCCGACGCCTCGGCCCGGGTCGACCAGCCGGGCGCGGACAGCCACATCTACTGCTTCCAGGGCTTCGGCACGGTCCAGACGGCCTACAACACGAATCCACGGGACTGCGGCGGGCCGGAGAACTCACTGAACCTGTGGGACGAGGGCGGCAACCCGAACGCGGTACTCGCCGACTACGGCAACGCGTACTCGTTGATGTTGTTCCTCTACGACCGGTACGGCCTGGACTTCATCTCCCGGCTGCACCGCGACGGTGAGTCGCAGGGCCTGGCCAGCATCAAGGCGGCACTCGCCGCCGAGGGGGTGAACGACCTCTACGGCGTGATCCACGACTACCAGACGATGAACCTGGTGGACCGGATCGTCGGCAACTCGAAGCTGGGTGTGATGCTCGGCCGTGACAAGCGCAAGGTCACCACGGCCAGCCTGAACGCCACGGTGAACCTGGCCAACCCGGCCACGCACGCGACGCCGGGTGCGGCACCGAACGGTGCCGACTACGTCCAGTTGCGCAAGGCGAACGGCAAGCCGTTGGGCCGGGGCGACCTGCGGTCGATCAGCTTCAAGGGTGCCAAGACCCTGCCGTCGGTGCCGCTGGCCTGGACGACGGTGACCGACGACCCGGACCGTCCGGGCAACCCGGTGATCTGGTCCGGCAACGGCAACAGCACCGACGCCGCCGCCGTGACGCCGGTGAGCGTGCCGGCCGGCAACCCGACGCTGACCTTCCTCGCCAAGTATGGCGCGGAGACCGGCTACGACTACGGCTACGTCAGCGTCTCGACCGACGGTGGCAGGAGTTACACCGCGATCGAGGGCGACAAGACCGTCGCCGGGCCGCTCGGGCCGTCGCTGAACGGCACCACCAACGGCTTCGAGCCGCACTCGTTCGACCTGTCGGCGTACGCGGGGCAGGACGTCCTGCTCAGCTTCCGCTACGTCAGTGACGGTGGGGTCAACGAGGGCGGTCTGCTGATCGACGACATCACGGTCGGCGGCACGCTGGTCAGCGACGGGTCGAACCTGGACGCGTTCGACTCGCCGTCACAGGTCTACCCGACGCCGGTGGCGAACTGGAACGTCCGCTTCGTCGGCTTCGACGAGAAGCTCCGGACGGCCGTGCAGTTCGAGGTCGACGGCAAGACCAACTTCACCCTGGGGGTGGTGCAGACGGCGCTGCTCACCGCCTTCCCCACGGTGGTCGCCATCGTCGCCTACGACGAGCCGACCGAGCAGGTCACGCAGTACGCGCCGTACCAGTTGACGGTGAACAAGGTCGTGCAGCCCGGCGGAGCCCCGCTGAGCTGACCGGCCGTTGACGAGGACTCCCGGTGCCGTGGTCGCGGCACCGGGAGTTCTGCGTTCCGTGGGACCTTCGGCAGGCGGCTAGGCGACCCGTGCCGGGTTAGATTGCCCGGATGGAACAGCGCCTCAGCCTGATCACCCTCGGCGTCACCGACCTGGCCCGATCCCGGGCCTTCTACGAACGGCTCGGCTGGCGGGGCCAGGAGGTGCAGCGGACGGTGTTCATCCAGGCCGGCGGGATCGCCGTGGTGCTCTGGGCCCGCGAGTCGCTGGCCGAGGACGCCGGTGTCGACGCGCGGGCCGCCGACGGATTCGGCGGGATCGGGTTGGCGCACAACGTACGCGAACGCGACGAGGTGGACCGGGTGCTGGCCGTCGCCGCCGAGGCGGGCGCGGTCGTCACCCGGCCGGCCCGCGAGACGTCCTACGGCGGGTACGCCGGCTACTTCGCCGACCCGGACGGCCACCTCTGGGAGATCGCCTGGAACCCGGGCTTCCCGATCGCCGAGGACGGCACGATCAGGGTGCCGGAATTCGGGCCACCACGATGACCATGCCCTGTGTCTGTTCCTCGGTCAGCATCTGGCGCCACCCGTGTTCGAGCTCGGTGTCGGTGAGCGGCGGCCGGTCCGCGGTGCCCTTGAGCGTCGGTGCGAAGACGTCGAGGATCTGATCCACCTCCGCTGGCACCGGATTGTCCCGGGCGTACCGCCGCAGTTCGAGGTATGTCCACATGCTGCTGTACTTCACGTGGTCGGTGATGTCGGTGACCTCGTCGAGCACGATGCCGGCCTGGGCGGCGATCTCCGGGTAGTCCTCCGCGCCGATCGGCGTCGCGGCGACCCGCCAGGAGTCGTACACCTTGACCAGGGTGTCGTCGTCGCGCCCGTGCGCCTGGACCGTGAAGTCGGTCAGCACGATGCGCCCGCCGGGGCGGACCACTCGGGCGATCTCCCGCAGTGCCCGCATCCGGTCGGGCACGTGCATGATCGACTCGAAGGCCATCGCGTGGTCGAAGGAGTCGTCGGGGAAAGGCAACTCGGCCATGTCGGCCTGCTCGAAGCGCACCCGGTCGGCCACCGACTCGGCGTGGGCCAGGTCGTTGGCCAGGCGTACGTCCTGTTCGCTGACCGAGACCCCGACGAGCCGGGCACCGGCGATCTTGGCCAGCCGTACGCCGGGGCGGCCCAGCCCGCAGCCGGCGTCCAGCACCCGTGCGCCCGGCCGGGCGGCGACCCGTTCGATCATCATGTCGGTCAACCGGACGCTGGCCGTGGCGAAGTCGCTGTCGTCGTCGGGCCCGGTCCAGTAGCCGTGGTGCATGGAGCCGCCCTGGACCCGGGCGACGATCGAGTTCACCTGGTCGTAGAAGGCTCCGACGGATTTCGGTGTCGGCCCTTCGAGGTCAGTGTGCACCGCTGTCACCGCTTCCTGCTCGTCGAGGAGTGCCGGGTCGGACAGACGCAGGCAGAATTGCCCGGCGAATTCGCGATCACCGACTCGTGGGAAATGCAGATTCCGAACCGTTGCAGACGTACCGGAATTCACCACTGTCCGATTCCTGATTGACGTCGCGAGTGGCGGGATCACCGCACCGTTCGCTCCGCCCCGAGCCGGAGCCGGTGGCTGGACATGCGGACTCACCTGCGGCAACAACGGGTGAGCGGCACCTCGCGCCCGGATCGCCGCCAGCGCGGCGAGGACGCGTCATCCCCTTTCCGGCGGGAGTCGAAGTGCGACTCCGGCCGCCGAAAGAGGAAGGGGGAACAACGTTCAGTAACGTCACTGTAACCGGGGCGTCTCAACCGGTCAAGCAAATGAATATAGCGGCAAATCCTGCCTTTGCTTCGCCTTTCCGAATCCGCTCTCCGATCATGGACTTGTGGTCAGCGAATCGCCCCTTGTCAGAGCGTTTCGTGATACCACAACTCCATGATCGACGGGACCGGTGGGGCTGCGGGGCGGCGGGGCGGCGGGTCAGGAAGGGCGGCGGGAGCGGGCCAGGGTGAGCACGACCAGCAGCGAGCCGGCCGCCGCGCCGGTGACCACGACGGCCATCGGCACCGCGCTGCCCTCGCCGCCGAGCCCGACCAGCGGCGCGGCACCGGCCGCGATCACCGCCTGGAGGCTGCCGAGCAGGGCGGCGGCCGTACCGGCGTGCGAGGAGTGGCGTTCGAGGGCGAGGGCGGTGCCGTTGGGCATCACCGTGCCCAACGAGCCGAGGAAGAGGAAGAGGGCGACGACGACCAGCGGCAGGGACCCGAGCAGGGCCCCGACGAGCAGGCCGAGCGCGGAGAACAGGCCGAGACCCAGACCCCAGATCAGCAGCGGTCGGGGGTCGTGGCGGTCCAGCAGCCGGGCGTTGACTTGACCGACGGCGACGAAGGCCACGGCGTTGACGCCGAAGAGCAGGCTGAACGCACCGGCGGAGAGGCCGAAGACGTCCTGGAGGACGAACGAGGAGCCGGAGAGGTAGGCGAACAGACCGGCGAAGGCGAGGCCCTGGGTCAACGCGTACCCGAGGAAGACGCGGTCGGCGAGCACCGCGCGCCCGGCGGCGGCGGTCGCGGACAGGCCGCCGGTGTTGCGGCGTGCGACGGGCAGCGTCTCCGGCAGCCGCCACGCGACGGCGGCGACGAGCAGCACGCCGACCAGGGCCAGGGCCAGGAAGATGGTCTCCCAGCCGCCGAAGCCCAGCACCAGGCTGCCGAGCGCGGGCGCGGCCATCGGGGCGATGCCGAAGATCAGGACGAGTCGGGAGAAGTACTTCGCGGCGGCGCGTCCGCTGTAGAGGTCGCGGACGACGGCGCGGGCGACGACGGTGCCCATGCCCCCGGCGAAGCCCTGGGCGAAGCGGAGCGCGGCGAGAGTCTCCGCCGACGGCGCGAAAGCGCAGGCCAACGACATCAGGACGTACGCGCCGACCCCGATCAGCACCGGCAGGCGTCGCCCCCAGCGGTCACTGAGCGGGCCGGTGACGAGTTGCCCGATGGCCATACCGACCAGGCAGGTGGTCAGCGAGAGCTGGATCTGCGCCTGGCTGGCGGACAGGTCACGGGCCATCTCCGGGAACGCCGGCAGGTAGGTGTCCAGCGACAGGGGCCCGATCGCGGTGAGCGCGCCGAGCAGCACCAGCAGACCGATGGCGGCCCGGCCGGTGGGTGCGACGGCCCGTTCCGGCTGCCCGACTGTCGGCGCGGCGGCGGTCTGCGGCATCGTGGCCCCCTCGGCGTCGGTTCGCCGGGCTACGATAGCTCTGCCTACAGAGTTATTGCCGTGGAGAGGGCCGTTCTGTGACGGAAGAGACGCTCGGGCAGCTCAGCGGCGCTCTGGGCGACCTGCAACGGGTGCTGCGCCGGACGGCCGCCCAACGGACCGGCCGCGTCGCCCTGCCGGACGCGCAGGTGGAGGTGCTGCGCCTGGTGCAGCGACAGCCGGGGGTCAGCGTCCGGGAGGCCGCCCAGCGGCTCGGCACCGCTCCGAACACGGTGAGCACCCTGGTCGGCGAGTTGACCACCGCCGGCCTGCTGAGCCGCGACCGTGATCCGGTCGACCGGCGGAGCGTCCGGCTGACGTTGACCACCACGGCGCGGGAACGGATCGCCGTCCACGAGCAGCACCGGCGTGACCTGCTCACCGCCGCGCTTTCCGGGCTCGACACCGCCGACCGGGAACGACTGCTCGCCGCCGCGCCGGCCCTGTCCCGTCTGGCCGACCTCGCCGCCGAGCAGCGCTGAGCCGCCGGGGAGACCGGCGAGTCGTGGGCGGACCCGCGCCCACGTCCCGCCGGAGGTCTCAGCCCCAGACGGTGCGGCGGACACCGCCGTGCGTGCCGCACGCGCGCGGGCTCCCGCCGGCCAGGCTGACCTTGCCGTCCTCGCACTGCACCAGGTAACCCCGACCGTTCCAGAACCCGGGTACGCAGTCGAAGTGCTCGCACACGTCACGGGCCGGCTCACGGATCCGCTCGCCGCCGCAGAAGTCGTACCCCATCGGGTTGACCGGGGCGCCGCACCGCCGCTCCGGTGTCGGCGCGTCCCGCCGCGGCGCGGACGAGCCGCTGGCGCCGGCCGCCGTGGACGTGCCGGTGGCGGCGACCGGCGCCGGGGTGGCCGCGACCGCCGTGTCCGTGCCGGCCGGGTCCGCGCCGGAGTTCGCCAGCGCCACCGGCACCATCACGGCCAGCGCGGCGGCGACCACGGCGGTCCGCCGACCACCGGGGATCAGCGCCGACAACCGGGCCTGACCGGGGGTGGCGATGCCCGGCCGGGACGGACGCAGCCGGGCGTGCTCGGCGATCAGCTCGTCGAGCTGCGCGATCACCGTGGCACGCTGCTCGATCGCGTCGGCGAACGCCAGCGTGAGCACGAACCGGAAATCGGGTGCCGCGTCGGGAGGCAGCAGCACGCCGGAGCCGCGTCGGCGGTCCAGCACCTGGATCAGCGTGACCGGCGCGTGCGGGTCGTGGGCGAGCCCGGTCATCCGCGCGTACGCCCAGTCGCGGCGACCCCGCCCGCCGAGCAGCACCAGTCGACGGCTGGTGATCACCGCCATTCCGGCGTCGGTGGCCCGTACCCCTTCGGGGAGGCGCGGGCGCAGCCGGCCGATCGGCGGGGCCACGGTCAGGTCCGGAGCGGGCAGGACGGCGTTGTGCCGCACCTCCACCAGTTGGGCGGCGGGCACCACCCGCAGCACCACCTCGTCGGCGTCCAGTTCGAGCGGGAGGCCGCACCCCGCCGTGGCGGACCCCTGGCACTGCTCCGCCAGCGTCCGCAGGCGACGCAGGTCGTCGTCGCGTCGTCGCCAGTCCCCCTCGGCGCTGCGGAACGTCCGCAGCCGGCGCTCGTTCTGCCGGCGCGCCCACCGGTACCGCCATGTCGAACCCGTCGAATCAGTCCTTGCCACGCCGACTCCTTCGCCGCGCAGGCCACCAACCGCAGGCCACCTAAGTGGGGTGTCACAGTGTTAACGACCTCGGGAACCGCCATGGACACGGCCAAGAGTGGGTCAAATACCCGATCGGTGGACTAATAAGGACAAGATGGTGGTTTCGCTGCGTGGCCGGACGGCGACGTGCGGGTGACTGTGACGCCACCGGCGACGGTGACGCCAATCAATCGAGCGGGTGTGCCGGACGCCCGCCCGCGACCGATGCGGCGACGCCGAGATCCGGGACTACGCCAGGGAACGCGAGATGAGCCACGCACCACCGCGCCGCCGAGACCGACACCTCGTCGACCGGCTGCTCGACGGCGACCCGGTCGCCCTGCGCCGGGCCGGCCGGATCGCCGCGCCCCTGCGCGCGGCCCGCGCCCCCGCCCGGCGCGACGAACTGGCGGGAGAGCAGGCGGCGGTGGCGGCCTTCCGTGCCGCCGCCCGCCGCCCGACCACCCCCACGCTCAGGGCGACTCGACGGAGTTGATCCGGAACTTGTGCACCTCGGCACCGACGATGGCGACCTGCTGCTCCGGCTCCGGACCGGCACCGCGGAAGTCCAGCAACTGCTCGTCGGACTCCCACCGCTCGTAGACGTTGATCCGCCCCGGCTCGACCACGTCCGGGCTGATCGAGAAGTCGACGCAGCCGGGCGCCGAGCGGGCCGCCCGCACGATCTCGGCGCAGGTGGCAAGGTAGTCGTCCCGCTCGGCCGGATCGACGTAGAGCGTGCCGGCGACGATCAGCAAGGGGGCCTCCGGAAGATCGTGGAGTCGACGATGTCAGTCATACTCCCCCGCTCCGACGGTTTCCGCCCGCCGATCGCCACCCCGGGTCAGGCCCGATTGATCGCGTTCGCGTGGATGGCCTCGGCCAGGTACGCGGTCAGCCCCGGGGCGATCGCCTCGTAGTGGGCGGTGAACCGCTCGTCGGCCAGGTACATGTCGGCCAAGCAGGTGTGCATCTCGTACGAGCACTCGTAGAACGACTGGCTGATCTGGCGGCGGTGCTCCTCGGCCAACTCCCGCGCGTCCGGTCCGTCCGCCGGGGCACCGGACTCCATCAGCGCGACGGTCCGCCGCCCCCAGTCCTCGCTCTCGGCCTTGATCCGCGCCCAGTCTTCCTTCGTGTAGCGCGACACGCGCCGGTTCGACTCCCGGTACGCCTCAGTGCCACCCCAGCGCTGCTCCGCCTCCTCGGCGTGCGCCTCCGGATCGAAGTCCCCGAACACCTCGAACCGTTCCTGCGGGGTCAATCGGATGTCCAACTTACTCGCCTCCATCGCGAACTCGATCGCCGCGACCATCTCCTGCAGGCGCTTGATCCGTACGGTCAGCAGCTCGTGCTGACGCCGCAGGTGCGCCTCCGGGTCGCTCGCCGGGTCGTCGAGGATCGCGGCGATCTCTTCCAACGGGAACCCCAGCTCGCGGTAGTAGCGGATCACCTGCAACCGCTCCAGATCGGCCTCGGAGTAGCTCCGGTAGCCCGCGCCGCTGCGCCCGCTGGGCGACAACAGCCCGATCTCGTCGTAGTGGTGCAACGTCCGGACCGTCACCCCGGCCAGCCGGGCCACCTCGCCCACGCGGTACGCCATGGTTCCCTCCCTTCCTGGGAACCACGCTCCCGCCTGCCGTTACGTGAGGGTCAAGTCCGATTCTGCGACACCGCTCAGACGGGGCGGACCGGACCGGCCAGGACGGTCCGCAACTCGGCCAGCGCCGCCGGGCGGCCGTAGCGGTAACCCTGCCCCTGGACACAACCGATGGCGGCCACCGCGTCGTGCTGCCGCTCGGTCTCCACCCCCTCGGCCACCACGCCGAGGTCGAAGGCGTGGGCCAGCCGGGTGACCATCTCCACGGTCGCGTACGCCCGCGCGTCGTCGGAGATCCGGGACACGAACGAGCGGTCGATCTTCAACTCGGTGGCCGGGATGCGGTGCAGGTAGCTCAGCGAGGAGTACCCGGTGCCGAAGTCGTCGATGGCGATCCGGATGCCGAGTTCGCGCAGTTGCCCCAGCCGGTCGAGCACCGCGTCGCTGCCCTCGATCAGCGCCGACTCGGTCAGCTCCAGGGTCAGCGCCCGGGGCGCCAGGCCCGCCCCGGCGGTGGCCTCGGTGACGGTGGCGATCAGATCCGGGCGGCGCAGGTGCGCGGCGGCGATGTTCACCGCCACCGTCGCGCTGGGCACCCGCCCCTGCCAGGTGGCCGCCGCCCGGCACGCCTCCTTGATGACCCACCTGTCGATCGGCAGGATCAGCCCGGTCTCCTCGGCCAACGGCAGGAACCGGGCCGGACTGAGCATGCCCAGTCTCGGGTGCCGCCAACGCACCAGCGCCTCGGCGCTGCGGACCGCCCCGGTGGCCAGGTCGACGATCGGCTGGAACTCCAGGTGCAGTTGCTCCTCGTCGACGGCCCGCCGCAGGTCGGCGATCAGTTCGGCCCGGCTCACCGCCGACTCCCGCAACGCCGGAGTGCTCCGCCGGTACGCCGACTTGCCCGCTGCCTTGGCCGCGTACATCGCGATGTCGGCGTCGCGCAGCAGGTCGGTGTAGGAGATGTGCTGCGGCCCGTACTCGGCGATGCCGATGCTGGCCGACGGGTGCACCCCGACCAGCTCCTCGCCGGGCGAGGGTTGCAGCGCGGCCAGCAGCCGTTCCGCCAGGCGTTCCGGCTCGGCGGGCGGACTGCCGGTGACCAGTACGGCGAACTCGTCGCCGCCGATCCGGGCGATCATCCCGTCGTCGCCGACCGCGCGCCGCATCCGCCGGGACAGCCCGGTCAGCAGCGTGTCGCCGGTGGTGTGCCCGAACCTGTCGTTGACCTGCTTGAACCCGTCCAGGTCCAACAAGAGCACGGCGACCCGGTTCGTGCCGAGCAGGGCCGCACGCAGCCGGCGGGTGAACGCCAACCGGTTGGGCAGCCCGGTGAGCTGGTCCATGTAGGCGAGCTGCCGCAGCCGGCCGACCAGTCGCAGGTTCTCGTTGGCGGCCAGTCCCTGCCGCAGTGCGAGCGTCGCCAGAAGTGCCAGCAGCGCGATGAAGATCGGTTGCGGGATGTAGCCGTCGGGCTGGCTGGCCCACACCACCGCCACGATCGCCCCACCCACCGGCAGGTACGGCAGCGCCACCCGCCACCAGGGCGGCAACGGCGACTCGGCCGCCTCGTCGGGATCGGCCCGGTAGCGGGGTGGCCCGAGCCGGGTGGCCGCCGCGATCAACAGGTAGCTCAGCGGCCAGAGCACGTCGACCAGTCGACCCGGCTGATAGGTGCCGGCGGCCACCAGCGACACGTACGCGGCGTCGCCCACCCCGCGGACGGTGAGGCTCGCGCCGAGCACCGTCAGCACCGGCCAGACCGGTCGGCTCGGACCGATCACCGCGACCAGGATGGTCAACTGCATCAGGTCGAACATGGGATAGAGCAGACCGGCGGTGCGCAGCGGCTCGTCGAGATCCGCCATCGCGACGTTGCGGAAGATCAGCATCCAGCCGACCGGGATCAGCGCCAGCCCGACGATCACCCCGTCGAGCAGCGTGCGTACCCGGCCCACCGTGGTCCGCGGGGCGGTCACCGAGGACAGCAGGGCCGTGGTGCCGGTGACCAGACCGGCCACGAACAGCAGCCCGACCGGCAGCGTGTGCGGCAGGTCCTCGCCGACCAGCCGCAGCACCGTCCAGAGTGCTCGGCCGGCCATCGCCAGAGCCATGGTCGCCGCCAGCAGCAGCCAGAACCGCCGCACCGGCGGTTGCCGGCGGGCGGCACCCACGCAGGCCGCCCCGGCCAGACCCGCGACGACGAGCGCGCCGAGGTCGCTGACCAGCGCACCGGCGGGCAGTTTCAGCAGCAGCCAGATCGCCTCGACGACCACCACCAGACCGGCGGCGGACAGCCCCGCCCAGCCGACCCGGTCCCGCCCGGGCCACCGCGCGGCAGCCCGCCCGACGTCCTCTCGCGACACAGCGCTCGCTCCGGCCCTCTCTCGTACGTGCACGTGCACCCTCGACGGCGAGGACCGGTCCCGGCAAACCCCGAAAGCCTAGCCACGCGAGCGAGGGCCCCGCCAGAGCCGCCCGGACGCCAGTCGGCAACCCGACGGCCCATCCGTCCATCCACAAACATCTTCACGTACACCGGGGGCGGCATGTAAGGAAGGGACCCTTTCTAACGCCTGGTGTATAGGAAGGGTCCCTTCCTTACATCTCGGCGGCCGAGGCGGCGGGTGGGTCGGACGTGGGCGGACCGCCGTGGGTCCACGGGGTCTCCGCCACGGTCGGGAACGTCCCGCTGGGCACGAACGCCTCGCTGAGCGTGGTGTAGCAGAGCCGCTGCCCCACCTCGGGCACGCTGCCGGGGCTCGCGGTCAGCCCGCGCCCCATCCCGCCGGAGAGCTCCAGCACCACCTCGGTCTTGCCGTCGGCGGTCGGGGTCACGAAGACCACCCGGGCCTTCTGCGCCGGTCGGGCCGGGTTGAACAAGCTCGCGCCGACCGGCACCAGCACCGGTTCGGTGGTCACCAGTTGGATGCGCGGACGCAGCACCGGTCGGCGTCCGGTGTCGTCCACCCGTGCCGGGTCGGCCAGCACCACCTCACCGACGAACGCCTCACCGGTCAGCCGGTACTCCGCCATCACCAGCGGGTCGTCGTAGGCGCGCTGCACGGTGTAGCTCGCGGCGGCCCGCTCCAGACGGTGCAGCCGGGTGGCGGCCGCCACCGCGCCGTCGCGGCTGGGCTGCGGCACGCCGCCCTCGTCGACGTGCGTGGCGTGCGCGGTGAAGGCGTCCCGGTCGCCGGTCCACCGGCCCGCCACCCGGGCGCCGGGCGGCAGCGCGCGCAGCAACCCCAGGCCGCGCCACATCAGGTCCCAGGTGGGCGTGAGCTGGTCACGCAGCAGCCTCTCCAGCTCCGCGTACGCCTCGGCGCGCGCCGAGGAGTCCGCGTCGGCCCCGGCGTACGCCTCGATCGCCGGGGCGAGCTGCCGGTTGTCGAAGTCGGGATCGGTGGCCGGTCCGGCGGGCGGGCACACGGTCGGGTCCTCGGCCCGCGCCGCCGCCTCGGCACCGGTCAGCCCGGACGGCGGGGCGATCCAGCCGAGCAGCGCCGGCAGGTGCAGGTCCTCCACCGCGCTCTGCCCGGTCGCCCAGTGCATGCTCAGGGCCTGGGTCAATGCCAGCAGCGTCGACGAGCCCGGATGTTCCGCACGTTCGGCCAGGAAGGTCAGCCAGCGGCCAAGCAGCGGCACCGACGGGGGCACCGGGTAGTCGCCGTCGATGCGACGGAACCGGGTGGCACGGCCCAGCAGCCGCAGGAACGTGACGCCCGCCGGGTTCGGCACCACCAGTTGCGGGGCGTCGAGGTACCGCTGCCGGACGTCCTTGCCCCGGTCGACCGCGACCGTCTCGGAGCCGAGCCGATGCGTGTCGATGTAGGGCAGCAGGATGTCGGCGAGCGCGGCGGCGAACCCGAACCGCTGGTCCCGGTTACGCGGCTGCGGCACGACGAGCAGGTGGCCCCGGCCCGGCGCGGTGCCGACCATCGCCGCCAGCGGGGCGTTCGCCTCACCCGCCATGGCCAGCGGCACCAGCACCAACGGCCGGGCCGACAGGTGCACGTGCCGGACGGTCGCCACCGGCTGGGCTATCCCGGCGGCCACCGCCTGCGCCGCCGCGAGCGCGCGCAGCGTACTCATGCCGGTGCTCTGCCGGGCGTGGTCGGGCCGCCCGCCGGACGCCTCACGCCGACCCGGCCAGGGCGTCGGCGCGCAGGCGGGCGGCGGTCCGCAGCAGCGCGGCGGCCTGCTCCTGCTCCGGATCGGCGGCGGGTTCACCACCGGCGAGCGCCAGCACCCGGTCGACGTCCTCGATGCCGCCGAGCGCCTCCCGCACCGGGCGGCCCAGCGCACCGGTGTTCCCGCCCGCCTCGTGCCGGCAGAAGTACGCCAGCTCGCAGGTCGCCAGGCAGTCGGGGGCGTAGCGGGCCGGCACCGTGCCCAGCGAGGCGAGCAGCGCCGACGGGTCGGCACCCGGGTCGGCGGTGAAGTCGACCGGCACGTCGTCGAGCAGCGTGTCCAGCCGGTCCATCCGGCCCAGTTGCCGGCGTACCACCAACAGTTGTTTGCGCACGTCGAGCAGGTGCGCCACCGGCTGGTTGGTGAAGTCGCGCGGACAGACCAGCACCACCTCGTGCGACACCGACTCCGGCGGTCGGCCGGCGGCGACGAGCAGGTCCCGCAGGGCCAACACGTACACCGCCGACTGGATCGCGGCGGCGGCCAGCTTTGTCGGGTCGGCCTGACCGTCGATCACCGGGAAGGACTTGACCTCGACCACGTGGAACCGGCCGCCGAGCCGGGCGGCCACCAGGTCCGGCTCCAGGTGCACCCGCTGCCCGGCGACGTCCAGGGCGAGCATCGGGTGGTCGAACAACGCGGCCGAGTCGTCGGGGCCGTCCGGCGCGGTGGTCAGGAGCGCGGCCGAGCGGCGCTGGCGGGCCGCCATGTCGTCGCCGACGCCGAGCGCCGTCCACCGCGCCGAGGCCGGCACCGGTACGCCCAGCCGCTCGGCGACCAGCCGCAGCAACTCGGCACCGTCGTCGGCCTTCACCTGCGCCTCGAACGCGTTGCCCCGGGTGATGGCGAACCGGGACTGCCCGAACCGGGCGGGAAAACCGATCCGCTCGGCCAGCAGTGGCTTGTCCACCCCGGCACCGTCCAGCACCGCCCGGCGGGTGCAGCCCGGGTTGCCGGTCAGCGCGGCGATCGTCCGGGCGTTGTGCCGACGCGGGGGGATTCCGCCCCGGATCGCGGCCAGTCGCTGCTCGCTGCTCGTCACGACAGGCCACGATAGCCGCGCGGACCCACCGACCCGGCCGACCCGCCACGACCACACGGGACCATCGCGCTACGTGGTGTTTGCGACACTGTGTGCGGCATCGAGGTGTCACGATCCGAGGAGCCCCACGTCGTGTTCTCCGATCTGTACGCAACTTCCGCGCAGGTACTTCCGGTATTGATGCTCGCCTTGCTCTGGGAGTCCCGATTCCTGGAGCGAATTCAGACGCAACCGCGACGGCCACGGAGTGAGGACCCGGTGCACGGCGTACGGTTCTGGACCAGACGCCGAGTCGGTCTCTACGCCGGTTTCGTGGCGACCACGAGTGTGCTCGGCACCGCCCTCGCAGTCCTGGTGCTGGCCGGCGCACTGCCGGACGTCCCGGCGCTGCGGATGCTCGTCTGCGGGTGCATCCTGTTGGCACTGGCCACCTTACTGACCCGTACGCTGATCGACATCGCGCAGGCCACCGCCCCGACGGCGCATCCGTCGGCGGCCGTCCCGGAACCCCGTCCAGCGCGCGATGTCGGAAAGGAGACAGCCGAGCAGTCGCGGGGATAAGGTCCACTTCGGACATCGGTGATCTATCGCCTGCATTATCGGCTCCACGCCGAAAACAAAGGACAACTCGGCCCTTGCCTCGGCCGGTAACCTGGCCATTACAGAACCGTCGGAAACGTTCGACAGACCGGATGGTCCATGACCCATCTTCCACTGCCGGGCGATAATCAGCGCCGCCGCATCGAGAGGGAGCTGGTCGACATGCTCGCCGCGATGCCGCTGATGGGGCATGCGGACAGTCGCCGGCAAATGGTGCAGCGTCTGCGCCGGGAACTGCACCACGGCGACCGGCTCGACGACGTGGCCAATCCTCGGGGCCAGAGCCTGGAGATCGCGAACGCCTGCCTCGGCGAGCCGCCCGAGGTGGACACGCTGGTCGAGCTGGTGCGGTTGTTCGATCCCGCCGCCGACGAGCTGCCCGACCTGGAACGGCTGCGCTACGAGGCGGACGCGATCGGCGTCCTTGCCGACAGCGACTGGGCCGAGCTGCGGACCGCTCTGCTGGCCGTCCGGCTGGCTCCGCTGACGCGACTGTTGCAGCGCGCCAGCGAACACAAGCTCGCCAGCCTGCCCCCGTGGTGCGCCAACGCGTGGGACGTCTTCGTCTATCTCACCGGGCAGAACGCCCCGCCGCGCGGACTGCCGCCGGGCATGCTGTTCCTCGCCCTGCTCGAGAACGAGGTGGACTCCGGGACCGCGACGCTGATCCGTCGGCGCAACCGGCAGGAGGCCACCTCACTCGGCCTCACCGAGGAGCTGGACCGACGCCGGGTCCTGGTCAACGCCGGGGGCGAGGCGACGACGCGGTACGCGTACCTGGTCATCCAGATCGAGAACGACCTGGAGCCGGGCAGCGAGCGGTACACGGTGTCGCACTACCGGCAGTGGCACGGCGGCGGCGAGTGGAACTCGAAGCTGCGCGGACGCATCCCCGAGGTCGGCTACGACGACCTGGAGTCCACCGTGGAGCAGATCGTCCACCAGATGGAGGTCGAGTGGGCGGACCGCCCGGCCGAGGTGGCGGTGGAGCTGGTGCTCCCCATCGAGCTGCTCAACGAGGACGTGCCCTGGTGGCGCAAGGAGCGCGCCAGTCAGTACCTCGACCAGAAGGTGCTGGCGATGGACTACCCGGTCGTGGTGCGCAGCCTGGACCGGTTGCGCACCACCTCCTGGCGTCGGGCGTGGCTGCTGCGCTGGGACCGGCTCCAGGCCGAGCCGTGGAACAGCGGGCTCTATCGCAGCGCGCCGGACGGCCCCGGCTACCTGACCCGGATGGAGGCGGACCTGAACTCCGACCAGAGCCTGGCCACGGTGGTGCTCAGCGCACCGCCCACGACCGATGCCGAGGCGACCGTCAAGGAGATCATGACCGCGCTCCGGGCCGGCCTGCCGGTGGTCGTCTGGCACCGCACCGCGCCCACCGACACGGACTTCTGGGACGAGATCCGGTCGATGACCGCCCGCGCCGGTGTGGTGCGCCTGCCGGAGCTGGCCAAACGGTCCCGCCTGTCGGCGTTACAGGCCCCGCCGCCCGAGCAGGAGCGGCACCACGGCCGGCACCTCGTCGTCCTCTGGGACGACCCGTACCGCACACCGGAACTGGACACGCACCACGGCACCCCGGAGGTGACCGGATGACGGACCCGACCAGGGCGCCGATCGGCTGGCGCATCTACACCGGCCTCGGACACGCCGTCGACGCCGCCGAACGCGACCGACGGTGGCCGGCACCGCCGCGCTGGCGGGCCTTCGACGGCGGTCCGGACGAGCCACCACCGCCCCAGGAGGACCCGGAGCTGGGCCGCCGGCTGGGCGAGCCGATCGTCTCGCACCCGGCAGACGAGTACGAGGTCGACGTCGTCAACGCCGCGCTGCACCTGCGGCGGCCCCTGCTGGTGACCGGGCGCCCGGGGACCGGTCGGTCCAGCCTGGCCTATCGGATCGCCCGGGAGCTGCGGCTCGGCCGGGTGCTGCGCTGGCCGGTGACCACCCAGGTGAGCCTGCGCCACGGGTTGTACGACTACGACGCCGTCGGGTTGGTCCAGGCCACCGGCCGGGCGGCGGCACAGGGCCCGGACGCTCCGCCGCCCCAGGTCGGCGACTACGTCCGCCTCGGACCGCTCGGGACCGCGCTGCTGCCGTACGGGCTGCCCCGGGTGTTGCTCATCGACGAGCTGGACCAGAGTGACATCGACCTGCCGCAGCAGTTGCGCAGTGTCTTCGAGGACGGTGGGTTCGAGATCCCGGAGCTGGTCCGGGTCGCCGGTCGCACGCCGGAGGCGACGGTGCACACCGCCGACCCGGGGCGGACCGCCACCGTACGCGGCGGACGGGTGGCCTGCCACGAGTTCCCGCTGGTGGTGATGACGTGCAGCGAGGACCGCGACTTCCCGGCGGCGTTCCTGCGGCACTGCCTGCGCCTGCGCCTGCCCGAGGCGGGCGAGGCGGGGCTCGCCTCGATGGTCGCCGCGCACTTCCCGGACGGCGCGGAGGGATCCACCGAACTCATCCAGGAGTACCTCTCCCGGCGTGGCGAGTGGGATCCCCCGGCGGTGGACCAACTGCTCGACGCCGTCCACCTGCGCACCTCCGGCGCCTTCACCCCACAGGACCGGGGTGAGTGGCGGCGGCTGATCGAGGCACTGTGGCGTCGGCTGCCGCCGGACGGCACCGAGTGACCGGTTCCGGCGGTGGGCTCACCCGCGCCGAACTGGCCGACTCGATCTGGCTGGCCGCCCGCCTCGGGCCCGGTGCCGGGCTCGCCGGACCACCCGGCACCGCGCTCACCGCCGACCCGTCCCGCCCGGACGGCGGCCCGCCGCTGTCGGAGGTCCTGCACCCGTTCCGACAGTTGGTGCCCGGGCGCGAACGCTACGAGTTCGACGAGGACGCCACCGCCGAACACCTCGCGGCGGGAGTGGCCTGGCCGGTCCTGCGGCGCACGCCCCGCGCCGGCTGGGACGCCGTGGTGGTCGTCGACGACCACCTGTCGATGGCCGTCTGGTCCGGCCGGATCCGCAGCTTCGTCAAACTGCTGCGCCGGCACGTCGCCTTCCACGACGTACGCGTCTGCCGGCTGGTTACCGACACCACGGACCCGGCCGGGGTGGTGCTGCGCGGCCGACGCGGCGGCCCGGTCGCCGGTCCGTCGACGGCGTTGCCGCCGGTCGGCCGCCGCCGCCTGGTGCTGGTGCTCAGCGACGGGGCCGGACCGGCCTGGCACTCCGGTGCGGTCCTTCCGCACCTGCACGAGTGGGCGAGCCGGCAACCCGTGGCGATGGTGCACCTGCTACCCCAACAGATGTGGCACCGCACCGGCGTGCAGCCGCTGCGGCTGCGCCTGCGGGCCGCCGCGCCGGCGACGGCCAACTCGCGGTGGGAGTGGCGTCACCACAACACGCTCCAGGCGCTGCTCGCCGAGGAGCCCCGACCTGCCGGCGGGCCGGTGCCGGTGCCGGTGGTGGAGCTGCGCCCGCGCTGGCTGGCGGCCTGGGTGGAGCTGCTCGCCTGCCGGGCACCACGCTGGATCGACATGCCCGCCCTGCTCACCACCGACCGACCGGCCCCGGACCGGACGCCCCGGCCCACCGTCGGGCCGGACGCCGCCCGACGGGTGCGCGAGTTCATCTCGTGGGCCTCGCCGGAGGCGCTGCGCCTGGCCACCCACCTGGCCGCCGCGCCACTGGACCGGTCGGCCGTCCGGGTGGTGCAGCGGACGCTGCTGCCCCGGTCCACCACCCTGCACCTGGCCGAGGTGCTGACCAGCCCGCTGGTGCGGACCGTCGGCACCGGTGACGACCGCACCTTCGAGTTCCTCCCCGGCGTACGGGCCGAGTTGCTGGCGGCCGGTCGCCGCGCCGACACCGTACGGGTCTGGCAGCTCCTCTCGGCCCGGCTCGGACGGGTCCGTCCCGCGATCGCGCACTGGGGACGGGTGCTCGACGACCCGGCGGGTGTCGAGATTCCGACGGTGGCCCCGGCCGACGTCGCGCTGGTCCGGATCGAGCAGGACGTGATGCGGGCGCTCTCCGGGCGGTACCTTCCCCGGGCGCGGCTGCTCGGCGAGGCGCTGGCAGCGGTCGACCAGGAGGGCGGCACCGACCCGGTCGTCAGGACTCCCGCACCTGCCGGTCGGGATGCGATGATAGCTGTCGGCGCTGATGCCGACGCAGACCGTAGCGTAGGTACCGAAGGAGCCGGCTTGTCGTCCAGCACTCCCGCAGACGCCACCGCCCCAGCCCGCACCCCGGCCGTCTGGGGCAACATCCCGCCGCGGAACCCGAACTTCACCGGCCGCAAGGAGCCACTCGCCCTGCTGCACCGGCAGGTGCGCGGCGGCACCACGGCAGTCCTGCCGCACGCCCTGCACGGGATGGGCGGCGTCGGCAAGTCCCATCTGGCCGTCGAGTACGTCTACCAGCACCAGGGCGAGTACGACCTGGTCTGGTGGATCCCGGCCGAGCGGCCCACCCAGATCAACGCCTCCATCGTGGAGCTCGCGGCGCGGATGAACCTCGCCTCCGGGCCCGACATCGGCAGCGCCCGCGTCGCCGTCCAGGAGGCCCTACGGCTCGGTCGGCCGCACCCTCGCTGGCTCCTCGTCTTCGACAACGCCGAGAGCCCCGAGGCGTTGGTGCCGTACCTCCCCACCGGCGGTTCCGGCGACATCATCATCACGTCCCGGAACCCGGGCTGGGCCAACGTCGCCCGCACGTTGGAGGTCGACGTCTTCCCCCGGGAGGAGAGCATCGAGCTGTTGCGCCGCCGGGGTCCGGAGCTGACCATCGAACAGGCGGACCGGCTGGCCGAGGCGCTCGGTGACCTGCCGCTCGCGTTGGAGCAGGCGGCGGCCTGGCGGGCCGAGACCGGCATGCCGGCCGAGGAGTACCTGCGACTGTTCGAGGAGAAGCGCATCGAGCTTCTCGAACAGGCCCCGCCGATGGACTATCAACTGCCCGTCGCCGCCGCGTGGAACGTCTCGCTGGACCGACTCGTCGTCTCCAATCCGGCCGCCTTCCGGCTCCTACAGGTCTGCTCGTTCCTCGCCCCGGAGCCCATCCCGCGCACCCTGTTCAGCGGCGCGCAGAACGACGACATCCACCCGGAACTGAACGCCGCGCTGCGCGACCCGATGCGGCTCAACCGCGCGATCCGCGACATCAACCGGTACGCGCTCGCCCGGGTCATCCACCGGACCAACTCGATCCAGATGCACCGGCTGATCCAGGCCGTCCTCATCGACCGGATGGCCCGGCCGGACCGGGAGACCGTCCGCAACAGCGCGCACCTGCTGCTCGCCTCCGGCGACCGCAACGACCCCGACTCGCCGGCCAACTGGGCCAGTTACGCCGAGCTGTACCCGCACGTGATGGCCTCCGACGCGGTGCACTCCCACCAGCCGTGGGTGCAGCAACTGGTCTTCAACGAGGCGCGGTATCTCTACTGGTGGGGCGACTTCACCGCGTCGCTGGAACTGGCCGAACAGGCGTGGCGGGCCTGGAGCAGCAGCCTGGGCGAGGACGCACCGATGACGCTCACCATCGGCCACTGGCTCGGCTTCATGCTCTACCGCCTGGGCCGGCACCGCGAGGCGGCCCAGCACAACGCCCGCATCCTGGAGCTCTACCAACGCAGCACCGTCGAGGACACCGAGGAGCTGTTGCGGGCCATCGGCCAGGTGGCGGCCGACCTGCGGGCGTCCGGGGACTTCCGTCGCGCCCTGGAGATGGACGAGGACCTCTACCAGCGGCACATCCAGGCGCTCGGCGAGGACGACCCGAACACGCTCAACGCGGCGCACAACCTGGCGGTCAGCCTCCGCCTGACCGGTGACATCCGGCGCGCCTACGAGGTCGACCGGGCGACGTACGACCACCGGGTGCTGCTCTTCGGCGAGGACCACGCGCAGACGCTGGAATCCCACCTCAACCTCATCATCGACCGCCGGGAACTCGGCGAGTACCTCCCCGCCCGGGCCGAGATGCAGAACGTCGTGGACCGGCTGCCCCGGGTCTGGGGCTCGGCGCAGACGCAGACGTTGACCGCGCGACGGCGACTGGCCTCCGCGATCCGCAAGGCCGGTGACCACCGCGCGGCCCTGGCGCTCTCCCAGGAGGTACGCGACGGCTTCGCGGCCCGCTTCGGCGAACACCACCCGGACACCCTGCTGGCCGCCTTCGGTCTGGCCGTCGACCTGCGTGCCACGGGTGACCTGGAGGCCGCCGCCACGCTCACCGCCGAACTCGTCGGCTGGTATCGGGAACTCTTCGACTCCGACCATCCCTACACGGTGGCGACTCAGCTCAACGGCGCGATCGTGGACCGGTTGCGCGGCGACGTGGCGCGCGCCCGCAGCACCAACGAGAAGGGGTCGGCGGTGCTGACCCGGCGGCTCGGGCCGGACCATCCGCTGACCCTGGCCGCAATGATCAACCTCGGCAGCGATCTCTACGCGCTCGGGGAGCACGCCGCCGCGTACGACCTCGACCGGCGCACCGCCGACCGCTGCGCCGAGGTCTTCGGGCCGGACCATCCCACCACGCTGATCTGCCTCGGCAATCTCGCCCAGGATCTCGTCTCGCTCGATCGGGAGGAGGAGGCGAACAGCCTGCACGTCGCGATCAGCGAGAAGTTCGCCCGGGTGCTCGGCGAGGAGCACCCGGCCACCGTGGCCGGCACCGACCTGACCATCCGGGGCGACTGCGACCTGGACCCGATGCCGTTGTAGCGGCCTCCGGAGAGCCGGGGTGGCGGCCTCCACCCCGGCATCCGGCTCTCAGCTCAGTGCTTGCCGGCGCCGATCCAGGCGGCCAGCTCCAACGGCTCCGGCACCGGCGTGCCCTGGTCACGCAGCCCGAGGTAGACCGCACGGACCAGTTCCGGCCGGTCGCGAAGCGCCTCGGCGGCCGGTCCCGGGTAGATGTCCCCGGCGGTCTGGCCGAGACCGGCCCAGGCGGCCGGCGAACCCGGTTCGGTCGACAGCGCCCTCAGGTAACCTGCCTGGGCCTGCGCCACCTCGCCACAGACGTGGGCCAGTTCGGCCGGCCCGGCGCCGGAGACCCGCGCGCCGACCGCCGACGCGTCGGTACGGAGCCGGTCGAAGCCCTCCGGGTCGGTGATCCGCCACAGCTCCAGCACCGCACGGGTGTCGAGACGGCGGGCGGCGGCGTCCGCCTCGACGGTCGGCGCGACATCTGGCGCGGTGGGCACGGGCTGTCCCGCTATCCACGCCGCGACCACCGCCGACACCACCTCGGGGGCGGGCCTCAGGTGGTGGGTGCGCCACCGCGCCCGGTGGTCGGCCACCGCTGCCCGCGCCGCCGCGAGCGGGTCCGCCGGCACCGGCTCCTCCTGCCACCCCAAGGCGGTGGTGGTCAGTCCCTCGACCAGGTGCCGCCCGACGTCGGTGAGCTGCGGCAGGTCGCGCATCATCCGCAGGGTTGCCCACACCTGCTCCCGCCACCGGGCGAACTCGAAGTGCGCCAGCCCGGCGGCGGTGCCGGTCGCCACCTGCCGGTACGCCCGCCAGAACTCGACGATCCCGACGAAGGCGTACACGCCCTGGATCAGACCGCCGAGCGGGCGGGGATCGTCGCGCCAGGGCGCGTACAGCCGGTGCGGCGGTTCGCCCTCGATCAGTGGGGCCAGGTGCAGCAGTCCGCCGAGCTTGATGTGCTGGAACTCGTGGACCAGCGTGACCGCCAGCTCGGGAGCGTCCTCCGGCTCGGAGACGATCATGCTGCCGAAGGCGTCGCCCGCCGAGGCGCTCATGGTCCGGAACCGTTCGGCGGCCGGTTGGGGCACCACCGAGGTCAGGCCCCGGGCGATCGGCACCGCCAGGTCGGGGCAGGCCCGCACCAGCAGTGCCCACGCCTGGTCGAGCAGTTCCCGCCACCGCCGCACGTCGGCGGCGATGTCCAGGTGCGGCGCGGTGGGCGTACGCAGGTTGCGGTAGGGGTCGATGAAGTCGAGCGTGACCTCCAGGGTGTGCCCGCCGGCCGTGGAGCGTACGGTCGGCAACGGCACCCAGCCGTCGGTGCCACCGCCGGTGGCGTCGAACTCGACGACCGTGCCGGCCACGGTCACCGTGGCCCGCCCGTCCCCGCCGACGATCTCCGCCTCGTCCCACTCGTGGGCCTTGGGGACCCGGGCACCGCCGAGCGTCGGCAGGACGACGAAGCCGTCCCGCACCGGCACCCGCATGGTGAAGTCGCATCCGGTGCGCACGGCCGCGGCCACCGCCAGTGCGTGCAGGTACCCGAGGTCCACCCAGAGCGGGCCGGTGGCGGTGACCGTGGTGCCCCGCATCCGGCGCAGCGCGTACCCGGCCCAGGTGCCGACCTGCGGATGCAGGATCAGCTTCTCCACGACCTCGCGGTCGCGTCGCTGCGCGGCGACGAGCAGCCGCCATGCCTCGGCGACCGGCGGCAGCGGGCCGGTGGCGTCGGGTACGCCGGCGGCGGCGTCCAGGACCGCCCGCAGTTGGATCTTGCGCCAGCTGCTCTCGGCAGCCAGCAGTTCGGCGATGGTGTCGGCGTCAGCGGACCCGGTGGCCAGGGCCCCGAAGTGGCGTGGGTCCAGGCGATGGCGCGCGGGTCGACCGACCGGCTCCGCCGCCAGATGGTGAGCGGTCACAACTTCTCCAAGGAAGGCCGGCCCCGTCAGTCGAGACGCTGGGGATTGTAGCCACTGGTGATACTTTCGGGATCGTCGACACGACGGAGGAGTCGCCGCATGATCGGGCCGAGAATCTCCTGGTCATAGTCGACCAGGAGATCAAGAGACACATCCGCGAGATCGACGAGTTCCGAGTCGACCTCGACAGCGAACGGTTGATTCACCGGCATACCATTACCACACTCCGCGCCCGATGACGGCAATGGACGCGGCAGAACGCGCATTCGTCGGTGAATGGACCGATAGCACCCGGGATGTCACCGCCACCGATCCCCCACCACCCTTCGGTGCGCGCGTCGCCGCAGGTCAGAGCAATTCTTGAGAATCCGGCCAGGGTACCTGCGCACACCACCCGTCGGGAGCGCGACCCGCACCGGTCGACGACGCGACCACCGGTCGTGTCGATTTCGGCGGCGGAGCGCGAAATGCGCTGCTCACCACAGTGGACCGTGGTCCACATCCGGTGGCGCGGTGGTGTTAGCGTGATCTCGTGTCCGGAACAGCCGTCGTGTTCGTACACGGATTCTTGTCCTCGGCCGACACCTGGGGAGAATTCGTCCGACTCGTTGCCCAAGACGACGCCCTGACCGGCCTTCACGTGCACACCTTCGGGTACGAATCGCCGTTGGTCTCGCTCAATCCGCTACGCCGGATACCGCACATCGACGACATCGCCGACGACCTGCGCACCTACCTGTCCCAGGACCTGGCCGACCACTCCCGGCTCGCGCTCGTCTCGCACAGCCAGGGCGGTCTGGTGGTCCAACGGGCCCTGGCCCGGATGCTCGCCGACAACCCCGGCGAACTCGACCGCCTCCGCCTGGTGCTCATGTACGCCTGTCCGAACGCCGGGTCGGACCTGGCCCTGCCGCTGCGCCGGAGCTTGCTGCGCTGGCACCCACAGGAGGCGGACCTGCGCCCGTTGCGCGCCGCCGTGCTGGACGCCCAACGGGTGGTGCTCCGCCAGATCGTCCACGCGCCGCAGCCGACCGTCCGGGTCAAGGTCTACGCCGGTGCCAGCGACGGCGTGGTCCCGCCCGCCTCGGCTCGCAGCGTCTTCCCGGACGCGGGCGTACTGCCCGGCGACCACTTCTCCATCATCCAGCCGGATTCCCACGAACACCGCTCCTATGTGGTGCTGCGGCGGGCCCTGCTCGCCCTCGACGATCCCGCACCCTCCCCCGAGGCACTCCCGGACGTCCGCCACCTGGACACGGGAACGCCGCAGGCCGCCGGGCCGGCGGTGGAGCCGACCGGTGACGAGTACGCCGAACTGGTCCGGCTCCTGCTCGACCTGCCCAACATCCACGATCCGTCGTTCCGGCAGCAGCTCTACTCGCTTCTGCCCCGGCCGGTGCAGGAGCAGTTGCCGCGCAGCCCGGTGGCCCGGTTGGAGCTGATCGGGATGCTGAGCACGCTGTGGCGCTACCGCCACCTGGACGGCTGGCAGGCCCTCGGCGCAGGCCTCACCGCGCTCGTCCCCGACCACCCGGCCACCGTCGCCCTGCTCGCCCGGCTCGACACCCTCGCCCGGTCGATGTAAGGAAGGGCACCCTGCTAACGCCTCGGGTAGAGCAGGGGTCCCCTCCTCACAGCCGGACGACCGGGTAGCCGGCCACGGCGATCTCGGAGGCGTCCCCATCGACGCGCCGCGCCGATGGATTCGGCGCGGCTTCGTACCGACGAGGTCAGCGGGTCAGGGCAGCCAGTCCGGCCGCAGCGGGTAGCCGTTGACCGCGTCCGGGCCGTTGCGCGTGGCCAGCACCTGGTGCAACTGGATGCCGTTGCGCTCGAACGCCAGCCGCGAACCGGCCATGTAGAGCCCCCACACCCGGGCCGTGCCACTGCCCACCTCGGCGACGCAGAAGTCCCAGTGCTCCACCAGGTTGCGGCACCACGCCGCCAGGGTCAGCGCGTAGTGCTGGCGCAGGTTCTCCTCGTGGTGCACCTCCAGCCCCACGTCGTGCAGTCCACTGATCACCCGCCCGGGACCGGCCAGCTCCCCGTCGGGGAAGACGTACCGGTCGATGAAGGCGCCCGACCGATGCGGCGCCCGGTTGTCGGCCCGGGTGATGCAGTGGTTGAGCAGCCGCCCCTGCGGACGCAGCCGGTCCCGCAGGAAACCGAAGTACGCCGGGTAGTTGCGCACCCCGATGTGCTCGGTCAGCCCGATCGAGGAGACCGCGTCGAACTCCCGCCGGGGCGCGTCGCGGTAGTCCATGTGCCGCACCTCGGCCAGCCCGGTCAACCCCTCACGCGCGATCGCCGCCTGCGCCCACTGCGCCTGGGCACGCGACAGGGTCACCCCGAGGGCCTTGACGCCGTACTCGCGGGCCGCGTGCCGGACCATGCCGCCCCAGCCGCAGCCCACGTCGAGCAGGCGCATCCCCGGACGCAGCGCGAGCTTGCCCGCGACCAGGTCGTACTTGCTCGCCTGGGCCTCCTCCAGCGTGTCCTCGGGACTGCGGAAAACCGCGCAGGTGTACGTCATCGACGGCCCGAGCACCTTCTCGTAGAAGGCGTTGGAGACGTCGTAGTGGTGGCTGATCGCGCTGCTGTCCCGGAACCGGGAGTGCCGTAGGCCGCTCACGATCCGCCTCCAGCGGGGCAGCGCCTCCTGCGGCGGTGCCGGTGGCGGCAACAACCGTTCCCAGCCCAGCCTGCGTACCAGCGCCAACCCCTCGGCCACCGTCGGTGTGCGTACCCGCAACTCGTCCTTGAGCACCCGCAACGCCTCGTACGGGTCGCCCGGGTGCACCCCCTCCAGCGCCAGGTCACCGCTCACGTACGCCCGCGCCATACCCAGATCGCCCGGCGCCGTGAGCAGGTACGACAGTCCCCGCTCGGAGCGGATCGACAGGGTGATCCCGGCGTCGGCCGGGCCGAGGCGACTGCCGTCGTACCCGGTGACCCGGACCGGCAGCGGGCCGGCGGTGAGTGCCCGGACCACGTCCGCGACACGCGGACCACGTCGGCCGCTCCCGTCCGGCGGTCTGGCGGGAGCACCACCCGCCCCCTGCTCTCGATCAACAAGGCTCATGCCGGCACTCCGCTTCGCTCCGTGCCACCATGAGGCTCGATCGCACTGAACCTGATGATTCGCTCGCTACGCTCGCTCATGCGCGCGTTACCGCCTTTTCGTACAGTCCGGTGAGCCGATGTTCCGGGTCGTACCGGTCCCGCACGGCGCGCCATATGTCACCGCCGTAGAGCCGGTCGAACGCATCCCGGTCGTAGTACGCGTCGGAGTAGAGCGACTTGTGTCCGCCCGCCTCCGACACCGCGCGCTCGATCTCCCGGTTCACGGCACCGTCGACGGCACCCTCGGTGATCGGCACGCTCCCCCAGAACCCGATGTTGACGTAGTCCTGCCCCGGCCGGAGCGGATACAACGGCCAGGACCGGGCGCTTCCACCGCCCGCCGGCTCCCGCAGCCGCAGCGGGCACAGCCACACCGGGGTCATCCCCACCCGGCGGGCGAACCAGTGCAGGAAGTCGGCGGTGCGGTCCAGCGGGACCTCGACGTCCTGCACCACGCGCTCCCGGGCCGGCTGGCCACGCCACCGGTCGATCCGGGCGGCCACCTGGTGGCGGTGTTCCAGCCGCACGATGCGGTGGTAGACGTCGCTGCGCCGCCACCGGGCCGGCCACAGCCGCCGCACCAGCGGATGTTGCGCCCCGAACGCCGCCGAGCACCAGAACCAGTCGGTGTCCCAGCGCCACAGGTAGTCGTGGACGGTGAGGGTGTCGTGCGGCAGCCGGCGCAGCGAGCGGTAGTAGATGTCCTGACCGGTGTAGTCGGAGACCCGGCCCGGATCGTCGGTGAAGCGGGCCAGCACCAGGTACGCCTCGCCGGGGCTGAACATCACCCCGTCCATCGCGTCGACGCTCTCCCCCGCCCAGGCGCGGCTGGCGGAGATCTCGCCGATCGCCTCGGTCAACGCGGTCAGGTCGGTGAATCGGACGTTGCGCAGCGCCACGTGCCGCCGGACCGGTTGCAGCTCGATGCGCAGCCGGGTGGCGTAGCCGAGGCTGCCCAGCGAGTTGGGGAAGGCGGCGAAGAGGTCCGCGTGTTCGCCCGCCGGCCGGGCGGTGACCAGCTCGCCCGCCCCGGTGAACACGTCCATCTCGGTCACCGACTCGTGCGGCAGGCCGTTGCGGAACGAGGTCGACTCGATGCCCAACCCGGTGACCGCCCCACCCAGGGTGATGGTGCGTAGCTGCGGCACCACCAGCGGCATCAGGGCGTACGGCAGGGTCGCCTCGACCAGCCGCTCGTAGGTGCACATGCCCTGCACGTCGGCGGTGCGGGCGACCGGGTCGACGCTGAGCACACCACCGAGCCCGCTGACGTCCAGACCCGCCGTGCGCGGGGCGGCGCGCGGGCGGAACAGGTTGGAGGTCCGTTTGGCCAGCCGCACGGGCCGACCCGGTGGCACCGCAGCGTACGACCGTCGCAGCTGAGCCACCGCCACGTCATGATCACGCAAAGCGTGCATGTGGTCACTTTACGCGTCGGCGGCGTCACCGGCGGGCCGTCCACGCGAGAGTTACCGCACCTGCCATGGCGTACCGGCCCGGGGGTGGGCCAGGATGCCGGCATGTCGGAAACCGATGGATCGGGCACCGTCTACGGCACCCGCCGTTCCGGACCGCCCCGGGACCCGGTGCTACTGGCGGCCGGTGCGGTCGGACTGGCCGGCGTACTGGCCGGGGTGCTCTTCGCCACCGGCCTGCTCGGTGGCGGCGACGACCCGGCGCCGACCCCGGTGGCCGGCAGCCCGACGCCGGCCGCGCCGGGCCCGAGCGAGAGCGTCGCACCGCCGACCGTGGAGAGCCCCGAGCCGACGCCCACCCCGTCGCCCACGCCCAGCGAAGCCGACCCGAACAGCGGGCCGAAGGTGCTCCGGGGCGTCGGCTCCGGCCTCTGCCTCGGGCTGGATGGCGACGGCGAACGGGCGGTGGCGAAGCTGGCCGGCTGCACCGGTGGGCCGGAGCAGCAGTGGGTGGTCAACCCGTTCGGCCCGGACACGGTGACGCTGACCAACGCCGCCCACAACCAGTGCCTCGACGTGGAGGGGCGCAGCGGCGACGACGGCGCGCGGTTGCAGCAGTTCGGCTGCCACGGCGAGGACAACCAGCAGTGGCGTCTCCAGCCGGCCGACGACGGCGCCGTGCTGCTGGTGGCCGTGCACAGCGGAAAGTGCGCCCAGGTCCGCGACGGTGGCGGCGAGGCCGGCATCGACGTCGTCCAGGCCCCGTGCGACGGCAACCCGGCGCAGCGCTGGTCGCCGCAGTAACCGGCACTATCTGAAAGGAAGGGCCCCTTGTTAACGCCTGCGGTATAGCAGGGGTCCCCTGCTAACAGGTGCCGGACAGCGAGCGCAAGACAGCGGTGCCGGGAAGCGCGCGAGGGCAGGGCGTCAGGGGCGCAGTGTCCGCAGCTCCGTCAGGTGTCGGGGCAGGTGGACGCGGGTGTGCAGGTCGATGACGCGACCCCAGGGCAACGGCTCGTCGACGACGAGGTCGAAACCCTCGCGCAGGTGCGTCTCCACCGGCGTGTCGGCCCCCGCGCCGAGCCGGGCCACCAGGGCGACCAGGCGATCGCTGCTGCGCCGGAGCCGGTCGGCCAGCCCGGCCAGGCCACCCGCCTCGGCGACCAACGCGTCCAGTTCCGGCCGGTGGATCTCGTCCAGCTCATAGAAGGCGTACGGGGAGCCGGCGAGCACCGCTTCGGTCGCCTCGCTCATCAGCTCGTCGCCGGTGACCAGGGTGCGCCACGATCTGTTCGGCGCTGTAGCGGCCGGTCGGCGGCGGCCCGAACCCGCCCACGTCGATCTCGGTCAGCAGCGCGTCGTACGCCTGCCGCAACCCGTCGACCTCCACCCCGCCGAGCCTAGCGGCGACCGCGCCGTGACCGCAGGTAGTCGCTGACCACGTACTCGCCGAGGTCCTCGGTGTCCGGGGTGAAGACCCGGCCGCCGCTGCGCCGGGCCACCGCGTCCACGAAGCGGCGCAGCCCCGGATCGTCACCGAGCATGAACAGGTTCAGCGTCGCGCCGTACCGGCCGATCCGGTCCACCTCGCGGATGGTCGCCTCGACGGTCTCCGGCAACGACGGCCAGTGGAACACCGCCTCGCCGTCGGCCGGGTCCAGGTGGGCGGTCGGCTCGCCGTCGGTCACCACCAGTACCACCGGTTCGGCGTCCGGGTGGCGGCGCAGGTGCCGGCCGGCGAGCCGCAGGGCGTGTTGCAGGTTGGTGCCCTGGGTCATGTCCGGCTCGGCGGCGGCCAACTCCTGCTGGGTCAGCGTCGCCGCCCGCCGACCGAACCCGATGATCTGGAGCGCGTCCTGCGGGAACCGGGTCGCCATCAGGTGGGCCAGCGCGAGGCCGGTCTGCTTCATCGGACCCCACCGGCCCTGCGAGATCATCGAGTACGACAGGTCCACGCAGAGCGCCACCGCCGCCGAGGCCCGTCGCTCGGTCTCGACCACCTCGAAGTCCTCGACGGCCAGGTGCAGCGGCACTCCGGGGCCGGCCCGGCGTACCGCCCGGGTCAGCGTCCGCACCACGTCGATGGGCTGCTCGTCGCCGTACCCCCAGGGTCGGGACGCGCCGGTGACCTCGCCGGCCGCGCCCGCCGACCGCAGGTCGTGCTCTCCCCGGGGCCCGGCGGTCAACTCGGCGAAGACCTGCCGCAACGCGGTGCCGCCGAGACGGCGCAGCGCCTTCGGACTCAGGGTCAGGCCCTCGGCGTCCCGGGTCACCCAGCCCTGCCGCCGCAGCTCCCGCTCCAGTTCCCGGAGTCGGCGTACGTCGTCGGCGGCGTCCCGGCCGAGGGTACGGGCCACCGACTCGACGTCGATGTCGTCCAGGGTCGCCCCCGGGTACTCCTGCCCCAACTGGTCCAGCAGGTCGTCCAGCTCGGCGATCTCGTCCAGCGCCCCCGTCGCCTCGCCGTAGCCGAGCGGCTGCTCGCCGCGCATCCGCTCGCCCCGGCCCCAACGCAGGTCGGGGCGGAGCGCCCGCAGGTTGCCCTCCAGGTCGGCCAGTTCGCCGGCCAGCCGGTCGCCGAGCGACTGGCGCATCAGGCCGGCGAGTTCCTCCCGCTGCCGGTCGGAGAGCGAGTTCATCAGCCGTTGCCCGGCCGCCGACCGCCGGGCCAGCAGGTCGATCAGCTCGTCGACGTCGGCCGGACGTTCCGGGAAGAAGTCGCCGTGCCGGCGCATGAACTCGGCGAACGCGTCGGTCGTGTCCTCGGCGCGGGCGTGCCGGGCCAGCAGGGCGTTCAGGTCCCGCATCATCTCGACCAGCCGCTCCTGCACGGCCGGGTCGGCGGCCATCTGGGTCGAGGAGCGCAGCCCGGCGAAACGCTGGCCGAGTACGTCGTCCCGCAACCCGTCGAGGATCCGCTGGTAGGTCTGCCGGGCGTCCTCACTGGCCCACCGGTACTCGGAGAGTTCCCGCACCGCCTGGGCGGTGGAGCGGGGCAGGTCGTCCAGCATCGCCTCGGCGAACCGGGCCGCCTCGTCCGAGCGCCCGGACAACTCGTCCCGCTCGGCGGCGAGTGCCTGGTCCAGCAGGGCCTGTGCCCGGGTCACCGCACCGTCCAGGTCGCCCCGGCGCAGTGCCTCCCGCCGGAGCCGACGGGCGCGGGCGGTCAACGGGTCCAGTCCGCCCCGTTCCTGCGGTCCCCGACGCAGCAGCTCCCGCAACGCGTCCCGCAGGCTGCCGCCGGCCAGCACCTCCTGGCCGACCTGGTCCACCGCCGACTGCACGTCGTACGGCGGCGCCAGCGGATCGGGGCCACCCCGCCACTGCCCGTACCGGAACCGGTTGCCCGCCATAGTCAGTCCCGGCCGCCGTAGCGGGTCCGCCCCGAGTCGGTCACGTCCTTGTCCAACCGTCGACTCAGGTGCAGCCCTTCCAGCACGAACTCGACCGCCGCAGCGGCCTGCCCGGGGCTGGGCGCGTCACCGACGCCGAGCCGGTCGAGCACCTTGGCCAGCCCCGGCACGGTGCCCACCTGGCGCAGCAGCTCGGCCGCAGACACCAGTTCCCCGGTCTCGACGGTCTCGCCCTCCTCGACCAGCGTCGTGAACCCGGACAGGTCGAGCCCGGCCAGCCGGGCCCGGAACGTGTCGGCGGTGGCGGTGCGCAGCAGGTGGCCGAGGATCTCGATCTCGCGGCCCTCCTCGCCGCTCTCGAACTCGACCTTGCCGCGCAGGGTGGAGGTCACCGACACGGCGTCACCCACCCGCGCTACCGCGTCGAGCGCAAGGAAGGGCACCTTGTTAACGTCTGCGGTAGAGGAAGGGTCCCCTGCTAACACCTCACCCCGAGCGGCAGACGCACCCGACGCGGCAGCAGCGCCCGGCCCGGCAGACGTGCCCGCCGCGGTGGACTCGGCGGCCAGCAGGCCGGCCCGGCGCAGTGCGGCAGCGGCCACCGTCTCGGCGGCGGCGACAGCGAACCGGGCGGAGACGCCGGAGCGCGGGTCGACCGAGGGCGACTCGCGGACCGCGCGGGCGAACCGGGCGAGGACCTCCAGCACGTGTTCCGGCACCTCGGCGACCAGGTCGGCCTCCTGCCGGATCAGCTCCAGTTCCCGCTCCAGGTCGGTCGGGTAGTGGGTGCGGACCTCGGCGCCGAACCGGTCCTTGAGCGGGGTGATGATCCGCCCCCGGTTGGTGTAGTCCTCCGGGTTGGCGCTGGCGACCAGGAGCAGGTCCAGCGGGAGCCGGAGCTGGTAGCCACGGACCTGGATGTCCCGCTCCTCCAGCACGTTCAGCATCGCCACCTGGATGCGTTCGGCCAGGTCCGGCAGCTCGTTGACGGCGAAAATCCCCCGGTTGGTGCGCGGCACCAGCCCGAAGTGGATCGTCTCGGGGTCGCCGAGCGTACGGCCCTGGGCCAGCCGGATCGGGTCGACGTCACCGATCAGGTCACCGACGCTGGTGTCCGGGGTGGCCAGCTTCTCGCCGTACCGCATCGAGCGGTGCAGCCAGCCGATCGGCAGGTCGTCGCCGGACTCGGCGACCAGCGTCCGCGACGCCGGGGTGACCGGGTGCAGCGGGTGCTCGTTCAGCACCGACCCGGGGATCACCGGGGTCCACTCGTCCAGCAGCGTCACCAACGACCGGATGAGCCGGGTCTTGCCCTGGCCCCGCTCGCCGAGCAGCACCATGTCGTGCCCGGCCAGCAGCGCCCGCTCCACCTCCGGCAGCACCGTGTCGTCGTACCCGACGATGCCGGGGAAGCGTGGCACGCCGCTGCGCATCCGGGCCAGCAGGTTGTCCCGCAGTTCCTGCTTGACGCTGCGGTACCGGTGGCCGGCGGCGCGCAGCGCACCGAGCGTGCCGGGCAGGTCGGCCGGTGGGACCGGGGTCATCGAGGTCGGTGCAGTCACCCGCCCAACGCTAGCGCGCTCGGGTGGCTTTCAGCTCTCCCCGTCGGATCCCCGGCTCAGCCGGGTGAGTGCGGCGTCGATGGCGGCCCGCTGCGACTCCTCGGAGTAGGTCTGCGGATCGACCGCTGCCAGCGCGTTCAGCCCTTCGACCACCGCGACCAGGCTGATCGCGGTCTCCGCGCTGGCGGCCGGCGGCCAGTCCGGGCGGACCTCGGCGACCAGGCCGCCGATGCGGTCCAGGAACCGCCGGTTGTAGGCGCGATGCAGGTCGGCGAGGACCGGGTCGGCCAGCGCGGCGGCGAGGAAGCCGACCCACACCCGCGCTTCCTCGCGCTTCTCCTCGGTCGGCGAGGCGGCCTGCCACAGCACGGCCCGCAGTGCCGCCCGGGGCGAGTCGGCGGCGGCTTCGACGGCGTCGGCGCGCTGGCCGGTACGACGGTGCAACAGCTCCCGGGCGTGCGCCAGCAGCGCCTGCTTGTCGGCGAAGGTGTGCAGCACCATGCCGGTGGTGCAGCCGGCCCGTGCCGCGACCGCGCGCAGGGTGAGGCCGGGCAGCCCCCGCTCGGCAAGCACCGACCAGGTGGCCGCCGAAAGGCGCTGTCGCTGGTCGGCGAGGTCCCGCCGTCTGGGCATCCGTCCCTCCCCTGGCCGTGGCCCGTTACCGTAGCGTACGTTACGGTAACGCTTGTTACGGAAACCGGAGAGGGAACGACGATGGTCTCCATCGACCACGAACCGTGGGGCTCGTTCGACGCGACCCGCCTGCGCGCCGCGCAACGGGCCGAACTCGACGCCCGCTACGGCTGCGACGACCACGAGCCGGGGACGCCGCCGAGCGCCGAGACGATCAGCGTCTTCCTCGTCGCCCGCGACGCCACCGGCACCGCCGTGGGCTGCGGCGGCCTGCGCCTGCTCGGGCCCGACTCGGCCGAGATCAAGCGGATGTACGTGGTCCCGCCCGCCCGGGGCACCGGTGTGGCCGTCGCCGTCCTGCGCGCCCTGGAGGAGGCGGCCCGTCAGGCCGGCGTACGCACCCTGCTGCTGGAATCCGGCACCGCCCAGCCCGACGCGCAGCGCTTCTACGAACGCGAGGGCTATCGGCGCATCGACAACTTCGGCCCGTACCACGGTGCGGCGCTCTCCGTCTGCTACGCCCGAGACCTGCCCTGAGCGAGCACCGCTCCCTGCCGCATCTCGCGAGGATCCGAGCCGCAGACGGGGCAGCTACCCTCCGTACCTGCGTCGGCAGTTCCCCTCTCCACCACTCCGGGCCCTTTGCTCTGCTTCAACCCACGCAATAGCGGCTGAGCAGGAGTGATCCACGTGCAGGGACCGACCGCAGAAGGACCGCCGACCACCGAGGGTGACTGCCGCGTCCGTTGAAGCAGAGCAAAGGGCACGGAGGGAAGGTCGGTGGCCGCCCCGGAGCAGGGCACCGGGAGCGATGGAGCACCGGGAGCGGGTCACCGGGAGCGGCAGAGGACCGGCAGCGGCCGAGGACCAGGCCGATGGTGGGCCGGGCGGACGGTGGGCCGGGCGGACGGTGGGCCGGGCGGACGGTGGGCCGGTCAGCGGCCGGCGCGGGCCTTGATCATGCGTGGTACGGCGGCCAGGCCGGTCAGGGGGCGGAACGCCCGGGCGGCGTTGACCAGGGCGGCGTACTCGTCGTCGGTCAGGTCGATCTCGGCGGCGGCGGCGTTGCGCTCCATCTGCTCCACGCTGGACGCCCCGGGGATGGCCACCACGTTCGGGTGGCGCAGCACGTACGCCAGGGCGATCTGGCTCGGCGTGGCGTCGTGGGCGGCGGCCACCTGGCGCAGCGTCTCGATCAGGGCGGTGCCTCGGGCCAGGTTCTCCGGCAGGAAGTACGGGTTGGCCCGGCGGATCGCGCCGACCGGTGGGTGGTATGCGTCGTACCGCCCGGAGAGGAAACCCTGGGCCAGCGGGCTGTACGCGATGACGACCCGACCCGCCTGGGCCGCGTACGGCAACAGGTCCTGCTCCGGTTTGCGGTCCACCATGCTGTAGCGGACCTGGTTGCTCAGCACCCGGCGCCCCAGCACGGTCTCGGCCACCTGCCAGCGGCGCAGGCTGTAGTTGCTCACCCCGACCTCGCCGACCAGGCCGACGTCCTGCAACGCGCGCATGCCCCGCATGGTGGTGCCGTCGGCGACGAGCGGGTTGGGCGAGTGCACCTGGTACAGGTCGATGCTGCTGACGCCGAGCCGGGCCGCCGAGGCGACCGCCCGCTGCTGCACCACCGCCGCCACCGGCAGCACCGGAAAGATCTTGGTAGCCACGGTGACCTTGTCCCGGTCGGCGGCCAACGCGGCGCCGAGGATGCGCTCGCTGCGACCGAGGCCGTAGATCTCGGCGGTGTCGAAGACGGTCACTCCCAGCTCGACGGCACGCCGGACGATGTCCGCCGCCAACCGCTCGTAGTCGGGGCCGTAACCCCACTCCCGCGAACCGAACTGCCAGGTGCCGAGACCGATCTTGGAGAGGGGCTTCGGGGTGTCGAGCTGCACGTAGCGCATGATGTCGACCGTACCCGCCGCGCTGTGCCCCGGCCGCCGGTCCGGCGGGCGAGGCCGCGCCGGGCGGTCACCAGGGGCGCGGGTTGGCCCGGTGGTTGCGGACCGTGCAGACGGGTCCCGGCGGTGGCCCGCCGCGCGAGCCGCGCAGCCACCGGACGATCGACACGAGCAGCAACGTGACCAGCAGGCCGCCCGCGACCAGCGGCCAGCGACGGCCGTCCAGGTAGGTAACCGCGGCGACGGGTACGTTCTCGGCGGCCTCGGTCCCCGCGTCGGCACCGGCGCCCGGCAGCGCGTCCGTGGTCTCCGGGGTGCCGCCGACCGCGCTGGCCGGTGTGGTGCCGGGGCGGAGCGCGTCGACCGCCACGACGTCCACGTCCGAGCAGGAGTAGTAGGTGTCGGCGGTCTCCGAGTGCTGCCAGATCGTGTAGATCACGTGCCGGCCGCTGCGGTCCGTCGGCAGCCGGCCGGACATCAGGTACGTCCCGTCCCGCAGCGGCGGGTCGGTGATCCGCAGGAAGGGCAGCCTGTCCAGGTCTGCCCAGGTCAACGCCCTCGACGGGGTGTAGCCCGGCCGGGTCAGATAGAGCCGGAAGGTGCCCTTCTGGGCGGCGGTGGCGCGGTACTGGAAGGCGAACTCCGCGCCGGCGGTCAGCGGCGTCGCCGGCCAGTCGGTGCGCGGCAGGTCCAGCCCCCGGTACGCGGACAGGCCGCCGCTGCACAGCTCCCCGTCGGGGATCGTCTCCCGGTCCCGGCCGTCGACGCCGTACACCCGGACGTTGTCCCACTCGCGCAGCGCGGCGCCCTCCTTCTCCGCCGCCAGGCAGGCCGACGTGCCCACGTGCGGCCCGCCGGGCGCGCAGCCGGCCGAGCGGCTGACCGGGTACGTCGGGGCACCCTGCGCGGCGGCGGGCAGCGCACCGGTCGTCGTCCCGACGAGGGCGACCAACGCGACGACGACAACTCGACGTACGGCCATGATTTCGGACCTCCCACGCACCAGTACGGGCCGGAGGCGTCGAGAGTTCGATCTCTCCGGCCCGGATCGGCGGGCGGCCCGATCGACCGGCGTCAGGAGCGGTACGCGGCCACCGCCTTGGCGAACCGTTCCACCAGTTCACGGCAGTCGTCGGTGGAGACGGTCAGGTGCGGCAGCAGTGGCATCACACCGCTCGCGTAGCTGGTCAGCAGCCCGTACTCGCGGCACACCCCGCGCAGGTTGTGCACGTCGCGCAACGACCAGAGTTGGCCGTCGGCGTCCCGCAGCTCCACGCCGAGCATCATGCCGATGCCACGGACCGCGCCGATGCGGGGATCCGCCTGCGAGGCGGCGTCCAGCATCTCGACCAGTTCGGCGCCGCGACGGCGGACCGCGGGAAGGAAACCGTCGGCGGTGAGGATGTCGAGCACCGCCAGGCCGGCCGCCGCGCCGATCGGGTGGCCGTCGGTGGTGGAGCCGTTGGGGAAGCCGAGCCGCACGGGCGGGTCGGCGAGGGCCTCGTAGATGTCGCTCGCCACGACGAGTGCGGCGAGCGGGAAGTAGCCGGCGCTCAGGCCCTTGCCGAGGACCAGCATGTCGGGGACCTCGGCGAGCCGCTCGACGTAGCTCATCGCGGCGACCCGGCCGGCACCGGTGGTCACCTCGTCGGCGATGGTGTGGATGCCCCGGCGACGGCACTCGACGATGAGCGTCTCCAGGTAGTGCTCCGGCGCGGGCAGGAACGAGGTGCCGGAGACCGGCTCGAACATCACCGCCGTCACCCGCTCCACGCCGACCGACTCGATGGCGTCGAGGACCGGGCGTACGCACTCGCCGGTGCACGCGTCGGGGTCGCAGGTCACCGGCGGCGGCGTCGACACGTGCACCACGTGCCCGTCGATCGGGGCGGAGTAGTCGTGCAGGATCGGCTCGTCGGTCAGCGCCGTGGCCAGCGGTCCGGTCCCGTGGTACGCGTCGTGCAGCGCGATCACGGTGTGCCGGTCCGTCTCACCGGTCATCCGGCGGTAGAACCGGGACAGCATCGCCGCCGCCTCGGTCATCTGGCTGCCGGTGTTGCCGAAGCGTACGTGTCGCAGCGGCTGCGGCAGCAGCGCCACGAGCGCGGCGGCGTAGTCGACGGTGACCTGCGGCGGATGCTCGTAGCGCATCACGGTGCCGCTGGGCAGCACGTCGAGCTGACGGGTCATCGCCTGCTTCACCGACTCGCACGAGTACCCCAGCGTGACGTTCCACATCGACGAGCGGGCGTCCAGGTAGCGCCGCCCGGCGGCGTCCTCCAGGTGGCTGCCGGCGCCGCTGACCAGGAACAGATCGGGGCCGTTCTCCCGCAGGTGGGGGCCCATCGGCGTGAGGCCGTGCCAGACCGCGTACTCGCTGTTCGTCATGGTCATCTCCGCGGGGTGAGGGGGGCCGGGGTGTCGAGTGCCGCGCGGACGATGCGGTCCGCGTCGGGGAGCAGGCCGTCGAGCAGCGCCGGGCTCACCGGCGCGGGCACCGGGACGCCGGTGAGCAGCTCGACGTGCTCGGGGCGGACGGCGCCGGTGCGTACCAGGTGATAGGCCAGATCGGTGAGGACGGACCCGGCCCGGGGCTGTTCGTCCACCAGGATCACCGGCCGGTCGGGCACCACCATCGCGGCGACCCCGTCCCGGTCCAGGGGCGCCGCCGTCCGCAGGTCGACCACCCGGGCCTGGACGCCGTGCTCCGCCAGCCGTCGTGCGGCCAGCAGACTCTCGATGACCGTGTTGCCGATCCCGACCAGCGTCAGGTCGTCGCCGGGCCGGGCCAGCCCGGCGACGCCGAACGGCAGCGGGGCCGCGGACGGCTCGGGCTCCGGCAGGTCGGCCCAGGTGGGGGTGAACAGGCGCGGGGACTCCAGCAGGACGACCGGGTCGGGGTGTCGCAGCGCGGTCCGCAGCAGGCCGCCGACGGCGTTCGGCGAGCCGGGTACGGCGACGACCAGGCCGGGGATCTGGCTGAGCAGGCCGTACGGCACGTGTTCGTGCTGCGCGCCGAGGTGCTCGCCGCCCTGGGTGACGCCCCGGATCACCAGCGGCACCGAGAACTGGCCGTCGCTCATGTACCGCCAGGTGGTGACCTGGTTGACCAGTTGGTCGAAGGCGCTGAACAGGAACGCCGCCCGGTGGACGCTGAACAGCACCCGCCGACCCACCAGGGCCATGCCCAGCGCCATGCCGAGCATCGCGTTCTCCGCGATCGGCATCCGGACCATCCGCTCGGGGCCGTACTGCGCGACCAGGTCCTCCTGCTGGAAGGTGCTGAAGTGGCTCAGCGTCGGCTGCTCGGTGAACGCCTCCCGGACCGCCTCACCGATCGGGTGCCGGCGGCTCACCGGCCCGCCCCGATCAGGTCACCGGTGACGGTCACGCCGGTGGTCGCGGTCGCCGGATCGGGCTCCTCGGCGTCCAGCGCCGCCTGCAGCAGCGCGTCGACCTCGGCGGCCACCTCGGCGTGCAGGGCGGTCAGGTCGACCGTGAGCCGTCCGGCGGCGACGGTCAGTGGATCGCGTTCCGCCCACCGTCGCCGTTCCTCCTCGGGCCGGTACTGCGGCGGCGGATGCTGCCCGAGTTGGGTGTGGAAGTCGCGCAGGTAGGTGTGCGCCACGACGACCTGCGGTCCGGTGCCGGCACGGCAGGCCGCCAACGCGGTGTCGGCCGCGTCGTGCACCGCCTCGACGTCGTTGCCGTCGACCTCGACGTACGGCAGCTTCAACCCGGCGACGAGTTCGACGGGGCTCAGATGGCGTACCAGGGCACTCGCCGTCTGGTCCTGCCAGCCGTTGTCCTCGCAGACCACCAGCAGCGGCAGCCGCTGGGCGGCGGCGATGGTGAGGGTCTCGTACGCGCCGCCGGCACCGAGCGCGCCGTCACCGCAGAAGACCAGTACGGCCCGCCCGTCACCGTCGAGCCGGGCGGCCATCGCGGCACCGGCGGCGATCGGGAGTTGGGCGGCGACGATCGACGTCGAGCCGAGCAGACGGTGGTCCCGGTCGGCGAGGTGCATCGAGCCGGACTTGCCGCCGCACAGACCACCGCTGCGGCCGAGCACCTCGCGCATCACCCGGTCGGGCGGGCAACCGGCGGCAAGGGCGTGCCCGTGGCAGCGGTAGAAGCTGACCACCCACTCGGCGGGGTCCCGGGCGCCCAGCACACCGACGGCGACCGCCTCCTGACCGGTGTACGGATGGATCGCGCCGGGCACCAGGCCCTGTTCCGCGCACCGCAGCAGGCTTTCCTCGAAGAGTCGGATGGTGAGCATGTCACGGTAGGCGGACAACAGGTCCATGGTGCTTCCCGTCGTTGGCTTCTCAGCGAGTGCGGTCCCGGGCGGAGATCGCAGAACGCGGTGCGCCAAACGTGATGCCGGTTCAACTTTCGGGTCGGCGGGGTGCGGCGTCAACGGCTGGCTCCGAGGATGGCGCGATGCTGCCAACCTGGTCGCCGCCGTCGGAATCGTCGATTGGCGAGATCGTGCCATCTTCCGGGCCGGACAGGTCCGTACCGGTGCCGCGCAGGCTGCTCACGCAGCCGCCGAGCAGCGCGGCGGAGGCGAACAGGATCAGCGTGGGCACCAGTCCCCACCACTGCGCCAGGGCTCCGCCGAGCAGTGCGCCGACCGGGATCGCGAAGGTCGTCGCGGCCCGCCCGAGGGCGATCACCCGGCCGAGTTGGTGAGTGGGCACCAGCGACTGCTGGAGGGTGGTGGTCGCGATGAACCAGACGGTGGCGCAGAACGAGAAGATCGCCTCGTAGACCACGAGCGTGACGAAGGGCGGGGCGACGGTGGCGGCCGGGATGAGGAACAGCGCGGCACCGGCCAGCGGGGCGAACACCGGCACCACCCGGGTCATGCCCAGCCGGCGGATGACCCGGCCCGCCACCGTGACGGCCAGCATGGACACCACGCTGCTGACCACGTAGGTGATCCCGATCAGCCCGGGTGACAGGTGCAGGTGCTGGTAGGCGTAGACGAGATAGAGGGCACCGAGCGCCGAGCCGCCGAAGTTGAGGGCCGCCGCCGTCACCGCCACCCGCACCAGGACCGGGCGCTGTCGCATCGCCGCCACGCCCTCGCGCAGCTGGTCGAGCAGTCCGGCCGTCGCACCCGCGGAGGTGGCGGCGGGGTCGGTGCGGGGGCCGATCCGCAGCCGGGCGTACGCGACCACGCTGACCAGCCGGGCCAGCGCGTCGACGCCCATCGCGGCGGCGGCGCCGGCCACCTGGATCAGCCAGCCGGCCAGGGCGGGCCCGGCCACCTGCCCGACCGACCGCGCCCCGGCCATCGCCGAATTCGCCTGGACCAGCCGTTCCGCCGGGACCAGGCGGGGAATCGAGGCCTGGAGGCCGATGGTGACCAGGGCACCCAGGCCACCGGCGACGACCGCGACCACGGCCAGCATCGGGATGGTGAGCACGTCCAGCAGACCGGCGACCGGCACCGTGGCCACCACGGCCGCGTAGCCGAGACTCCCACCGACGAGCAGGCGGCGCGGCGAGCGGGTCCGGTCGACCACCACCCCGAGCATCGGGGACGCGAGGGCATGCGTGCCGAACTCGATCGCGAACAACGCGCTGGCCACCAGCGGCGACGCTCCCAGGTGGAGGATCGCCAGCGTGGGCAGCGCCAGCGCGGTGATCTCGGTGCCGACGACACCGGCCCCGTGCGCCGCGACCAGCGGGCCCAGACCCTCCACCCGGCGCCGTAGCCGCCCCAGTCCCGCAGTCATCAGCGCAGGGTATGCCGCCCGGGTGGCAGGTCCGTGCCACCGCCCGGCGGGCACCTTGACCATGGTCCACACCGCCGTTACCGTGGCGCCAAGCTCCGGGCGGAGAAGTGGCTGGTAGCACCGGCCGCAGGCAGGACACGAGGCGCGTGGCCGGTCCCAGCCGAACCCACGGGTTCGCCGCCGGATCGCCCTGCCAGACGTGAGGCCGAGATCCCTTCCCCTGTCGGTAGTGGAGCTGGTCATGGCACTCATTCGTCACGATGAACTCGACAGCGACGCCGTCGCGTACCGCGTCTTCGGTGTGACCCGGGACAAGAAGGCCTGGCGCGCGAGCGACATCATCGGCGACGGACTGCGCCGCAAGGACTGGGACCGCACCGAGATCGCCTGGCGGGCCGCCTCGCGCGGGTACTACGCCGAGCAGGCCGGACTGGTCGCCGCCGCCACGCTGGCGGCGAACACCGAGGACGCGCCGTTCCGCTTCAGCCTGGCCCTGGCCACCGCCGACGAGGCACGCCACGCGGACGCCTTCTACCAGTACGCCCGCGCGATCGGCGGCGACGTCGAGCCGGACGCGCAGGAGACGATGGAACCGCTCGACGAGATGCTGCTGAGCCTGCCGCACATGGGTCGGGCGCTGGTCCACACGATCCTGGAGGGGCTCGCGTCGGACGAGTTCATCCTCTTCAGCGAGATCTTCGCCGGTGACCCGCTCGCCCGCCTGTACGAGGCGGTGCGGACCGACGAGATGCAGCACATCGCCATCGGGCTGAACTATCTCTCCCGGGTCTCCGCCACCCCGGCCGGCGCCGAACTCTGGCGCGCGCACGGCCAGGAGTGGCACGACATCGGCTTCGACATCACGGCGCTGAACAGCATCGCGACGTCGTGCGCCACGTTGACCGGCCGCGACCCCGAGAAGGTGCGGTCCTGGTTCGTCCGGCGGCACCGGGCCCGACTGCGGGCCGCCGGTCTGTCCTTCCTCGACCTCGAAGGAGGTGAACGTAAATGAAGATCAAGAAGGTGGCGATCAAGAAGGTCACGCACGGCTCCTGCAAGTACGCCGTCATCCTGTGAAACACAGGTGACTGATCCGGTGGTCCGGGTGGGGTGACCCGCCCGGACCACCGGTAGCCCGCGCTGCCCACCAGTTCCTGCCACCCGCGCCGGATCCCGGAGACGAGACGATGACCATCTGCCTCGCGGCCATGCCGTGGCAGTCCCTGGACTGCCCGTCGCTGCCCATCGGACTACTGAAGGCCGTCACCGTCGCCGCCGGCCGACCGGAACCACTCAGCTACCACGGCGGCATCCGGTGGGCCGAGTACCTGCTTGAGGCCTCCGGCGGCGAACTGGGACCGCCGGAGTACACCGAGGTCGCGGAGGAGGGGCTGTTCCACGGGCTCGGCGACTGGGTGTTCGCCGGGGTGTTGCGCGGCGACGACGCGTTCGGTGTGCCGGAGTTGCGCCGCTACGCCGAGGACCGTGGCCTCGACATCGACCGGGTCACCCGGATGCGCGAGTACGCCGCCGGCTTCGTCGAGGTCGCGGCCCGCGAGATCCTCGCCACCGAACCGACCCTGGTCGGCTTCACCACGACGTTCATGCAGAACGCGCCGAGCCTCGCCACCGCCAAGCGGATCAAGGAGCTGGCTCCGCACGTGCCCATCGTGCTCGGCGGCGGCAACTGCGACGGGATGATGGGCGCCGCGATCCACGAGAACTTCCCCTTCGTCGACTACGTCGTCCGCGGCGAGGGCGAGATCGCCTTCCCCGCCCTGCTCGACGCGCTGGACGGCCGGATAGCCCTGGCCGCCGTACCCGGACTGTGCTGGCGTGACCAGGACGGCCGGCACGACAACCCGCAGGGAAAGCTGATCCCGCCGGCCCTGATGCCGGTGCCGGACTACGACGACTGGTTCGCGCTCATCGCCGAGTCGCCGGTCGGCGAGTACGTGGAGCCGAAGCTGGTGCTGGAGAGCGCCCGGGGCTGCTGGTGGGGCGAGAAGCACCACTGCACCTTCTGCGGCCTGAACGGCACCGGCATGCAGTTCCGGGCCAAGGCGCCGGAGACGGTCATCGAGGAGCTGACCTCGCTGGTCCGCCGGCACCAGACGCTGGACGCGATCATGGTCGACAACATCATCGACAACCGCTACTACCGTGATCTGCTGCCCAGCGTGGCCGCGCTCGACTGGGACCTGCGCATCCACTACGAGGTCAAGTCGAACCTGCGCCCGGACGAGATCACCGTGTTGCGGCAGGCCGGTGTCACCCACGTGCAGCCGGGCATCGAGTCGCTGGTCAGCCCGGTCCTCAAGCTGATGGACAAGGGCGTCACCGGGGTACGCAACGTCCGCACGCTGCGCGACTGCGAGGCCGCCTCGCTGACCGTCTCCTGGAGCTGGCTCTACGGATTCCCGACCGAGTCCACCGCCGACTACGAGGCGGTCCTGCGGCAACTGCCGGCACTGGTGCACCTGCAACCGCCGGCCGGTGCCGCCCGGATCCTGCTGGAGCGCTTCAGCCCGTACTTCGAGAACCCGCTGCTGGGATTCCCGAACCGCCGGCCCGCCAGGATGTACGACCACGTCTACGCACTCGCGCCGGAACAGCTGACCGACATGGTCTATCTGTTCGACACCGATCCGGCCGGGCTCTCCGAGACCGACGCCGAGGGGCTGCACAAGCTCATCGGGATCTGGATCGACGCGTACCCGTCCAGCTCGCTGCGGATCCTCAGTGCCGACGACGAGGAGATCGTGATCGAGGACCGGCGGGTCGGCTGGCCGGAGCAGGACCACCGGATCACCGGGGCCGGGTTCGTGGCCGCGTACCGCGAGTTGGAGAACGGGCGGACCGCGAAGGCCCTGGCCGCCCGGGTCGCCGAGTACGGCCTGCCCCCGGAGGAGTTGCAGGACTGGTTGGCGAAGCTGGCCGGTGACGGGCTGCTCTTCACCGAGCAGGGCCACTGGATCTCCCTGGCCACCCCCACCGAACCGTTGAAGGTGAGCTGATCCCATGACGACGGCGACGAGCGCGGTGATCGCCTTCGACGCACTGCGGACGGACCCGGCGGCGTACAGCCTGCTCGCGGTCGAGCTGCCCGAGCCGTTGCGGTTCGGGCAGTCCCCGGCGCAGGACCTCGACCTGCTGCGGCTGCTCCGTGCGGTCACCAGCCACGCGGTGCGGCTGCGGTGGACGCTGAGCGGTCGTCCGTCGTTCCCGCTGCACACCTACTCGCACCTGTTGCCACCGTGCCTCGGCGTGGAACTGGACGACGTCACCCACACGGTGGCGTGGGCGCGGGACTACCGCTACGGGTCGTTCTACTACCGCCGGGGGCCCGGGATCGTCACGATCAAGGACGTCCGGCCCGGCCAGCCGGCCTCGCGGATGGTCATCGAGGACGGTGCCGACCGGTTCGAAATTCTCGCCGAGTCGGCGGACGGCCGCCCGGAGGCCGACGACGCGGAGCTGGTCGCTGACGCGGTCGAGGCAGGTCTGGCCGTCGAAGCCGACGGCCGCACGCTCGTACTCCCGTTCCGGATGCGGCACTGGCCGGTGCCATACCTGGCGGTCTGATCAGACCAGGCCGCGCCGCGCGGCATGGACACCGGCCTGGAATCGGGTGTTGGCGTCGAGCCGGTGCATCATGTCGGACACCCGTCGGGCAAAGGTCCGCCGGCTCATGTGCAACGTCGCCGCGGCCTGGTCGTCGGTGAGTCCGTCGCCGAGCGCGCGGATCAGCTCCTCGCCCTCGTCGACCCGGGCGGTCGTGGTGCGGGCGGCCCGGGTGCGCTGCACCGCGGTGTCCCACATCAGGCCGAACACCGTGGCCATCGAGTCACCCATCACCACGCTGCGGATCCGCGTGAGCCGGCCGTTGCACGGGTTCACCGGATCCTGGTGGGGCAGATAGACCACGGCCCGGTCCCGCACCACGAGGAAGTAGGGCAGGTCCACCGGGGCCGGCAGGGCGATCCCGTCCCGGGCGAGGGCGGCCACCGGCTCGGCCGGCGACTCCCGGCCGGGCGTGAAGAGCAGGCGGACCGTCAGGTTGCGGGCCCGTAGCTCGCCGAACACCTCCGCCGGCAGCGGCATCTGACCGGGTACGGGCGCCACGACCAGGAGTTCGGTCCGGGTGAGGTCGGTCAACTCGGCGCTGAGCAGCAGGGCGCTGATGTCGGCGCTGAGTACGCGCCGATCCTGATAAGCAGCCCGCTGGACGAGGTTTCTATCAGTAATGGTGGAACGGACGGGTATAGAGCTTGGGCTATCGTATATCACCTTATATGCCCATCGATAACGGCACGCGTCACCGACCGACCATCGGCCGGCACGGTCCTGCTGCATTTCCACCGGACCACGGAGAGTGAAACTCGGACCCTCCGCCGCCCATTCAGAGCGGGTGTCGGACGCCGGGCGACCGGACGATGATCACAGCTCCCACTGCCGGATCACCTCCCAGCCGTCGAGTCGCTCGGCGGCCCGTACACAAAGATCAGCCAGACTCAGTTCGGCGGATCTCATGTCACAGATAGCGACATAGGCCCCTATCCACATCAAACCCGCTCGTTCTATAACCTTGACGTGTTCGACTCGATCGCCATCCACACGACAGCCGAGAATCAGGTCCCTTAGCCGTTCGGGCGTCAGCGGCGTCCGTGCCGTCGTCACCGGAATGAGCGTTACGGCTGACAGCTGCACGTTTCCATCCAATGTGTCGTAGACATCCCCCCGCCAACACACCCCCACGTTCAGCGAACGGCATCCGCGACCTAGCGCAGCGGCATTCCCCAGGAGTACCCGGCGGTCGGCCCGTCGGTTTTGGGAACCCGGTCTCCGAGCACCGGAGCGGAGGCGCTGACCACGAGAGCCAGGGCGGCAAGGGCGAACTTCATGCGACGAGACATACGGCGTCTTTCCTTCCCGAATCAGGCAACCTGCCTAACGGTTTCCCCGATTACCGCGTCGGCGAAGCCAGTCTCTTGCGACGCCCGGATACGGTCAACAAGATCGAAGTGACGGGATCGCGCCAGGCGGGTTCACGTCAGCGTGGCAGGATCTTGCCAGCCGTCTTTGCCATCTGACAATCTCTTTCCCGGCACGCCACCGGTCGGGCACGGAGTACTAGTGGAAGGGAGCAGCGTGTTCAGCACCCTGGGCATATCGACCACCGCAGAGGCCGTTTACATGACCATGTTGCGCCAGTCGACCTGGGGGGTCGCCGAGATCGCCGAGTCCCTACGCATCGACGCGCGGCAGGTGCACGACGCACTCGACGAGCTGATCGAACTCGCTCTGGTCCGCGAGTCGCCCGTCAGCCCTGGCAAGATCACGCCGACCAGTCCCAAGGTCGGTCTCGCGGCGCTGCTCGCCCGCGCCAAGGCGGACATCGCCCAACAGCAGTACGAGATCGAGGCGACCCAGGCGGCCATCGACGCGCTCTCCGAGGCGCACCACGTCGACCAGCCCGACCAGCAGGACCAACTGATCCAGATCGTGCAGCTCGACTCGGTGCGCCAACGCCTCCAGCAACTCGCCCGGCTGACGCAGGTGGAGTGCCTCTCGTTCAACCCGGGCGGGGCGCACCGGCCGGACGCGATGGCCGCCAGCAAGCCGGTCAACCAGGAGGCCCTGGAGCGGGGCGTGACCATCAAGTCGATCTATCAGGAGAGTTTCCGGAACGACCCGGACACGCTGGCCTACGCCCGCTGGTTCAACAACCTCGGCGGCGAGACCCGCTGCCTGCCGGTGGTGCTGTTCCAGATGATCATCGTGGACCGTCGGATCGCCCTGTTGCCGGTCGACCCCACCGACGCCCGCAAGGGCGCCGTCGAGATCCACAACCCGGGCGTCACCGCCGCCCTCAGTGCGCTGTTCGACCACGCCTGGTCCACCGCGACACCGTTCGGCGCCGCCGCGAACGCCGACGAGAACGGGTTGGAACCGACCGAGCGGCAGTTGCTCCAACTCCTCGGTGACGGCTACACCGACGAGGCCACCGCCCGCAAACTCGGCCTGTCGGTCCGCACCGTGCAACGGATGATGTCCGACCTGACCACCCGGCTGGGCGCGGAGAGCCGTTTCCAGGCCGGCGCCAACGCGGTGCGGCAACGCTGGCTGTGATCCGGTCCGCGCCCCGCCCCGGGAGGTCCCGCGACGCGGGACCACGGGGCGAGGGCGCGGCGGGTCACACCGACGGTTCGCAGATGAGCCAGTCGCCGTCCTCGCGGAGCATCGACACCAGCCGTGCCTGGGTGGTGCCGTCGGCGTAGCTGACGCTGACCCCGACCGTGCCGGTGGTCTTCCACGGCAGGCCGTTGACCCGCAGCTCACCGGTCATCTCGTGGGAGCTCGGCAGCCGCGCCTCGGCCGCCGAGGTGAACGCCTCCCGGGACTGGTCGGCGCGTACGTCGGCGCAGAGCGACCCGTACGCGTCGTCGAAGCGCCGCTCCTCCAACGCACGGTAGTAGTCGTCCACCACGTCCTTGGCGACACCACCACTGCGGGCCGTCAGGAACACGGCCGACCCCGCTCCGGCGAGCACCAGCAACACGACCGCACCGATCACCACCAGCAACACCGTCTTCCTGGTCTGTTCCGACTCCTGCTTCCTCATGCCGGCACTCCGCTCCGCGTCGTCCCCTGCTCCCTGCGACCGGCACCGCCCTGCGTGCCGCCCCCGGGCGCGTCTGCCTCGATGATCTGCTCACTCCGTTCGCTCGTGTCGGCGCCGAACACGGCGGTGGTCGCGCCGGCGGTCTCCGCGCCGTCGATCACCAACTCCTGCCCGGTCAGGAAGCTCGCCTCCGGGGAGGCGAGATAGTGGAACGCCGCCGCGATCTCGTCCGGTGACGCGTGCCGTCCGGCAGGGATCTTCGCGTTCACCTCGTCGAGCATCGCCGGCGTGTACTCGGCCAACTGCATCGGCGTGAGCACCGCACCCGGGCTGACGCAGGCGACCCGGATCCACGGGCTCAGCTCCAGGGCGAACGTGCGGCACAGCGCCACGATGCCGGCCTTGGTCGCGTTGTAGTCGGCGTAGAGCGGGTATCCGCGCGCGCCGTTGACCGATGCGGTGGCCAGCAGGACGCCGGCCCGCTGCCGCACCATCACCCGGGCCGCCGCCTGCCACAGTCCGAGCACGCCCAGCAGGTTGACGTCGATGACGCGGCGCGCGTCGGCCTCGGACAGGTCCAGCACCCCGTGCCGCACGCTGATGCCGGCATTGGCGATCACCACGTCGATCGGGGCGGTCTCGGCGACCTGAGTGACCGCGTCGCGGACCGCCGACCAGTCCGCGACGTCGGTCTCGATCCACTGCACCGCCGGGTTCTGCGGATCGGCGGGGGCCTGCACGTCCAGGTTGAACACCCGGTCCCCGCCCGCGGCGAACCGTTGGGCCGCGGCCCAGCCGATGCCGCTGGAGGCACCGGAGATGATTACCGTCCGCATCGAACTCTCCCAGTTCTCGTTGGGTCGTGGGGGGGGGGGGGGGCCCGCCCCCCCCCCCCGGGGGGCGGCCCCCCCCCCACCCCCCCCCCCCCCCCCCCCCGGCGGCGGCCCCCCCCCCCCCGGCCCCCCGCCGTAATGCCGGCCAAACAAAAACACCACCCTGGTAAATGGG
>NZ_JBEYSG010000022.1:0-92792 GCF_040642635.1 Micromonospora sp. NPDC047793 | reverse complement strand
ACGTTCGGTACGGAGACGGTGTCGGTGGCGTCGATCGAGCGGGCGGTGTCGGAGGTGTTCGATCTGCGTCCGGCGGCGATCATTCGGGATCTGCACCTGTTGCGGCCGATCTATGGGCAGACGGCGGCGTATGGGCATTTCGGTCGGGAGTTGCCGGATCTGACGTGGGAGAACACGGACCGGGCCGCCGACCTCAAGTCGGCCGCAGGAGCCTGACGACAAACACGAGAGGCCGGTCCCGGTCCCGGCGGCTGCCAGAGCCGCCGGGACCGGGACCGACGCCGTCCGGGTTACCCGGAGGTCGCCGGCCGCACCCGACACCCGAGCGTCCGTACCGGACAGTCGGGGCGATGCGGCCGGTGACCTGGTGATCTGAGGTTGTCAGTGCACGTTGGTGTTGGTGGCGCGGGTCGAGTCGACGAGCGCCTTCACCTTCGGCAGCCCTTCGACGTGGCTGCCCGCCTCGATCCGGGCCGACCAGTGGTCGTACCGGCCGCTGAGCTGCTCGGAGCGCAAGCTGGCAGCGCTGACGATGCAGGCGCTGATCGGATCCCGAGGTTTGCCCTCCACCTCGACCTGCTCACAGTCCACGCCGTAGCGCACCATTTCGTGCTGCGGTCGGAAGTCGAACTTGTCGTTGGCGCAGGGATCCCAGCCTTCCTGGACGCAGCCGGCGTAGTTCGCCAGGGCAAGCTGGAAGGTCTTGCCGAAGTGCAGGTTGTGCGACTGGTCGACGTCGGTGCGCGGCGCAGCCCAGTCGCCGGGCAGGCCGTGTTCGCCGAACAGAAGCGCATTCAGGGCGTCGTCGCGCTCCAGCGCGGAAGCCCAGCCCAACTCCGAGTACGCCTGGAGCAGCCGGATCGCGGTGGTCACCTCCTGGCCCCTCTCCCACAGCAGCCGGGCGTTGTCCCACTTGAATTCGACGGGCCGGTTCACCCCACTTCCGTTCACCATCACGGTGTAGAAGTACTTCTGCCGGCCGGCCAACATGGCGGCGGCCTTGTTGTACGCGGTCTGGGCCACCGCGCCGATCGGCGGGACCGGCGCCGACTCGAAGGCCGTCCGGTAGCTGGCGTTCCAGCGTTCGTCGAGGAAGTACTTCTCGTCGTGGCAGTAGCCGCTCGGCTCGTTGTTCACCACCCGCATGGAGCAGAAGACCCCCACCGGGAAGACCTGGGTCGCCGTCTGGGCGTCCTGCCACTCACCGCCGTGCCAGCGGACCCGCGACCGGACGGTGATCTGCAGGTCGCCGCTGCTGGTCTGCAGCCGTGGCGTCTGGTTCTCCACGACGTTGACGAACTGCGCCTCGAAACAGGTCGCGAACTGCGGCCGCTTGTCGGTCGGCAGCCCGTGGTCGGCCAGGTGGAAGGGATTGGGCAGGGTGGAGCGCCGCAGGGTGGCCGGTATGGCACGGTTGCCGAGGTAGCCGGAGCAGGCGGGCATCGTGGAGGCCTCCGGAATCTTGGCCTCGATCGCCTGGTCTGGTTTGCCCCACAGGTCGTACTCGGGCATCGGGACGCCGACGCCGTTCCACATCACCGCTCCCCGGATGCCGTCGGCCTGCTTGGCCCAGCCCTCCATGGCGGTGCGATAGTTGCCGACCAGTTCGGTGAACAGCTTGTTGGTACCGCCGCCCTCGCCCGGGGCACTGAACTGGCGGACCTGCTTGTTGATCTCGTCACCGGTGGTCGCGATCTCCGCCGCCCGATAGGCGAGGATCTGGCCCGCGAACTCCGGGTTCTGCAACTGCAGGATGTTGTAGGTGCGAGCCGCGGTGCCCCAGGCCGCCGGATTGGCCACCCGCGGGTTGGAATAGGGCAGATGGAACTCCTTGGCCGCCCACGTGGTCAGGTAGTTGATGGACGCCTCGGGCAGGTTCGTGTTGAGTACGGTGACCGGGTCGTCCAGGCTGGTTCCCTCGGGCACCGTGAAGGTGCCCGGGCTCATTGCCGTCGACGTGGCGAAGTCGAAGGTGGGTGCCTCCGCTTTCTCGTGGTAGTCGGAGTAACTTGCCATCGGTCGGCCGGTGATGGCCTCGTAGTGCACGTAGGTGTTGATCACCTTGTTCAGGTCACTCTTCGCGATTCCCTCGAGTGCAACGTGGATCGCCAGCGCCATCGAGTCCATCTTGCGCTCGATCGTCTGCAACTGGGTCGCGATCTCGCCGATCTTGGCCCTGACCTCCGCGACCGACTTCGACAGGTCTCCGAGCAGACCGACGAGGTCGCCGTACATGACGTTGAGCGCCGTCTCGATCCGGTCGAAGCGCTGGTCCATCCCCTTTGCCAGTTGGTCGATCCGGAGATGGAGCTTCTGGATCTCCGCCAGGATCATGGCGTGGGGGTCATCGTCCACCCCGGTGAAGAGCTTCACCAGGCTCATTCCCGCACCGAGCAGGTTCCCGGTCATCACCGCGGTACCCATCACACTCGCGGCCGTGCCCAGTCCCGCATTGAGCACCGTAGTCATGTACGTGTTGATCGCACTGACCGAGGTGACCATCGCATCGCCGACGATCTTCAGCTGACCGCCGAACTTCTCGTCGGTGAAGCCCATCAGGGTGGAGAGGATGCTGACCGACTTGCCAAGCCCCTCGAACAGGATCTTGTTGCTGTCGGTCTTCTGCTTCTCGGCGTTGCGGGTAGCCTCGTCCGGGCTGTTGCCGTGGATGAGGTAGGTCGTCGAGTAGTGGATCACCTCCGTGGTCCGGGTGTTCGCATTCTGGTCCAGCACCTGGAGCACCCGGGTGGCCTGCTGCTGCACGAACGACCGGTAGTTGTCCTTGTCACCGCGGGCCGCCTTGATCTGGGCCAGCGGCACGTAGTGACCGATCGTGCCGGGGTTGCTCGGCTGCGGCGGGTGGATCTGGATGGCGAGCAGGGCGGCCTCACTGGCCCGCACGCTGGTTCCGGTCCGGGCCGCGAACGCCGCGTCCCACCCGGTCGCCAGCGCCGCGTCGGTGGTGGCCGTCCGTCGCAGGGCGGCGAAGGTGGCGTCGGTGGCCCCTCGGATGTGCGCGTTCCATGCCGCATCCTGGAATCCGCCCCGCACCAGGTTCAGCGCGTCCTTGACCACATTGGCGCCCTGGACACCGACCGTGCTGGTCAGGATCTCGCGCAGATGCGGCCCGTTGAGTACCGGCGCGTCGCCGCCCTGCTCGTCCTTGTCCTTGACTCCGATCCCCGCTGCCACCGCCGACATCAGGGCGAAGCGGGACTTCGAGTCGCCGTCGCCGTCTGGCACCGCCTTGTCGGCCCGGTTCCGGGTGAGCGCCACATGCGCCGCGATCTGCTCGCTACTGGCGGAGGGGTTGACCCGCCGCCAGTCCAGCAGCTCGGCGGTGAGCACCGCGTTCTTGACGCCCGCCGTGTCCGGGCCGGTCAGCTGTACCGCCGCGCTGAAGAGCGCAGCGTGTGCCGCCGCGTCGTCGAACTCCACCGAGTCGTCGGCCTGGGCCGGCACCTGCGCGCCGGTCGCCACCATCACCCCGGCCAGGACGGCGGCCCAGCCACGCCACCACCTGCCTACGCCGGGTCGCGTTCTGATCCCAGATCTCATTCCTGTACGCACCACAGCTCCCTCACGGGGCAGGCCACACGCCTACGTCCCGCCGCTGACCGTCCCCCGCCCAGCGTCCCGAGGGACAGGGACAGGCATCCCTGTGTCCGGGACAGGCATCCCGGCACCGGGCTGAACCCGTGCCTGACCTGCGCGGTCTGACCTAGGACCGTCGACCGGCCAGCCGAAGACGGCGCTTGACGCCACCAGCGGCTCGCGCCTTCAGGCGCGACAGCATCTCGTCGGCCTGGCCCTCGGCCCGCCGACCGAGAGAATCGGCATGCCCGAGCATCGCGACGATCGTCTCGATCGCCACGTCGAGCAACTGCCCGTCGTCCAACTCGTCGGGACTGACCGTCCGCTCCATCTCGGTGGGCCGCAACTCGTCCAGATCACCGACCACCGTGCACGGATAGTCCCGGATCTCCGCGATCTGCTGCTCGGCGAGGTCGCACACCCACGCAGCCCGGTCCAGGCCGACACCGAACCGCAGGTCGTTGGCGCGCTCCTTGAGCACCGCGTCGACCAGGTGCCGCTGCACCACCTTCTGGTACGGCGTCCGCAGCGGATGTCTGTCCCCCAGCGCCTGGTTGACCCGGCGCAGCAACTCGCTCTCCGCAGCACCCAGGGAGGGATTCGAGGTCGGTGCGGTCAGCTCGCACAGGCCGTCCGGGATGCCCAGCACCCCGGCGAAACGGTGCCAGAGCAGGTCTCGCGGGGCACCGGGCGGCGGCACGACCACCAGGTGCCGCTGCGCTGCCGGCACCAGGTCCCCCCAGCGGCGCAGCATCCGGGGCGCGGTGTAGTTGTCCCAGAAGGTGTCGAAGCGGCCCGCCTCGACGGCCCGCAGGAAACCGTCGAAGCGCCAGGTGCTGCGCGCCCGGATGCTCTGCTGCCAGGTCGACGGGAAGGTCCGCCACAGGTCCCGCCCGGTCGCGATCACGTGCACCTCGGCGGGTTGCAGGCTCTCGATCGCCCGGGCCGCCTGCGCACTGGTCGCCGCACCCAGCCCCTCGTTGCTGATGATCACGTCGCCGGACCACCGGCGCGCCTTCTCGGCCAGCCGGTCCCACGTCCAGTACACCCCGGCGTCACGCCAGTGCGCCGCACGCAGATCCGCCATCGCCTGGTCGTGCGCCACCGCGCTGCCCGGCAGCAGGATCCCGGCCTTGCGCAACACGTTCTGGTTGCTCCAGAGCACGTTCTGCACGAAGGTGCTGCCCGTCTTCGGGGCACCGATGTGCACATAGACGCGTCTGGCCATTCCGCCTCCCCGGCATCGCCACCTCCCCGACCGGAGTGGTCAAGTTGGAGGCACCAGGGTGGCACACCGAACGCGTGGAAGAAACCGCAGGTCAGACACGGTCAACCGGCTCATTTGCACAATGCCCGGCAGCCGAAATCAGGGTGAACTCTGCGCGACGCGACCCGCGCCGACGAGCACGGCGAGCCCGGGAAGCCGCCCCGTCCACGCGTCACGCCCACCATCGACGCCGACCGGACGTCGACGGCCTCACCCCGGCCCGCCGCGCGCCGCTCACGCCGCGTCGGCGTAACACTCCACCACCGACAGGTCCAACGGGAACCGCACCGCGGTCTCGCCGAACAACAGCGCGGTGGCCCGCCGCCCGGCCCGGTCGACCGCTTCGGCGACCCGCTCGGCCTGCGCGGCCGGGCAGTGCACGATCACCTCGTCGTGCTGGAAGAAGACCAACTCGGCCTCGGTGCCGGCCAACTCGCCCCGCAGCACCGCGAGCAGCGTCGAGGCCCACTCGGCGGCGGTGGCCTGGATGACGAAGTTGCGGGTGAACCTCCCCCGGGACCGGGCCGCCCGGGCCCGGGGCGACTGCGGGTCACCGGCCGCATCCGGGTCGGACGGCCCGTCGTCACCCGCGCCGAACCCGGCCGTCCCCGGCGGACAGGTACGCCCCAACCACGACCGCACCAGCCCACCCGCCTCACCGGTGCGGGCCGCCGCCTCGACATGACCGAACGCGGTCGGGTAGTTGCGCCGCAGCACCGCCAGGGCCGGCACCGCCGCACCACCGGTCTGCCCGTACATCGCCCCCAGCAGGGCGAGCTTGGCCCGACCCCGGTCACCACCGAACGCGTCCCGGGCCAGCGCGGCGTACAGGTCACCGGTGGCACCCGCCGCCGCCAGCCGGGTGTCGCCGGAGACCGCCGCCAGCACCCGAGGCTCCAACTGCCCCGCGTCGGCCACCACGAACCGCCACCCCGGGTCGGCCACCACCGCACGACGGATCACCTTCGGGATCTGCAACGCGCCACCACCACGGGTCGCCCACCGGCCCGACACCACTCCACCGGGAACGTACTCCGGCTGGAACCGCCCCTCGCGGACCCACGCGTCCCGCCAGGCCCGCCCGTGCGCCGTCCAGATCCGATAGAGCTCCTTGTACTCCAGCACCAGCGGCACCGCCGGATGGTCCACTCCCCGCAGCACCCAGGCCCGCGTGTTCGGCAGCTCCACCCCGGCCCGCGCGAACGCCCGCAGCAGTTCCGCCGGGCTGTCCGCGTGCACCTGCCGTACGCCGAACGCCTCGGCGATCCGCGTCGCCAACTCGGCCAGTCGGCGGGGCGGCCCGCCCACCGGTGACGGCTCCCCGAGCAGCTCGGTCAGGATCGCGTCGTGCACGTCAGCGCGCCAGGGCAGGCCAGCCGCACCCATCTCGGGCCCGATCAGCGCACCGGCCGACTCGGCCGCCACCAACAGCCGGAACCGCCCCGGTGCCCCGGTCGCCGCGATCCGGTCGAGTTGATGGGCGTACACCCCGGTCAACGCCGTGATGCCCGGACCCGGCGGCCCGGCCACGGCGTCGAAGAGCGCGCCCTGCCCACCGCCCGGCGGGGCGGCCACGCGCGGCGGCGGATCGGCCGGCACCGGCGCTCCGGTCAACCGCGCCCACGCCGCCGCCAACGCGCGGGGCTCACCGAAGCGGCCGGCGTAGCCGAGCAGCAACGCCTCGGTCAGCTCCACGTCGTGGCAGCGAGCGACGCGGACACCGGCCCGCAGCAGCGCCGGATAAAGGGTGGTGCCGCAGGCCCAGACCCAGCGCGGCGAGTCGGCCCGCTCCCGGGCGGCCACCGCGGCGGCCAGGTCGGCGGTCGGCTCCGGCTGCCCCACGGCGGCGCCCGCCGGGTCGAGGGGTTGCAGCACTCCCCCGCCCCGCTCGTCGGGCACCACCGCCACCAGCACGAACAGCATTCTTCCGCCCGGGTACGACACCCCCGCGGGCAGGAGCAGAGTCAGTCGGCGTTCGACCACGAGCGGTGGGACAGCACGAGGCGGTAGCCGTCCGGATCCTCGACGGTGATCCCCCACCGGTCCCAGTAGGCGCCCTGGGAGACCCGGCGACCACCGGCGGATTCGAGTCGGGGGACGAGCTTCTCGTCGGGAGCTTCGCCGAGGTAGATCACGAGCAGGTCCTCGGGGCTCGGTGTCGGTCGGACCGCCAGGTGCGGGCCGCCGACCAGTTCCAGGTGCCAGGAGGCTTCCGGCCAGCCCAGCATGATCAGGTCGTGCTCGCCGGGACCGCCCTGCCCTCGCCAGAGCACGTGCAGGCCGAGCCCGTCGCGATAGAAGTGCTCCGCGACCGCGAGGTCACGGGACGGTCGGGCGATCCGGATGCTGGCGGCGGGGTCGATCACGGTTGCTCCCTCGGTAGACCGAGCGAGAATCGTGCAACCTCAACCGACGTCGAGGTCAAGTCCGCCCCCGACCGGTGGGCCGGGGGCGGACGGTGTGCGCTACTTGCTGACGCCGGCGGTGAGGCCGGACTGCACCTGGCGCTGGAAGACGATATAGACGATGAGCACCGGCAGCATCGCCATCGTCACCCCGGCGAACAGGCCGGACCAGTCGGAGCGGTAGCCCTGGTTGACCGACAGCTCGATCAGCCCCTGGGAGATGACCTGGTTCTTCGGCTCGCCGGCCACCGACTGCATGAGCAGGGTCGGCAGGTACCACTGGTTCCACTGGCCGAGCACGTTGAAGATGCCGATGCTGATCAGGCCGGGCTTGGCCATCGGCAGCATCACGCTGAAGAAGAGCCGGCTGTGCGAGGCCCCGTCGACCATGCCCGCCTCCGCGATCGCGTTGGGCAGCGTCCGGAAGAACGAGTGCATGAAGAAGACGGTGAACGCCAGCGACCACGCCACGTAGACCAGGATCAGCATCAGGTGCTTGTTCGGGCCGAGGAACGGCAGCGCCACACCGGTGTTGTAGACGCCCTTGAACAGCGGCACCGCGGCGAGGTAGATCGGCAGGGTCAGACCGGACAGGAACATGTAGTAGATCAGCCGGTTGCCGGGGAACTCGTAGCGGGCGAGCACGTAGGCGGCCATCGAGCCGAGCAGCATGGTGAGGAAGACGCTGCCGGTCAACACCAGCACGGTGTTGAGGAAGAACTCGCCGATGTGCCCCTCGGTCCAGGCCCTACCGAAGTTGTGCCACTGCAACTGCTCCGGGATGAGCGACAGCGGCTTGCGGATCACCTCCGAGTCGGTCTTGAGCGCCGACATCACCACCCACAGCAGCGGGTAGAACACCATGATCGCCCAGACGGCGAGGAACAGGTGCGAGAAGCCGTTGAAGAACCGTGCCCCGGCACGACCGCCACCGACGGCGGCGCGTTCGGCCGGCGTACGTCCCGGCGGCGGGGCCTGGTCGGGCCCGGCCTGGCCACCCGGGGTGTGGGTCACCGTGCTCATCGTCCAGGTCTCCTCAGTACTCGATCCGCTCACGACGGGTGATCCGGAGCTGGAGCGCGGCCAGCAGGATCGTGAAGATCGCCAGCGCCACGCCCATGGCGCAGGCGTAGCCGAACTGGCCCTTCTGGAAGGCGGTGAAGTTCAGCACCGACGCGAAGATCTCGCTGGCGTGGTTGGGTCCGCCCTGGCTGGGCGTCATCACGAAGACCAGGGCGTACATGTCCAGGGCGATGAAGCCCAGGTAGACCCAGGCCACCGAGACGGTGTCCCGCAGCAGCGGCAGGGTGATCCGGAAGAAGGTGTGGAAGCGTCCCGCGCCGTCGAGGATGGCCGCCTCGTAGACGTCCTTCGGGATCGACTGCATGGCCGCCGAGAACAGCACCATGTAGAAACCGGCGCCGCTCCAGACCGCGATCAGCAACAACCACCACAACACCGCCGGTACGCCGAGGAAGGGCTCCGGGTCGTACATGAAGGTGATCGGGTCTTCTTCGCTGACCAGCCCGATCTTCATCAGGAGGCCGTTGATCAGGCCCTGGCTGTCGGCGCGGTAGATCTGCTGCCACATCACCGCGATGACGACCAGGGAGAGCACCTGCGGGAAGAAGAAGATCACCTTGTAGAACCCGGAGCCGAAGACGCCCCGGATGCCGGCCTTGTCCTCGCGTCCGCCCACGTTGAGCAGGAACGCGAGGAACAGGGCCAGCGCGATGGTGAACAGCGGCACGGTGATCAGGAAGAAGACGTTGTGCCAGAACGCCTTCCTGATCAGCTCGTCGGAGAACAACCGGATGTAGTTGTCCAGCCCGACGAACTGCTGCCTGTCGGAGTAGCCTCCCCAGTCGGTCAGCGAGTACCCGGCGGCCTGCAGGAAGGGCCACACCACGTAGAAGACGTAGAGGCCGACCGGCAGTGCCAGGAAACCCGTGACGAAACGGCCAACACCGTGCCGCATGTCTCTCACTTCCTCGTTCGGTTGGGTCCGGCGGGTGTCACGCGTCGCGGGTCTGCTTGGTGATGGACGAGTCCTTGGCCACCTTGTCGGCGGCGGCCTGCATCTTGTCGACGAACTGCGCGGCGGTGAGCCGGCCGGCCATCAGCTCCTGGGAGAGGTTCTGGCTCTCCTTGTCCAGGTCCGCGTAGAAGTTCCAGAACTTGATCGAGACCAGGTCCTTGGGCGCGTTCTTCATCAGGTCGTTGGCGCTGGCCAGCGCCGAGTCCTGGACGTTGTCGCCGGAGCCGGTGGTGGAGGCGAGGGACTTGGTCAGCTCGGCGAACTTCGCCGAACCGGCCTTGGAGAGCACGGCCCGCAGGAACTCCTTGGCCGCCGCCTTGTTCGGGGCCTTGCTCGGCACCACGATGCCCTCGCCGGCGCCGGCGTAGACGTCGTTGGGCGCCTTGTCGGTGGCACCCAGGCCCCAGTAGTCGGAGATCTTCATCTCGAAGCCCGGCGGGATGGTCGCCGCCATCTCGTTCTTGAGCCAGGTGCCGACCTGGATGAAGGCCGCCTTGCCGTCGAGCCAGGCCTGCTGCGACTGGGTGTGGTCGAGCTTGCCCGGGAGCACCAGCTTGTCCTTGACCAGCTTCTCCCACACCTCCAGGGCAGGCAGGATGCCGTCGGCCCGCCAGGCGTTCTCCTTGAGGTTGTCGATGTCGATGACCGCCTGCTTGCCGGCCGACTTCCAGACCGTGGCCATCAGCGCCCAGCGCGGGTAGTAGCCGTGCACGGCGTCGTAGACGTACGGCGACATGCCCTTGGCCTTGATCTTCGGGGCGAGCGCGAAGAACTCGTCGAAGGTCTTCGGCGGGGCCCAGCCCTCCCGGTCGAACAGGGCCGAGTTGTACCAGTTGCCCCAGACCGTGTAGGCGATGTTGACCACGTAGAACTTGCTCTGGAAGGTGCCGTCGGCGACGGTGCCGGGCAGCAGGGTGTCGGCGACGGTGCCCCCGCCCTCCCAGGCCGGGGCGGCGAGCAGGTCGTCCAGCGGCTCGATGGCGCCCTCGTTGACCAGGGTGCTGATGTCCATCATGTCGGCGCCCGAGTTCATCACGACGTCGCTCGGCTGCGTCGCCATCTTGGGCTGCTCTTCGGTCTTGATCTTCTGGGTGGAGCTCATGTTGACGGTGATGTTCGGGTGCTTGGCGTTGAAGATCGCCTGATCTTCCTTCGCCCAGGCGTCACCGAGCCCACCGTTGAAGATGACCACCTTCACGGCGCTGTCAGCCTGCACGCCGAAGGGGTTGTCGGTGCTCTTCTCCCCGGCGTTGTCGGTGTTCTCGCTGGGCGTGCTGCCCGCGCAGGCGCTGAGCAGACCCGCGGCCGGGGTCACCAGGAGGCCCGCGGCGGCCGCGCGGCGCAGCAGGGTCCGGCGGTTCAGATCGGGGGAAACGGACATCTCTGACTCTCCTTGTGGTGTCGGGTCAGGCGGTGCGCCGGAGACGACCGGCGTACCGCGACTCGAGGGCGAGGTTGTGCTCGTCCCCACCGGGGACGTTGGCGGAGAGGTAGATAGGGGGTGCCTCTCCGGCCTGGTGGAACCGTCGTACGACCTCCGCGGTCAGCAGCTGCGCCAGCAGCGCCGAGGTGACCGAGGAGACCGCACAGACCGCGCCGCCGCCCTCGAGCGGCAGCAGTGCGTCACCGTACGGCGCGCCGTTGTCCAGCACGACGTCGGCGAGATCGACGAGCCGCCGGCCCGACGGGTGGCGCGGAGCGACCCGTCCGGTGTGCTCGACCGAGGTGACCGCGATCAACGGGTGACCGCGACCGGTGACCAGCAGGGCCAGTTCGACCACCGAGCCGTTGATGCCGGACTGGGACGCCACCACGAACACGTCCTGCGGCTGCGGCGCGGCGATCTCGTAGAGCTGGTGGGCGATGGCCGGGTCGCGCTCCAGCTTCGGGTCGGCGAGCAGGTCGCGCGGGGCGTCGCCGTGCAGCACCAGGTCGTGCAGGGTGAGCCGGTTGGTGGGCACCAGCCCGCCGGCCCGGGCCACCAGCTCGGCCGCGAACGCCTCGGAGTGCCCGGCCCCGAACGCCTGGAGCACCCCACCGTCGCGCAGGCTGCCGGCGATCAGGTCGGCGGCCCGGCCGAGCGGTTCGTGCCCCCGGTCGACGAGACGGTCGAGAACGGGGCGGACGGCGTCCGCGTACCCCTGGGCGCTGATCATGCGCTGGCTCCCCTCGCGGCCTTGTGCCCGTCGACGGCCTGGGCGGTACGCCGGAAGGCCGCGTGTGCGCGGTCGTGGGTGCGCTGGGCGACCGCGATGTAGAGCAGGTCGAGGACGACCAGCTGCGGATGCCGGGCCGACAGCGCGTCCGGACGGAACGTGGTGGCGTGGCTGGCGGTCAGCAGCACGACGTCGGCCAGTTCGGCCAGCGGCGAGCGACGGAACCCGGTCAGCGCGATGGTGGTCGCGCCCCGGCTGCCGCCCTCGGCCACCATCTCGATGGCCTCCCGGGTCTGGCCGCTGTGCGAGATGCCCAGCGCGACGTCGCCTGGGCGCAGCAGCGCGGCGGAGGCGAGCCCGGAGTGCACGTCGTTCCACGCCCAGGCGGCCACCCCGATGCGGTGCAGGCTGAACTGCATCTCCTCGCCGACCAGGGCACTGCCGCTGGCACCGAAGATGTTGACCCGGCTGGCCCCGGCGATGGCGTTCGCGGCCCGTTCCACCTCGTCGAGGTCGAGCAGCGCGGCGGTGTCGTGCATGGCCCGGGTGTCGGCCGCCATGATCTGTTCCAGGACCCGGTCCAGCGGGTCGCTGGGCTGGATCTCGCGTCCGATGTCGACGGTCCACCCGGCCGAGCGGGCCCGGCCGGTCTCGGAGGCGATGCCCAACCGCAGGTCGGCGTAGCCGTCGAAGCCCATCGCCCGGCAGAACCGGGTGACCGTGGCCGGTGACGTGCCACTGCGCTCGGCCAGCTCGACGATGGTGGCCCGCGCCGCCGCCTCCGGGTCGCTGAGGACGTGCTCGGCGACCCGGCGCAGCGCGCCGGTCAGCTCGTCGGACCCGCTGCGCACCCGAGCGAGTATCCCGCCCGAGGCGACGCCGATGGCGCCCCGCCGGTCAACCCGGTCGGCGTCGGCCACCGCGGTGCCCGCGGAGGTGTCCGCCTCGTGATCAACCATGGGACGCCTTTCGGAAAAGACTGTTAACTGATAGTGGTAAAAGTTCTTACTGAAGCCACCTCCGTGTCAAGACCGTGGGCGAAGTTTTCAAACTGTTACCTGACGCACTGTCCGGGCCCGGATCCGCCTCTTGCCCCGGAGAGGCACCGCGACCAGCATGAACGCAGATCGATCAAGGAGGTTGGATGCCGATGTCCGACACCGTCGTGATCGGCCTCGATGTCGGCGGCACATCCACCCGGGCGCTCGCCGTGACCCTCGACGGCGGCCGTCTCGGCACCGGCCGAGCCGGCGGCGGCAACCCCACGAGCCACGGCGCCACCCGCGCCGCCGGGGAGCTCCTGACCGCCCTACGCGCGGCACTCGCCGGCATCGACCCGACCCGGGTACGCGCCGGCGCCATCGGCCTCGCCGGAGCGGGCCGCCTCCAGGCCGACCCCGCCGGACGCGCCGCCTTCGCCGATGCCTGGCGGACCGCCGGCCTCCGCTGCCCGTACGCGGTACACGGCGACGCCCTCATCGCGTACGCCTCCGCCACCGCCGCCCCTCGGGGCACCGTCCTCGTGGCCGGCACCGGCGCCATCGCCGCCGAGGTCCGCGACCTGCGCCTGGACCGCGTCGCCGACGGACACGGCTGGCTGCTCGGCGACGCCGGCTCCGGCTTCTGGCTCGGACGACAGGCGGTACGCCGACTGCTCACCGCCCTCGACAGCGGCACCGACCCGGGCGACCTCGGCCGACGGGTGCTCACCGAACTGACCGGCTCTGCCGAGATCGCGGCCCGCCCCCGCGACACCGTCGACGCGGTCGTGCAGGCCGCCACCCGTCGCCCACCGGTGGAACTCTCCCGCCTCGCCCCGCTGGTGCTCGACGCCGCCGCCGCCGGCGAACCGACCGGGGTCGCACTGCTCGACACGGCCGGCACCCACCTCGCCGACACGGTCGGCCGGATCCGAGCGGCCGACGACACCGACGTCCTGGTGCTCGGCGGCGGGCTGCTGACCGGCGACACCCCGCTGGCCGCCGCCGTCCACGCCGAGGCCCGACGACGCTGGCCGTACGCCCCGGTCCGACCGGCCGGGGACGGCGCCGCCGCCGCGGCCTGGCTGGCCGCCCGCGAACTGCCCGAGGTGACCGACCCGACCGCCCTGCACGCCCGCCTGGTCCCGCCACCCACCTGACCCCCGCGCCACCGTCGGCCTTGGCCACCCCGGCCACCCCGGCCGGCAGCGGGAGCACGTTGCCCCGCATTCGCGCACATTGGCGACACTCATCGATCTGCGCCATTTGCTATCGGCCATCCGATCACCGCAGGCGCGGCTACCTGACCCTCCTTCGCCGCCTTTGCTCTGCTTCAACCCACGCCACATGATCGGCTCGAATTCGTTGCGCTGGTTGAAGCAGAGCAAAGGCGGCCGGGAGGACACTCTGAACCGCCGGCAGAGGGCCGATGGCGAGATCCTGCCGGACTCCCCGAGTCACCGGTCCGGGTAGTCGACGGCTGGCGCTTGCGTCCTGTCACGGACGCCGAGGACCTCGTTGACGAAGTCGTCCTTGTTGCGCGCATAGGCTGCCAGGTCGGCGCCGTGCGCCCGCGCGAGATCGCGCTTGAGCTGCTCGTACCGGGACCGGTAGTCCACACGCCCCCGCAGCGCGTCGCGGAACGCGATGCGTCGCCGCCAGAGCAGTGAGGTCGGCTCGGTGAGGTGGAGCTGACAGGTGCGCTCCCACCAGTTGTCGGTCGCCGGCTTGAAGAAATAGTGCGCTTCCTCCGGGCGGTGCACACCGTTGCGGTAGCCGAGAGCGGTCACCACTTCGATCGCCGCAACCGCCTCCGACAGGCTGCGTACCGGCGCCATCATGTCGATGATCGGTTTTGCTGCCAGGCCGGGAATCGATGTCGAGCCAATGTGCTCGACCGGCCCCACCAGCCACCGCCTGAGAACGGTTTCCAGGGCGACCCGTTCCTGCGCGAACAGCACCGCCCAGTGCGGATCGTGCGGGCAGAGAGTGACCGGTGTGCCCTCCATGCGTCTCATCGTCCCAGTCTCGGCGATGCCCTCCGCGACGGCGATCGGCCGCCCGCTCCGCTTCACGGGCGCATACCCTCGGACCATGCGCCGCCTGGCCCGACTCGCCGCACGGACGCCGGCCGACCGCGCGCGCTACCTCGATCTGCTGCGGGCCGTGGCGATCATGATGGTCGTCCTCGGGCACTGGGCGGTCGCGACGATCGGCTACGACGAGCACGGGCAGCCCGACGGTCACTCCGCCCTGCCCGCGATCCCGTGGGCCTACCCGCTGACCTGGGCGGTCCAGGTGATGCCGGTGTTCTTCCTGGTCGGCGGCTACGCCAACGCCGCCTCGCTGACCGCGCACCGGGATCGTGGCGGAGACGCCGGTGGGTGGCTGCTCGGGCGCAGCGCCCGGCTGCTGCGTCCGACCAGCGCGCTGGTGCTGGTGCTGGCCGGGGGCGCGGTGGTGGCCCGGCTGGTCGGGGTCGAGCCGAGCATGGTCCGCACCGTCGTCTGGTTCGCCACGATCCCGCTGTGGTTCCTCGCCGCCTATCTCGTCGTGGTGCCGCTGACCCCGCTCATGTACGCGTTGCACCGCCGTTTCGGACTGGCCGTACCGGTGGCGATGGCGCTGCTCGTGGCTGCCGGAGACCTCGGGCGGGCGATCGGGTACGAGACGGCGGCACTGCCCAACTACCTGCTCGGCTGGCTGGCCGTACACCAGGTCGGTTTCGCCTGGTACGACGCCCGCCGGGGGCACTGCGACCCGGCCGGGTCCGGCGCGGGCAGCCGGTGGACCCGCTGCCTGCCGATGTCCCGCCGTGCCGCCGTGGTGCTGACCGCCGCCGGTCTCGGCGTCGCGGTGCTGCTCACCGCCGTGGGCCCGTACCCGGTCAGCATGATCAACCTGCCCGGACAGCGACTGGACAACGCGGCTCCGCCGAGCGTCGCGTTGCTGGCCGTGGCCACCGCCCAGCTCGGGCTGATCCTGCTGCTGCGCGAGCGGGCCGAGCGCTGGCTGCACCGCAGCCGCCCCTGGCAGGCCGTGATCGCCGTCAACTCGGTCGTACTCACCGTCTTCCTGTGGCACCTGAGCGCGGTGATCCTGCTGGTCGGCGCGCTGGACCGGCTCGGTGTCCTGCCCACCCCACCAGCCGGGTCGGCCGCCTGGCTGGCCTGGCGTCTGCCCTGGGTACTGCTGCTCACCGTGGTCCTCGCCGCACTGGTCGCGGTCTTCGGCCCGATCGAGGCCCGCACCGGCCGCTCCACCGCGAGTCGCCGGTACGGGTCCGCCACCCCGGCACCGGGCCGACCCGACGCCGATGCGGACCGCCCGCCGGAAGACGGACGGCCGCACCGACGACGGGTCGCCGTGCGGGGCGTCCTGACCGTCGCCGGTTTCGCCGCCGTCGGGTACGCCCTGGTGGCCAACAGCGCCACCGCCAAGACCGCACCCGAGCCGCTCGGCCTGCCGGTCGCCGCCCTGGTGGCCTACCTGGCCGGGGCGGGCGTCCTGCGCCTGCTCAGGTCTGGGTGGGGAAGCCGAGGTTGACCCCACCGTGGCGGGGGTCCAACCACCTGCTGGTGACCACCTTGCCCCGGGTGAAGAACGCCACCCCGTCGGCGCCGTGCGCGTGCAGGTCACCGAAGAGGGACGCCTTCCAGCCGCCGAAGGAGTAGTACGCCATCGGCACCGGGATCGGCACGTTGACACCGACCATGCCCGCCTCCACCTCGTGCTGGTAGCGGCGGGCCGCACCGCCGTCGTTGGTGAAGATCGCCGTGCCGTTGCCGTACGGGCTGGCGTTGACCAGCTCGACCGCCTCGTCGTACGAGCCCACGCGCAACACCGAGAGGACCGGGCCGAAGATCTCGTCGGTGTAGATCGACATGTCCGGGGTGACCCGGTCGAACAGCGTCGGGCCCAGCCAGAAGCCGTCCGGGTCGCCGTCGGGCGTCACGTCCCGGCCGTCGACCACCGCCACCGCACCGGCCGCCACGCCCGCCTCCACATAGGACCGGACCCGGTCCGCGTGCGCGGCGGTGACCAACGGACCCATGTCGCACCCGCGCCGCCCGTCACCGGTACGCAACCCGGCCATCCGCTGCGCGATCCGGGCCACCAGGTCGTCGGCGACCGGACCCACCGCGACCAGCGCCGAGATCGCCATGCACCGCTCCCCCGCCGACCCGAACCCGGCGTTGACCGCCGCGTCGGCGGCCAGGTCCAGATCCGCGTCGGGCAGCACCACCATGTGGTTCTTCGCACCGCCGAGCGCCTGCACCCGCTTACCGGCGCTGGTGCCGCGCTGGTAGACGTGCCGCGCCACCGGCGTGGAACCGACGAAGGACACCGCCTTGACCGTCGGGTGGTCCAGCAACGCGTCCACGGCCTCGGCGTCACCGTTGACCACGTTCAGCACCCCGTCGGGCAGGCCCGCCTCGGCGAACCACTCCGCCAGCAGCAGCGCCGCGCTCGGGTCCTTCTCGCTCGGCTTGAGCACCACCGCGTTGCCGGCGGCGACCGCCACCGGCACGAACCACAGCGGCACCATCACCGGGAAGTTGAACGGGCTGATCACCGCGACCACCCCGAGCGGCTGCCGCAGGCTGTACGAGTCGACCTCGGTGGAGACGTTCTCGCTGAAACCGCCGCGCAGCGCCGACGGGATGCCGCACGCGTACTCGATGACCTCCAGGCCGCGCTGCACCTCCCCGGCGGCGTCCGCGAGCACCTTGCCGTGCTCGGCGGTGATCACCTCGGCGAGCCGGTCCCGGCGGGCGTTGACCAGCTCCCGGAAGGCGAACAGCACCGCCGTCCGCTTCGCCAGCGACGCGTCCCGCCAGGTCCGCGCGGCGCGCGCGGCCGCCTCGACGGCCACCGCCACGTCCGCGGCGGAGGCCAGCTCCACCTCTGCGGTACGCCGACCGGTGGCCGGGTCGAAGACGTCCCCGCGCCGCGTGGAGGTGCCGCTGACCCGCCTGCCGTCCACGAAGTGCCCGATCAGCTTCAGGGCACCGCCCTCCGTTCGCGACTGCGGGGCTCGCAGAACCGGCTCACTCCTCGCGCTCACTGCACCACCTTCCGTTCGCGACTGCGGGGCTCGCAGAACCGGCTCACTCCTCGCGCTCGCGCTCACTGGTCAACCTCCCCGCTGCTGGCGGCCCGGATCGCCTCGACCAGGACGGCCAGCCCCTCGCGGGCCTCCTCCTCGGTGAGCGTCAACGGCGGCCCCATCCGCAGCACGTTGCCGTACAACCCGCCCTTGCCGACGAGCAGCCCACCCTGCCGGCACGCCTCGAACACCCGCCCGGTCAGCGCCGGGTCCGGCTCGTCGGTGCCCGGCCGGACGAACTCCACGGCGAGCATCAGGCCCTTGCCGCGTACCTCGGCGACCTGGTCGAGACCGGCCACCGCGGCGCGCAGGCCGTCGCCGAGGATCGCGCCGACCCGGGCGGCGTTGGCCTGGAGGTCGTGGTCGAGCAGGTAGTCCAGGACGGCGTTGCCGGCGGCGGTGCTCAGTGGGTTGCCGCCGTAGGTGGAGAAGCTGATCGCGGGCACCGACTCCAGCACCTCCGCCCGGCCGACCACCCCGGCCAGTGCGAACCCGTTGCCGACGCCCTTGGCGAAGGTGAGCAGGTCGGGAGTGACACCGTGGGCCTGGTAGCCCCAGAAGTGCTCGCCGGTGCGCCCCCAGCCGGTCTGCACCTCGTCGGAGATCAGCAGGATGCCGTGCTCGTCGAGGACCTTCTTCCATCCGGCGAACAGGCCGTCCGGCCCGTGCACGAACCCGCCGACGCCCTGGATCGGCTCGGCGATCAGGCAGGCCACGTCGCCGGAGGTCTGGGTGGCGAGCACCTCGCGCAGGTCCTCCACCGCCGCGTCGACCCGGTCGCCCTCGGGCAGTCGGGCGAGCAGGCCACGCAGCCGCTCACCGGAGTGCAGCCAGGCCACCTGGAGCGGGTTGAGCGCGCTGGCCGACCAGCCCCGGTTGCCGGTGGCGCCCATCGTCGCGTACGTGCGGCCGTGGTAGCTGTTGCGGACCGCGAGGATCTGGTGCGAGCGGCGGTAGTTGGTGGCCATCAGCAGCGCGGCCTCGTTGGCCTCGCTGCCGGAGTTGGTGAAGAAGACCCGGGCGTCCGGTATCCCGGAGAGCCGGGCGATCTTCTCGGCCAACTCGACCTGCTGTCGGATCAGATAGAGCGTCGAGGTGTGCACGATCCCGGTGGACAGTTGCCGCTGCACCGCCTCGCGGATCTCGGCGATGTCGTAGCCGATCATGTTCGTCAGCACCCCGCCGAAGAAGTCCAGGTAGGTGCGCCCCTGCGCGTCGGTGACCCGGCGGCCCTCGCCGGAGACGATTTCGATCGGCTCGGCGTAGTAGAGGGGCATCCAGGACGGGAGCACGGCCCGGTGCCGGGCCAGCAGGTCGTCGGTCATCGTCGCACCCTTCGGTTCGCGGTCACCGCGACGGTGTCACCACCGTCGCTGCCCGGACAAGAGCCAACGTGTCGCCCGGTGGTCGGCAGCCGTTGACAGAACGTCAACGCTTTCCGTCGTCTACGGCGGTTTCGACCACGCTTCCGGTCGCCGGCTCGGGCACCGGCCCACGTTTTCCGCCAGCCCTCCGCCGGTATGCCGGGGCGTGCAGGGCCACCGCGACCAGGGCGAAGCCCACCCACCCGGCGGTCAGAGCGACCGCTGCGGAGAGGCCAGCGCGGGCAGGAACGACAGGGCAAACGGCCGTACCGCCGCCGCGAGCGACCGTCCAGACCACCGCCGTGAACGACCCGGCCCACGTCACACCGCCCCTGCGGGCCGCTCGACCGTCGTGCCGGGCCGTCGGCCGGTACGATCCGATCCGTGCCCGAGCGTCCCGTCCCACCGCCCGTGGCCGCGTCACCCCCCGCCGCCGGACCGCCGCCACCCACCGGCACACGCGATCCCGTCCCGCTGCCGTGCGGCGACCCCACCGACCCGGTCGCCGCGATCACCGACGGCATCAGCCGCTGGGTCGACAGCACGCCGATGCGGGAACTGGTCGCCGACTTCGACGGCCGATGGCCCGCCGGTGACCTCGGTGCCGTGCTGGCCGCGCTCGACGAGTTCTCCGCCGCGCACTGGGACTTCCGCGCGGGTCGGGAGCGGCCCGAGGCCCGCGAACCCGACCTCGACCCGCCGCGCCGCGCCCGGATCCTCACCGCTGCGGACGCGCTCGGTCTGGTCCGTCCCCGCCCACCGGCCCGCACCCGGTACGCGCACCTGGTGGTATTGGGCGGCCTGGCCCACGCCTGCCTGCGCCGGGTGACCTACGCCGCCCATCTACTGCGGGACCGGGTCGACGTCACCGGCGAGGTGGCCGTGCTGGGCAGCTTCCGGCCACTGTCCGAGACGGAACGCCGGACACTCGCCGACGCCGACGTGGCCGGCGGAGACACCGAGGTCGACGTGCTCGACGCGGCGGTCCGACGCACCTTCGGGCTGCGTGGACCGGACGCCACCGACGGGATCGACGCCGGACATCCGCACCACTCCTGGTCGTCACGGACCTACCGGCCGGCCGGGCTGCCGCCGGTGCGGGTGCTGGCCGCCCCGTCGAGCGAGCCGCAGCGACGACGCGCGCACACCGCCGACACGCAGCGGTTCTGGGCCGAACACGCCCGGCTCTCCCCCGGCGAGCCGGTCCTGCTGGTCACCGCACCGATCTACGTACCGTTCCAGCACTGCGACGCGCTGCGCACCCTGGCCGTGCCGTACGGCTGCGAGATCGACACCGTCGGAGTGGACCCCGCCCGGCCAGACCTGACCTGCCTGCCCGAGCCCACCCTCACCCCCGGCCGGTACCTCCAGGAGATCCGCTCGGCCATTCGTTCCATGCGTACGCTGCACACCACGCTGGTCCAGCGACCGTCCACGAGGTCCTGACGAATACCGCAGTGCGCCGCCGCAGCGTCGCCCGGTAGCCTTCCGGCGGCGAGGGCGGCTCCTGGGCGTGCTTCCTTCTGGGCTCTTTTCTGAAGAACTAGCGCGCCCGATCTCCGCCCTCGCTGTCTGTCCAGATACCCGGGGGGTGGCGGTGGCGGCACTGGCGTCGAACGTGGCAGTGGACCCGCTGGCGGTCACCCTGGTCCGCCGGGCGAACCTGATCGCGCCCGGTCTGCTCACCGGCGCCGGGCGCAAGGTCAAGCGGACGGGCCGACGACCGGCCACGGTCTCCGAAGGGCTCGCCGCGCTGGAGGCCGACGTGCTCGGGCTCGGCTGGCTGCTCGGGCCACGGCTGCGGGGCTGGCTCGTCGGCCTGCCCGCCGACCGGCTGGCCGCCACCGGGTTGGCGCTGCTCACCGTGTTGGAGCGGGTCGTCGGGGCGGACGCGCCACACGTGCCGTTGTTCCGAGACTTCCCCCGCCGGGTGCCCGCCGACACCGAACAGCTCTACGTACGCCGGATCTTCACGCTGCTGTTGCAGGGACCGGAACAGCCCTGTGTGCTCTGCGGCACGCTCGACACGGTGGCGGCCGTCTCTCCCTGCGCGCACCTGGTCTGTACCGCGTGCTGGGACCACGGCTACACCGGCTGTCCGCTGTGCCACCGCCGGATCACCGGCGACGGCCCGTTCCTCACCGTCGCCACACCGCCGAGCGCGGGACCGACCCTGCCGATGCCGCGCCGTGCCGCCGTGCTCGAACTCGCCGAGGACGCCGGGCGGGCCGTGCACGAGGCCCTGGCGACGCTGCTGGCCCGCCATACGCCGCTGTCCGACGTCGACCGGACGGACCTGACCTTCCTGATCGACCACGCCGGCACCACCCGGCTGGACTGGCTCCCCGCCGACCTCCCGGTACGCGAGACCCGGGCCCTGGTGCTCGGCCGGATCCTCGGCCAGCCGCAGCCGGTCGAACAGATCACCGAACTGCTCGACCGCCACGTCGGCACCGCCACCGACGCGCTGCGGCTGCTGTGGGTGCTGCACGGCGGCGACGCCGGCCTGGTCGAGCCACCCGCCCGACACCACTCACTGCCCCGGCCGCTGCGGCGGGCGCTGCTCGCCCGGCTGGACGCGCTGGACCCGACGGCTCTCATCGACGACCTGCTACGGCACCGGCGCCGGTGGTTGCGGGCCGCTGAGTCGCTGCACCCCTTCGCACACGCCGAGCGGCACCCCCGGACGGCTGTCGGCTTCGCCGTGCTGCGCGGCACCCGGCTCGACGGGCGTACCCCGCTCGGCCGTCTGCTGCTCACCACCGCCGCCGACGTGCCGCTGCTGCGCGTCGAAAGCGACCGGCTGCGATTCACCACGTGGGCCGGCCGGGTCGAGGCAGCGCTGGGCACCGGCGACACGGCCGCCGCGCTGGCACTGCTGGCCCGTCGACCGGGCGAGTTGCTGCGTCGGACGGTGGCGCTGGCGGCCCGGACCGCGCAGCCGCAGCCGCTGCTGACGGCGGTGACGGACGCGGTGCGTACCGTCTCGCCGGGGGTGCTGATCGCGGCCGTCGGCGCGGTCCGTGGCGCGACCTGGCCGGCCGGCACCCGGCTGTTCTTCCCACGCGGCGGCCGGGCCCGCCTGTGGGCCATGCCGGACCGCCGCGACCGCCTGCGGGCCGGTCTCGGCGGCGAGGTGGAGGCCGTAATCACCGGCGAGTTGCGCCGACGCGCCGCGCTGCTGCCGGGCACGGAACTGGCCGTGCTCGACGCCGGCCTGGTCGACCTCGTGGCCCCGTTCACCGAACGCACCGCATCGGCGGCCCTGGTCCGGCTACCTCGGGGCAGCCGCCAGCCGCTGCCCACCGGACGCCGGCTTCGGCTGTTCCTGCACTGGACCGAGCCGGTCGGCACCCGGGTCGACCTCGACCTGTCGGTGGCGATGATCGCCCCGGACGGCGGTTTCGTCGGATGGTGCGACTACACCCGGCTGCGCTTCGGTGACCGCGCTGCGGTGCACTCCGGCGATCTGACCTCCGCGCCGGCACCGCTGGGCGCCAGCGAGTTCGTCGACCTCGACCTGCCCGAGCTGCGCAAGCGCGGCGTCCGGTACGCCACGATGGTGGTGTTGAGCTACAACGACGTGCCCTTCGAGGCGATGACCGACGCCTTCGCCGGGTTCATGGCCGACCCCGGTCGGGGTGCGCCGTTCGAGCCGAAGGCCGTCGAGCAGCGCTTCGACCTCACCGGCCAGGTCAAGGTGTCCACCCCGCTGGTGATCGACGTGCAGACGGGGACGATGCGCTGGATCGACGCCGCGATGACCGGTAGCGGCGAACAGCACTCGGTGGCCCGCTACTCCCGAACGCTGGCCCGGCTCAGCGTGGCGGCCGACGACCACTTCGCCGCCGGACAGCGGGTCAGTCTCTGGGAACTCGCCTGCTGGCATGCCGCCGCCCGGGCCCGGACGGTGATGGTCCGCTATGACGGCGACGCCAGGGTGACCTACCGACGGGCTCCTGACGAGTCCGTCGAGGCGTTCACCGCACGACTGGTCGCGCTCGGCCCGCCGGACGGGGACGGAGTGCCGGACGACGCGACCGCCGCACCGGGCTTCGCCGCACTGCTCAGGGGTGACCTGACCGTCGCCGAGGGCGCGCCGGTGTACGCGTTGCACGCCGCCGCTCTCGACGCCGACCGGGTCCGTCTGCTCGACGCCGCCGACCTGGTCGCCGACCTCGCGCCTCCGCCGGAGCCCGCGCCTGTGCGGCAGACCCGGTAGGGCGGTCAGACCGGGGCGGTGGCGCGGATCGCCTCGGCGAACACCTCCGAGCGGTGCTCGAAGTTGCGGAACCGACCGTAGCTGGGCGCGGCCGGGGAGAGCAGGACCACGCCACCGGCCGGGGTGACCTGCCGGGCCAACTGGACCGCGTCGGCCAGGTCCTCGACCAGTTCGGTGCGCACCTTCGGCAGCCCGTCCAACGCCTCGACGATGCGCGCTCCGCTGTCCGGGATGCCGATCACGGTCAGCTCCCGCTCGGCCAGGTGCTCGCGCAGCGGGGTGTAGTCCACGCCCCGGTCGGCACCACCGACGATCACGGTCAACGGCCGCCCGTCGTACGCGTCGATGGCGTGCATGGCCGCGTACGGGCTGGTCGCCAGCGTGTCGTCGACGAAGGTCAGGCCGGACGGGTCGACGATCTCGGTCAACCGGTGGGCCAGCCCCTGGAAGCCGGCGACGGCCACGGCCAGGGTGTCCTTGCGGTCGACCAGGTCCACGCCGAGGGCGTCGAGCACGGCCAGCGCCACGCAGAGGTTGCCCTCGTTGTGCCGGCCGACCAGCGGCAGCACCGCCCGGGGGAACAGCGGCTGGTCGACCCGGTGGAACCAGGGCGTACCGTCCGGGCCGGCGGCCACGTTCACCGACTCGGCGGTGCCGGCGCGGACCGCCGCGCGGTCACCCAGCTCGACGAGCAACCGGGGGTCGCCACCGTTGACGACCACGGTGTTCGGCCCGTACGCCAGCAGGTTGAGCTTGTCCCGGTAGTACTCCCGCTCACCGCCGTGCGCGTCGAGGTGCTCCGGGAACAGGGCGGTGACCACCGCGACCCGGGGCGAGTCGGTCAGGTCGCTGCACTGGTAGCTGGAGAGTTCCAGCACGTACAGCTCGGCCTCGGGCAGGTCCAGCGTCGGCACGCCGATGTTTCCGCCGAAGACGTTCGGCCGGTCCACCGCCGTCAGCAGGTGGTGGATCAGGCTCGACGTGGTGCTCTTGCCCTTGCTGCCGGTCACCCCGACGGTGCGCGGGCCGTGGTCGGCCATCCAGAGCGAGGTGCCCTGGGTGACGGTGGCACCCTGGCGACGCAGCTCCACCAGCCACGGGTGGGTCTGCGGCACACCCGGCGACCGGACCACCACGTCGGCGGCGGCCAACCGGGCGAGGCCCTCCTCGCCGGTGACCAGCGGGGCCGCCTCCGCCAGCGGCCCCTCCCAGGGCAGCGAGAGGAAGTTGGCGCTGTCGTCGACGGCGACGAGGTCGGCCGGGCCGTGGGCGGCGATCGCGATCACCGCGGCTCGTCCCTCCCGACCCGCCCCCCAGACGGCGACGGTACGTCCGCGCAGGTCAGACAGGCGCACAGCTTCTCCTCGGGTGCGACGGCAACGGGGCACGTGCGGGGTCCGGCGGAGCCGGGCACGGCCGGACGAACCAGGGCCTAGTATGGCGTGTGCCCAATACGCAGCTGGCGCGGATGGACGCGTTCACCTTCCCGTCCTACTCGATCGATCTCTCGACCGGGGAGGCGTTGTTCGACTACGCCCTGACCGGGCCCGACGGCGAGCAACGGTTCACCGAGGTGATCACGCTTCCGGTGCCGGAGGAGTCACCGTCGGACGCCGCCGTGGCGGCGCTCGGCCGGGTGCTGGAGCTGCTGCACGTCGTGGCCGGCGTCAGCTACTACAAGGCCGCCGCGCCGGGGCAGCTGGTGCTGCCGACGCCGCTGGGCCCGGCCGCCGCCGGGTTCGTCACCGCCGTCTACACCAAGGGCCTGGCCGAGTACGCCTACCGCAACCAGTTGCCGTACGTGCTCGACCTGTCCCCGGTGATCCCGGAGGGCCGGGTCGCCGCCGTCGCCGAGTACGACAACTCGGACCGCCGACCGCTCAGCGCGGTCGGCGGCGGCAAGGACTCGATCGTCAGCCTGGAGGCGATGCGTCGCGCCGGCCTGGACCCGGTCCCCTTCTCGGTCAACCCGAACCACGTGATCAACGCGGTGAACGCGGCCTCCGGACTCACCCCGCTGGCCGCCCGGCGACGCCTCGACCCGGTGCTGTTCGAGCTGAACGCCGCCGGCGCCCGCAACGGGCACATCCCGGTCACCGCGATCAACTCGCTGATCGCGGTCGCCACCGCCGTGCTGCACGGGCTCGGACCGGTGGTCATGTCCAACGAGCGTTCCGCCTCCGACCCGAACCTCATCTGGAACGGCCACGAGGTCAACCACCAGTGGTCCAAGGGCGTCGAGGCCGAGGGGCTGCTCCGGGCGGCGCTGGCGGAGCACGCCGGGCTCACCGAACCGTACTTCTCCCTGCTGCGCCCGCTGTCGGAGCTGCACATCGCCCGACTGTTCGCCACCATCGACCGGTACGACGACGTGGTGACCAGCTGCAACGCGGCGTTCAAGCTGCGCGACGCCAGCGAGCGCTGGTGCCGCGACTGCCCCAAGTGCCGGTTCGTCTTCCTGGCCCTGGCACCGTTCATGTCCCGGGAGCGGATCACCCACATCTTCGGCGGTGACCTGCTCGCCGACGAGTCGCAGATCCCCGGCTACCGGGAACTGCTCGGCGTGGACGGGCACAAGCCGTTCGAGTGCGTCGGCGAGGTGGAGGAGTCGGTGGTGGCACTGAGCCTGCTCGCCCAGCAGCCGGACTGGCGGGACGCCCCGGTCGTCCGCACGCTGGTCGCCGCCGTACCGGACAGCGCGTGGGCCACGGCCGCCACCTCCGACGTCTTCACCCCCGGCGGCGGCCCCAGCTACGTCCCGCCCGCCTACACCAAGGCCCTGCACTCGCTGAGCGAGTGACGGCCGTCAGGCGAGCCGGTTCCGCACGCCCCCACCGCAAGCGCCCCACCCCCACCCCGACCCCCATGCCGTGCCCGTGCCCGTGCCCGTGCCCGTGCCCGTGCCCGGCGATCATGGACTAGTGGTAGTCGATATCGACATGTAGACGGCTTTTGTTCCCGCCACGACTCCATGATCGACGCGGCGGACACGGGCGGGGCACGGTGAGGCGGGCGGGGCACGGCGAGGCGGGGGCGGCGGGGGTCAGGAGGTGCGGATGGCGTCCAGGGCCAGCAGGGCGACGTGCAGGGAGAGACAGGCGTCGACGGAGTCGAGGTCGACGTCGAGGATGCGGCCGATGCGGGCCAGCCGCTCGTAGAACGCCGGCCGGGACAGGTGGGCCGCCGCAGCCGCCGCCGACTTGTTGCGGCCCTGCTCCAGGTACGCCCGCAGCGTGCCGAGCAGGTGTTCACGCGGGTGCCGGGCGTCGTACGCCAGCAGTGCCCCGAGCTCGCGTTCGACGAAGGTCTGCAGGCGCGGCTCGTCGCGCAGCAGGTGCAGCAGCCCGGCGAGCCCGACATGCGGCAACCGGAAGATCGGTAGGTCCCGGCGGTCGTTGCGGGCGGCCTCGGCGACCTGCCGGGCCTCGATCAGCGACCGGCCCGCCTCGCGCAGGCTGCTCACCCCGGAGCCGGCCGCGATGATGAGCCCGCCGGCACCTCGGCCCGGTTCGGCTCCCTTCCCGCCTCCGACAGCCCGGGTGGCAGCCGGATCGGACGGTCTCGACTCGGGGCGGGTCCGGCGCAGCGCGGCGGCGAAGGAGGCAAGCGCCCGCTCTTCCGCCGCCGGGTCCGGCAGGGCCAGCAGCGCCCCCACCGCCTGGTCGTCCACGGCACTGGTCAGGCCGGTCAGGTTCGCCTCCCGCACCGCCTGGCCCACCGCCTCGGCCAGGTCCCGCAGCCGGGCCGGGCCGGGCTCGTCGCCGTCACCGGTCCCGGTCGAGCCGCTGTCCGGCTCGTCGGCCCGATGCCGGACCACCACCCCGACCAGGTGCCGGCGTTCCAGGACCAGCCCGAGGCCCCGAGCTCGCAGGGCCACCTCGTCCACCGGCCGCGAGCGGTCCAGCAACGCGGTGAGCAGGGTGCGGTGGATCTGCCGTTCCAGTCCCTCGGCGTCCCGCCGGATCAGCCGGCCCAGCGCCAGCGTCGACGCGGCCCGCTCGACCAGGATGGTCAGCCGGGTGGGCGGCGAGATCGCGCCGGTCACCGCGTCCCGCGCCGAGTTCCACTCGCCGCCGCCCGGCCAGCGCAGCAGCAGCCGACCCCAGTCCTCGCCCCGGGCGCCGACCATGGTCACCAGCCAGCCGCTGTCCGGGTCGTAGACCGTACGCCCGGCCGGCCGGATCCGCCGCGAGTGCTGCTCCCACCGGTCGAGCAGCAGTTCGGCGTTCTCCCGCGCCGGGTCGTACGCGAGCACCTGCCGGGAGAGGTTCTCCAACACCACCGGGCAGCCGGACAGCTCAGCGGCCTGCCGGACCACCTCGCCCGGGTCGGCGCCCTCCACCGACAGCTCGGTGAACCGCTGGTGGATCTCCTCCGCCGCCCGCAACTCGGTGAGCTGCGCGTCCACGATCAGTGCGTGCACCGCCTCGGTGACCCGGACGAACGGGGTGGCCCGGCGCAGCTCCACCAACGGCATTCCGGCCCGTTCGGCGGCGGCGGCCATCACCCGGGGCACCCCGGTGTGGTACCGGCGCCCCAGCTCCACCACCAGCCCGGAGACGCCGACCCCGGCGAGATCCCCGATGAAGGCGCGCAGCCCGGCGTCCTCGCCGGGCAGTCCGATGCCGGTGGTCAGCACCAGTTCGCCACCCCGCAGCAGGGTGGCGATGTCCGGCACCTCGGCGACGTGCACCCAGCGCACCGGCCGGTCCAGCCCCGCCTCCCCGGCGACCAGGCGCGGCGCACCGTGGCGAACCGGGTCCAGCGCGAGGACCTCACGGACGGTAGGGAACACGGGCGAAACGGTACCCGCAGATCGGCCCGAACCTCGACGGTCAGGCGTCGTCGCGGCCCAACTCCCAGCAGGCCACGGCGGTGGCGGCGGCCACGTTGAGCGAGTCCACGCCGCGCCGCATCGGGATCACCACCCGTACGTCGCTGGCCGCCATCGCATCCGACGTCAACCCGGCCCCCTCCGCCCCGAGCAGCAACGCGGCGCGGGCCCGTTGTTCCGGCGTGAGCCGCTGGATCGGCACCGCGTCCGGGGCCGGCGTCATCGCCAGCACGGTGAACCCGGCCGACCGCACCTCGTCCAGCGCCGCCGGCCAGGGCTCCAGCTTCGCGTACGGCACGGCGAAGACCTCCCCCATGCTGACCCGGACGCTGCGCCGGTAGAGCGGGTCGGCGCAGGACGGCGAGAGCAGCACCGCGTCCACCCCGAGCGCGGCGACCGCCCGGAAGATCGCACCGAGATTCGTATGGTTGTTCACGTCCTCCAGGATCACCACCCGGCGGGCGGTCGCGAGCACCTCGGCCGCGCTCGGCAACGGCGTACGCCGGAACGACGCGAGGACCCCCCGGTGCACGTGGAACCCGGTGGCCTCACGCAGCACGTCCTGGCTGGCGGCGTAGACCGGGGCGTCTCCGGTGTCCAGGTCGGCGAGTTGGTCGACCCGCTTGGCGTCGACCAGGTACGACCGGGCCGGGTACCCGGCCCGCAACGCCCGGCGCAGCACCAGCTCACCCTCGGCGATGAACAGGCCGTGCGGGGGCTCCCAGCGGGTCCGCAGCTCGACGTCGGTCAGCGCACGGTAGTCGCCGATCCGCTCGTCGTCCGGGTCGGTGATCAGGTGGACGGGCACCCGCCGATTCTGCCGGACCGGTCCTCGCCTGCCACACCGGCGTACCGGGATCAGCCGGGGATGCCGAGCCGGCCGGCGACACCACGTCGGCCACGGGCTCCTCGGCCGGCTACAACTCCTGCAACGACCGCACCACCAGCCACGGCACGTTTCTGAGCGGGCCACCGGTCGGCGGGCTGTACAGGTACGTCCCCAGCAACATCACCTCAGCCTGGAACTCTTCGCCTTCAGCGAGGCTGCGGAGCAGTTTCGGATCGCCGTCCAACAGCATGGTCGTGTCGTAACCACCTTCGTCGGTCGTTCTCCGCGGTCCCACCCTCGCGGCGAATGTGTCCTCACCCGTGGCATCGTCGAACTGGGTGACCTGGCCGTACACGACGAACGTGCGGCCGATGTAATCGTTCGGCCGCTCGGCGAGCAGTTTCCACTGCCGCTGCGTGAACGTCACGTAGATGTCGGACGGGGTGGGCGCTGCGGTCATCGGTGTGGCGGTGGGCGGCTGGGAAGACGACGGGCTCACGGCGCTCTCCGCGACCTGGTTCGACTGGACGGCGTAGAGCAGGGCGCCGACCGCGCCGATCCCGCAGCACAGGAGCAGCAGGACAACGACAGCCCCGACGATCCACAGCAGCGTGCTCTGGTTCTTGCGGTACGTCGGCAGCGGCATACCGGGGTACGCTCCCGCCGGCCCGGGGACGGGTGACGGGTACGACGACGGGTTGCCCGCCTCGCCGGGGTGCCGGGGGTTCGCCACGGTGGCCTCCTGGTGTCGGCCGGTGTGCTGGAGGGTGGTCGCCGGCCCGGCCCGCTGTCCCCCTGCCCCCGAGAGTCGACTGTGGCAGAGTCACGCGACGGTCCACAGGAGATTGTGGACCGCCACCGGGTTCGAATCCATAGACGATCCGGGATCTGTCAGCTACCGGCGGCCTCTTCCGCACTGTCGACCATGATCCGGTCGGGTGGGACGTGGGTGGTGAGCCAGACGCCGCTGGCGGCCCGGTGGAACACGTTGCCGGCCGCATGCATGCCGGCGGCGTCGACGGTGAGGACGATCGGCTCGCCGCGCCGGGCACCGACCGTCGCGGCGGTCTGCCGGTCTGCGGAGAGGTGCACGTGGGTACGGCCGCGCGGCCGGAGGCCGTCGGCGCGGATGCCGGGCAGGAAGCGGGCGACGGTGCCGTGGTAGAGCAGCGGCGGAGGCGGTTCCGGTGCCAGGCACAGGTCGACCGGGACGGTGTGGCCCTGGGCGGCGCGGATCCGCCCGTCACGGATCTCGAACCGCTGTTTGTCGGTGTCGCCGGTCAGCCGGGCCAGCAACGCACCGTTGATCGGCCGACCGTGGTGGGCCAACGCGGCGAGCAGCACGTCCACCTCCACCCATCCGGCGGAGTCGAGCGTGATCCCGATGGCGGCCGGCTGGTGACGCAGTACGTACGCCAGGAACTTGCTGGTCGCGGTGGTGCGGTCGGTCACGGTCGTGCCCCGAGCAGGTCGAGCAGGTCCCGTACGACCGGCTCGCGTTGCGGGCGCCAGGCCGCCCAGTAGCGGATCGTCGGCAGGCCGTGCACGGGTACGGCGCGCAGACCGTCGGGGAGTTCCACGCACCCGTTGACGACGGTGGCACCGACACCGAGCGCGGCCAGGTGCACGAGCAGGTCCCAGCCGTCGACCTCGGCGGCGACCTGCCAGGTGACGTCCGCGTCGAGTAGCGCACGGTCCAGCGCCCGCCGGTGCGCGCGCCCGGCCGGGGGTACGACGAGGTCCAGCCCGTCGAGGTCACGGAGTCGGACCTGCCGCCGCTCGGCCAGTGGGTGTCCGTCGTCGATCACGAGCACCTGCCGGTACGCGGCGATCTGCGTCGACTCGTACTGCCGTCCCGGTGGATCGTGCGCGACCACGGCGAGGTCGGCGCGACCGGCGGAGATCGCGGCGAGGGCGGCGTCCCGGTCCGCGGTGATCACGTGCACCCGGCGGCCCTGGCGGCCGATCCACCGGATCGGCTCGGCGATCACCCAGCGCAGCGCGCCGCGACCGGCCGCGATGGTCATGGTGGGCGCCGCGTCCTGGTGCAGTTCCCGCAGGAACTCGTCGGTGCGGTGACGGGTGTCCAGCGCGTACGCGGCGAGGCGTTCCCCGGCGACGGTCAAGGTCAGCCGCCGGCCGTCCCGCTCGTAGAGGTCCACGCCGAGTGCGGCGGCCAGTTTGCGGATCTTCACGTGCAGCGAGGGCTGGCTGATGTGCAGCGCCGCAGCGGCGGCGGTGAAGTTGCGGTGCTCGGCGAAGACCGCGAACGACCGCAGTGCGTCGGCTTCCAGCAGGTCCCGCCCATTCATAGCATGCGACTATAGAACAGTCGCCGATCGATAGTTCTGCCCTGGTTCTCCGGCCCCCATCCTGGGTGGCATGAACGATCATGTGCCCCGGCTCGGCATCGACATCGGCCGAGTCGTCATCGACGGATCCCGCCATCCCCGCGGTGGTGACACCGCCTTCTTCACCGGCGACGAGGCCACCATGCTGGCCACCCCGGAGGTGCCCGGCGCCCTCGACACGATCGCCCGCCTCGTCCCCCGCTTCGGCGGCCGGGTCTGGCTGGTCTCCAAGTGCGGCCCGCGCGTCCAGGCCCGTACGCTGCGCTGGCTCGACGCCCACGACTTCTACCGGCACACCGGGATCGGCCGCGACCGGGTCCGGTTCTGTCGCGCCCGCGCCGACAAACGCGGGCACTGCCTCGACCTCGGCCTCACCCACTTCGTGGACGACCACCCCGAGGTGCACTCCGCCATCCGGGGCGCCGTCGCCCACCAGTACTTCTTCGGGCCGCAGCGCCGCCCGGTCCCCGGCTACGGGCACGCCACCCCCACCTGGGCCGACGTCGAACGCCTCGCCCTCCGGTCACTGCGGCGGGAGCACCCCCATGACGGGACCGAGGTGACCGCCACGCCCCTCGGTCGGCTACAACACCCGTAACGAGTGCACCAGCAGCAGCGGCACCCTGGTAGGACCCACCAACGACTGGTACGTGTACGCCTTCAGCACCGTCACCTTCGCCTGGAACTCGTCGTCCGCAGCGATGTCGCCGAGCACCTTCGGATCGCCGTACAGCAGCGTGTTCGTGTCGTAGCCACCGTCGTCGGTCGTTCTCCGCGCGCCCACCAGCGCACGGAACCTGTCCTTACCGGTGGCATCGTCGAACTGGGTGATCTGGCCGTACACGACCAACGTCCGGCCGCTGTGATCGTCCGGCCGCTCGGCCACCCGTTTCCACTGCCCCTCGGTGATCGTCTCGAAGGTGTCGGGCAGGGCGGGCGCGGCAGCCGAGGAGGGCGGTGTGGTCGTCGGCGTGACGGTCGACCCCTGCGTCGTCGTCGGCGTCGGCGGGCTCGCGGCGCTCTCCGCGACCTGGTTTGACCGGAAGGTGTACAGCAGCACGCCGCCCACGCCGATCCCGCAGCAGAGGAGCAGCAGACACACGACAGCCCCGACGATCCACACCACCACGTTCTGGTTCTTGCGGCGCGTCGGCGGCGGCATGCGGGGGTACGCTGCCGCCGGTCCTGGAACGGTGAAGGGATGCGATGGCGGGCCGCCCGCCTCGTCGGGGTGCCGGGGGTACGCCACGGTGGCCTCCCGTTGTCGGCCGGTGTGCTGGACGGTGGTCGGCGGCCCGCTCGCTGTCTCCCCTGCCGCCCGGGCCGGCTACGTCGAACCCACGCGACAGTCCATAACAGATTGTGAGCCGTCAGCGGACCCGAATCCATAGACGGTCCGGGATCTGTCAGCCACCGGCGACCTCTTCCAGCACGGGGACCACTGCGGTCGGCGCGGGCATTGCGGCGATCTCCGCCGCGACCTGCTGTGCGGCGACGCGCAGTGCCTCGTCGGTCAGCAGCCGGGTCAGGTCGGCCGCGCTGATCACCTTCGCCTCGACGGCCAGGCCGGCACCGCGCCGGGCCAGCAGGTCGGCGTTGTATCTGCGATCGCCCGCTCCGGGGGTGGTCAGTTGCGGTACGCCCGCAGCCAGGCCGCCGAGCACGCTGCCCGCGCCGGAGTGGTGGACGAAGCCCGCCGCCGTCGGCAGCACCCGGTCGAGGGGTACGCGGTCGGCTGTCCGCACGTTGGGCGGCAGGTGGCGCGTGCTCACCGGGCGTACAAGCACGAACTCGGCGTCGACCTGTGCGGCCACCCTGACGATCGCTGGGCCGGGGTCACCGTCGTTCGGGCCTTTCAGGGTGCTGCGGCTGACCAGGATGCGGGGCCGGTCGCCGGAGGTGAGCAGCCAGTCCGGAACCGGACCACCGCCCGAGAAGGGAACCGGCCGCATCATGACCACCTTCCCGGTCGGGGCGTCGCGGAGGCTCGGCGGCGTGACGGCGATGGTCAGATCGGGGCCGGGGATCTCCTGCTTGGCCAGCGCCGTACTGGTGGTCACCGCCCGAAACAGGTCGGTGGCCGACCAGAGGGTGTTCTCCTGAAGCACCGACGGGATGGAGAGTCGTCCGGCCACGATGGCACCGGCCTCGCCCAGCGGCTCGTAGACGATCAGGTCAGGGCGTTCCCGCTCGGCCAGGGCCAACAGCGGGTCGACCAGTGCCACGTTGGCACGACCGAAGAGTTCGCCGACCATGGCGTGGCCGGCCGTGCCGCGCAGCTCGGCGCGAGCGATGCCCGGATGGCGCAGCGCGACCCGGATCGCGCTTCGCGGCAGGCTGAAGGAGGCTCCGATGTCGGCCGTGCGCAGGCCGCGGAGATCGGGTGGGAAGCCCCCACTCGCCACGATCACGTCGTGGCCGGCGTCGCGACAGGCCGCCGCGAGCGGGATCAGTGGCAGGACGTGGCCCTGCAGTGGCGCGGCGACGAACACGATGCGCATGAGCCGCAGCATAGAAGCTGCCGCACCGGCCCGACGTCGACCTCGTCGTCCGGTCGCTTCGGCGATCGTGTCGCACCCTGAGGCCATCATGTGGCCGGGGTGACCGCTGCGGCTCACCCGTGGACGCGAGAGGACCCGCCGGATGGACGCCGGACCACCGAGCCGCCTGGCCATCGACCATGACGACTACCACGCCGAGCACGTGGGGCACACCGGCGACGGCCGGCAGTTCTTCCTCACCACTCCGTTCGAGCCGGGCACCCACGGCAACGACGACGGCCAGGAGTTCGTCGCCCTCTATCTCTTCGACGGCGACGGGCGGTTCCTGGAGGCGAGGATCGACGCCTTCGGCCCGAGGGCGCTGATGGACCGCGAGGCGCGGCGGGCGGCGTACGAGGCACGGTTGGCCGCGCTCGGCCCGGTCACCTTCGGCCGCATCGAGGTCGCGCCCTTCTCGGTCGACCGGTACGGCACCACCTTCGGGCTGATCCCCCGCGCGCCGGAGCAGGACGACGACACCTGGTGGGTCATCGTCGAGCCGGGCGACTACATGGCGTTCAGCCCGCCGTGGGATCTCGGCGAGTACGACACCTGAGACATGTCGACGGTGAGTCCGAGCCACGCGGCGAGGCTCTCGATCTCGGCGTGGACGTCGGCGGTCATCGCGGCGGTGAAGGGGACGTCCTCGTGGACGGCGTTGACCACGAGTCGGCCGCTCTTGCGGTCGGCGGTCGCGTCCAGCTTGCCGACGAGCCGGTCGTGATGGAGGACGGGCAGGGCGAAGTAGCCCCACCGGCGCTTCTCCCTGGGCTTGTACATCTCCAGGATGTACTCGAAGTCGAAGAGCTGCTCGGTGCGTACCCGGTCGTGGATCAGCCGGTCGAAGGGGGAGAGCAACGCCGTGCGGCCCTCGAACGGCAGCCCGACGTACGCCGGGTGGACCCGCCAGGTGCCGGGTACGCCCTCGACGACGGCCTCCTCTCCCACGTCACCGACGTACGGCGACTCACCCGGGATCTGCGGGCCGGTGGACCGGGCGATGCCGAGGGCCGCGAGTCGGCGCTCGTTGCGGAGCCGGACCGCGTGATCGTGATCGAGTTCGGGCAGCTCGACGGCGTAGACCCGGGCGGGGAGATCCCAGTAGCGCTGCCGTCCCTTCCGACCGGAGATCGCGATGTGTCCGTGCAGCGCCAGGGATTCGAGCATCTTCGTCACGTTGCGGTTGTTGGTCCACCCCGACGACGGCCACGGCACGACGCTGGTGTCGGGGATGTCCCGGGACAGCAGCGGGCCCGACTCCGCCAGCAACGCCAGGATGTCGCGGCGGAACGGCTCGTTGCCGTGCAGCCACTCCCCGATGGTCGGGTGCATCTCGGCACCGCGTGTCTCGGCGATCACGGCGGGCAGGTCGCGGGGCGAGCGGATGTAGGCGACCGTCTCCACGAGGGTCCGATCGGTCTCGACGGCCCGGATCAGGTCGGCAGGGTCGTAGGTGGAGCCGATCCGGCTCCACAGCACCAGGTCCGCACTCGGCGCGACGGCCGCCGTCGGGTCGATCTGGAGGAACGTCAGGCGCTCGACGACCGCCACCAGATCGGTCGGGCGCGGTGCCGCGAGCAGTTGCGCGTGCACCGCGATCCGCCGTGCCTCACCTCTGCTCAACCGGTGCACGACCACGTGCCGACCCTACTCGGCCGACACCCCGCTCGGCGCGAGGTCGACGGCGGTGATGGTGTCGCCGAACAGCGAGGGCACCAGCAGCCGGGTGCCGTGCACCGCCGCATGGGACGGCATCCGCAGCAGGTCGGGTGCCTCGATCAGGGTGTCGACTCGGCCGTCGGGCGTGATCCGGACGACCCGGGAGCCCCGGGTGACGGCCAGGTAGCAGGTCCCGTCGGGGGCGACGGTGAGCCCGTCCGGCCCGGCGGACAGCGCACCGCCGGTGGCGACCGTCCGGCGGCCGGAGAGCCGGCCGGGGCCCGTCACGTCGAAGGCGAGCAGGGTGTCGTCCCGGGTCAGGGAGACGTACAGGGTGCCGCCGTCGGGGCTGATCCCGATGCCGTTGGGATAGACCAGGTCGGCGGCGGCGACCCGGCACGTGTCGCTCTCCCCCGGTGCGGCGTAGCAGACCGAGCCGGTCGGTTCGCCGGCCGTGGCGGTGCCGGAGTCGGTGAACCAGACACCTCCGGCGGCATCGACGACGCAGCCGTTCGGGCGGAGCAGCCGCCGGCCGTCGGCGGTGCCGATGCGGGCGGTGACCGTGCCGTCGGAGGAGATCCGGACCAGTTCCGCGCGGGCCACGTCGCACCCGACGAGGCCGTCCTCGGCGCGGGCGAGCCCGAGGATGCGTCCGCCGGTGTCGGTGAACCGCTGCGCGGTGCCGTCGTCGGGGTCGATCCGCACTATCGGGCCACGCCCCTGCGGGCTGCCGAGGGCGAGTCCGGCGTAGAGGTGTCCGTCCGCGCCGACGCAGACCGTCTCCGGGTGCGGCAGCATCCGGGCCAGCGTGGAGATCCGCATCAGGCGTCCCCGCCGGACGGTTCTAGAGTTGCGGCGACCCCGGGTTCCTCCACCGGGCTGTACGCCTGAACGCTAAGGCCACCGTCGACCGGCAGCACCACCCCGGTGATGTAGCCGGACTCCGGACCGGCGAGGAAGCCCACCGCGTCGGCGACCTCCGCGAGGGTGCCCGCGCGACCGAGGGGGACGAGGCCGGCGCGCCGGGCGACCTCCTCCGGGCCGGCGTCGTCCCAACCCGGGGTACGCACCATCGCCGGGGCGACCGCGTTGACCCGGATGCCGCGTCCGGCCAGGTCCAGCGCCAGAGCGCGGGTCATCGCCTCCAGGCCGCCCTTGCTGGCCACGTACGCGGCGTTGCCCCGGAACGCCCGGGACCCGCCGATCGAGGAGAGCTGCACGACGGCGGGCGCGTCACCGGCGGTGAGCAGGGGCAACGTGGCCTGGACCAGGGCGAGTGGAGCGACGAGGTTCACCTCCAGCACGGTGCGCAGGTGCGCGGCCGTCTCCCGGCCCACCGGCGCCCGGGGCGGACCGACCGCGGCGTTGTTGACCAGCACGTCGAGTCCACCCCAGTCGGCGCGGAGCCGCTCGACGGCGGCCTCGACGGCCGCCGCGTCGGTCACGTCGGCGGTCAGCCAGGTCGGCCCGTCCGTGGTCGGGGACTCGGCGACCGGTGCTCCGGGCCCCGCAGCAACCGCCGGCTCCGGCTGCCGCCGGTCCAGAGCGGCGACCCGCCAGCCCCGGGCCAGGAAGGCGGCGACCAGGGCGGTGCCGATCGCCCCGGCGGCACCGGTGACCAGGACGCGTCTGCTCATCGGGAGACCGCCGGAGCGGACACGACCGGGCAGGCCCACTGGTGTCGCTCCCCCACCAGCGGCGGCCGGTGCTCGGCGCACTCCGGTCGGGCCAGCCAGCAGCGGGTGCGGAACGGACAACCGGAGGGCGGGTCCGCCGGGGAGGGCAGGTCCCCGGAGAGCACGATCGGCTCCGGACCCTGCTGCCGCCACGGGAACGGGTCGGGCGCGGCGGAGAGCAGCGCCTGAGTGTACGGGTGGGTCGGCGACTCGAAGACCTCCCGCGTCGGGCCCTGCTCGACGACGGTGCCGAGGTACATCACCGCGACCTGGTCGCTGACGTGGCGCACCACGTGCAGGTCGTGCGAGATGAACAGGTAGGAGAGTCCCATCTCGGCGCGCAGGTCGGCGAGGAGGTTGAGGATCTGCGCCTGGATCGACACGTCCAGCGCGGAGACCGGCTCGTCGCAGATGATCAGGGCGGGCCGCATGGACAGCGCCCGGGCGATCCCGATGCGCTGCCGCTGCCCGCCGGAGAACTGGTGCGGGTACCGGTCGGCGTGCGCGGCGGTCAGCCCCACCTGCTCCAGCAACCGGACGACCTCGTCGGCCTGGTCGCGGCGCGGTACCAGATCACGGTGGATCAACCAGCCCTCGCGGAGGATCTCCCGGACGGTGAGCCGGGGATTCAACGAGGCGTACGGGTCCTGGAAGACGTACTGCACCCGGCGGGTGAGCTGGCGCCGTTCGGCCGCGCTGAGAAGGCTCAGGTCCCGGCCGTCGAAGCGGATGGTGCCAGCGGTGGCGCGTTCCAGACCGATCAGGGCGCGGGCGGTGGAGGTCTTCCCGCAGCCCGACTCACCGACCAGCGCCAGGGTCTCGCCGGCCCCGATCCGGAAGGAGACGCCGTCGACGGCGCGGACGTGACCGACCGTGCGACGCAGCACGCTGGACCGGATCGGATAGTGCACCCGGAGGTCCTCGACCTCCAGCAGGGCGGGCGCGGTGGGGTCAGGCATCGTCGCGTACCTCCTCGGAACGGTGGCAGGCCGCGGCGCGTCCCGGGCCGTAGACGGTGGGCAGCACCTCCAGCGTGGGCCGCTGCTGCGTGCACAGGTCGACCCGCCACGCGCACCGGGGGTGGAACGGACAGCCGGGCGGCAGGGCCTCCGGCGACGGCGGCGTACCCGGGATCGGGGTGAGTCGTGCGGTGGGCGCGGTGAGCGTCGGCACCGACTGGAGCAGGCTGCGGGTGTACGGGTGGGCCGGGTTCTCGTACACCTGGCGCAGCGGGCCGGTCTCGACGATGCGCCCGGCGTACATGACCGCGATGCGGCTGGCGTGCGCGGCCACCACGCCGAGGTCGTGACTGATCAGGATGAGTGCCATCCGGTAGTCGCGTTGCAGCTCGGACAGCAGTTGCAGGATCTGCGCCTGGACGGTGACGTCGAGCGCGGTGGTCGGCTCGTCGGCGATGATCAGGCGCGGGCGCAGCGCGATCGCGATGGCGATCATGATGCGTTGCCGCATCCCGCCGGAGAGCTGGTGCGGGTAGTCGTCGATCCGGCGCGCCGGGTCGGGGATGCCGACCCGGCGCATCAGATCGAGCGCCTCCGCACGGGCCTTGGCCTTGGACAGGCCCCGGTGCACCCGCAGCGTCTCACCGATCTGCCGACCGATCGGGTGCACCGGGTTGAGCGAGGAGAGCGGATCCTGGAAGACCATGCTGATCTCGCCACCGCGTACGGCGCGCATCCGCCGTGCCGAGGCCGTGGTCAGCTCCGTACCGTCGAAGGTGATCCGGCCTGCGGCGATCCGGCCGGCGGGCCGGGGCAGCAGGCCGAGGATGGCCTGCGCGGTGACGCTCTTGCCGCTGCCGGACTCGCCCAGCAGGGCGAGGGTCTCCCCCTCGGCGACGTCCAGGCTGACCCCGTCCAGAGCCCGCACCGGTCCCACCCGGGAGTCGAACTCGACGACGACGTCGTGCAGGGACAGCAGGGACATCAGGTCCTCCTCGTCGGCCGGTGCACCCGGCCGGTGCGGTCAGTTCAGCGAGACACCACGGAAGTCGGGCACGTTGGTCGGCGGCGGACCGAAGCCGCTGACCCGGTCACGCCAGGCGGCCGAGGCGGTGAGTTCGAACGGCCAGGCGCCGGGTGCGTCGGCCCAGAGGATCTCCTGTGCCCGCTGGAGCTTGCGTTGCCGCTCCTGCGGGTCCAGTTCCGCGGAGGCGTCGGCGATGACCCGGTCGTACTCCTCGTTGCAGTAGCCGAGTCGCTTGGCGGCGCAGGTGTAGAGCCGGCCGAGCACGAACTCCGCGTCCTGGGTGACCACGACGCCGTCCTGGATGTTCATGTCCCAGTCGAGCGCCAGCAGGTCGTCGAGCCACTGCCCGGCTTCCTTCTCCTGCATCTCCACGTTCACGCCGACCTCCTTCCAGGCGCTGAGGATCGACTGGACCAGCGGGCGGATGTTGGCGCAGCAGTTCGCGCTCCACTGGATGCTGGTGCTGAAGCCGTTCGGGTAGCCCGCCTCCGCCAGCAGTTGCCGGGCCCGCTGCGGGTCGTAGGTGTAGCCGGGCAACTGCGCCGCGCCGAACACCGGCTGCGGCACCGGCGCCTTGGCCAGGACGGCGCTCTCGCCGAACAGGTTCTCCTGGATGGAGGAGAAGTCGACCGCGTGCCACAACGCCTGCCGGACCTTGGGGTCGTCCAACGGCTTGCGGGCGTTGTTCAGCCAGATCACATAGAACGTGGCGCTCGGTCCGCTCTCCACGGTGACCTGGTCGAATCCGCGTACCTGGCTGAGCTGGTCCGGCGGCAACGCGTACGTCACGTCGATCTCGCCGGTGCGCAGCGCGGTGAGCCGGGCGGCGTCCTCGGAGATCTCCTGGAACTCCAGCCGCTCGTACTTGGGCGCGCCGTCCCAGTAGGACTCGTTGGCCACCATGTGGGCCCGCTCGCCGGAGCGGAAGTCCTCCAGCTTGAACGCGCCGGTGCCGACCGGGCGGCTCTCGATCTCGCCCGACTCGATCTGGGCCTTGCTGCCGATGTACGCCATCGAGAGATTGGTCAGCAGCGAGCCGGTGGCCCGGCTGGTGATGATCTCGACGGTCTGCTCGTCGGGGGCCTTGACCTCCTCGATGGTGGCGAACAGCGGTGCCAGGGCGGTGCTCGCCGCGAAGAGCCGGTCCAGCGACGCCTTGACGTCGGCGCTGGTCAGCGGCGACCCGTCGTGGAAGGTCACGCCCTGACGCAGGGTGAACCGGGTGGTGGTGTCGTTGACGTTCTCCCAGCTCTCGGCCAGTCGGCCGGTGATCTCGCCGTCCGAGGAGGCGACCAGCGGGTCGAACAGGTGCAGGGCCAGGGTCAGGGTGCTGCGGTCGGAGATGGCGGTGCCGTGCGGGTCGACCGAGAGCATCCGGATCGGCATCCCGACCCGCAGGGTCTGGTCCTGGTCGCCGTCACCGGAACCACCGCCGCAGGCGGCCCCGGCACCGACGACGGTCATCGCGAGCAGGCCGGCCACCAGGGACCGACGTGCTCTGCTTGTCCATGTCATTGTCTCCTCCATCGTTCGCTCGTGAAGGGTCGGCCGCGACCTCACCGGTGCTTCAGGTGTGGATCGAGCCGGTCGCGGAGTTCGTCGCCAACCACCCCGCAGGCGACGACGAGCAGGGAGAGCGCGATACCGGGCAGGGTGGAGATCCACCACGCGTCGGCCACGTAGCCGCGGCCGTTGGCGATGGTCAACCCCCAACTCGGGGTCGCGGTCGGAGTGCCGAGCCCGAGGAAGCTCAGGGCGGCCTCGGTGATGATCACCATGCCGAGTTCGACGGTGGCGACCACCAGCAGTGGCGCGGCACAGGCGGGCAGGATGCACCGCCAGATCAGGAAGAGCGGTCGAGCGCCGAGCACCCGGCTGGCGTCGACGTACTCGCGGTTGCGGACGGCCATGGTCTGGGCTCTGGCCACCCGGGCGAAGATCACCCAGATGGTCACCGCCAGCACCGCGATGACGTTGACCAGGCTGGGCCCGAGCAGGGCCGCGATGAGGATGGCCAACAGGATGGAGGGGAAGGCGAGCTGGATGTCGGCCAGCCGCATGAGCAGGCCGTCCACCCATCCGCCGACGAAGCCGGCGACGATGCCGACCGCGGTGCCGAACAGGCCCGAGATCAGCAGGGTCGCCACCCCCACCAGCAGGGAGACCTGGGCGCCGATGAGGATCTGGCTGAGCATGCCGCGTCCGACGTCGTCGGTGCCGAACCAGGCCCGGGAACCGTCGGAGAGCACGGCGCCCGGTGGTTGCAGCCGGTCGGCGAGGTTGGTCTCGGTGACGTCGAACGGCACCAGCAGCGGGCCGAGCGTGCCGGCCAGCACGGCCAGGCCGATGACGCCCAGACAGGACCAGAACAACAGGGCCGGTGGGCGACGCCGGGACCGGGTCCGCAGCGCCGTGGTCGAGGTTGCGTCAGCCATCAGTTCACCACCCGCACGCGAGGATCGATGTACGCGTAGAGCAGGTCCACGACCAGGTTCACCAGGACGAACGCGGTGGTGACGAAGGCGATGGCGGCCTGGATCACGGTGTAGTCCCGGTTACCGATCGCGTCCACGAGCAGCCGTCCCAGGCCGGGCCAGGAGAAGACCTCCTCGACCACGACCGTGCCGCCCAGCAGCGCGCCGAGTTGGAGCCCGGCGACGGTGACCACCGGGATCAACATGTTGCGCAGCGCGTGGCGGAAGAGCACCACGCTCTCCCGCAGGCCCTTGGATCGGGCGGTCTGGATGTAGCCCTCGCCGAGGACCTCCAACAGCCCGGACCGGATCAGCCGGACCAGGATGCTGGTGAAGGGGAGTGCCAGCGTGACCGCCGGCAGGATCAGGTGTTGCGGCGTGCTGTTGCCGGCGCTGGGCAGCCATCCGAGCTGCCGGGCGAAAATCAGCAGCAGGATGATGCCGACCCAGAAGCTGGGCAGCGACTGGCCGATCAGCGACAGCACCGAGATCGCCCGGTCGGCGAGACCACGCGGACGCAGCGCCGCGGCGATGCCGAGCAGGAAGCTGGCCACCAGTGCGATGCAGATCGCGGTGAGGGCCAGGGTGACGGTGGCGGGCAGTCGCTCGATGACCATCTCGAAGGCGTCCCGGTTGTGCCGGAAGGACTGTCCGAAGTCGAGCTGGGTCACCCGGCCGAGGAAGCTGGCGTACTGGATCACGACGTTGCGTTCCAGGCCGAGTTCCCGGCGGGCGTCGGCGACCTCCTCGGCGGTGGCGTCGGGGCCGAGGATGACGCTGACCGGGTCACCGGGCACCAGCCGGACCACCGCGAAGACCAGGGTGAGCGCGCCCCACAGGATGACCAGGGCGAGCAGGAGTCTCCGGACCGTGTAGTTGATCAAAGGGTCACCACCTTCCGGTTCTGCCGCTGGGCGGGGTCACGGGCGGGACAGGGAGAGGGTCTGCTGCTGGCAGACGGCGCGGACGACGGCGGGGACACCCACCCGGCCGGTCCCGGAGTCCTTGCCCTCCCATCCGCCGAAGGGCAGGTGCAGCTCCCAGTAGGTGGAGCGGTCGTTGACGACGACGCTGCCGAACTCCAGGTCGTCGAGGGCGTCCAGGGCCCGGCCCAGGTCAGCGGTGAACACGGCGGTGGAGAGCCCGTACCCGCTCCGGTTGGCCTCGGCGACCAGCTCCGACGCGGGCAGCGGGACGATCGGGGCGACCGGCGCGAAGGACTCCTGCCGGCTCAGTGCCGCGTCCACCGCGACGTCGCCGACCACGGTGGCCGGCAGGTACTGCCCGGTGGGGAAGCCGGACAGGTGCCGGCCGCCGGTGAGCACCCGGGCGCCGGCGCCGGCCGCCGCGCCGACCTGTTCCTCGAAGCGGGTGGCCAGCGCGGGCAGGTGGACCGGCCCGAGCACGGTGGTCGGGGCGTACGGGTCGCCGGTCGGGTAGTCACCGGCACGGGCGGCGACCGCCTCGGCCAGCGGACCGGCGATCCGCGCGTCGGCCAGCACCCGGCCACCGGCGCTGCAGATCTGGCCCGACGCGGTGAAGCAGGACACGGCGATCGCGTCGGCGGCGTGCGCCAGGTCGGCGTCGGCGAAGACGATGATCGGGCCGTTGCCGCCCAGTTCGAGCAGGAGCCGTTTACCGGCGGCCCGCCGGCCCACCGCCGTGCCGGTGGCGGTGCTGCCGGTCAACCCGACCCCCACCACGCGCGGGTGACCCACCAGGTACTCGGCAACGGCGGTGTCGTCCGTGGCGACCAGGGTCACCTGCCCCTCGGGCAGGCCCGCCTCGACCATGCACCGCAGCACCAGGTCGGCCGAGGCCACCGTGGTCGGTGCCGGTTTCCAGACGGCGGCGTTGCCGGTGGCCACCAGCGGTCCGAGGTACTCGACCGGGATGTTCACCGGGAAGTTCCAGGGGGTGATCACGGCCCACACCCCGGTCGGCCGCCAGCGGGTGGTCACCAGCTTGTCGGTGGCGGCGACCGGCGGCGTACGCCCGGCCAACCGGATCGCCTCCTCGCCGGCCAGCCGGAAGCCCTCGGCGGCCTTGTCCACCTCGGCCAGCGTGCCCTGATAGGTGCGGCCGGTCTCGGCGGTGACCAGGGCGGCGATCTCCTCGCGCCGGGCGATCAGCCGGTCGGCGACGGCCAGGCAGCGGTCGCGGCGCGCGTACGGGCTGCTGCGCCGGTCGGCGACGACCGCCGCCGACGCCGCCCGGACGGCCTCGTCCACCGTGTCCGGCCCGGCGCGGTGCACCTCGGCCACGACCTCGCCGTCGACCGGGCTGCGCACCCGGTAGCGCGCGGCGGCCGGGTCGGTGTACCGGCCACCGAGCCAGGATCGGACGTCGGCGGTCACCGGGCGTCTCCGGCACCGACCGGCGCGCCGTCGGCGGCCAGCGAGGCGTGGATCATCTCGACCACCCGGACGGCGGCGAGGCCCTCCTCACCGGGCACCGGCGCGGGTGCGCCCTCGGCAGCCGCCCGGACGAACTCCTCCACCTCGGTACGGATGTTGGACACGCCGGTGGCGGCGCGGCTGGGCCAGTTGCGGGTGTCGCCGTTGACCGCGCCGTCGGAGGTGGCGTGCAGCAGGTCGACGTGGCCAAGGTCGATCTCGACGGAGCCGTGCTCACCGACCACCCGCAGCCCGGCCAACGCCCGGTTGGGTCGCCCGTCGGGCAGCGTCCAGTTGTTCTCCATCGAGCCGATGACGTCACCGTCGTAGCGGACGGTCGCGTAGACGGCGTCGGCGTGGGCGGAGAGCACGGCCCGGCCGAGGGCGGACACCCGGACCGCGGTCAGTCCGGTGACGAAGCGGACCAGGTCGGCGTCGTGGATGCCGAGGAACCACGCCACGCTGGTGCGTTCCGAGGGGCGTACGGCCACCGTGCGGGTGGTGTCGCGCCAGACGTCGACGTGCCACAGGGGACCGAGCTCACCGGAGCGGACCAGCTCGCGGGCGCGGACCACGCGGGGGTCGAAGCGCAGGATGTGACCGACCGAGAGGGCATGCGGGTCGGGTCGGGCGTCGAGGATCTTCTGCGCGTCCGCCGAGCTGGTGGCCAGCGGCTTCTCGACCAGCACCCGTACCCCGGCCCGCAGGAACGGGATGGTGGTCTGCGGGTGCAGGTGGTCCGGGGTGCAGACGCTGACCACGTCGACCCGGTCGAGCAGCTCCTCGACGTCGCGGTGCACGGGTACGCCGAACCGGTCGCGGAGCGGCTGTTCCGCAGCGGGATCGGGCTCGACCAGACCGACCAGGTCGACCCCCGGGTGCTGGTGGTAGATCCCGGCGTGGAGCTGACCCATCCAGCCCATCCCCACGACTGCCGCTCTCAACATCGTCTCTCCGTCTCTCGCGGTTCGGTCGGCTCGGATGCAGCCAGCGCAACCTGTTGCAGGGATTCCTACCAGCCCATTCCACAGGCTGCAAGGGATGTTCTGAGAATGGAACGTCATGTACTGTCCGTGCAACCACGTTCCAATCAATGAATGGAGTTCGATGGAAACCCCGCCGGTCGAGGAGATCTGCCGCCGCTTCGGCAAGCTCTACGTGGCGGCGATCGCCGACGCGCTGGACGATGCCGGGCTGTGGCACCAGGTGATGACCGATGTGCTGCCGTTGACCACCGACATGGCGGTGGCGGGCGTGGCCTTCACCGCGCTGGGCCGCCCCGAACGAAGCACCGACCGTTCCGTACGCCTGGGCGCCCGGATGATCGACGAGCTCTCCGCAGGCGAGGTCGCGGTCTTCGACTGCGCCGGTGACCGGACGGTCGGCCACTGGGGCGAGTTGCTGACCAACGGCGCCATGGCGCGCGGCGCCGTCGGCGCCGTCATCGACGGCGGTGTCCGCGACACCGGCGCGATCCTGCCGCTGAAGTTCCCGGTCTTCAACCGGTTCCGCAGCGCCCGCGACGCCAAGGGCCGCTGGAACGTCGTCGACATGCAGTCCCCGGTGGTCTGCGGCGGCGTCCCCGTGCACCCGGGCGACATCATCGTCGGCGACAGCGACGGGGTCGTCGTCGTCCCCCGCGCGATCGCGATGGACGTGCTCGTCGAGGCCGAGGCGACGGTCCGCACCGAGACGGAGATCCGGCAGCGGGTCCGGGCCGGGGAGTCGGTGGGCGCCCTCTACCAGCAGTACGAGCGGTTCTGACCATGGGTGGCAGTGCACCCTCCTGGGGCCGCCCGGACCCCCGGCTGACCGACACCGTGCGGGCCCTGCCCCGCGTCGGGATCCACCGCTGGCCGGTCACCTGCTGGCCGGCGCCCCGCCTGCACCCGGCCGGCAACCCCGTCGTGATCGCCGAGGAGCACGGCGGGTTCGCCTTCGGCGGCAACAAGGTCCGTCAGGTGGACGTCCTGCTCGGCCAGGCCCGCGAGGCCGGCGCCGACACGGTCGTCACCTCGGCCGGACCGCACTCCAACCTCTGCCGGGTGGTGGCCGCCGCCGCCCGCGCCGCCGGCCTCGACGTGCACCTCGTGCTGCGCGGCGAACCACCGGCCGAACCCAGCCGCAACCAGGTGCTCTACGAGCTGGCCGGGGCCCGCCTGCACTGGGTGCGCACCACCGACGCCTTCGATCCCGTCCAGGCGCAGACCATGACCGCCATCGCCGAGCAGGGCCGCACGACCGGGGCCACGACCGCCGTCATCGACGTGCGGACCGCGCCCGGAAGCACCCTCTGCGCGCTGGCCACCACCGCCGCCGTCGACGAACTCGCCGACACCCTCGCCGACCGGCCACCGGACCGGATCATGCTCGCGGGCGGCGCCGGCAACACCGCCGGCGGCGTCCTGGCCGCGCTGGCCGCCCGCCGCGCCACGGTCGGACTGGTGGTCGCCTCGGCGCTCGCCCCGGCGACCCAACTGCGGGCACTGGTCCGCGACCGGGCAGCCGCCGCGCTCGACCGGGTCGGGCTGCCCGCCGACCTGCTCGACGAGGTGGACCTGGAGGTCACCGACGGCCAACTCGGGGGCGGCCACGGGGTGCCCACCGAGGCGGCCGTCGCCGCACAACGGGCCACCGCGCGGGCCAGCGGCGCGTTCCTCGACCTGACCTACAACAGCAAGGCGATGGCGGCGCTGCTCGCCGACGACCGTCCCGGCTCGTGGCTGTTCCTGCACACCGGCGGCTCACCCAACGTCTTCGCCCCGCACCCGTTCCCGGCCGACGTCCCGCACACCGACGAAGGAGCACCGTGATCAACGACTACCGACTCCACCACATGACCTGGCCGCAGGTACGCGAGGCGCTGACCACGGCCACCGTCGGTGTCATCCCGTTCGGCGCCACCGAGCAGCACGGCCCCGCCCTGAAGGCCGGCATCGACTACCGGATCGCGGAACGGCTGGCCGAGGAGGTGGTCGCCGCCGCCGACGGTACGGCCCTGATGACGCCACCGATCCCGGTCGGCTTCTCCCCGCACCACATGGACTTCCCCGGCACCCTGACCGCCCGGGTGAGCACCCTCTGCTCGCTGCTGGAGGACTACCTGTCCAGCCTGGCCCGGCACGGCCTGGAACGGTTCGTCATCATGAACGGCCACGGCGGGAACCTGGCCTTCCTGCCCGCCTTCCTGACCGAGTACAAGCAGCGCACCGGGCACACCGTGGCAGTGGTCCACTGGTCGATGATGGGCCGCGACGTGGTGGTGGACATCGCCCAGTCCGAGATGTACGGCCACGCCTGCGAGGTGGAGACGAGCCTGGCGCTGCACCTGGTGCCGGACGTGGTGGTGACCGAGGAACTGGGCGGCCCCGCTCCCCTGCTGCCCTCGGCACACGAGCTGCTGCGCGGCCAGGCCATCCCGGACCGGGCCGTCGGCGGGTTCACGCCCCGGTCGCTGGCCGAGTTCAGCACCAACGGCGCGCTCGGCGACCCGGCCAAGCACGACGTGGAGAAGGGCCGCAAACTCTTCGAGGCGGTCCGGGACCGGACGGTCACGCTGATCCGGCACCTCGCCGAGGCACCGACGGCGGGCACGATCAGTGCCGAGCGGGCCGCCGCGATCAGCACGGACTGGGGCACGCGCGGATGAGCGGCACCGAGGACACCTCCCCCGAGCGCCGCCTCGCCGACCTCGGCATCACGCTGCCACCGGCCCGTACCGCCTCCGGGGCGTACGACACGGTGGTGGTCAGCGGCGACCTGGCCGTCCTCTCCGGACACGGCCCGGTCCGCCCGGGGCACCCGCTGCCCACCGGCAAGCTCGGCGCCGAGCTGAGCGTGCCGGACGGGCAGGCGGCGGTACGCCAGGCGACGCTGAACCTGCTCGCCACACTGCGCGCCGCCGCCGGTTCGCTCGACGACGTGGAGCAGTTGTTGACGCTCACCGTGGCGATCAACGCCACGCCCGCGTTTACCGACCACGTCCCGGTCGCCGACACCGCCTCGGAGCTGCTGCGGGACGTCTTCGGCGACCGGGGGCGGCACGCGCGGTCGGCGCTGGGGCACTCGTCACTGCCCTTCGACGTCCCGGTGTCACTGGCGTTGACCGCCCGGATCCGGGGCCGAAATACCCAGGTCTGAAACCGAGATTGGCCCGGCCGGCCGCTACAGTGTCGATGCCGCAACCCGATATCAGAGGACGCACGTGACTTCCGACAACGGATCGAATCAGAGCATCCTGCGAGCAGTGGCGATCCTCGACGCCTTCCTGCTCGGGCGCCCCGAGTTGCGGGTCACCGACGTGGCGCGGCAGGCCGGGCTCGGTGTCTCCACCGCGTCCCGGCTGCTGAGCACCCTGGAATCCCTCGGCCTGGTGGAACGCGACCCGATCTCCAACCTCTATCGGTTGGGTCCGAAGACGGTGACCCTCGGCGGTGTGGCCCTCAACCAGTCCCCCGTCTACCGCGCCGCCCGCCAGACCGCCCAGAACCTCGCCGCCGAGCACGGTCTCGGCGTCAACCTCGCGATCCGTCGCGACGACCAGGGCTTCTACCTGGGCAACTTCGAGGGTCGCTCGGCACCCCGGGCGTTCTCGCTGATCGGTCAGTCGATCCCGCTGCACGCCACCGGCCTGGGCAAGGCACTACTGCTCGGCGTCGACCCGGCACAGCGGCGGGCGCTGCTGGGCGAGAACCTGGTCGGGTTCACCCACCGCACCATCACCGACCACGACCGCCTCGACGCCGAACTGGCCACGAGCGGGTCGCGCGGCTACTCGACCGAGGAGGAGGAACTCGCCCTCGGTCGGGCCTGCCTCGCCGCGCCCATCCGCAACGCCTCCGGCGAGATCGTGGCCGCGCTCTCCATCTCCGGCCCGCTCTCCGCGATCAACCTGGCCGCCCGGGAGGCCGCCCTGGCGACCGCGGTGATCGAGGCCGCCGACGCGGTGAGCGTCGCCCTCGGCCACCACGGCCCCGCCCGGGTCATCGTCAGCCAACGCTGAGCACTGCCGGCGGACGTCCCCGGCGCACGGCCCCTACCGCCCCCCGAGAGCCGGGTAGGTCGGCCGGGCGCCTCGACGGCGTACCCGAGGAATGCATGGTTTTGTCCTGGAAAGCCGGGGAAAGCCGGGCCCACCCTTCGCGGGGTGAGCCCGACCGGAAAGGCGGACCAGGTGAGCGCAGACCACACCCTCGTACCGGCGGACCCGTGGCCACTACCCCGGGACGCCACCGTCGCCGACCACATCGTGCAGCGGCTCGCCTGCTGGGGGGTGCGGCGGTACTTCGGCTTCCCCGGTGACGGCATCAACGGCATGACCTCCGCCCTGCAACGCACCGACGAGCAGGCGCAGTTCGTCCAGGTACGCCACGAGGAGACCGCCGGCTTCGCCGCGTCCGCCCACGTCAAGTACGGCGGCGGGCCGATCGGCTGCGTGCTGGTCACCAGCGGTCCGGGTGCCATCCACGCCCTCAACGGTCTCTACGACGCCAAGCTGGACCACCAGCCGGTGGTGGCGCTGGTCGGGCACACCGCCACCACCGCCGAGGGCGGCGGCTACTACCAGGAAGTGGACCTGCTCGCGCTCTACAAGGACGTCGCGGCGGCCTTCCTCGCCCAACTCGACCACCCCTCCCAGGTACGCCACCTGGTCGACCGGGCCTGCCGGACCGCGCTGGCCCGGCGTACCGTCACCGCGCTGGTGCTGCCGCTCGACGTGCAGGACCTCGCCGCCGTCCCCGACCCGCCGCACGCGCACGGCTACTACCACACCAGCAGCGTGCCGAGCAGCAGCCCGACCGTGCCGCCGGAGGCCGACGTCCGGCACGCCGCCGAGGTGCTGGGCAGCGGCGAGCGGGTGGCCATGCTGGTCGGGCAGGGCGCCCTCGGCGCCGAGAACGAGGTCCGCGAGATCGCCCACCGGCTCGGTGCCGGGGTGGCCACCGCGCTGCTCGGGTTCACCACGGTCGACCACCGGGAACCCTGGGTCACCGGCGCCATCGGCCTGCTCGGCACCCGCCCGAGCTGGCAGCTGATGAAGGAGTGCGACCGGCTGCTGATCGTGGGCAGCAACATGCCGTACTCGGAGTTCTATCCGGCCCCCGGGCAGGCCCGCGCGGTGCAGATCGACATCGACGGCACCCAGCTCGGCCTGCGCTACCCGACCGAGGTGAACCTGACCGGCGACGCCGCACCCACCCTGCGGGCCCTGCTGCGCGAACTCGGGCCGGGACCGGGACCGACCCGCTGGCGGCAGAGCATCGCCGGCGCCACCGCCGCCTGGCGACAGGCCCAGCGGGACCTGGCCGCGCAGCAGGCCGACCCGGTCAACCCGCAGATGCTCTTCGCCAGCCTCAGTGACCGGCTGCCGGACGACGTCATGCTCGCCGTCGACTGCGGCACCGCCACCGCCTGGTACGCCCGCCACCTCCAGGTCCGGCCCGGGATGCTGGCCAGCCTCTCCGGCACCCTGCTCTCCATGGGCGGCGCGATGCCGTACGCCCTGGCGGCGAAGTTCGCCCACCCGGACCGTCCGCTGATCGCCCTGATCGGTGACGGCGCGATGCAGATGAACGGCGTCAACGAGCTGATCACCGTGGCCAAGTACTGGCGCGGCTGGGCCGACCCGCGCTTCGTGGTGCTGGTCCTCAACAACCGGGACCTGGCGTTCGTCAGCTGGGAGCAGCGCTCCACCGAGGGCACCCCGATGTTCCCGGACAGCCAGCAACTGCCCGACATCGCCTACCACCAGTGGGGCGAGGTGCTGGGGTTGCGCGGCGAACTCGTCGACCACCCCGACCAGGTGTCGCAGGCGTGGGACCGGGCGCTGCGCGCCGACCGTCCGACGGTGATCAACGCCCTGGTGGACCCGGCCGAACTGATGATGCCGCCGCACTTCACCACCGAGCAGGCCCGCAAGACCGCCGCCGCGATGCTGCGCGGCGACACCGACTGGGCGGGCATCATCCGCCGCGGCCTGCCCAGCGTCGTCAGCACGTACCGCCCGCGCCGCTGAGCCTGCGCGCAAGGAAGGGTCCCCTGCTATCGCCTCGCGTATAGCAGGGGACCCTTCCTAACTTAACTACCGTGCGCCGGCACGCCCCGCGCGAGATGCAGCGGAGATCAGCCTCGGCCCTGGAACCAGCGACGCAGCTCGGACAGCGGATTGTCGCCGGTCCGGCGGTCGACGCCCGGATCCCGCTCGACCGGCCGGCGCGGCGTACCCACCAGCTCCCGGCTGGGCGCGGTGAACGCCTGCTCGGGCTCGCCGTCGACCGCCGTGGCGATGATCCGGGCCACCCCGGAGATCACCCGGGGCTGCACGGTGGCACCGACCGAGTCGTTCGGGTCGTCCGGGTTCGCCGCGATGCCGGCGACCGCGACCTGCGGGGTGAACGCGACGAAGCTCTCCGTGGCGGCACCGTCGGAGCTGCCGGTCTTACCGGCCACCGGGCGACCGTCCAGGATCCCGTTCACCGCCGTGGCGGTACCGCCGTTGCACTGCCCGAACGCGGACTGCTGGCCCACCGGGCAGCGGGCCGCGTCCGTGGCGGCCCGGGCCACGTCGGCGTCGAGCACCTGCCGGCAGGAGGGGTCACCCACCGGCAGTCGCGCACCGTCCGGGCCGGTCACCGACACCACCGGCAGAGGGGCGCAGTACGTCCCCTCCGCCGCCACCGTCGCGTACGCGTTGGCCACGTCGAGCGGGGTGGTGGCGGACACCCCCAGGGTGAACGCGCCCCAGTCGGCGGCACGCTGGTCGGCGAAGGTCGCGTCCGCCTCGGCGCGGAACGTGATGCCCAGGCGCTGCGCCATCTCCACCACCTTGTCCGGCCCGACCTGCTCGGCCAACCAGACGAAGTACGTGTTCACGGAGCGGCCGAAGCCGTCCCACATCATCCGGTACCCGTCCATCCAGGCCGGATTGGCGTTGGCCGGGCACCACCGGCCGTCGCAACTGCTGTCCCCCTCCCCGGGGTACCGGGTGGGCAGCCGGCTCGGCGCGTCGTACCCGGTGGACAGCGTCCGGCCGGACTCCAGCGCGGCGAGCATGGTGAACAGCTTGAACGTCGAGCCGCCCTGGTAGCCGGTCACGCCAGGTCCACCGGAGATCAGCGGGTTCACCGTGTTCGGGTAGTTGGCCTGCCCGTCCGGGTTCTCCGCGAGGCTGTAGTGGCGGTTGACCGCCATGGCGAGCACCCGGCCGGTGCCGGGCTCGACCGCCGCGATCGGCAGGGCGCGCGGATTGCCGTACCCGTACACGCTGGTGGCCTCCTCCTGCGCGGTGGCCTGGATCTCCGGGTCCAGCGAGGTGACCACCGTGTAGCCGCCCCGGCGCAACGCCTGCTCGCGCTCGGCGGGGGTTTCGCCGAACTGCGGCTGCTCCATCCACCACCGGCGCAGGTAGTCGCAGAAGAAGCCCCAGCCGTCCCGACCACCGGCGGTGGCCGCACAGCCGTTGGCCTGCTCGCTGGGGTCCAGGTCCAACTCCTCGGCCTTGGCGTCGGTGGCCTGCTCCGCGGTGATCGCGGCGGTCGCGACCATGGAGTCCAGCACGTACGCGCGCCGGGCCAGCGCCGCGCCGGCGTCGCCGTCGATCGGGCTGTACGCCTCGGGCGCCTGCACCAGACCGGCCAGCAGTGCCGCCTCGTCGAGGGTCAGGTCCGCCGGCACCTTGGAGAAGTAGCGCTCACTGGCGGCGGCGATCCCGTACGCACCGGAACCGAAGTACGCGATGTTCAGGTAGCGGGTGAGGATCTCGTCCTTGCCGAGGCGCTGTTCCAACGCGTTGGCGTACCGGATCTCCTGGAGCTTGCGCCCGACGGTCTGCTCGGTGGCCGCGGCCTGTTCCTCGCTGGTGCGGGTCGAGTCGGTCTTGAGCACGTTGCGTACGTACTGCATGGTCAACGTCGAGCCACCCTGCTCGGTGCCGCCCTCGGTGACGTTGGTGACCAGGGCGCGCGCCATGCCGCGCAGGTCCACCCCGCTGTGGTCATAGAAGCGCCGGTCCTCGGCGGCCACGATCGCCTGCCGCATCACCGGCGCGATCTCGTCCAGCGTCACGTCCGTCCGGTTGACGTCGTAGAACGTGGTGATCAGCGTCTTGCCGTCGTTGGCGTAGAGGTAGGAGCGCTGCGGGGTGGCCGGGGTCCGCAGCACGTCCGGCAGTTCGGCGTAGCTGCCCAGTGCCGCCTTGGCGGTCAGCCCGAACACCAGGTTCACCGGCAGCATGAGGCCCGCCACGACGAGGCCGACGAGCCCGCCGGCCAGCAGGACGGTGAACAGTCGCGACAGTGGCGTAGGGGTGGCCATGGTCACCAGGATTGCCGCGAATGCCACGTTCCGACCACCGAATCGGCCCAGTTGTCAGCCAATTCACGGCCAGATGCCAGCGGTCTTTGCGCTGGCCAGCACCACTGGACAGAAGAAATGCGGACGTACCGGACACCCGACGCAGACGACCGGCGCAAGGAAGGGCCCCCTACTAACGCCTCGTGTATAGGAAGGGTCCCTTCCTTACATCCGGCGGGGGTCATGCCGTGCCCAGCGGGCCGGGGCCGCCGGGGCCCGCCGGGCCCACACCGGTCGGACCTGCCGTCGCGACGCTGGCGCTGGTGGCGTCGCGCAGGATCTCCCGGGGCAGCAGCCGGCCGGAACGGTAGGCGATGCCGATGCCGGCGATCAGCACGAAGATCGCCCCGAAGGTCTGCAGGGAGCCGATCAGTGCCCCGCCGAGGCCGAGCAGCGGGCTGGCGATCATCAGCATCGTGCCGTCGCCCATGCTGAACATCCCCGACCGCGCCACCGCCCATCCGGTGAGCAGCCAACCGACGCTGTAGAAGGTCGCGCCGACCAGCACCAGCGACCGGGCGGTCGCACCGAAGACCGGAGTGTCCTCGGCGAACCCGGCGAAGGGCAGCATCAGCACCGTGCCGGCGATGCTGACCAACAGGCCGGCCACGGCGCTGCGGCGACTGCGGGTGGCCGCGAGCAGGCCGGCCAGGCCGAGCAGGGCCAGCAGCCCGAGCCAGATCGCGGCGACCCAGCCGATCAGGTACACCGCGCGGCCGTCGGCCGGGTATGGGTCGTTGCCCACCCCGCCGTCGCTGGCCATGGCCACCGCGCCGTAGAGGATCGCGTACGCGGGCAGCAGCCAGACCGCGGCGCGGGCGAGGCGGCGCAGCGACCACGCCCAACTCGCGTTGGTGGCCGGTCCGGGTGGTCCCGGATCGTCGACGAAGGGCAGGACGCCGAAGCCCCCACCGGTCCGTCGGGTGCCGAGCGGCCCGGCGGGGTCGTGTGCCCCGGGTACGTCCGGCGGGGACCACAACCGTTTCAGCGGATCCATCGGTCACCTCGCTCATCCACGAGCGGTGCCGGGACACGCCGAGGCGCCCCGATGCCTGGTCACCACCCGCCTAGGACCGATGGTGGCAGGCACCGGAGCGCCTCATGAGCGTTTCTCGCATTTGTCCGGACGCCGGTCCGGACCGGGTCACCCCGGCCCGGACCGACCTCGGATCAGCCTCGCTCGCGCTGGTCGGCCGGGTCGTTCAGCAGACTCCCCGGGGAGACCGGCTCGGGTGCGGGCAGACCCTGCGGCTCCTTGCCGCCGGTGGCCTGCGCCTCGGCGACGCGTACCTCGTTGTGGATCTCCTGGGCCGCCCGGGCGGCGGCCTGCGCGGCCTCGGCCGCCTCCCGCTCCACCGCGCTGGCGTCGGCGGACGCCTGCTGGGTGGGGGCGTCGCCGACCATCTGGTTCAGCCCGCCGAGCGCGCCGCCCATGCCCTCCAGGGCCTTGGTCAGTTCGGCCGGCACGATCCACACCTTGTTGGCCGTGCCGTTGGCGATCTGCGGCAGGGCCTGGAGGTACTGGTAGGCCAGCACCTTCTGGCTCGGGTTGGCCTGGTGGATGGCGTCGAACACCGTCCGGACCGCCTTGGCCTGACCTTCGGCCTGCAGGATGCGGGCCTGCCGGTCACCGTCGGCGCGCAGCACCGCGGCCTGCTTCTCACCCTCGGCCGAGAGGATCTGCGACTGCTTGTGACCCTCGGCGTTCAGGATCGCGGCACGGCGGTCCCGCTCGGCGCGCATCTGCTTCTCCATGGAGTCGCGGATGCTCGGCGGCGGCTCGATCGCCTTGATCTCGACCCGGGTCACCTTGATGCCCCACCGGCCGGTGGTCTCGTCCAGCACCCCGGAGAGGTGCCGGTTGATTTCCTCACGGCTGGTCAGCGCGCGCTCCAGGTCGAGCGAACCGATCACGTTCCGCAGCGTGGTGACGGTGAGCTGCTCGATCGCCTGAAGGAAGTTGGAGATCTCGTAGGTGGCCCGGACCGAGTCGACGACCTTGAAGTAGAGCACGGTGTCGATCGAGACGACCAGGTTGTCCGAGGTGATCACGGGCTGCGGCGGGAAGCTGACCACCTGCTCGCGCATGTCCACCTTCGTCCGCACCGCGTCGACGAAGGGCACCAGGATGTTCAGCCCGGGGTTGAGCGTCCGCTTGTACCGGCCGAGCCGCTCGACCACGTCCTGACGCTGCTGCGGCACGATCCGCACCGACTTCGCCAGGGTGATCACCGAGATCAGGGCAAATGCTATCAAAAGGACGGGTATGACTAGTTCCATCCGTTCACCTCTCCGCTTCGGGTAGCTCGCCGGGCGCCGCAACGTCCCGCCAGACCAGGGCTACCGCTCCCTTGACCTGAATAACCTGCACCCGTTCTCCGGGTGCCAAAACCTGCGTGGCGTCGTAGGCCCGCGCGCTCCACACTTCGCCGTCGATCTTCACCATGCCCTGTGCGGCGTCGACCTGCTCCAGCACCAGGGCCGACGAACCCTCGATCGCCTCCACCCCGAAGGCGGTCTCGCCGGTCTCCATCGCGGTCTGCTTGTGCCGCTGGATGACCGGCCGCGCCGCGAGCACGGTCAACGCCGACACCACGGCGAAGACGACAGCCTGTATCGCCACCGGCGCTCCGAACGCGGCGGCGCCTGCGGCGGCGAACGCACCGACCGCAAACATGATCAAGAACAGGGTCGCCGTGAAGATCTCAGCGACCGCTAGTACCACACCCAGCACGATCCACAGCACGGCATCCACGTACTGATCGTGACATGACAATGCACGTGTCATCGAACTGTCATGATCGGAGGCGCCCGATCACCGCCTCGAAGGAGCCTTCGTGTCCCTGCGTCCGGAAACAGTACGGCACGTCGACGCCCTGGTGGCCGACGCGCAGTCCGCCGGCCACGTGCCGTCGCTGGTCGTCGGCGTGGTGCGCGACGGCACACTGGCGCACCTGGCCGCCGCCGGTGACCATCCCCGGCCGGACGCCGACCTGCAGTACCGGATCGGCTCGATCACCAAGACCATGACCGCCGTGCTGATCATGCAGGAGCGCGACGCCGGACGGCTGGCGCTGGACGATCCGCTGCGACGGCACCTGCCCGAGGCCGGAGCCGCCGGACCGATCACCCTGCGCCAACTGCTGGGGCACGCGGGCGGGCTGCAACGCGAGCCGGACGGGCCGTGGTGGGAGCGGAGCGAGGGCATCGACCTGCACACCCTGCTGGCCGACTTCGGCGCTCCCAAGATCGCGCTGCCGGCGTACCGCACCCACCACTACTCGAACCTGGCCTTCGGACTGCTCGGCGGCGCGCTGCAACGGATCACCGGCACCGGGTGGGCCCAGCTGGTGCGGGAACGGATCCTGGCGCCACTGGGCATGCACCGCACCACGTACGCCGCCACCACGCCGTACGCCCCCGGGTACGTGGTGCACCCGTGGCACGACACGCTCCGCGAGGAGCCGCACACCGACACCGGGGCGATGGCCCCCGCCGGGCAACTCTGGTCGACCGTGGCCGACCTGTCCCGGTGGGCGGCGTTCCTCGCCGACCCCGACCCCGTGGTGCTGGCCCCGGACACCCTCGACGAGATGTGCGCCCCGGTGTTCCTCAGCGACCTCGACTCCTGGCGGGGCGGCTACGGCCTGGGCATCCAACTCACCCGCCAGGGCGAACGCGTCTACGTCGGGCACGGCGGCTCGATGCCCGGTCACATCGCCGTGCTGCTGGTGCACCGGTCCAGCCGTACCGGTCTGGTCGGCTTCGCCAACTCGTACGGCTTCCGCACCGGCGGCATCAGTCCGCTCGGCGTCCAGGTGCTGACCCGGGTCCTCGACGCCGAGCCGGCACCGGCCCGGCCGTGGCGACCCGCCGACGCCCCGCCCCCGGCCGACGTGGCGGCGCTGACCGGCCGCTGGTGGTGGATGGGCACCGCGCTCGACGTCACCTGGGACCACACCACCGGCGACCTGGTGGGCACCCTGCGCGGCGACCGGGTCAGCCGCTACCGCCCGGACGGCCCGGACCGCTGGCGCGGGCACAGCGGCGCGGAGATCGGGGAGATCCTGCGCGTCCACCGCGATCCCGCCGGCCACCCGGCCGCGCTGGACATCGCCACGTTCCTGTTCACCCGCACGCCCGACGACGTCCCGTGACGGGGGCGGGCCGGCTCACTCGGTGACGAAGTCGATCAGGCGTTCCATGGCGTTGATCAGGGGGGTCTCCACGTCGGCGAAGGTGTCCACCCGGGACAGGATGTGCCGCCACATGTCGGCCGGCTCGGCGACGCCGAGCGCGGCGCAGACACCCTCCTTCCACGGGCGTCCCGGCGGCACCACCGGCCACGCCGCGATGCCCAGCGCCGACGGCTTCACCGCCTGCCACACGTCGACGTAGGGATGCCCGGTGACCAGCACGTGCGGGGAGTTCACCCGGGCCACGATCCGGCTCTCCTTGGAGCCGGGCACCAGGTGGTCGACGAGGACACCGAGCCGACGGTCGGGTCCGGGACCGAACTCCCGTACCCGGTCGTCGAGTGCGTCGACGCCCTCCAGCGGCTCCACCACCACGCCCTCGATCCGCAGGTCGTCGCCCCAGATCCGCTCCACCAACGCGGCGTCGTGGACGCCCTCGACCCAGATCCGGCTGGCGCGGGCGACCCGGGCGCGAACCCCGTCCACCGCCACCGAGCCGGACGCGGTACGCCGACGCGCGGCCGGCACCGGGGCGCGGGTCGGTCGACGCAGGGTCACCGGACGACCGTCGAGCAGGAACGCGGCCGGCAGCAACGGGAAGTTGCGCCGTTTGCCGTGCCGGTCCTCCAGCACGACCGCGCCGGAGTCGAAGCCGACCACCGCGCCGCAGAAGCCCGAGTCGGCGTCCTCGACCACCAGATCCGGCTCGGCGTCGACCTCCGGGGTCACCTTCCGCCGCCGCCAGTCCCCCGCCAACACGTCGTCGCCATACCGCCGCCCCATCCGATCACGCTAACCGCCGGTCCGGCCCGCGCCGCCACCGACTCGCCGCCACGCCGTCCGGGCCACAGGGTGCGATGCATTGCAAAAGCCGCGTGTGGCAACAAATCACGCGGTGAGGTCGCGTGATCGGCGCGCCGAGGAGGTGGGCGCGCGGCAGCCGAGACAGGGGTGGGCGTCAGCACGTACTCTTTCGGCATGTCCACCCCCGCTGCGGGTGCGGCCATCCTCGCGCCGCGCCGGTCGAGCCGGTTCGTTGCCTGGGTGCGCGCCTGGCGCGCCGGGCTCGTGCCCTTCGACGAAGTCGCCGACGAGGTCGCCGGTGACGAGGAGCACCACGTCGCCGACGCGCCCGGCACCTGGACGGACGTGCCGCTACGGCAGGCCCTGCCCACCCTGGCCAAGCTCTCGCCGGACGAGATCCGGCTGGTGCTGCCAGCCCCGGGCGACCCACGCGGGCTGCCCGGCCCCGGCGACTTCGCCGGTGCGGCGCTCGTCGTCGGCGAGGCGGTGATCGCCGGTACGCTCGGCCTGATCCCCGAGGTACGCGTGCACACGTCCGGCTCCGGCGACACCTTCGAGACGGTGCTCTGGCGGGTCTACCCGCTGCCGCCCAACGCCGCGGCGGCGTCGCTCACCCTCCCCGGCGCGGCCGAGGCCGAGGCGGAACTGGCCGCCGCGCTGGCGGACACCACCGCCGCGCTCACCCGACTCGACGTGGCCCAGTGGCGCCCCGAACTGGCCGGCGCCCTGGAGGCACTGCGCCGCCCCGACGGCACCACCGACCTGCCGCCCGGATTCGACCCACGCTCCCGCCGGCTGTTCGCCCGCGCCGCCGTGCTCGACCGGGTGCTCGCACTGGCCGGACACGCGGCACCGGGCGGCGCGGTCAACAACTACGAGGCCCAGCAGCGCGACGCCGCGCTGCGCCCGCTCACCACCGCCTGCCGGCAGGCCCTGGTCGCCGCCTGCAACGCTCCCCTGCGGCCCTGAGACCGACCCGCCGGCTCAGATCTCGTCGATCAGGTCGGCCACCGAGTCGACGATCCGGGACGGCCGGTACGGGTAGCGTTCCGCCTCGGTGCGGGTACTGATCCCGGTCAGCACCAGGATCGTCTCCAGCCCGGCCTCCAGGCCGCAGAGGATGTCGGTGTCCATCCGGTCGCCGATCATCGCGGTGCTCTCCGAATGCGCGTCGATCGTGTTCAACGCCGAGCGCATCATCATCGGGTTCGGCTTGCCGACGAAGTACGGCTCCACCCCGGTCGCCTTCGAGATCATCGCGGCCACCGACCCGGCCGCCGGCAGCGCGCCCTCCACCGACGGGCCGGTGGCATCGGGGTTGGTGCAGATGAACCGCGCGCCGTCGTCGATCAACCGGATCGCCTTGGTGATCGCCTCGAAGCTGTAGGTACGGGTCTCCCCCAGCACCACGTAGTCGGGCGCGAAGTCGCTGAGCACGTAGCCCACCGCGTGCAGGGCGGTGGTCAGCCCGGCCTCCCCGATCACGTACGCGGTGCCGCCCGGCCGCTGGTCGGCCAGAAACTGGGCGGTGGCCAGGGCGGACGACCAGATCGCCTGCTCCGGCACGTCCAGCCCCATCCGGGCGAGCCGGGCCTGGAGATCGCGCGGGGTGTAGATCGAGTTGTTGGTCAGCACCAGGAACGGCTTTCCGGAGGCACGCAGCCGGTTGACGAACTCCGGCGCGCCCGGCACGGGCTGCCCCTCGTGCACCAGGACACCGTCCATGTCGGTGAGCCAGCTCTGCACGGGCTTACGGTCATGCATGGTCGTCATCATCCCTGGGGTGTCGGGCCGTCGGTGCGGTCAGGACGGACGGCGCGGCGGGACGCAGCAGACCGTGGGGCAGGTGTCCCACATCGGCAGCTCGCCGAGGCGACGGCGCATCTGCGCGCCGTCCGGGTCGATCCGCTCCCGGACCAGTTCCCGCACCATGGTCACGTAGCGCGGGTCGACGCCGGGGGTGGCGGCCCGGACGAAGTCCAGGCCGAGCTGCTTGGCGGTGTCCAACGCCTCGGTGTCCAGGTCCCACACCACCTCCAGGTGGTCCGAGACGAACCCGATCGGGCTGACCACCACGCCGGTCACACCCTGCTCGGCGAGGGCGGTCAGGTGGTCGTTGACGTCCGGCTCCAGCCACGGCACGTGCGGCGGGCCGGAGCGGCTCTGCCAGACCAGGTCGTAGGGCAGGTCCGGGGCCGCTGCGGCGTGCACCAGCCGCGCCGTCTCGGCGAGCTGGGCGGTGTACCGGCCGCCGTGCGGACCGGCGCTGTCGGCCGCCGAGGTCGGCACCGAGTGGGCCGTGAAGACCAGCCGGGTGCTGTCCCGACGCGCCGGGTCGAGCCGGGTCAGGGCCTCGCGTACCGCGTCGACGTGCGGCTCGACGAAACCGGGATGGTCCCAGAACTGGCGCAGCTTCTCGATCACCGGCGCGTCGGCACCGACCGCCGCCCGGGCGGCGGTGACGTCCTCCTGGTACTGCCGGCAGGAGGAGTACCCGCCGTAGGCGCTGGTGACGAACGCCAGCGCCCGCCGTACGCCGTCGTCGCGCATCTGCGCCACGGTGTCGGCGAGCATCGGGTGCCAGTTCCGGTTGCCCCAGTAGACCGGCAGGTCGAGATCGTGGGCGGCGAAGTCCGCGCGGATCGCCGCGAGCAGGTCCCGACACTGCTGGTTGATCGGCGAGACCCCACCGAAGTGCTGGTAGTGCTCGGCCACCTCGGCCAGCCGCTCCGGCGGCACGCCCCGGCCCCGGGTCACGTTCTGGAGGAAGGGCAGCACGTCGTCCGGCCCCTCCGGGCCACCGAAGGAGAGCAGGACCACCGCGTCGTACGCCATGGACCCATTCTTGCCGGTGGCCGGCGGCGCCCCGGCAACGCCCCCGGGTCGCCGGCGGTAACGCCGCCGGGTCCCGGACGTTAGGAAGGGTCCCCTGCTATACCGCAGGCGGTAGCAGGGGACCCTTCCTTACATGCCTTACATGCCTAGGCACCGATGGCGTGATAGCCGCCGTCGACGTGCACGATCTCGCCCGTGGTGGCCGGGAACCAGTCGGACAGCAGCGCCAGACAGGCGCGCGCGGCCGGTTCCTGGTCGGCCAGGTTCCAGCCCAGCGGGGCCCGCTCGGACCAGGCGTCCTCGAACTGCTCGAAGCCGGGGATCGACTTGGCGGCCATGGTGCGCAGGGGCCCGGCGGCGACCAGGTTGCTGCGGATGCCCTGCTTGCCCAGGTGCAGGGCGAGGTAGCGGGAGGCGGACTCCAGCCCGGCCTTGGCCACGCCCATCCAGTCGTAGACCGGCCACGCCTGAGTCGCGTCGAAGGTCAGGCCGACCACCGCGCCGCCCGGCGACATCAGCGGCAGCGCCGCCGTCGCGAGCGACTTGTACGAGTACGTGGAGACGTGCAGCGCGGTCGCCACGTCCTCCCAGGAGGCGTCGAGGAAGCCGCCGCCGAGGCAGCTCTGCGGGGCGAACCCGATCGAGTGCACCACGCCGTCGAGCCCGTCGACGTGCTCCCGGACCTTGTCGGCCAGCCCGGCCAGGTGTTCGGGGTCGGTCACGTCCAGCTCGATGACGGGCGCCGGCTCCGGCAGCCGCTTGGCGATCCGCTGCACCAGCGAGAGCCGGCCGTACCCGGTGAGCACGACCTGCGCGCCGTTCTCCTGGGCGAGCTTCGCCACCGAGAAGGCGATGGAGGCGTCGGTGATGACGCCGGTGACGAGCAGCCGCTTACCGGCCAGCAGTCCGGACATTACTCATTCCTCCGTGCTCAGGGTCAGTGGCCCATGCCGAGGCCGCCGTCGACCGGGATGACCGCGCCGGAGACGTACCCGGCGCCGTCGCCGGCCAGCCAGGTGACCACCGCGGCGACCTCGTCCGGCGCGGCCATCCGACCGGCCGGGATCGACTTGAGGATCTCCGCCTTGCGGTCCGCGCTCAGTCCCGCGGTCATGTCGGTCTCGATGAAGCCGGGCGCGACGACGTTGGCGGTGATGTTCCGGGTGCCCAACTCCCGGGTGATCGAGCGGGCCACCCCGACCAGGCCGGCCTTGCTGGCCGCGTAGTTGACCTGCCCGGCGCCGCCGGAGAGGCCGACCACCGAGGAGACGAAGATCATGCGTCCCCACTTGGCCCGCAGCATCTTCCCCGAGGCGCGCTTGGCGCAGCGGTACGCACCGGTCAGGTTGGTGTCCAGCACCCGGGTGAACTGCTCCTCGGACATCCGCAGCAGCAGCGTGTCGTCGGTGATACCGGCGTTGGCGACCAGCACCTCCACCGGCCCCAACTCCGCCTCGACCGCGCTGAACGCGGCGTCGACCGACTCGGCGTCGGTGATGTCGCACCGCACACCGAACAGCCCCTCCGGCGCCCCGCTGCCCCGGTGGGTGATCGCCACCCGGTCGCCCTGCTTGGCGAACGCCTGGGCGATGGCCAGACCGATTCCGCGGTTGCCGCCGGTAACCAGCACAGTTCGAGACACGGTGGGTCCTCTCCGGAAGATCGCTGCGGGTTGGAGACTAGGCGCTACCGCACGGTAATCACTAACCCGCCCCGCCCGACACCGGCACCATCCGCGCCGATCGGAGCCGGGCCGCCGGTGCGGTCGGCCGAGTGGGCCGGTACGCCACCACGGGTGTACGATCATCGCGTTTGCGGGCCGCCCGGCGGCACCGCTCGTCCGGACCCCGACCGCAGGAGGTGATCGCTGTGCGAGATAGCGATCCTCCCAGTCGTGGCCGGGCCGACCGCCAGTCACGCTGAGCACCGCTCCGCCTGATCTGGCCCCGCTCCCCACGCACCCCCTGCGCCACCGCCCGGCCCACCCGCCGGGGCGACGGAACGCGCGGGTGCGCCCGGAAGCCGTTCGGTCACGACTTCGTGTGCGCCTCCTCGATCCACCCCCACGCGGTCCACCCCGCCCGGACCGCCGTCGCCACCCGGAGCGTTCCATGAGCCGTTACGTCGCCCCGCTGGGCTTCACCCTCGCCGCCGTCTGGGTGGCCGTGCTCTTCGTGCTGGCCAGCAGCACCCACTGACCACGCGCCCCGACCGCACGACCACGCCGGTCAGAGCATCCGGGACGACCAGAGCAGGCTGAACGCCCCGGCGCAGAGCGCCAGCAACAGGGCGATGCCGGCGTACCACTGGGTGATCTCCCGCGCCTCGGTCCGGAAACCGATCGAGCTGCCCATGTCCTGGTACACCTGCTTGAGCTCGGTGACCGTGGCCGCCTCGTAGAAGTAGCCCTCGGTCGTCTCGGCCAACTCGGCCAACGCCATCCGGTCCACCGGCACCCGCTGCAACTGCCCACCGATGTCCACGTGCCCGGTGTCGGTGCCGAAGGCGATGGTGGAGACCGGTACGTTCGCCGCCTGCGCCGCCGCAGCCGCCTCCTCCACCGACCGACCGGCCGTGCGGAAGCCGTCGGAGAGCAGCACGATCCGGGCCGGCGGGATACCCGCCGCACCGTCGGCCGGCACCGAGCGGATCGCCTCCAGGCAGGTGAAGACCGCCTCACCGGTGGCGGTCGCCTCGGCCAGCACCAGCCCGTCGATGGCACTGGTCACCGCCGGGCGGTCCTTGGTCGGCGGCACCAGCACGTTGGCCGACTTCGCGAACGACACCAGCCCGACGTTGTAGCTCTCGGGCAGTTCCCCGACGAACTGCTTGGCCGCCTCCTGCGCGGCCTCCAGCCGGCTGGGCGCCACGTCGTCCGCCTGCATCGACAGCGACACGTCGATGGCCAGCATGATCGTGGCCCGCTCCAGCGGCTCCCGGGTGTCCATCGCCGGACGGGCCAGCGCACCGGCCAGCACCAGCAGGGCCAGCAGGAACGCGGTCGCGGGTACGTGCCGACGCCAGCCCAACCCCTTCGGCGCCACGGTCCGCAGCAGGTCGACGTTGGTGAACCGCATCGCGTACTCGCGGCGGCGGAACTGCCGCCACACGTACAACGCGGCGAGGGCCAGCACCGGCAGCACCGCCAGCAGCCACCACGGTTGGAGCAGTCGGATCATCGTGTCGTCCCCCGGGTGCGGGCGTGCCGCTGGGCGGCCACGAAACGCACCATGTCCAGCAGCCAGTCTCGGTCCGTACGAAGTCGCAGGTGCGCGGCGCCGGCCGCGCGCATCGCGGCGGAGATCTCCGCCCGCTGGGCGGCGGCGGCCGCCGCGTAGCGGTGCCGCAGGCTCGGGTCGGCGGTCTGCACCTCGTGCAGTTCCCCGGTCTCCGGGTCCACCACCGGCAACACCCCCACGTCCGGCAGTTCCAGCTCACGCGGGTCGACCACCTCGATCGCCAGCACGTCGTGGCGTACCCGCAGCTTGCGCAGCGGCCGGGCCCACTGGGCCGGCGGGGCGAGGAAGTCGGAGACGACCACCGCGACACCGCGTCGCCGCGGCGGGCGGTTGAGCATGTCGATCAGCGCACCGAGATCGCCCCGACCCGGCTGGATCGGGGTGCCGGCGATGGCGCGCAGCATGCCCTGTGCCTCCTTGCGCCCGGACCGGGCGGGCAGCCGGACCAGACGCCCCGGCCCGGCCGGCTCGGGCGTCGCCCGCCAGCCCCGCCGGGCGGCGGGACGCTCACCGCCGCTGCCCACCACCGCACCGATCCGGTTGCCGCCCCGCACGGTCAGGTGCGTGATCGCCGCCACGGCGGCCACCACCACGTCCCGTTTGAGCCACCGGCCGGTGCCGAAGTCCAGGCTGGCCGAGAGGTCCACCGCCAGCCACGTCTCCAACTCCCGGTCGGCCACCGTACGCCGCACGTGCGCCGTGGTGGTCCGCGCGGTCACCGGCCAGTCCATCCGCCGGACGTCGTCACCGGGCCGGTACTCCCGCGACTCCCCCGCCTCGCTGCCCGGGCCGGGCAGCAGACCGGCGTAGTCGCCCTGCAACAGCCCGTCCAGCTTCCGGGTGACCATCAGCTGCAAGCGGGACAGCACCGCGCCGGAGCGGTTGTCCGCCACGTTCGGTGGCTGCTGGGATGGAGGGGTGCTCGGGGTCACGGCCGCTGCCCGGGCCACCCCGAGGTCGGCGCCACCGCACCCGGTGGCGTGGCCTGCTGCCGGGGCGCGACCGACGGCAGCGGGATGGTCGACATCACCCGGTGCACCACGTGGTCGGCGGGCACGTCGTCGGCGAGCGCGTCGTAGCTGAGCACCAGGCGGTGACGCAGGATGTCCGGCGCGATGTCCTGCACGTCCTGCGGCAGGGCGTAGTCCCGGCCCCGCAGCAGCGCCAGCGCCCGGGTCGCCCGGACCAACCCGAGCGAGGCCCGTGGGCTGGCACCGTACTGGATCAGTTGCGCCACGTCGGGCATGCCGTGCTCGGCCGGCGTACGCGTGGCCAGCACCAGCCGGACCGCGTAGTCGACCAACGCGTTGTGCACGAAGACCTGGTCCGCCTTCTGTTGCAGGGCGATCAGGTCGGCGGTGTCGAAGACGGCGGTGGGTTCGGGCGGGGACACCCCCATCCGGTAGACGATCTCCCGCTCCTCGGCGTCGGTGGGATAGCCCACCACGATCTTCATGAGGAACCGGTCCCGCTGCGCCTCCGGCAGCGGGTAGACGCCCTCCTGCTCGATCGGGTTCTGCGTCGCCATCACCAGGAACGGGTTGGGCACCCGGTGCGTCTCGCCGCCGATCGAGACCTGACGCTCGCTCATCACCTCCAGCAGCGCCGACTGCACCTTCGCCGGCGCCCGGTTGATCTCGTCGGCGAGCAGGAAGTTGACGAACACCGGCCCCAGCTCGACGTCGAACTTCTCGCTGGACTGCCGATAGATCCGGGTGCCCATGATGTCGGCCGGCACCAGGTCCGGGGTGAACTGCACCCGGGCGAACGACCCGCCGACCACGCGGGCGAGCGTCTCCACCGCGAGCGTCTTGGCCACTCCGGGTACGCCCTCCAACAGGCAGTGTCCCCGGGCCAACAGCGCCACGAACATCCGTTCGACCATCCGGTCCTGCCCGACGATCACCCGCTTGATCTCGAACAGCGCCCGCTCCAGCAGCGTGGCGTCCTGGGCCGGAGTGGTCGGCGGCGAGACCGCCGGGGGCGTTGCCCCGTTCGGCGTCGGAGCGTCGGGCGTGGTCGGCTGGGCCACCGGTCCTCCACAGCGTGCTCGGTCGTAGCGGCGTGTGCGTCACCAAGCCTCGCATGCCCGACTGAGTACCGACTGTGGGAGCGACCGATTTCCGCCACGCCGTTGCCCGCCAGGCGAATCGCCGATCGCCAGTGGACAGATGCCGCCCCCGCGTGTGTACCATTCTTTTCGTCGCCGGGCGGCTTCCCCCGTGGCCGCCCGGCGCTCACTCATTCCCGTCGCCCTAGACTGGGTGCGATGGACGATTCCGACACCTCCGCCGAGGCTCTGATCTGTTCGGCCCGTGGATGTCGCGCCTCCGCCGGGTGGGCACTGCGCTGGAACAACCCACGCCTGCACACGCCCGAGCGACGCAAGACGTGGCTCGCCTGTGACCTCCACCGCCCCTCACTTGGCGACTTCCTCACCGCGCGGGGCTTCCTGCGCGAGGTCACCCCGCTCCCGGGATCGCCTACGCTCGAAGAGTGAACGCGTACAACGGCTACTTGATGGTGAGCGCGAGGAGTGAGCTTGCGAGCCCCGCAGTCGCGAACAAAAGGCCAGCTCGGTGAGCGCGAGGAGTGAGCTTGCGAGCCCCGCAGTCGCGAACGAAAGGCCAGCTCGGTGAGCGCGAGGAGTGAGCTTGCGAGCCCCGCAGTCGCGAACGAAAGACGTGCTCAGTGAGCGATGACGCCCCGAACGCCCCGGCATCGGCCGGGCCGCTCGAACCCTGGCCGGACACCGTACGGTGGCAGTCGATCTCGTCCGACCTGATCTGGGTGGAGCTGCTGCGGCTGTCCGCCGTGGTGGTCGTCGTCTCGGCGGGCATCGGCATCGGCTGGGCCCTCAGCGGCACCTGGCCGTTCGGCGCGGCGCTCGGTGCCGTGCTGCTGTTCGCGGTCTGGCGGGCGGTGACCATCGTCCGCGCGGTACGCGCCTGGGGCTACGCCGAACGTGAGGACGATCTCCTGGTCCGGCACGGGCTGCTGGTGCGCCGCCTGTCCATCGTGCCGTACTCCCGTATGCAGTTCGTCGACGTCAGCGCCGGTCCGTTGGAGCGCGCGTTCGACCTGGCGACCGTGCAGTTGCACACTGCGGCGGCCGCCAGTGACGCCCGCGTGCCGGGTCTGCGGCCGGCCGAGGCGTCCCGGCTGCGTGACCGGCTCACCGCGCTGGGCGAGGACCGGGCGGAAGGGCTGTGACGGGCCCGGTCGGGTCGGCACCGGACCGGCCCGAGCCCCGTACGGGCGACGTGGCGCCACCGGTCGCCCATCCGGGACCGCCCGGCACCCCCACGGCGCCGCCGCCGGAGCAGTCCCTGGGCGGGCCACCGGCACGGCCCGAGACACCTGCCCCACCGGTCGTCGCCGGTGCGCCGTACCCGCACGCGACGCCCCACCAGCCGTATCCGCCCGGGACGCCCCACCAGCCGGGCGCGTCCTCCCCGCAGGGGGCGCCGTACCCGCACGGGGGGCCGTACCCGCCGTATCCCGGCGGTGCGCCGGACACGGCGCAGGCGCGGCAGCGGCTGCACCCGCTGAGCCCGGCGCTGCACGGCGCGAAGTCGCTGGCCGTGGTCATCGCCGGGCTGTCCTGGTCGACGCTGTCCCGGGTCGGGTTCGGGTGGTTCGTGACCATGGTGATCGTGCTCGCGCTCGGCGCGACCGTGCTGGCCGTGATCAGTTGGTACTACACGGGCTACCAGGTGGTGGGCCGGGAACTGCGTATCCACGAGGGGCTGCTCTGGCGACGGACCCGGGCCATTCCGCTGGAACGGCTCCAGGCCGTCGAGGTGGTCCGCCCGCTGCTGGCGCAGCTCACCGGCCTGGCCGAACTGCGGCTGGAGGTGGTCGGGGGCGGCAAGACGGAGGCGCCGCTGGCGTACCTCAGCGTCGCGGAGGCGTCCGCGTTGCGGCAGCGGTTGCTGGCGCTCGCGGGCGGGCCAGCCGTCGCCCCGGCCCGTCCGGACGCGGTGGCGTCGGGCGAGTCGGCGGACCAGGAGACGGCACCGGCGGACGACGGGGCGGCCGGCCCGCCGCCGGGACGCCCGTTGCACGCGGTCGAGAACCGGGACCTGCTGATCAGCCAGTTGCTGACCCCGCAGGCGTTCCTGCTGCCGATCGGCGTGGCCTTCGTCACCGTGCAGTTCCTGTCCGAGGGATCGTGGTCGTTCATCGCGGTGGCGAGCACGCTGACCGCGATGGCGGGCATCCTGCTGCAACCCGTGCGTCGGGTGCTCGACGACTGGCGGTTCCAGCTCGCGCGGGACGCCGACCGGCTGCGCATCCGCAACGGCCTGCTGGAGACGCGGGTGCAGACGGTGCCGCTGCACCGGGTGCAGACGGTCGGGATGACCTGGCCGTTGCTCTGGCGGATGAAGGGCTGGCTGCGGATGCGCCTGGAGGTGGCGGGCTACGCCGCGGGCGAGGCCGACCAGCGCAACCGACCGGACCGTCTGCTGCCCGTGGGGGACCTGGCGACCGGCGAGATCATCCTCGCCGAGGTGCTGCCCGGGGTCACCCTGGCATCGTTGCCGCTGGTCCCGCCGCCGACCCGGGCCCGCTGGGTGAACCCGCTGAGCCGTCAGGTGCTCGGCGCGGGGCTGACCGACGAGGTCTTCGCCGTCCGGTCCGGGCTGCTCACCCGCCAACTGACGATGGTGCCGTACGCCCGGTTCCAGAGCGTCCGGGTGGTGCAGGGCCCGATCCAGCGGCTGCTCGGCCTGGCGACCGTGCACGTGGACACCGCCGGTGGGGCCGGCGCGGCGGCGGTCGACCGTGACCTCGCCGACGCCTGGGCGCTGGCGGCGGAGCTGACCGCCCGGGGTCGGGCCGCCCGTCGCGGCTAGGGCGGCCGGCGCCTGCCCGCGCGACGACCGGTCAGTGGGTGGCCGGGACCACCGGTGGTGCGGCCGGTGCGTCCCGGTCGTCCGGAGGTGGGTCGGTGGCGGCGGCCCGGCGGGCCTTGCGGCGCGACCACCACCGCTCGGCCGCGCCGACCGCCAGGAAGGTGATCCCGACGTACGCCCAGCCGACCAGCACGTCGATCACGTAGTGCTCGCCGCTGTAGACCAGGGTGAAGGTCATCGCCAGCGGGTACGACAGCAGCAGCGGCCACCACCGGCGTCGCACGGTGTTCATGAAGAACAGCACCACGAACAGCGCGAACGCGGTGTGCAGCGACGGCATCGCGGCCACCGGGTTCGAGGCGAGCTGCCCGGCGTTGAGCAGGTTGCCGGCGCCGTGCATGCCGAACGCCCGCCAGCCCCGGGTGGAGATCCGGGCGACCTCCTCGATCAGCCCGTTCTGCGCCGCCCACCACGGCGGCGCGGCCGGGTACAGGAAATAGGTGACCAGGCCGGTGGCGCAGAGGAAGAACCAGCGCCGCATGAAGGCCGCCCACCGGCTGCGCTCCCGCATCCAGAGCACGGTGGCGGCGGCCAGTGCCGCCACGAAGTGCGAGAAGTACACCCAGCTGACCAGGACGTCCCACCACCGCACCTCGGGGTGGTACAGGTGCTGCTGCAACCAGACGGTGGGCACCTGGCCGTCCATGGCCCAGCCGAACATCAACCGGTCCGCCAGGATCAGCTCGTACGCGTGCGGCACCGTCCCGTCGTGGTAGGCGAAGCCCCGGGACAGGTTGTAGGCGACCAGCAGCAGCACCACCGGCACCCAGTCCCGGGCGAAGCGCAGGTGACTGCGCCACGGGCGGGCGGAGTTCCAGGCGATGGTCCCCGCCCAGATCCAGAAGAACGCGTACAGCGGGTCGGTGGGCAGGCCGATGACGAGCCAGCCCGCCACGAAGGCGACGCTCCACAGCGACATCGCGATCACGCGGCGGCGACCGCCGTCGGGTGAGGCGGACGGCTCGGTCGGGGCCGGGGGCTGGGGGTCGGTCACGGCAGACATCGCGGACAAGGTTAACGGCGGACCCTGGGCCGCCCCACGCAGGACCACCTGCGTGCCGCGCCACCGTGTCGGGGCCGCTCGCGGCGCTGCAGGCCGGAGCCGGACGGGGGCCATCCGACGGCACGCGTCGCCGAGGACGCGGCGAGCCCCTACGCTGTGGCCATGCAGGTGCAGTCGGATCTCGCCCTGACGCCGGGTCTGTCCGCCCGGGTCGAGTTGACCGTCACCGACGCCGACACCGCCGAGGCGGTCGGCTCCGGTGACGTACCGGTGCTCGGCACCCCCCGGGTGCTGGCGCTGGTCGAGGCGGCCACGGTGGCGGCGAGCGCGCCGCACCTGCCCGCCGGTGCGACCAGCGTGGGCACCCGGGTCGAGTTGACGCACCTGGCCGCCACGCCGGTGGGCCGGACGGTGGTGGCGCAGGCCACCCTGACGACGGTCGACCGGCGTCGGCTGGTCTTCGACGTCGAGGTGAGCGAGGACGGGCAGCGGGTGGCCGAGGGCCGGGTGGAACGGGTCGTGGTCGACCGGCAGCGGTTCGTCGAACGCGCCGGCCGACCGTCGTGACGGTCCGCTTCGTCGAGGTCGCCGACCGGGTGCACGTCCTGCGCGAGCCCCTGCTCGCGGTCAACGTCACGCTGGTGTGCGGCGACGGCGAGGCGTTGCTGGTCGACACGCTCTCCAGCGCGCGGCAGGCCGCCGAGCTGGCCGCCGCCGTACGGGCGGTCACCGGTGACCCGCTGACGATCGTCAACACCCACCACCACTACGACCACTGGTTCGGCAACGCCGCGTTCGCCGCCGACCCGCCCCGCCCGGTGTGGGCGCACGACCGCGCCGCCGAGGTGATGAGCGGCGATCCGGACGAGCTGCGCCGCCAGGCGTACGCGGAACTGCGCGACGCGCATCCGGGGCTGGCCGCCGAGTTGGCCGACACGCCGCTGCTGGCACCCACCCGTACGGTCCGGACCGAGGCGACCCTCGACGTCGGCGGCCGACGGGTGGTGCTGCGGCATCCGGGGCACGGCCACACCGACGCCGACCTGGTGGTGCAGGTGCCCGACGCCGACGTGTTGGTCGCCGGGGACCTGGTGGAGCAGTCCGGCCCACCGGCGTTCGAGGACTCCTTCCCGTTGCAGTGGCCCGACGCGGTGGCCGAGTTGCTGCGGTGGACCACCCCGGCGACGGTCGTGGTGCCCGGGCACGGTGAGCCGGTCGACGTCGAGTTCGTCCGGGCACAGCACACCCAGCTGGCCGAGCTGGCCTGGCTGATCCGGGCCGGGCACACCGGCGGGGCACCGCCGGAGCGGGTCGCCGCCGAGGCACCCTTCCCGGCCCGCCCGGCGCTGATCGCGGCCCGCCGTGGCTACGCCGAGCTGGACGGCACCGCCTGATCCGTGGACCCGGCGCTCTCAGCCGGTGAAGCGCTCGCGGACCTGCGCCCGGGTCGGCATGGCCACGGCCCCGCCCGGCCGTTCGCAGACGAGACCGGCGACGCGCAACGCGAAGGCCACCCGCTCGGTCCAGCCGCCCGGCTCGGCGGGCTCGCCGTCGACGAGCAGGTCGGCGACGAGCGCGGCCATCACCGAGTCGCCCGCGCCGGTGGCGTCGACCGCGTGCACCCTCGGCGCGGGTACGCGTACCGGATCGGCGCCGGCGGCGGCGACCACCGCGCCCTCGGGGCCCAGGGTGACCACGACGGTGCCCGCGCCCACCTCGCGCAGGTACGCCGCCACCGACTCCACCGGCTGGCCGGGGTAGAGCAGTTCCGCGTCGGCGGTGCTCAACTTGACCAGGTGCGCACCGGCGGCGAACTCGGCGACCACCCCGCGCAGTTCGGCCAGTGCCTGCGGGCCGTCCAGCAGTCGCGGACGGACGTTGGGGTCGAACACCCGCAGCCCGGGCGCCAGCGACCAGGCCCGGCGGGCGGCGGCCAGGGTGGTCGGCGCCAGCAGCACGATCGACCCGCAGTAGAGCACGTCGGCGTCCTCGACCAGGGTCGCGTCGACGTCGTCGGCGGTGAGCACCGCGTAGGAGGGCGGATCGCCGTAGAAGCGGAAGTCCGGTTCCGGACCGGAGAAGGTGGTGACCGCCAACGTGGTCGGCACCGGGGCGGTGAGCGTCCCGGCCGTGCCGACCCGCTCGGCGGCCAGCAGGTCGCGGATCCGCCCGGCGAGCACGTCGTCGCCGAGCGAGCCGACGAACTGCACCGCGCCCCCGAGGCGGGCGACGCCGACGGCGACGTTCAGCGGGCCGCCGCCGACGGCCTGCCGGAAGACGCGGCCACCCTCGCTCTCGGTGTCGAGCAGGTCGACGAGCGCCTCACCGAGCACCACTGCGTATCCCATCCCGGTCCCTTTCGTCGGCCGTCCGCTGCCGCCCAGGCTGGCACAACGATCCGCCGCCGGGCATGCACGCCACGGTATTGGCGCGTACCGGCCGACGCGAACCGACGTCGTGCACATCGAGGAACAGCTATTGCGTCGACCGCGTCGGCGTGCTGGGATGGTGGTGCCGGATGGCGCGGGGGCTGCGCGTCATCGGCGCCGGGTCATGGACGCGAGGGCATACGTACGCGTCGACATATCACCGGCGGCATCGTGCCGGGAGGGCATAGACCCCGTGCACACGTCGCCGCTTCGTCGCATTCGCCCCTAGCTGCGGGAGCGAGCTTTCATCCTCCCGCGCGCTTCGGCGGGGCCACCCCGCACGGTGTGCCCCGCGAGTCAGGAGAACCTGTGCACCGACCTCGTCTGGCCGCGATGTTCTTCGCGGCCGTCACCCTCGCCGCGAGCGCGGTCGTCGCCGTGACGGCCAGCCCCGACCCGGCCGCCGCGCACGGCGCGGCGATGACGCCGGGCGCCCGTACGTTCCTGTGCTGGCGCGACGGCCTCTCCCCCACCGGGGAGATCCGGCCGCAGAACCCGGCCTGTTCCGCCGCGGTCGCCCAGTCCGGTGCCAACTCGCTGTACAACTGGTTCAGCGTGCTGCGCTCGGACGCCAACGGGCGGACCACCGGCTTCATCCCCGACGGCCAGCTCTGCAGCGGCGGCGCCACCGGCTTCCGCGGCTTCGACCTGGCCCGTAACGACTGGCCGATCACCCACCTGACCGCCGGCCGGTCCATCGAGTTCCGGTACAGCAACTGGGCGCACCACCCGGGCACGTTCTACTTCTACGTGACCAAGAACAGCTGGAGCCCGACCCGGGCGCTGGCCTGGAGCGACCTGGAGGAGCAGCCGTTCCTGACGGTGACCAACCCGCCGCAGCGCGGCGCGGTCGGCACCAACGACGGCCACTACTACTTCACCGGGACCCTGCCGGCCAACAAGACCGGCCGGCACATCATCTACTCGCGGTGGGTCCGCTCGGACAGCCAGGAGAACTTCTTCGGCTGCTCCGACGTGGCCTTCGACGGTGGCAACGGTGAGGTGACCGGGATCGGTGGCGGCACGACCCCGCCGCCCACCACCCCGCCGCCCACCACGCCTCCGCCGACCACCCCGCCGCCCACCACGCCTCCGCCCACCACCCCGCCGCCCGGCACCGGTGGCTGCGCTGCCACCCTGCGGGTGACCAGCACCTGGTCCGGTGGTTTCCAGGGCGAGGTCGAGGTTCGGAACAACGGCACCGCAGCGCTCAACGGCTGGACCGCGAGCTGGACCTGGCCGAGCGGCCAGCAGATCAGCCAGGTCTGGAACGCGACCCAGACCTCGTCCGGGTCGACGGTGTCCGCGACGAACGTCGCCTACAACGGAAGTCTCGGCGTCAACGGCAGCACGACGTTCGGCTTCCTGGCCAGCGGTAGCAGTACCTCGCTACCGACGGCCACCTGCGCCGCCCGCTGACGCGGTCGAACGCGAAACGGCCCCCCTGCGGATGTCCGCAGGGGGGCTCGTTCGTGTCCGGGGTCAGCGCACCATGGAGCCGACGACGGGCTTGGTGAGCAGCGCGGACTGGTTGCGCTGGATGCCCGGGTCCAGCGTCTTGGCCACGAAGATGGCGTGCCAGACGCAGAAGATCAGGACCGTCCACACCTTGCGGGAGTGGTCGGCCTCCTCGCGCTTGTGCTCGTCGAGCAGACGCAGCGCGTACGACAGGTCGAGCAGGTCTCCGGCGCCGGAGGTGCTCAACACGTGCCGGGCCCACTCGTACATCTCGCCGCGCAGCCAGACCCGGGTCGGGGTCGGGAAGCCCAGCTTCTTGCGGTTGACGATGGCCGGCGGCACCACACCCTGCAACGCCTGGCGCATGGCGTACTTGGTGGCGTCCGAGCGGGGCGGCAGCTTGAGGTCGACCGGGATCTTCGCCGCGACCTCGAACACGTCCCGGTCGAGGAAGGGCACCCGCACCTCCAGCGAGTGCGCCATGGAGATCCGGTCGGCCTTGACCAGGATATCCCCGCGCAGCCAGGTGTAGAGGTCGACGTACTGCATCTTGGTGACGTCGTCCAGCTCGGCGCACTCGGCGTAGATCGGCGCGGTCACGTCGGTGTAGCGCACCGAGGGGTCGTAGCGACGCAGCAGGTGCTGCTTCTCCTCCTCGGTGAACATCCGCGCGTTGCCGTAGTAGCGCTCCTCGATCGGGGTGGTGCCGCGCTCCAGGAAGCTCTTGCCCTTGACGCCCTGCGGGATGGCCTTGGAGACCGCCCGCAGACCCTTCTGGACCCCGCCGGGCAGCCCGTTGACGCCGCTGAGCGACAGCGGCTCACGATAGATCGTGTACCCGCCGAAGAACTCGTCCGCGCCCTCGCCGGAGAGCACCACGGTGACGTGCTCGGCGGCCTTCTTGGCGACGAAGTAGAGCGGCACCAGCGCCGGGTCGGCGACCGGGTCGTCCAGGTGCCAGACGATCTTCGGCAGCGCGTCGATCATGTCCTGCGGCCCGATCTTCGTCGGGATCGTGGTCACGTCGAGGTGGCGGGCCGACTCCTGGGCGACGTCGATCTCCGAGTATCCGGGCACGTCGTAGCCGACGGTGAAGGTGAGGATGTTCGGGTTGAACTCGCGGGCCAACGCCACCACGGCGGTGGAGTCGATGCCGCTGGACAGGAACGACCCGACCGGCACGTCCGAACGCATGTGCATGCGGACGCTCTCGCGCAGCGTCTCACGGATCTCGTGGTAGAGCTTCTGCTCGTCGGCGACCGGGCCGGGCCGGAACACCGGCCGGTACCAGCGCCGCACGTCGATCCGGCCACCCGGGGTCCAGGTAAGGTACTCACCCGAGCCGATCCGGCTGATCCCCCGGTGCAGGGTGCCCGGCTCGGGGACGTACTGCAGGGTCAGGTAGTGGCTCAGGTTCGCGGTGTCCACCCCGGCGTCCCCGGCGTACGCGGACTGCGCGAACGGCAGCAGGGCCTTCTTCTCCGAGGCGAGGTAGAGCCCGTCGGCGGTCTCCAGGTAGTGCAGCGGCTTGATGCCGTAGTAGTCGCGGGCGCCGAACGCCCGGCGCTCCTGCCGGTCCCAGATGACGAAGGCGAACATGCCACGCAACCGGGTGAGCACCTGCTCGCCCCAGTAGTGGTAGCCGGCGACGATCACCTCGCCGTCACCGTTGGTGGCGAACCGGGCCCCGTAGTCGCGGATCAGCTCCTCGCGCAGCTCGATGTAGTTGTAGATCTCGCCGTTGAAGGTGAGCAGGTAACGGCCGTCGGCGTAGGGCAGCGGCTCGTGGCTGAGCGCCACGTCGATGATCGCGAGCCGTTTGTGGGCGAACACCCCGTCCGCGTACCGGCCGGAGGCGTCCCCGACCACCTCGACGCCGGTCTCGTCCGGGCCACGGTGGTGCAGGCATTCCAGCGCTGCGGCGATGTTGTCGCGGTGGGCGGCGGCGTCGCCGCGGGCACTGAAAAAGGCCAGGAGTCCGCACATGGCCGTCATCTTTCCACGCGTCCGGATCGGGCGGCGCGGCACTGCCGGCCTCTGGACCGGAACGGGTTTCGGGGTACCGTCGGCACCAGCGATGCGGCGAAGGGAGCGGGGAATGACCGAGGAGCGCACCGACGGCAAGCCGGCCGACGGCACGGAGTCGCACGACCCGGACTTCCCACCGGCGTTCCTGTCGTTCATGCGGCAGGGGTGGCGGGACACCGGGCTGCCGGTCGGCCCCCGACCGGAGGTACCGAACTACGCCAAGCGTCGCGCGGCGCTCTCCGCGGCCTTCCCCGGCGAGACGCTGGTGATCCCCACCGGCGGCGAGAAGGTCCGCGCCAACGACACCGAGTACCGGTTCCGTCCGGGCAGCGACTTCGCGTACCTGACCGGGGACTACGACCCGGACGGGGTCCTGGTGCTGCGGCCCGACGGCTCCGGGCACGACGCCACCCTGTTCATGCGTCCCCGCTCCTCACGCGAGACCGACGAGTTCTTCCGCAGCCGCCACGGTGAGCTGTGGGTGGGCCGCCGGCACACGCTGGCGGAGAAGTCGACCGAGCTGGGGCTCCCCACCGCCGACCTGACGGAGCTGGAGGCGACGCTGGGCGACCTGGCCCCGGCGCGGACCCGGGTGCTGCGCGGGTTCGACGCCTCGGTGGACTCGGCCGTGCGCCCGTACGACGGGTCGCGGGCCGACGGTCAGCCGGCCCGCGACCGGGAGCTCGCGATCGCCGTAGCGGAGTTGAAGCTGGTCAAGGACGAGTGGGAGATCGCCCAGCTCCAGGACGCGATCGACGCGACGGTACGCGGCTTCGAGGACGTGGCCCGGGTGCTGCCGGCCGACCGGGGCGTCTCGGAGCGGCTGCTGGAGGGCGTCTTCGCGCTGCGCGCCCGGCACGACGGCAACGACGTCGGGTACGGCTCGATCGTCGGCTCCGGCGAGCACGCCACGATCCTGCACTGGGTGCACAACCACGGTGTCACCCGTCCGGGTGAGCTGCTGCTGATGGACATGGGCGTGGAGGGGCACCACCTCTACACCGCCGACGTGACCCGGGTACTCCCGGTCGACGGCCGGTTCACCCCGTTGCAGCGCCAGGTCTACGACATCGTGTACGCCTCTCAGCAGGCCGGCATCGACGTCATCAAGCCGGGCGTGAAGTTCAAGGACGTCCACCTGACCTGCATGCGGGTGCTCGCCGAGGGGTTGGCCGAGCTGGGGCTGCTGCCGGTGAGTGTGGACGAGGCGATGGACGAGTCGTCGACCGTGTACCGGCGGTGGACGCTGCACGGCTTCGGGCACATGCTCGGCATCGACGTGCACGACTGCTCCCACGCGCGCAAGGAGAAGTACCGGGACGGGGAGCTGGGCGAGGGGTATGTGCTCACCGTCGAGCCGGGGCTGTACTTCCAGCCGGAGGACGAGCTGGTGCCGGAGGAGCTGCGGGGTGTCGGCGTCCGGATCGAGGACGACATCCTGGTCACCTCGGCCGGTGCGGTGAACCTGTCGGCCGGCCTGCCGCGCCGGGCCGACGAGGTGGAGACCTGGCTGGCCGAGCAGCGCGAGGCGGGCCCCCGCCTGCCGGGCTGACCCGTACGACCCGCCGAAGGGCGGGCCTTTCCAGTGGCGGACGCTCGCCGCTGCGGAGGGCCCGCCCTTCGTCATGTCCCGGGTTGTCCGGCGCTTTCGGTGCCACTCCCCCCGATTGGCAGCCGCACGCCCGAACTGAGGCAGTTATGGGGTTTTTTCGTATTAGTCATCCTCGCGAAGATGCTTCTCATACGGTGGTCATCAGAAGCTACAGGCTGTTTGTAGCTACTCGCGCCGCTTCGTACGGGTGCGGGTCAGTCTGGTAGGAGGAAAGGGCGGAAGGCTCTGATGTCCAATGACGAGTTGACTTCGTACGGTGGGCCGCCTCCGGTCCCGCCAGGTCGACGACGACGCAAGATATGGGTGGCCGCCGGAGTCGCCGGCCTCACCGGGGTGGTCGGACTGGCCGCCCTGGGCGGCGTGGCCGCTCGGGACCAGAAGTCCGGGGACCGCAACAACGCCTCGGACGCCCAACCCGCGGCCGCGCCGAAATCGGAGGCTCCCGGCCCGACCACCGGCGAGAACGGCCGGGGCGACGAGGAGGCCGGTCGGGGCGATGACAAGGCCGCCCGGACCGGCGCGGAGCACAAGGGCCGCGAGGCGTCCTCCGGCGAGCAGCGTCGCGACGACAAGGAGCGGGGACACGAGGTGCCCTGCGACAGCGACAAACTGATCCAGGCCATCGAGCACGCCAACGACAACCGCGGCGGCACGCTGGAGCTGGCCAAGGGGTGCACCTACGAGCTGACCCGCTCCGACGTGGGCGACGGCACCGGCCCCAACGGGTTGCCGGTGATCACCCAGGCGGTCACGCTCGCCGGGCGCGACACCACGATCGTCCGGGCGGCGAACGCCGAGCCGTTCCGGATTCTCAACGTGGGCCGCAGCGGTCACCTGACCCTGAAGAACGTCGTCGTCAAGGGTGGGCTGACCCAGGCTGACCCGATCGCGGCGTCGAGGGCGAAGGTCGAGCTCTCCGCGAAGGCCGCCGCGAAGCCGGCGAAGGCAGGAGCCGGCACGAACGCGAAGGCGGGCGCGAAGGCGGCCACGCCGACGAAGGCCCCGGCCGCCAAGGCCGCCGCGAAGGTCCCCGCCGCCACGGGTGCCTCGGCCACCGAGGCCGCCCGGGGTGCCGGTGGCGACGCCACACTCGTCGACGTCGCGCCGGGCGACGGCGCCGGCCTGCTCGTGCAGCGCGGCGGCCGCGCCGACGTCAAGCACAGCGAGTTCCTGCTGCACCACGCCGGCGGCAACGGCGGCGCGATCGCCAACTTCGGCACCGCACGGGTCGCCCACAGCCGGGTGGCGACCAGCAGCGCCGGTGGTGTCGGCGGCGGCGTGTTCAACGCCGGGGTGTTCCGGCTCGAGGAATCCTCGATCACGGACAACAGCGCGGTCGCCGGCGGCGGCATCGGCAACGGTGTGCCCGGCCTCGGGCTCCCCGGCGCCGGTGGCACGCTCTGGGTCTGGAAGAGCACCATCGAGCACAACCGGGCCACCGACAACGCCGGTGGCGTCCTCACCTATCGGGGCACCGCGACGCTGACCCAGAGCAGGGTCGTCGGCAACCACAGCGGCGAGGACGGCGGTGGCCTGCTCGCCCTGGGCGACGGCCAGCTCGCGTTGGAGAAGGTCCTGGTGGCCCGCAACTCCGCCGACGACACGTCCGGCGGGCTGGGCGTGGGACCCGAGAGTACGGCGGTGATCGCGCAGAGCGAGATCACCGACAACGTCGCCGAGCGCAACGGTGGCGGACTGGCCACCTACGGGGGCACCGCCGTCGTGCGGGACACCGCGATCGTGGCCAACCGGGTGGTCGGCCAGAACTCGGTGGCCGGCGGCATCTACAACGACGGCGGCCAGGTCCGGTTGGAACGCTCCACGGTCCAGGCCAACTTCTCGGTGCTGCCGCCCGGCGGCATCTACACCACCAACGACGGCGTGCGGATCGACCGTAGCTCCGCGGTGACCGCCAACCGACCGACCAACTGCTCCGGCAGTCCGGTCGTGCCGGAGCGCTGCTTCGGCTGATCGTTCCTTCTGCGTACGGGTGATTCCAGAGCACGACCACATAGACGGGCTCCTCCGCCGCGTGCGGAGGAGCCCGGGTCGCGTACCCGCCCCGACGGGCGTCGGCGGCCGATCGCCACGGAATTGGCCCGGATTGCACCCTTCAGAGCGCTTGCACCACTCCCGCGCAGCCCGTACCCAATGTGGGGTTATCTCGGATATGGGCGCGAAGCGAGGAACACTCTCATACGGTGCATGTGGGAGCTACAACCGATTTGTAGCAGGGGAAGCTCACCCGCGTGTGACGACCCTGTCTGGTACGACGAGAGGGCAGAGAGCTCCGATGTCCAACTACCAAGCTAAGAACAACGCCGCGGAGCCGGAGGTGGCGCCGAAGCGGCGTCGCGCCTTCTGGCTCGCCAGTGGCGTCGCCGGTCTCACCGGCGTGGTCAGCATCGCCGCCGTCGGTATCGGCGCCGGCGCGGTCAGCGCCGACGGTCTGCGTTGGTCCACCGCCCAGCAGGTCAGCTCCGACAGTGACCGGGGCCCGGACGCCGCCGAGGGGCACGAGGGCAAGAAGCGGGACCGCGGTGGCGACCAGCGCGACGACCGCGGTGGCCACGACAAGGACCGTGGTGGCGACGACCGCAAGGACCGCGAGAAGGAGGTGCCCTGCGACTCCGACAAGCTGATCCAGGCGTTGGTCTTCGCCAACGACAACCACGGCGGCGTGCTCAACCTCGCCAAGGGGTGCACCTACACACTGACCCGTTCCGACCTGGGTGACGGCACCGGCCCCAACGGCCTGCCGGTCATCACCGAGAACGTCGTCCTCAAGGGGCACGACACCAAGATCGTCCGGGACGCCACGGCCGAGGAGTTCCGCATCCTCAACGTGGGCCGCGGCGGAAACCTGACCGTCAAGGGCCTGACCATCAAGAACGGCCAGACCCGGGCACTGCCCGTCGGCGGGGACACCCCCGAGGCGGTGTGGTCGCGATTCTCCAACTCGGTGGAGGCGACCAAGGCCGCCGAGGCCAAGAAGGCGTACCTGCCGCTGCTGCAGGCCGCGCCGAAGGGTGCCGCGCTCAAGGCCGCCCAGGCCAAGGCGGCTCCCTCGGTGCTGCTGGAGCCGGAGTCCAACGACGGTGGCGGCGTGCTCGTGCAGCCCGGCGGCACCGCCTCGTTCTCCGAGACGCACATCGTCGCCAACCAGGCCGGTGGAGTCGGTGGGGGCCTGGCCAACTTCGGCAAGGCCGACCTGCACCACACCACGGTCGCCGACAACACCGCGTTCCTGTACGGCGGCGGCATCTTCAACGCCAGCGTGCTGCGGGTGGCCGAGTCGAGGATCGTCAACAACGACGCCATCATCGGCGGCGGCGGCGTCGCCAACGGTGCCGCCTTCATCTTCCGCGAGGACATCGACGGCGGCACCGCACTGATCGAGAAGACCGAGATCACCGGCAACGAGGTGCTCGGCTTCGGCGGCGGCCTGCTCGACATCGAGGGCAACACCACCGTGCAGCACTCGAAGGTCGTCAACAACACGGCGGTCCTGGCCGGTGCCGGTGTGGCCGCTGCGGGCGACGACAGCACCCTGGAGCTGGCGCACGTCGAGGTCGCCAAGAACACCACCGTCGGTGTCGGCGGCGGCCTGGCGCTCGGCTTCACCGCCATCGCCAACGTCACGGACAGCAAGATCGTCGAGAACAAGGCCGGCTTCTTCGGTGGCGGTGTCTTCAACGGCACCGGCGAGGCGACCTTCCGCAACAGCGAGATCAGTGGCAACCGGGCCGTCGGCCCGCTGGGTGTCGGTGGAGGCGTCTTCACCGTCTCCGGCGAGATCGACCTGGAGCGGACGAAGGTGTCGCACAACTTCGCCACCCTCGCGCCGGGCGGCGTGTTCAGCTTCATCGGCGTGGTCAACGTGGACGACAAGTCCGCGATCACCGCCAACAAGCCGACCAACTGCGCCGGCAGCATCACCGCGATTCCGAACTGCTTCGGCTGATCCTCACGCCGAGGTGACGACCCGGCCCCGTCGGACCGATCCACGGATCGGACCGGCGGGGCCGGACCACGTGTCACCGCGTGACGAACACCGCCACGCTGCGCGCCGGCACCCGGAACGTGCCGCTGTTCCGCTCGAACGCCGCGCTCCGCAGCACCGGATCGGCCGAGGACCGCAGCACCGGGTGCAGGGACACGTCCGCCCCGCGCAGGGCGTCGACCCGCTGCGTCGCCTCCTGCGGTGTGCCGTTGAAGACCACCGTCACCGACCGCCACGCCCCGCCCAGACCACGCGCGTCCAGGGTCATGGTGAGCACCCCGGGCGTCTCCTGCGGGCCGGAGAGCGGGAAGGCGACCCGTCGTTGCACCTCCTGCGCGGTGGGCAGCCCGAAGACCGGCGTGGAGGACCGGATCCGCAGCAGTTCGGCGTACCGGGCGTCGGTCAGCGCGATCGCCGCGCAGTCCGGCACCAGCGCCGGATCGGCCAACAGCGGCCGCGCGTACGGCCACTTGTCCCGGTTGTCCTCGGCCGGCGGCAACCCGATGCCGAACCCGTTGCCCTGGGTGCAGTCCCACCGGATCTGGTTGAACCAGTCCCCCGAGTTGTACGAGTTGCGGTCCAGCGACTTCGATCGCAGCCGCTCGGTGCCGGTGGTCACGAACCCGGCACCCTGCCCCATCACCACCGTGCTCAACGCCAGCACCTGCATCCGGGCCCGGTCCGTGGCCGAGGTGCCCTGCGGCAGCTTGTAGGCCAACGCGTCGTACAGGATCTCGTTGTCGTGCGCGTCGACGTACGTGATCGCCTCACCCGGCGCGTCGGTGTACCCGGCCGGCGAGCCGTTGTAGTCCACCTGTGCCCCGGTCACCTCCCGGCCGCCGGTGTCGGTGAACCGGTAGCCGCGCAGGTTGCCGGTCAGCCCGACCTTGACCAGGTCGTGCTGGTGCAGCAGCCGGGTACGCTGCTCGGCCGCCGAGCCGTTGACCGGGTCGCCGTTGGGGTCGGTGAACAGACCGGAGGCGAAGCCCTGGTGGCGCGGGTTCTCGTCGAACGGGCCGCCACCGCGCACCGCGTCACGCAGCCGGTCGTTGAAGGTGCCGATCCCGGTGCCGGCCATGTTCGCCTGGTTCGCCTGCACGAACCGCGCGCCGTCGGCCACCTCGCCGAAGTTCCAGCCCTCGCCGTAGAGCAGGATCTTCCTGCCGTCCACACCGTCGCGGGCCACGGTCAGCCGGTCGAGCGCGGCGCGGACGGCCAGGATGTTCGCCTTGGGGTGGTGGCCCATCAGGTCGAAGCGGAACCCGTCGACCTTGTACTCCCGGGCCCAGGTGACCAGCGAGTCGACCACCAGCTTGCCCATCATGGCGTGCTCGGGCGCCGTGTTCGCGCAGCAGGTGGAATTGGCCACCGCGCCGTCGTCGAGCAACCGGTGGTAGTAGCCCGGGACGATCTGGTCGAGCACCGAGCGCGGGTCGGTGCCGGCGGCCGAGGTGTGGTTGTAGACCACGTCCAGCACCACCCGCAGGCCCGCACCGTTGACCCCGGCCACCATCTGCCGGAACTCCACGGTCCGGCGCGTGCCGTCCGGGTCCACGGCGTACCCGCCCTCCGGGACGGTGTAGTGCAGCGGGTCGTAGCCCCAGTTGTAGCCGTCGGTGTCCTTCACCGCCGCGACGCACTCCTGCTGCCGTTCGGAGTCCGGCGGCGCGGCGGCCAGGTCGCAGTCGGGGCGGCGCTGGTCGGCACGCCGCTCGGGGATGGTGGCGAAGTCGAAGACCGGCAGCAGGTGCAGGTGGGTCACCCCGGCGTCGGCGATCGACCTGAGGTGCCGCATCCCGGCGGTGCCCGGGTCGGTGAAGGCGAGGAAGGTGCCGCGACGGTCGGCCGGCACGGTGCTGTCGGCGATCGAGAAGTCCCGCACCGACAGCTCGGAGATCTGCACCTTGGCCGGGGCCACCGCACTCGGTTTGTGCAGGCTCGACCAACCCGTCGGCGCCAGCTTCGGGTCGGTCAGGTCGGCGATCTGGCTGTGTGTGGAGTCCGCCGCCAGGGCCACCGAGTACGGGTCGGTGACCGAGGCGGTCAGCACCTGCTGGGCGGCCGGCTGCCACGCCTGCACCCGGTACCGGTAGTAGCGACCGGCCCAGTCCTGCGCCCCGCGCACCGACCAGACCCCGGTGCGGTCGTCGCGGCGCATCGCCACCACGCGCGGTGTGGCGGTCGGCGAGTCGAACAGCTCCAGCGACACCGTCCGCGCGGTCGGTGCCCAGACCGCCAGGGACGGCACGCCGCCGGTGAAGGTGGCGCCCAGGCGGGCGGTGGTGGCCGGGGCGTAGACGTCGTCGAGCACCCCCGGCAGCTGCACGCCGGTGGCACCGAGCAGGGTGCCGTCGGCGGCCCGCTCGGTCACCAGCACCTGCCCGCGCAGCGCCGCCGGCACCGTCGCCAGGTCCCGCTGATCCAGGGTGAAGGCGTGCCGGTCCCACAGGTGCGGGAACCGGTCGCGCTGCGCCTCGGTGAGACCGTTGCGGCGCGCGGTCAACGGCACCGAGGTGTACGTGCCGACCAGTTCGCCGTCGACCACGCGCACCCCACCGGCGGGTGCGGTCACCAGCGCGTACGCCCGGCCGTCGGTGGGGCCGGTCCGCCAGGCGACGGTGCTGCGGTCGATCCAGTGCGCCGCCTGCCGGGTGATGTCGGTGTCACCGCCGCTGTCGCCGGTGGTCGTCGCCGGCAGCAGCCGCCCCGGTGTCGCCGCGAGCAACCAGACCTCCCGACCGGACTCGGCGAAGTCGAGCCGCTGGTCCTGTGGCAGGTCCTTGGTGTCCCCGGAGTGGATGATGTAGCTCAGCCCGGTCGCGCCCTCGGCCAACGGCACCCGGAACTCGGCGCCGTACGAGTCGACGCGGGTCGGCGGCAACGGTCGGGCCCAGTCGGTGGGCGTGGCCGCGCCGTCCCACAGGTGCAGTCCCCAGCCGTCGTAGTCGCCGTCCGGCCGGTGGTAGTGGATCACCGCCACACCCTCCTCGACCGGGGGTGCCGGTGCTCCGGCGGCCTCCTCCCGGCTCGGGTAGGTGGCCGGATCACCCTGTTTGACCCAGACCTCCCCGGTGCGCGTCACGTCCACCGTCCGGTCGTTGTCGACGTCCTTGTTGCCGTCCGCGTCGACCACCAGGAAACCGACCGACTTCGCCCCCGGCTTCAGCTTCACCCAGGCGAACCGCCCGTACGAGTCGGTGCCGTCGAACGGACGGCCCTGCGGCCACTCGGTGGCGTACGCCGGATCGATGTCGCCCCAGGCGTACAGGCCCCAGTCGTCGTAGTCGCCGTCCGGGCGGTGGTGGTGCACCACCAGCCAGTCGCGGGACGACCCGGTCGGCGGGGTGCCGACGGTGGCGGTGGAGCGGGCGGTGGCGGTGCGGCCCCGGCCGTCCCGGACCGCCGCCTTGTACTCGATCCTCGTGCCGGCGGCCAGCCCGGTCAGGTCGTGGTGCACGGTGTACGGCGCCCGGTGCGCCGAGCCGAGCAGTGTCCACCTGCCGCCCGCCACCCGGGCCGCCGTCGTGACGGTGGCCAGCGGGTCCCCGCTGACCTGCGCGGTCACCTCGGCCCGGGTGGCCACCGGCGTACCCGTCGGGGTGGTGATGGTCAGGCCCGGCTTCGCGGCGGGCACCGCGACCGGCCGACCGGCCCGGTGCACCACCGCCGAGAGCGGGGGCACGGTCAGGGTCAGCGTGCCGTCAGCGGCGGCGGCCCGCCGACCGGATGCGCCGTAGATCGCGGTGAAGGGGGTGCCGGCCGACCAGGTGTCCACGGTGACAGTCTGCGTGGTCCGCGCATTGTTGACCGCGACGACGTACTCGGTGCGGTCACGCGGGTCGAACCGGGAGAAGGCGAAGACACCCGGGCCGTCGGCGGCGTGGCGCGTCACCTGTACACCGTCGCGCAGCGCCGGGTGTGCCCGGCGCAGCTGGCCCAGCCCGGCGATGGTCCGGTACAGCGGATGCGCCGGGTCGAACTGGTCCTGGGCGTGGGTGCGGTCGGTGCCCAGCAGGTCGTCGTCGAGGTAGTCGGCGGTGCGGGAGGCGAACATCGGCTGTCGGGCGTCCTTGTCCCCGCCCGCGCCGGTGAAGCCCTGTTCGTCGCCGGAGTAGACGACCGGCTGGCCTCGGGTGAGGAACATCAGTTCGTGGGCGAGCTGGTCGCGGCGCAGGTGGGTGGCGGGGTCGGTGTCGCCGCCGGCGATGAACGAGCCGATCCGGCCCATGTCGTGGTTGCCGAGGAAGGTGGGCAGCCGGCCGGCGTCGGTGTTGCGGGCGGCGTACAGGTCGTCGCGGGCGTACAGGTCGGCCAGTGCCGTGGCGGGGCCGTCGTCGGCGGTGAAGCCACGCGCCGCCTCCTGGAAGCCGAAGTCCAGGGTGGCCGGCAGGCCGCCCTGTCGGACGTAGCGGGAGGCGATCTCCGGGTCGGCGCTGTACACCTCGCCGAACATGAAGAAGTCCGGCTTGCCGGCGCGGGCGGCGGCCTGGGTGACGCCCTGGCTGAACTGCGGCCAGAAGTCCATGTTGACGTGCTTGACGGTGTCCAGCCGGAAGCCGTCCACACCGGTGGAGCGCACCCAGTCGGCATAGATCTTGGTCATGCCCCGGACCACCTCGGGTCGCTCGGTCCACAGGTCGTCCAGACCGACGAAGTCGCCGTACTCGCTGTTCTCGCCGACGAAGGTGGAGTCGCCCCGGTTGTGGTACATGGTCGGGTCGTTGAGCCAGGAGGGCACCTTGACCGTCGCGTCCGCCGGGGTGCGGAACGTCGGCGTGTACGGGAAGGACCGGCTGTTCACCTCGGGGAAGGGACGGGTGCCGTCGGCGAAGTTGGCGTCCTCGAACGGCCGACCCTGCGCGTCCCGGTACGGCGTGGTGGCCTTGTCCACGTAGGTCTGCCGGTTCTCGGCGTAGCTGATGACGTCCGCGGTGTGGTTGACGATCACGTCGAGGTAGACCTTGATGCCGCGTCGGTGCGCCGACTGGACCAGACGCTTGAGGTCGGCGGCGGTGCCGAAGTGCGGGTCGACCTGGGTGAAGTCGGTGATCCAGTAGCCGTGGTAGCCGGCCGACGCGTCGTCGCCCTCGCCCTGCACCGGGCGGTTGGCGAAGACCGGTGCGAGCCAGATGGCGGTGGTGCCCAGCCCCTCGATGTAGTCGAGCCGATCGATCAGTCCTTTGAGGTCACCGCCCTGGTAGAAGCCCTTGTCCGTCGGGTCGTAACCGGTGCGCAGACGGTCGCCGGTCAGACCGCCCCGGTCGTTGCGCGGGTCTCCGTTGGCGAACCGGTCCGGCAGGACGAAGTAGAACTGCTCCGCCCTCGCCCGCTCGTCGGTGCCCGCCGCCAGCAGGGCGGCGGCGGACGGCTCGGTGGGCCAGGTGACGGCGTCGGTGGCGCCGGGCGCCCCGGCCGCCGACCGACCGGCGGCGCCGGCGCTCTCGGGAACCGCGACCGGCGCGCCGGCCAGCGTCAGGGTGAGCAGGAAGACGAATGCGAGCAGGGCCTTACGCGACAACGGCGGGGGTTTCATCGACGGCCTTCCTCTGGCTGCTGATTGGCCCGCACGCTAGCCCTTGCCGAAACATTCTGCAATGCCTTGCAAACATGGCGGCAACAGAGCAGTCTCTTGCGCAAGGATGAGGTCGAGGACGGTCCGCGATCGGCGGACCGGACGTCACCGACGACTACAGGCACGCCCCGAGACGGAGCAGCTCCTCGGCGACGAATCGGCGTACTCGATGTGGAAGCGCAGCGCCACCGAGGCACCCGCCGACAGGTCGGGACCACTTCTATAGGTCAACGTGCCCCGGCGCCCGGTGAACGTGCCCTGCGGAACCCCTTCCAGCCACGCGGTCACCACCCGGCCGCCCGCGTACTCCACCCGCGCCACCCATTCCAGATCGCCGCGCGAGGTGTTGCGGATCAGCACCTCGGCGATGAAGCCACCCTGGAAGGTGTCCATCACCCGGTACCGCGCCTCCAACGGCGCGGGCTTGGCCGCCGGTGGCGCACTGCTTCGCGGCGGCGCCGACGCGACCGGCGGCGGCTCCGGCGTCGCCGGACCCGGCCGTGACGGCACCGGCGAGGGGGTACCGGCCTCGCTCGGCGGGTCGGTCTTGCGCGGCGAGAGCCCGGGCACCGCCGGCGCCGGTGGGCTCGCGGCCTCCCGCCCGGCCGAGGACGCGCGCTCGGGAATGGGCGGGGCGGCGGCCGCTCCCGGCGGCACGGGATCGAACTCCGGACCCGGCCCCCGGTACGCGCCGATCGCGATGACGAACAGCATCACCATCGCGAGCAGGCCGATCGACATCAGGACCCAGGGAGAGGACGCGACGGCGGGGCCAGGGGATGAAAGATGACGCGGAGCGCGACGCATACCGGACATGAATCTCCTCAGCGGGCAGCCGGGCAAGCGTAACGATCTTTAGCGAAAGGGAAAAGTCCCCAGGGAAACACCGAACCGTCCTAAGAGTACGGTCCTCACAGGGCGCACGAGGAACCGTTGACCACACAGTGGGCGGGGTACTCACCGCCACCGGTGCGGCTGAACCGCAGATCCACCGCCTGCTGTGCCCCGGCGGCGAGCGGCACCGTCCCGCTGAGCAGGTACCATCCACCACCCTTGATGCTCACCGACACGCCCGGCCCGCTGGAGGCCCGGATGCCGGTGACGTCTCCGGTGAAGCGCAACTCGACCTGCCAGTCACGCGACTCGGCGGTGCCGTTGCGCACCACCATCTGCGCCCGGAACGAATCCGGTTCGACCGCGCCGCTGACCCGATAGGTGGCGGTGAGCGCTCCCTGGGCGACGGGCGGTCCCGGCGGGGCGGACGTCGGTCGGTCCGGCGCTCGGCTGGCCTCCGACCGTCCGGCCGGGGACGCGGTCCGCGACGACGGGGACGGCAGCACCGACGCTGCGGGTGACGCGGACGTGGCGGAGCCGCCCGGCGCCGGGCTGAGCCGCTCGGGAGCGGACGGGACCGACGTGACCGAATCCGAGGTGGACGGTGCCGGCAGCGTCATCGCCGGCCCCGGCTTCCACGCCGACGGCTGCTCCGGGCCACGAAAGGCCAGCGCCGCGACCACCAGCAGCACCGCCAGCACCGCGACACCGACCGAGACCACGACCCAGGGGGCCGAGGCGATCATCCGAGGGAGCGCCCGTCGACGGGCCGTCTCCGTGGTCTCGGCACCCGACGGCCGCACTGCCATTGAGGTCCCCCCTCGTCGCACCGACGCGACAGCCTAGTCACGACGGGGGCGGGGACGAAACGGGTGGGGGCGGATCGTCCGACCCGCCGGATCGGTCCCCGGGACGGCCGAGCACCGGGCGACCGCGCCGCACCCCGGGTCAGCCGGTACGGATGACCGTGCAGATGACCGGACCCTCCGCGGCGGCCCGCAGCAGATAGCGGTATCGCTCACCGGGCACCTGCCGACCCTGGCTGTCCAGGAACTCCCAGCGCACCGCCACCTCGGTCAGCAGCGCGGAGACCTGCTGCACCTCCTCGATGTCGGCGTGCGCGGCCACCAGCTCACGCTCGGCGTAGTCGGGGGCGGCGCCCACGAAGGACAACGCCACCGCCGCCGGCGAGGTGAACGAGAAGCTGTACGTGTCGGCGACCACCAACCCCGGCAGTGCGTAGCAACCGGCGATCGCGGGCAGGTCGCCGACGGTCAGGGCCACGCCGTACCGGTCGAAGAACTCGGTGAGCGTGTCGAGATCGGTGGAAGCATTCACGTCGCATGCAATTGCCGCCGCGCCGGTCGGCGAAACCTCAGCGCGTCGGGATGCGTACCTCGATCTCGCTGCCCAGCTGGGCACCGCCCTGCAGGCCGAGGTCGTCACCGCTCCAGAACCGACCCGGGTCGTACCAGTTCGGCCGCTTTCCCGGGGGCAGCAGGCCCATCGCCTCGTAGGTGACCGCCACGACTTCCGCGCAGTACGCCGTCTCCAGTGTCCGATCGCGCTCCACGGTCCGCTCGCGGGCGGTGGTCGCCCGCTGCCGCTGCGGCACCGGCAACCGCACCGCCGGCAACCGCACCGCCGGTACCCGTCCCCGCACCCACCGCCAGGCGAGCTGCGCGGTCGACGGGAACGGCGTGCCGTCCAGCCGGGCGATGGTCCGCAGCACCGACCCCTCCATCTCGGCGTCCGCCGGTGGGTCGAGCTGACGCAGCCAGGCCCGCTGGCCGTACCGGTTGGCCCAGACGCAGACCGCGTCGCGCAGGTCGTGCAACTGCACCCCGCGCTGGTGGGTGCCGGTCCACATGTCCGGCAGCGACCGGCCCAGCTCGGCGTGCCACATCAACGGCGGCATGTCGTCCAGCACGACCGCCATACCCACGTGGTTGACCGGGCTGTTGGTGATCGACTGGATGGCACGGTCGGGCACGCTGCGGCCGCGGAAGACCCACACGTCACCGGTACGCGTCAGCTCCACCGCCTCGTCCAGGCTGATGCTCATGGGGGACTACCCTAAGCGGATGCGGCAAGGAATGCGGTGGTGGAAGGTCCTCGGGATGGCCGGACTGGCCGGGGTGGCGGCCTCCGGCGTGGTCATCGCCCGGGCGGAACGGCGACGGCGCGCGTACACCCCCGAGGAGATCCGGGCCCGGCTGCGTGACCGCCACGCCGAGGCCGCCGCACCCGACGACGCGGCCTGAGACCCGCTCAGTCGATCTCCACGTGGTTGCGGTCCCATCGACCGCCCACCGGCGGGCTGTCCAACCGCAGCGCGCTCTCGGCATTGCCGGCGAGGTCGTTCTCCTCGACCCGGCAGGACACGCAGGAGCCCCGCTCGGTGATCCACAGGCCGTGCGTCTGCGTCGGCTTCTCACGGTTGTCCCAGATCCGGTTCCCGCGCACCGAGGCGGAGTCGAAGTGCGCGTTGACGACGATGCCGGCGCGCACCGGAGCCGCCGCCGACAACTCGTACGCCGTACCCGGCTCCGGGACGTCCTCGTTCCACGCGGTGGCCGCGTCCGGTCGCAGCTCGGCCAGATCCAGGTCGGTGTCGCTGTTGCCGACCACCACCGCCACCCGGGAGCCCACCCGCAGCACCTTGCCCCGGTGCCCGTTCGTCGGCCAGTTCGCCGACCGGTCGGTCATCGCCCGACGGGCGTAGCGCACCGACTCCCCGGAGCCGGTCGACGCCGGGGCGCACTGCCGGCCGTTGTTGCGGATCCGGTTGTCCAGGACGGCCGCGTCGACCATCGGCCGGTCGATCCGGATCGCGTCCAGGCCGTTGTCCCAGAACTCGTTGTCGCTGATCACCACGTCCGACGACGGGCCCTGATAGCCGGCGCCCAGATCGTGCTGGTGATAGCCGTACCAGCCGTTGCCACTGATCCGGTTGCCCCGGATGGCGTACGGCCCGGGGGTGTTTCCCATGCTGATCCCGTCGCGGACGTTGCGGTCGATCACGCAGTTGCTGAGGATGCCGCCCCGGCCGGCGATGCCCGCCGTGCCGTTGGCGGAGACGTCGAAGCCGGCCTCCAGGTTGCCGGTGATGGTGCAGGCCGAGACGATCAACCCGTCGGCACCCCAGTCGGAGATGCCGAACCGGTTGGCCTGGCTGTGGCAGCCGATGATGCGGTAGCCGCGCGGGGGCGTCCAGTACGGCTTCTGCAACTCCAGGAAGATCCCGTTGGTGCCGTTGCCGAGGGTGGTGCAGTTGGCGATCGTGCAGCGTTCCACCTCGCCCCAGCCGCCGATGCCGATGCCGATGCCCGCGCCGCCCATCTCCTCGCCGTTGTCCAGCCGGCCGCAGCCGACCACCACCACACCGTCGATCAGGCTGTCCTGCAGGAAGTCGCACCCCAGGCCGGTGGCGCCGGTGTGGTGGATGTAGAGGTTGCGGAACACGCCCCGCACCACGTACTGGAGACCGAGTCCCTTGGCGAGGTAGCTGTACTCGGCCATGGCCACACCCGAGCCGTCGATCTCGAAGTCGGCGAAGGTGCAGTCGGCGATGTGCCGGTCCCGGTCCGCACCGTGCTGCACGGTGGTCCAGAAGGCCAACGGAGTCGGGTCCGCCCGGTTGCCCTCGTTGCTCAGCAGGAACCGGGTCGCGCCCGACCCCGCTCCGATCAGTGAGACACCGCTGCGCCAGACGGTGCCCGCGTCCCGGATCGAGTAGATCCCCGGCGGGCAGTAGATGACCCGGGCCCGGCCGTCGGCGGCGTACCCCTCGCCGAGCCGGTCGACCAGGGCGGACAACGCGGGTTGGTCATTGGTGACACCGTCACCTCGGAGGCCGAATTCGTGCGCGTCGCACCAGAGCGGCGCCCCGGCGACCGGGGACAGCCGCTCCCGGGTGGCGATGTACCGGCTCTCCTGCCACACGACGCGCTCCCCCTGAAAGTCGACGGCCTCCTCGCGAGCCGGGCGCTTTCCCGCTCCGATGTGCCGGAAACGCGCCCTCTGTGCGGGACGTCGGGCGGGCCGGCGCGGGCTAGGGCGGCTGACCCGGAGGTTCGTACCCGCGTGTCTGGTTTGCCGGCCGCCCGCCGGGTGGCCGTGGCCGCGGCGATCGCGGAATCATCGGGCCGGGCCGGGGGTTGTACATGGCATGACCGCGACGCCTCCCCCGGCGCCGCACCCCCCGGGACCCGGGTCGGAATGACCCCGCACCCCCCGGCGTTACACCTGGCTCGGACGTCGTGAGCGGCCCCCGGCCCCCGACGGTTCCGATCCGCACATCCCCCCTTTCGCACGGCCCCGGCACACCCCCACGTGGGCCGCGCGCACCCCCGACGAAAGGTTCAGATCATCATGCGTACCGCTATCTTCCGCAAGGCCGCCCTGACCGCTGCCGGCCTCGCCTTCACCGGCGGCGCCATCGCCGGCCCCATCACCACCGCGTACGCCGCGCCGGCCGGTCAGCCCGCCGCCGTCGTGCAGGCCGACCGCAAGGGCCACGGCGAACGTCAACTCGACGTCCGCTACGAAGCCCAGCCCAACTTCTACTACTGCGGCCCCGCCGCCGCCCGCAACGCCCTCAGCGTCCAAGGCAAGAACATCGACGT
>NZ_JBEYSG010000021.1:0-96925 GCF_040642635.1 Micromonospora sp. NPDC047793 | reverse complement strand
TCGTCCTGAGCCAGGATCAAACTCTCCAACAAAAACCTATTGGAAAAGCAAACCCCAGCAACAAAATGTTGTTGCCAAAGGAATCCCCACCAACCCGAAAGTTGGCACGGGGCATCATAAAACAATTTGGCACTGGCTTATCAAGCACCCTGTTGAGTTCTCAAAGAACAACCACACACCATCAGAACACCCACACCAGCAGGCACCCCTCCGGGGCCTTACCCGCACCCACCTCGCGGCGGGCACTTTTACTACGTTACCTTACCGTCTGGTCCGTGTCAACCGGTGTGTCCCGGTACGTCACGCTTCTGGCGGTTCGGCATCCGTGATCAGGCGCAGCGGTGACCGCTTCGCTCGATCGTCGGATTTGGCAGGCCGGCCGCTTGCGGTTTCCCGCTAGCTCGCCCGGTTCCCTGCCGGTCGTGAACATTACCCGGTCGTTTCCGCTCCGCCAAATCCGCCCCTCGGCGTCTTCGTCGGGCCCCGCCCGGACCGCGTCCACTGAGGATCACTCCGCACTGAACTCGGTACCGCCTGGTCCGGACCTCGTGGCTTTCGCCCCGTTTGCCCGTTCCGCAGCGGCAGAGAGAAAGTTACGCGTCCGCAGGTTTGATCGTCAAATCCGGGGGAAGCGGTCCCCGTCACACTTCGGTGCCCGTGAACGCTTCGCCGGTCCGAAGTGGCCTGTTCCACCAGGTCAACACGCAGCGACGCCTGGGGAACCGGACCGCAGCACGACCCCCGTAATTCACCCGGGTGCCCAGCTCAGCGGGTACCCCGGCGGGACATCCGCCAGGCGCGTACGCCGAGCAGTCCCACTGTCGTGCCGATCGCCAGCGACGCACCGATCAGCAGCGCGTGCACCCAGAGGAAGCCGGTCGCCGGCCAGTCACCGACCGTGCCGCTGGACCAGGACCGCTCGTCGTTCCAGATCGCCACCGCGAACCTCGGCCAGATCACCCAGGTCCAGACGCCCACACCGGCGAGGAACACGGCCCAGCCACGCGACACCACCATGGTCGGCGAGTATGCCAGCGGGCGGCGGGGACGGTGCCCGGACAGCTCGATCGGTACGGTAGGCCGATGACCCCGCCGCTGAGCCGCACCAATGCGGAGGCGCACCTCTACATGGACCTGCGTCCCTGCTCGTGCGGGGACGTCGGCTTCCCTCGGCAGAGCGCGGTCGTCGCGTTGGCCGACGGCGAGCTGGCGAGTCGGTACACCGGCGCCTGCGCCGGCTGCGGGCGGGAGAGGGAGTTCGTCTTCCGGCTGCCCCCGGGTCTCGGCGCGGCAGGCACCGGGTTCCGCTACGGCGGCGACGAGCCGTCGGAGCTGCTCGACCCGGGCGAATGGCTGCTCGTCGCCGACGCGTACGCCGGACAGGTGTCGGTGAACGCGGACGGCGACTCCCGGCAGCGGGCCCGGGCAGCGTTGACCCGGGCCGTCGCCGCGCTCGACGAGGTCGGCAAGTTCATCCCGGCCGACGGCGACGCGGTCCCCCCGGAGACCTTCGCCAGCGACCGGGGGCGTCACCTGCACCAGCGCGAGCCCGGTCGGTTCCGGCGGGAGCGGCTGCGGGCAGTGCGCGACACGTACGCCGGGATGCTGGCGCAGCTCGACTGAGTCGGACCCGCCGGCGGCGACGCGGTCAGAGGCCGCGGGCCTCGTCCAGGCAGGCGGCGTTGGTGGCCAGCAGCATCGGCAGCGCCGCGAGGAACTCACGCAACACGTGGCGGGGATCGTGCTCCCGCTCGTCGACGAAGTCGACCCGGGCGCCGGCCTCGGCGAACACCTCGCAGACCTCCCACAGGCTGTCGCCGACGCTGCTCCACTGCCAGACGTCGTGCACGAGGGTGGGCACCCGGACTACCGGCTCCATGCCGAACAGGCCGATGCCGTAGTTCAACGGGTCGTCCGGGCTGTTGCCGAGCGACACCATCAGCGGCAACACCCGGTGCGCGCGGGCGAACCCCTCCAGGTCGGGATCGTCGGGACTCACCTCGACCAGCAGCCCGTCCTCCAGGAACCCGTCGACGATCCGCTCCGGGTCGGTGACCCCGACGGCGGTGGCGGACTCCTCCAGGGCGCTCCTGGTCCACGGCCGGGTCGGCGCGTCGGTCGGGGGATGCGCGGCAGCCCAGACGGCGAACGCCTGCGGATCCTCCATCGTCACCACGAGGCGACCGATGCCCAACGAGTAGTAGGCGACCGGCGCGCCCGCCTCGGGATGGAACTCGCCGGTGTATCGGCCGACCGGCAGGATCAACGGCTGGGTCATCGGCGGTGTCCTCGTCTCGGTCACGGCTGCGGCTCCAGATAGACCACGCTGGCCAGCAAGAGCGGGTGCAGTGCCCGGAGGAGCGCGGTGAGCAGCAACTCCGGCTCGGTCAACTCCGTGTCGGTGCCTCCGCTGTCGCGCTCGTCGGCGGCCAGCGACTCGCAGACGTCCCAGAGGCTCTCGCCGGAGCGCCCGCTCTCCCAGAGGTTGTAGATCGTACGGGTGACCTTCACGATCGGCCGTTCGAAGAAGCCGATCGACCACAGCCAGGGCTCGTCGGCGCTGTTGCCCAGCCCCACCATCCGCGAGCCGAGCCGGTGGCGCTGGGCGAAGTCGACCGCCGCCGGGTCGTCGGGCGTCACCTCGACGAGCAGGCCCTCGGTGAGCAGGCCGTCGAGCAGCGGCTCGACGTCCACACCCGGAAGGTGTACGCCCGCCGCCCGCCGCACCGAGGTGAGCGACCAGAGTTGTTCCTCCTCCCGGTCAGCCGTGCTGTGCGCGAGCGCCCACAACGCGAAACGCGGGTCGTCCAGGTCCCACACGTCCGGGCCGAGCCGGACCCGCTGGTAGCGCTCCGAGGCGCCGACCTTGGGGTGGAAGGTGCCGAAGTACTGCCCAAGTGGCAGCAGCAGGGCCTCTGGGGTCGGCGTACTCATGGCTGCCCGTCCTGGTGGTCGCGGGGATCGGTGAAGGTGCTGGGCGGCACCATCTGCACCGGCGGGAGGTGGTCGACCTCCACGGGGGTGAGCCGGCCGAGGAGATAGCCCATGGACCTGGCCACTCCGCGTAGCTTCCTCTCCCGGGCGACGGAAGCAGGTGGACCGGGCGGGCCGACCAGGTCCAGTTCGTGAACGAAGTACACGATCGAGTCGCCCGACTGCGTCGAGACGACCAGCAGGCCGCCGGAGGGGTTCGCGATCACCAGCCAGGCCGGCGACAGCCACGGGTCGCGGTGTCGGCGCTGGGCCTGCACCAGATCGAAGAGCGGATAGTCGGGGTGCACACCGAACAGCGGGCGTTCCGGCGTCAGGGCGAACGGCACTCCGGGTACGTGGTGCGGCACCTCGGGCTGCGCGCCGTTGTTGCGGCGCAACCAATCGCGGTAATCCGCGGGCAGGCGGAGCCCTAGTGCGGACTCGACCGATTGGAGTTGTGCCTCGTCGACCTGGCCGTAGGGTCGCAGCCGAGAGGGTTTCCACAGGCGCCCGGTGGGTGGATCCATCACCTCGTTCGCGTCCACCCGGCGAACCGTGACCTCCCACTGGTCCTCGCTGGCCATGTCCAGGTCGGCGAACCGCCAGGTCTCGTCACCCACCGGGAACGTCTCGCCCAGCCGCATCTCGTGATGCGTGGACTCCTCGGCCCAGTGCGGCATGACCACCACCTCGGCGCGCACCGGCGGCCCCGCGTCGACCCATCGCACCGCTAGTCGGGCGTGCCCGATGTCGACTGGGACGTTGTTCGGTATGGAGGTGATCTCCGTGAAGGAGCGCAACGGCCGTTCTCCCTGTCCTGTCGTCGGCATCGTCAGCCGTTCACCATGTCGTGCAGCACGGACTCCTCAGGGAGCCTGAACCCGAGCACGTCCTGCGCGATCTGTTCGGCCGCCTCCCGACTGACGGGCATCGATCCTCCGACGCCTGGTTGCCCACCGTCGGCGCTCCAGTGGGCCGTGCGCTGCCCATGCTCGGAGGAGACGACCACGAGCAGACCATTCACCGTACCGTCGGCACCGAGCAGGGCGAAGTAGCCGACCGTCGTCGGGTGCTCGTCGAGAAACGTGCGACCGAGCGAATGACGGTGCGAGCGTTCCGGCTCGCTCTGAGCGGGCACCTTCGGTGCCGGACTCGGCGTATCCAGCCGCGCCGCGGCGGCATCGGTCTCGAGCGGGCCGGGCACTGTTGCGGCTGGCCTGGGCGCGACTGCGGGCGCGACGTCCAAGTGGGCATAGGACGTGCTCATCAGGTGCAGGAAGTCCAGGATCGGCATCTCCGCCGGATGATCGAAGTTCCACGGGTTTCGCAACGACACGCGGCCATCAGCGACCGCGACCACTTCGTACGCGTGGCCGGGCACCAGGCCGAACGGGAGTTGATGACGAATCTCCGCCGGGTAGTCCCGTTTCGGCAGCGTGCCGGTGATGATCGGACTGCCGGCGGCCAGCAGCTCGCCGAGTCGCGCCGCGACCGCAGCCTCCTGTCCCGGCCGGACGTCGAACGTCGATGCGCGACTGGGAGCACCCGTGAGCTGGGTCAACAGTTGCGCCTGCATGTCGGGGGTGCTGCCGATGTTCAGCCGCGCGTAGCCCGTCGGCGCCGCCTGGTGCGGATCGTCCGGGCTGTGCCAGGCCAGCCAACTCGACTGCCACTGTTGGCGCTGCTCCACACTCCAGGTCCGGTCGACTGCCGCCAGGGCCTTCTCGAGCAGGGAGGCCCAGGCTGCGCCGTTGACCGACTGGTCGGCGTAGGCCGCCGATCCGGCTGCCACGGATCGCAGAGGTACGTCGGGGGTCACCGTGATGCGCAGTCGACGACCCGTGGGCGCCATCGTCTCACCGAGCAGGGTGCTCTCGTGCAGCAGCACATCGACGGTGCCGTCCGCATTCGTCTGGAAGAGCTGCGCCAGCACGTCTGGTCGGTGACCGGCGACCGCAGCGATGGTGGCCAGTACTCCGCAGTCACCGAGCATGCCCTGTCGTACCTGGTCACGGCGGGGTGGACCGTCGAAGACCGGTGCCGGTCGCCCGGTCCGGGTATCCATCGGGCGCCCGTACTCGACGGCGCGTCGGGGAACAGGGTCGGGCAGGGTGACTCGGTCGGCGGTCGCGGTGACCTCGCCGGTGGTCACCGTCGGAGTGGACTCGATATCGACCTCGGTCTCGGGCGGCATCATCGACCGCAGCGCCTCGGTCAACGCGTTCGGCACCAGCGCCATCCGCCGCGCGTCGGTCTGGTAGTGGAACGCGTGGGTGGTGAGTACGGCCATGGCGGCGCGATTCGTGCCGTAGGCGGCCCGGAAGGCGGCGTCGATGCGGATCCGGTCCTCGGCGAGCAGGGCCTGGCGACCGGCCGGGGTGTTCAGGTCGTACGCGGGCGCCGACGCGGTGAGGGTGAACTCCGGTGCGCCGTCGAGGGTGTACGGGCGCAGGTCGAAGCGGCCGGTCAGGTCGACGTAGACGCCTTCGGCGGCTACCCGGTCGGCCAACCGTGGATCGACCTGACGGATCTGGTTCAACAGGTTCGGCGGCAGGCCGATGAGCTGCCCGGCCAGGGCGGGCATTCGGGGCATCGAGGACTGGCGCTGCTCCCCGTGCACGGCCAACTCGCGCAGCTTCGCGGTCAGCTCGGCAGCCTCCGGCGGCGGTCGGAAGTCCGGGGCCAGATGGTCTCGGTAGTCGATCGCGCGGTACCGCTCGACGAGCGTCGGGTCGGGTCGGTACGCCAGGACGTCGTTCACCGTCTCCGGTGTCATCGCCGGCAGGCTGAGCGTCATCACGTGGTACCAGACGTCAGCGGGCACGACCGCCAGACGTTCCCGTGCGTCCGGCGTACCCGAGCGCAGGCCCAGGTGGTCGACCAGCGTGTCGATCTCGGCGCGCAGGGCCAGCCGGGCGGCCGGGTCGGCCTGCGCGTACCAGGTGGCCATCAGACGCAGCTCGGCCAGCCGTCCCCGGTCGGCGACGGTGAGGCCGGCCGGGTCGATCGGTCCGTCGACGGTGTCCTGGTCGAAGAGGCCGACCTGGGCCACGCCGGTCTCGTGCCGGGCCAGCAGTTCGGCGGTCTCGTGTGCCAGCGCGCGGTCGACCGCGCTGTCGGCCGCCCGGTCGGAGACGGCGAGGGTGAAGGTGCCGTCCAGGTTGCGGGTCGTCTGCGCCACCGTGCCGGTGGGCAGCGCGTCGGCGACGACCCGGACGCGCAACGGGTCCAGGCCGTCGGTCCGCACCTCGAAGGCGTCCGGGCCGACGGCGACGACCTCGGTCGCGCCGATCGATTCGGCGAGGGTGGGCAGCACCAGCCGGGCCCGGTCCCGCACCGCCGTGGAATCGGCGGTCGGTCGGCCGTGACCGTGGAACTGCGAGTCCGGCAGCGCGGCGACCGTGCTGCGGGCCAGTTCGACGTGCGCGTACGTGGGCCTCATCAGGTCGAGGAAGTCGCGGATCGGCATCGGCGCGGGGTGGCTGTCGTTCCACGGGTTGCGCAGCCGCACCTCGCCGTCGGTCACCGACACGACCTCGTAGGCGTGCCCGGCGTAGAGCCCGTGAGGCGGCCTGCCGTGCTCGTACGACTCGTAGCGCGCGGCGGGGTGCGTACCGGTGATCACCGGGCTGCCGGCGTCGAGCAGGGCCGCCAGTCGGGCCTCGGCGTCGGCCTCCCGTCCGGGTGTCGGGTCGAGCTGGTCGACCCTGGTCGGTAGGCCGGTGATCTGGCTGAGCAGTTCCGCCTGCACATAGCGGCTGCTGCCGCTGCCCAGCCGGGCGTAGCCGAGCGGGGCGGCCTGGGCGGCGTCGACGTCGGGTCGGGCGCTCCACTGCCGCTGCCACTGGTCGTGGCGTTGCGGGGTCCAGGTGCGGTCGACCGCCGCGATCGCCTTCTCCAGCAGTGACGCCCAGGACGTACCGACCATCGACTGGTCGGCGTAGGCGCTGCGTCCCTTCGAGGCGGCGTGCACGGGCACATGCGGGAACACGGTGACCCGGAGCAGGCGTCCGGTGGGGGTGACCGCGCTGCCCGGCCCGTCGGTCTCGTGCAGCAGCACGTCCACCGAGCCGTCCGGGTTGGGGTGGAACATCCGGGCGACGGTGTCCGGCAGGTGACCGGCGACCGAGCCGATCACGGCGATCATGCCGCAGTCACCGAGCGCGCCCTGCTGCACGTCCGTCCGCTTCGGCGGGCCGTCGAACAGCGGTGCCGGCTGGCCGGTCCGGGCGTCGAACGCCACCCCGTAGACCGGTCCGCTGCCGGCCGCCTTCTCCGCCGGCAGCGTCACCCGGTCGGCGGTCACCTCGATCTCGCCGGCCGGTCCCTCGGTCGGGGCGGTCTCCGCAGCGGCGGCGGTGTCCGGCGGCGTGGGGGTGATGCCGCGCAGCGTCTCGGTCAGGACGTCGGGCACCAACCCCATCCAGCGGGCCGTGCCCTGGTAGTGGAACTCGTGGTCGGCGAGGAGGGTGGCGGCCTGATCGCCGCGCAGCCCCCGCAGGGCGGCGTGAGCGCGTTGCCGGTCCTCGTGCAGTTGGGCCCGTCGACCGGATTCGGTGGTCAGGTCGAAGACCGGTCGGGCGGCGCCGAGATCGATCGCCGGAACCCCGTCCACCATGTACGGGCGCAGGTCGTATCGGCCGGTCACGTCGACGTAGATGCCGTCACGGCCGAGTCGGTCGGCAAGGTCGGGGGCGACGGCCCGGATCCGGTCGAGCTGTGCCGGGGGCAGGCCGACGATACTTCCCGCGAAGGACGGCATCCGGGGAATCCCGGTCTGCGCCTGCTCGGCCTCGATGGCCAGTTCCCGCAGCCGGTTGGCCAGATCGGCCTGTTGCGGCACCTGGAAGTCCGGCGCCAGCCGGGCCCGGTAGTCGATCAGCCGCACCCGCTCGACCTCGCTGGGGTCCGGTGTGCCCGCCAGTACCTCCGACACTGCGGCCGGAGTGAGGGCGGGCACACTGAGCTGCACCAGGTGGGCCATCACGTCACCAGGGAGCAGTGCCCACCTGCCCCGGACCTCCGGGTCGCCCACCCGCAGGCCGAGGTGGTCGGCGAGGGCGTCGATCTCGGTACGCAGCGCGAGCCGACCGGCCGGGTCGGCGTCGGCGTACGCGGCGGCGAGCAGGCGGATCTCCGCCATCCGGCCCCGGTCGTGGGCGGTGAGCCCGGCCGGGTCGATCCGGCCGTCCACGTTGCCCGGGTCCAGCGGCCCGACGAGTGCCTGCCCCGACTCGTGCAGGGCCGACAACTCGGCCACCTCGTGCGCGAGCGCCCGCGCCACGACCTGGTCGACGGCCCGGTCGGAGACGGTGACGGTGAACGTCCCGTCGGGGTCGCGGGTCGACTGGGCCACCACGCCGTCGGTCAACGGGCCGGTGGTGAGGCGCACCGTCAGCGGGTACTGCCCGGCCACACGGATCTCGAACAGGTCCGGACCGACCTGCACCACGGCGTCCACCTGGGCGTACGGCGCGATCTGCGGCAGGGCGGCCCGTGCCAGTTCGAGTACGGCCGCCGGGTCGGCGGCCGGACGGCCCAGGCCGTGGAACCCGGAGTCCGGCACGGCAGCCGCGGTGATCCGCCCCGAGTCCGGGTCGGTCCCTCCGTCCGGCCGACCGGCGGCCGGGTCCGGCGCGGCGGGGTCGCCAGCGGCCGGGTCCGACGAGTTCGGGTCGACGGCGGTCGGGTCCGCGGAGCGCGGGAAGGCGCCGAAGAGACGCCCGAGTACGCCGTTGCGCTGCTGTGCCCCGGCCAGGCGCTCGGTGAGCCGATCGGCCGCCGACTCGGCCGCGTCGAGCCGGGCCTCCAGGTCGGCCGTCGCCTGTCCGAGCTCCCGGACCGGCTCCTGCAACCGGTCGACGACCTGGTCCACCTTGTCGGCTGCCGCCCGGGCGTCGCTACGGGCGTCGAACCGGGTCCGTACGTCGTCGGCCGCCAGGCTGGCCCGTTTCGCGTACCACTTCGCGGCGCCGATCACCGGGACGGCGGCGAGCGCGGCGACCGGGATGATCGGGGCGAGCGGACTCGACAGGGCGAGCGCGATCGCGGTGCCCCCCGCGCCGGCCAGGCCGGTCGTGGCGAAGCTGGCGCGCAGGTACGTCCGCAGGCTGGGCACGCCCGGCGGACGGCCGACGTCGATGTACCTCTGTCTTCCGCGCAGCGTCCGGAGCCGGACCGACCGACTGGCCCGGTCGCCGCCGTAGTCGACGACCACCTGACGTGCCTCGGGCGACAACTGGGCCACCCGGTCCGCCCGGCCGAACATGCCCTCGCGCAGCCCGAGCCGGTCGATGACCGCGTACAGCTCGCGCAGGGCGGGCTTGAGGGACATCGGGTCGGCGGTGCGGACATGGCTCTCGGCGACCTGCAGTTCCCACGAGTCGGCCCGGCGCAGGACGTCCGGACCCTCCGTCGTGGTGGTGTCGCCGTCGCGGGAGGTCGACGGGGTCGGTGCCGGCGGGCCGGTCTCCGCGCCACGCCCCGCCAACCGGTCGACCGCCGAGGTGACCCGGCCGAGGTTCGCCACCGCCACCCGGAGGCGGCGGGCCGCGTCGGTCACGACGACCTCGGTGGGTACGGCGAGCCGGTCCACGCGTGCCGCCGAGTCCGCCGCCGGGTTCGGATGGTCCAGGTCCCACTTGCGGCGGGCGTCCTTGACGCTGGTCTCCATCCGTTTCAGCGCCAGGTCGCGTACCGAGCCGAGCACGCCGCCGGCCGCCATGTTCAGCGGCCCCGCCCCGGCGGCGACCTGGATCACGCCGGCCAGGCCGACGGTGGTGGCAGCCTGCACCAGCGGCCCGGGGGTCTGTTCCACCGCGTACACACCGGCGTTCGGCACGTTGCTCGGCCGCGCGTCACTGTCCGTGGCGTCGGCGGGCCGGCCGACGAAGATCCGCGCCATCCGGTCCGCCAGCAGCCGACGGCCGTGGCGCTCGGCGACCGGTCGCAGCTCGGCCGGCAGGTGCTCGCGCCGCTGTGCGGCCCCCGGGGTGCCGTCGCGCAGGCCGAGCTGGTTCAGCAACGCCCGCAGGTGACGGGCGTGCCGGATCCGGACCGGACCGCGCGCGGCGTCGTGCCGGGCCGCCAGGTCGGCGAGCTGTCTGAGCGCCGCCGCGTCCCCTGGGTCACGGGTGCCGGTGGACGGATCGGCGGTGGTCGTCCCACCACCCGTCGGGTCGCCGGGGCGGGTCGGGGACGTGGCGTCGGGGGCGGCGAGCCCCGCCCAGGCCGGGTCGCCGAAGAGCAGCCGCCGGAACGCCCCGGCGGCGCTGTTACGGCGGTGCGACTCGGCCAGCCGCCGGTCCAGGTCGACCACCCGCTGCTCCAGATCGGCGGTGCGCCGGACGACGTCGGCGACCCGGTCCGTCACCAGGTCCACCGGGCCGGTCACGGCCTCGTTGATCTGGGTGAGCTGCGCGTCCGCCGGCATCGCCGGGTGGTCCGTGTCCCAGGTGTCGCGGGCGTCCTTGGCCGCCGCCTCCCGACGGGCCATGATCGGGTCGACCACGGACCCACTGGCCATCGCGGTCAGACCGGCGGTGATCGCGAACCAGCCGAGTCGGAGCTGACCGACCAGGTCACCGACGACGGCGATGCTGCCGGCGGCGAGCACGCTGGGCGCGTTCTCCGCAGTGCCCATCCACCAGGGCGCCACCTTGCCGGGCCGGTTCCCTTCGGCCGGTCGCCCGTCGACGGCCGCCGCCAGGCGGTGCCGCACCATCGCCGTACGGGAACCGCCGAAGCGGTCCGCCATCGACCGGAGGTCCTCCGGCAACAGTTCCCGGCGCTGCTCGACACCGGGAGTGTTCTGTCGCAGACCGAGTGCGTCGAGCAGTGCCCGGATCTCGCGGGTCACCCGGGGACGGGCGAAGGTGGAGGCGGCGTCGCGCTGTGCCGCGAGAGCCCGCAACTCGGCCAGCCGCCCCTGCTCGTGCGGGGTGAGGCCGACCGGCTCGGTGGAAGCCGCCGTCGCGGACGGGTCGGACCGGTTGGTCGTCGGCGGGCCGCTCGCCGGCGGGCCGGGATCCGGCGGGGCGAAGCGTCGCGGCCGGCCGATCAGGCGACGACGTCGTTCCCCGGCGTCGAGCCGCTGTCCGAGCGCCTCGACCCGGCTCTCCAGTCGGCCCGTCGCCGAGTCCGCCTCCCGGGTCGGCGGCCCCACGTCGTCGGCCCGGGCGGCGACCTCGCGGCCCGTGGTGACATCGGAGTCGACGGCGGAGCGGGCCTCCTGACGTGCGTCGTGCCGGGCCCGACGGTCCTCGGCGGCCAGACCGGCCCGCTTCGCCAGCCACTTCGCCGGACCGGTGGCGACCGCGCCGATCACCCCACCGACGCCGAGCATCAACGCCAACTCGGGCCGACCGGCGTCCACGGTCAGCTTCACCGCCAACGCGGTGAGCATCGAGTTGGTGGCGATGTGGGTGATCACATAGGTACGCAGCCGGGGCAGTCCGGTCGGACGCGGGTCGCTGGTCGGCGCGGCGGGCAGGCGGTCCAGCGCCCGGCCCCGGCGGTCGGTGTACCAGTCCGGGTACACCTCGGTCAGGGCGGTCCGCGTCGCGGCCGGTACCCCGCTCAGGCGCTGCTCCGCGCCGAGCATGCCGTCCCGCAGGCCCAGGCGGTCGACCACGGCGGCCAGTTCGCGGCGGGCGGCACCCAGCGACCAGCGGTCGGCGACGGCGACCTGGTGCGCGGCGGTCCGCAGCTCGGCGAGGTCGGCGGGGGAGAGCGGGGCGACCGTGGGTGCTGCCGGATCCACCGGCCGCCCGAGCGCCGACAACTCGGCCACCTCGTGGGCCAGTCCCCGCTCGACCACCCGGTCGGCGGCTCGGTCGGAGAGCGTCACCACGGCGACGCCGTCGCTGCCGAACCGGCTGGTCGCCACCGCGCCGTCCGCGACCGGCCCACTGGTCAGACGGAGCGTGAACGTGCTGCCGTCGGCCCGGGTCACCTGGTAGGTGCCGTCCGGGCGGGCGAGCACCTCGGAGACCTCGGCGTGGGTGGCCACCTGCCCGGCCACCGCACGAGCCCGGTCCAGGACGGCGTCCGGGTCGGGTTCCGCACGACCCTGGCCGTGGAAGTCGGTGCCGGGCAGGGCACTCGCGGTGATCACCGTGCCGGCCCGGTCGCCGTTCGTCCGGGTTTCGACGACGTCGGTCCGGTCGGCCGGTCCGGTCAGGTTGTCGGTTCCACCTCGGGCCACACCTGCCGGCCCCTGGTCCGCCCCTCGCGTCGCGCCTGGGCGTACTCCTGCATGACCCGCCGGGGCGGCAGGCTGGGGTGCACGGTGATCACTCCCGAGCGGTCGATGATGTAGCTCCCCTGGCCCACGTGCGTCCCCGAGGCCCGCTCCTGCTCCGAGAGCCTCTCCCGGGCCAGCCAGCCGTACTCGAACTCCCGGAGCACGATCGGATTCCGGGTCGCCAGCAAACTGCTGATCAGTGTCAGCGCCTCGTCCTCGGTCAACTCGCCCCTCTCCGTCAGGCATCATCATCGCCCAGAGGGCATGGGTTTCCCGGATGTCCGCGGCCGGCATGTCCGCCGACGTCGTCCCGCTCTGCGGATCCCACCACACCGGCGCGTCGGCATCGACCGGGAAGACGATCACGAACGCGTGGGCACCGTCGATCTCCGGTTGGCCGTGGGCGTCCAGGATCGGCTGCCCGGCCGCGTCGACGTACAGCCAGTCGGCCACCACCAGCGCCGACGCGCCGGGACCGGCCTCCGCCACCCGCCGGTAGAGGTCGGCGTACTGGTCGGCGACCGCGTCGGTGCGGGCCGACAGGTCGGTGGGCAGGTTGTCCGGCCCGCCGATCCACTCCCCGCCGATCCACGCCTCGGCGCGTTCCAGGCCGCCCCGCTCACCGGAGACCAGGTCGATCGCGCCGTCGTCGGTCCGGTCCGCCCACCGTGGCACCGACACCTGTGGGTCGCCGTGGAAACTGGCCAGGGCCGCCAGCGACGCGTCGAGGCAGTTGTTGGCCCGGCCCGGCTGGTCCGGCCCACCATCGTTGACCAACTGGCCGTACGGGTGGATGGACGGGTCCGCGAAGACCGCGTAGCCCTGCGGCGTGGCCAGACTCGCGGCCAGGTCGTCCTGGTACCGCGGATCCTCCAGGGGGGCCAGCTCACCTGGCCCGTACCGCCGGCTCTCCGGCAGCGACGGCGCGGGACCGACGTCGGTCAGGCCGTCGGGTCCTCCGTCGGCCAGACCTGGCGGCCGGTGATCCGGCCCTCCCGGCGGGCCTGGGTGTACTCCATGATCAACAGTGGCACCGGCAGACTCATCTGTGCCGTGACCACTCCCGTCCGGTCGACTATGTAGCTCCCGTGGCCCAGGTGCCGGCCCTGGGCCCGTTCCGGTGGCGACAGTTGCTCCTTCGCCAGCCACCCGAACTCGAACGGATGCATCTCGATCTCGTTCGGCGTGCCCAGCAGGCGTGTGATCAGTGCCCGCGCCTCGTCCTGTGTCACCCGGACCCCCTTCCACCGACGGCACCATCGACCACAGCGCGTACGTCTGTGCCATGTACGCCGCTGGGGGCTGCGGCCACGTCATCCCCCGTTGTGGATCCCACCAGACCGGTCCGTCGGCACCCTCCGGATGCACCACGACCAGGGAGTGCGAATCCCCGGCCTGCACGTGCCCGCCGTCGAGCACGATGTCCCCGGTGTTCGGATCCGTCCTGCGCCATTCGACCACGACAAGGGCCGCCGTGCCCGGACCCGCCGCCGCGACCCACTGATGCAGCCGCGCGTACTGCTCGGCGACCGCCGCCGCGTTCTCGGTCGGCGTGGTGGGCAGGTCCGCCGAACCGCCGGACCAGTCGACGCCGAGCCACGCCTCGGCCCGGTCGAGACCGCTCGCCTCCCCGGCCAGCGTCTCGATCGACCCGTCCGGACGGACGTCGGGCCAGCGAGGGAGGGAGACCTGCGGGTCACCGTAGAAGCTGGACAGGGCAGCCAGCGACGAGTCGAGGCAGTTGTTGGCCCGGCCCGGCTGATCCGGCCCACCATCGTTGACCAACCTGCCGTAGGCATGTGTCGACGGGTCGGCGAAGAGCGCGTAGCCCTCGGGCGTCCGCAGGCTCTGCTCGACGTCCGACTGATAGCCGGGGTGTTCCAGCGGCGCCAACTCACCCGGGCCGATCCGCCGTGTCTCCGACAACCGGTGATCGGTGTCGGTCGGCGCAGAGTCGGTCTGGTCCGGCGTCGGTACGCCGGGGTCGCTCAGTCCGTCGGGTCCGGTGTCGGCCAGACCTGCCGGCCGGTGATCCGGCCCTCCCGGCGGGCCGTCGTGTACCGCTTCATGACCAACGGTGGAGGCAGGCTGGGATGCGCGGTCACCACTCCCGTCCGGTCGATGATGAAGACCCCCTGGCCCATCTGCCGGCCCTGTGCCCGCTGCTGCGGGGAGAGCGTCTCCTGGGCTGCCCAGCCGAACTCGAACGGGAAGACCGCCACCGGGTTGTCCGTCCCGAGCAGCCGGGTCATCAGCTGCTGGGCTTCCTCCCTGCTCATCGGCATAGCCGGGGTGTACCTCCATCGACCACAGGTTCTGCGTCAGTCCAACATAGTCCCCGGGGAGCGGGTCGGTGGTGGTGCTGGCGTACAGCGGGTCCCACCACACCGGCCCGTCCGCACCCTCCGGATACACCAGCAGGAACGCGTGCTGGGCGGCCGGCTGGGTGTGACCGTCGGCGTCGAGCAGCGGAGCGGCGTTCCCGTCGAACTGCACCCAGTCCACCACCACGACGGCGGCCGTGCCCGGCCCCCCGCCGAGGACACTCTGGTAGAGCTGCGCGTACCGGTCGGCCACGGCCTCGGCCCGTTCGACGGGCGTACCCGGCATCGCCTCGTTGGCACTGTCGCCGACCCAGTCGCCGCCGATCCAGTTCGCGATCCGGTCGACACCGGCCAACTCCCCCAACTCGGTCTCGATGGAGCCGTCGTCGAGCCGATCCGGCCAGCGCGGATGGGACACCTGCGGATCACCGTAGAAGCTGGCCAGCGCGGCCAGCGTGGAGTCGACGCAGTTGTTGCTGCGCCCCGGCTGGTCCGGCCCACCGTCGTTGATCAACCGCCCGTACGGGTGCGTGGACGGGTCGGCGAAGACCGCGTACCCCTCGGGGGTCCACAGGCTGTCCGCCACGTCGTCCTGGTAGCGCGGATCCTCCAACGGCGCCAACTGCTCCGGCCCGTACTGCCGGGTGTCCGGCATCGGCCAGCCCTGCATGTCGGGCCAGATCGCGGCGTTCGGATCGGTGAATCTCGGGTCGACGACCGACGACGGAGCGGTGTTCGGCTCGATCCTCGGCCCCACGTCGGACGCGGTCGAATCCGGCGGCAGGACCGGGTTCGTCGTGCCCTGTGTCTCCACCGGCCGAATCGGGTCACCTTCGGCGTCGAGAACGATGGCCCAGACGTCACCCACCCGTCCGGCGTGCAACGGGTCGGTGTCGGAGATCAGCTGGTTCTGCCCATCGAGCCAGACGATCGTGCCGTCATGGTTGACGGCGTTCCAGGTGTGCGCGCCGGGCTGGTCGGACCAGGTGGTGACGATCAGCACCGCCGAGCCCGGACCTGCCGCGCGAAGCGCGTCGGCAATCGTGTCGAGGGCATTGGTGCCGGCGCCCTGGTGAGCGAAGCTGGACCGGAGCGCCTGCTCCTGGCGCAGGGTACTGCCCGCCTCGACCTGCGCTGACGGCACCGTCGACGCGGCCACCTCCGGCCGCCCGAACCAGGTCGACAGAACCGAGAGCCCGACGTCCGCGCAGTTGTTGTCCCTGCCTGTGACGGTGGGTCCACCGTCGTTGACCAGCCCGGCCCACGGACCACGCGGATCCGGGTGGACTTCGGGTCGCCCTGTGTTCGTATCACGCGGCACGGCCGCCTCGAGCAACTGCTGATCGGCCTGGTCGGGGGGGACCAGACCGTCAGGCCGGCCGTAGGGACGATTGTCGCTCAGCGGCGGCCCGTTACCCACCACGCCGGGCACAGTCGGCTGGTAGGCGTTGACATCGCGGTCCGGGTCCGTGATCGGCTCCACCCCGAACTGCGGCAGGAAGTGTGCGCACGACCGACAAGGCGGCCGGTAATGTCCTAGCTCGTAGGTGACGCCATCAGAAAATGCCGGTTTGACCTGATGAGTGACTATCTTGGAACCTCGGAGTGCATCCAGGGCCCACTGATCGAACTCGCCGGGCCTGCCTTCCGCCTCCCATTGCTGCTCGAGTTGGTAGAGCTGGTCAGAGACCAGAGCCACCTCCGCACACTTGCCATGTCCGCTGCCGGTGCCGTCGGCCAGGGCAGCCGCCGTCCGGTTCAGGGCGGCCTGCGCAAGCCGGTGCACGCGCGGCTCGGTGGCCGGTGTCGTGCCCTTGTTCGCGGCCATGCTGGTATGCGCGGTGATCTCGCCATTGGGCATGAGCAACGCCCCTGCCATACCGGGCTGCTTGCTCTTCGAGACCGTGGCTGCCTTGACCGCTGCGCGAACGGTCTCGGCCAGCGTCCGCGACGCCTCAATCAGAGACCGTTCCGCAGCAGGGCCAGTGGGATCACCGTCCACCGACGTCGGGTCGGTCTGCCAACTATGCGTGCCGCGGCCCGTCGGCCCTTCTGATCGCCTCAGAGTCTGGGGATCGACAGGGCCGCTGGCAGCACGCGGTCCGGTGGGGTCGCTGGTCAGCGTTCCCGAACTGCCCGGCACCGGGACGACGACGGGGACGTCCACAGCGGCCTGCGGGGAGGAATCCGCGCGTCCCCTGATCGAATCGGTCTCGCCGACCGGGATGACGGGAGGCTTGGTGTCAGGGGAGGCGACGGTCGGATCGATGCCCATGGTCTGGGCCGGCACCGTCAGCGGGTCCACGGGTGAGGTGCGACCCTCCGTCCGGCTGGCGGCCGGCACGTTGCCCGGCGCGGATGGAGTACCCGTCGGCGATGAGACACTCTGCTGGCTGGTCGCGCCCTGCTGGGTGGTGGTCCCGGGCTGGTTGGTGGGGCCGGTTTGGGCCGGAACGGTCGATGGCGGCCCGGTGGGCGGCGTCAGCGACACCGACCCGGCTGAGTTCGCCGTCGCAGTGTTGACGAGCGGGCCGCCCGGCGTCGTACGGCCCGACGCCGGTTGCGGGGCGGTGCTGCTGGTGTTCTGGGCCCCCGGCGTGGCCGGGGCGTTCGCACCAGCAGTCGGCGTACCGGTGGTCGGCGTCGGCGCATTGGCGACGTTCGCCGTCGGTGAAGTGGTTGTCGTCAGCGATCCGGCCGTCGAGGTCGGGTGCGTTGGGGTGGGTGTCGCCGGAGCCGCCGTGCCGGGTGGCGGGCCGACAACCGGGGCTACAGGTGGCGTGTTGGGATCCGCCGCTGGAGAGGTCTCCGAAGTATGGGAATCAGCCACGTTGTCGATCGGGCTGATGCCGACGGTGTCGGTGGTGGGCGAATCGGTCCGGGTGGCGGTGGACCCGGTCGCGCCGTCACCGGTCGTGGTGACGGCGCCCTCCACCCGTGGACCTGACACCTGCCCACCGGCAGTGTGTTCCGTCGAACCACTTGCGGGACGATCGTTGCTTGCCGAGTCGGGGCCTGCCGAGTCCTGGGTTGCCGGCGCGATCGGCTGTCCGGCGTCGGTCGGAGCGCTGGTCGCATGGGTGCCGCCGGTCGACGGGTCGGCGGGCGCCGTGATCCCTCCGTCAGCGGGGACGGCAACCGGAGGCCCGTTCGCGCCCTCGGCGAGCGACGCACCGTCGGACGTACCCGCGTCGGCAGTCGAGGAGCCCTCGGTCGGTGCCGCGACGCCCGCGTCGGATGTCGGTGGCGCGAGGCTGATCGAACCCGACCCACTGTCCGGCACCGTGACGGCGCCGTTCTGTGTCACGCCCAGATCGGTGTTTCCGCTGCTCGGGTCGACATTCGGGCCATTGACGCCACCGGCTACGACTGCACCGGACCCTGCCCCGTCGGTGCTGCCGGTACCGGTCGCACCACCGTTGACACCTCCGACGGTGCCGAGGCCGTCGGCGGTGCCGACGTTCAGAGCCGGGTCGATTCCGCCCGCCGGGAGACCGGCGCCGGGGTTGAAGTCGCCGGTCCTGCCGAGGCCCCAGTTGGTGACGTTCGCACCCACGTTGCCCATGCTGCTACCGATCATGGTCAACCCGGTGCGGCCGGCGCCGCTGGTGAATCCGCCGAGGAACGCGTCCGCGCCCGGCATCGCCCACTGTCCGTTGACCGTGCCGTTGGCGAGCACGCTGGCCGCAGGGGAGACGACGGCGTTCTGCATGCCGGAGGCGAGACTCGTGGTGCCCCAGCGGACCATTCCGCTGCCGGGGAAGGAGAGCTGCGAGGGGCGGAACGAGAAGGGCATGTGCGGTGCCACCCGCCGGCCGGCGAAATGCATGCCGGTGCCGAGCACGCCGCCGATCGCGCCGCCCACCCCGGCGGTCAGGGTCCGGTTACCGTCCCACTGCCGCCGCTCGCCGGTGTGCATCTGGTACGCCTGGGCACCCACGTCGATGATCAGCTCTTCGCCGATCTCCTCGACCAGTTCCAGGCCGAGCCGGGTCATCCCCTGGCGAAAACCCTGGCTGCTGACGATCTGCCCGAGCCTGGTGCCGGCGGCGCGCAGGGCCGTCTGCATGCCGGCACGGGTGAGCAGTTGCCGGCCCATCTGGGCGATCAACCGGCGGAAGGCGACCGTCACGGCCTGCCGACCGGCCGCCAGGATGCCCGGGATCGCTCCGGCCGACACACCGCCCAGCCAGGCCATCAGCAGGGCGACGAAGACCGCGATGACGGTGATGAAGACCGCGATCAGCACGGTCAGCTTGGCGTACTCGATCTCCAGAGCGGCCTGGTCGCAGCCGGCGGCGTACGCCGCGGCGACCTCCTGCATGAGCGGCAGGCCGGTGTTCGGGTCGACGGCGATCTGGTTCCAGAGCCCGCCGAACGCCTCGCCGGCACCGCCGCCCCATGCCTGCAGGATCTTCATGACCGCCGGGTCGGCCTCGCCCAACGCCTCGCTGATCGCGTCCGCCATCACCTGCCAGGCGTCGGCGAGCTCCCGCATCTTGTCTTCGTCGCCGCTGGGCCACGCCTCGCCCGCGCTCACCCAGCAGATGGCGTCCCAGACCCACGCGTACTCGCCCAGCGAGTTCCTGGGATTGGGTACCGCCACCCCGCGTGCCCTTCCGTCCGATGTCGAACGACGTACGGTCGCCGGCTACTTCTCTTCGCCGCCGAACAGCGTCCGGGTCATGTCGTCGACGTCGACGGTGCCCTCGACCGCACCCTTGACGGTCGGGCCCAGCAGCTCCACCACCGGCACCAGACCGTGGCCCATGTCGAGGACCTTCTGTGCCGGCTGGTTGTCGCCGCCGAGGTAGTTCTTGTTGAACTCGTTGCCCGGCTCGTCGTCGCCCCACGGCCGACCGCCGTTGAGCGTCTCGATCGTCGTGGCGGCACTCCGGAAACGCATGGCCAGCAGGGCACCGGCGGAGCCCAGTCGGTTGGCACCGTCCAGGGCCGCGTCGGGCTTGACGAAGGTCTCGCGCAGTTCGCTCACCGTTTCTCCTCCCCGGGCAGGTCACTGTCCAGCTGTCGGAAGATCCCGTCGAGATCGTGGTCGATGTAGGCCTGGAACTGGCTGTCCGGCACGTACGGCTGGAGGAGCTGCTCGACCTCGGCCATGGCCTTCTCACTCGCCCGGCGGATCGTCTCGGTGACGGTGGCCGAGAGCTCCTTGGAGTCCGGACGGCGATAGATGCGCGGGTCGAACTCGACCTTCGTCACCTGCCCACGGGGCCCGGCGGTCACGGTGACCAGGCCATCCTCGGAGGTGACCGTGGCCTTCACCGCTTTGATCTTCTGCTGGAGGTCACCCACGCCGGAGCGCATCCGCTCGAACTGAGCCATCAGTTCGTCGGCACGGGCGCGCAGCGCCTGTACGTCCATGGCGTGTCCCTCCCCGCGCACGTCCACGTCTCACCCGCGCCTTGGGCGTGGCGACTCGACCATACTGAATGGGCGCGACATCGGGGTGGCCGGTCTGCGGCCGAGCGTCGTTAGGATGCACCGGCACCGGTCGACGGGGAGGTGAGCAGGCAGTGTTCCGTGACCGTCCGATCGCGGCATTCGCCCTCGTGGGAGCCGTTCTGGCCACGATGGTGACCGCGCCCGCCCCGACCCCGGCCCGGGCCGATCCGACGATTTGCCGGAATCCGAGCGATCCGGGAGAGATGAACATCGAGACCCCGTGGCACCAGCGGTGGTTGGCGCCGCAGCGGGTCTGGCCGTTCAGCACCGGTGCGCGGGTGAAGGTCGCGGTGATCGACTCCGGCACGGACAGCACCCATCCCCAGATGGCCGGACGGGTGGCCGCCGGCTTCGACGCGTTGCGTGACGCACCGGGGGGCGATGTGGACTGTGTCTCCCACGGCACTGCCGTGGCCAGCATCATCGCGGCCGGCCGGATGGAGGGGGTCGGGTTCTACGGCCTTGCTCCGGACGCCACGATCGTGCCGATCCGGGTCAGTGAGCGCAACGCCAACGAGCAGCCGGGAACCGGTGGCGACACCGTCACCAGCGAGGTCTTCGCCCGGGCGATCCGGCGGGCGGTCGACGAGGGCGCCAAGGTGATCAACATGTCGGTGACGCTCTACTACTGGGACAAGGACGTCGAGCAGGCCGTCAGGTACGCGGTGGATCGGGACGTCGTGCTGGTGGCCGCCGCCGGCAACCAGCACCAGGACGGTGCCCGTCCCGACCCGGTGCCGTACCCGGCCGACTTCGACGGGGTGATCGGCGTGGGCGCCGTCGACCAGAACGGGGCCCGGATCAGGCAGTCCCAGATCGGACCGTACGTGGACGTCGTCGCGCCGGGTGGGGCGGTGGTGGCCGCCACCCGCGTGTTCGGACACAGCGTCTGGGACGGCACCAGCTTCGCCGCCCCGATGGTGAGCGCCACCGCCGCGCTGATCCGCGCGGCGGAGCCGAACCTGTCGGCCAAGGAGGTCACCCGGCGGATCCTGGCCACCGCCGACCCGGCCCGTGGCGACGCCGAGGCCGGGTACGGCAGTGGAGTGGTCAATCCGTACCGCGCCGTCACCGAACGTCTGACCAGTGCGGCACCGGTGGCCCAACCTCCGCTGCCCGACGTGCCCTACGACGCCGCTGCAGAGGCCCGTGCCGAGCGGTGGGCGGTCTTCGGCCGGTGGGCACTCTGGATCGGTCTGCCGCTGGCCGTGCTCGCGGTCGGCGTGGCGGTCCTGGCGGCGTTGCTGCCGCGCGGGCGACGCACCCGGTGGCGGCCCACCCGGCCGTCGGCGCCACCCGCCCCGATGCCCGGGATCGACGAGCCCGAGGAGGCGTTCTTCCGGGTACCGACGTCGACGCCGCGCGGCTGACCAGCACGGCGGCACAGGCAGCACTGCCGCACAGGCCTTACGACGACGGCCCGGCACAGGGCCGGGCCGTCCAGGTGTCTCCTGGTGGCGGGATCAGCCGCCGAACTTCTGCCGGTTCGCCGCCTCACGGGCCTGCATCTTGCCCGCCGACTCGCGCAGCGCGCGCTCGATCCGGGTGAGCAGGTCACGCAGGTCGTTGGCGGCCGACTCCCACTCTGCCTGCCGCTGGAAGTACGCCTCACGGGCGTCGCCGTCCCAGGTCGCGAGCAGCGGCGCGATGCCGGACTTGAGCCCGTCCAGCTCGCCGGTCATGTTCCGGACCGCGCCACCACAGCTGTCCGCCGCCGCGTTCAGGCCGGCGAAGTTGTACCGAATCTCCGTCATGACTTATCTCCCCGTCAGAGCTTCAGCGCCGCGGTGATCTGGCCGGCGGTCGCGCCCGCGCCCTCCATGTCCGACCGGATCTCCTCGTCGCTGACGTCGTAGTCCTTACCGGCCGATCCCACGGCCTCGGCGATCGCGCGCAGCGCGACGTTGAGCCGGGCCATGTCCTGGTCGAACCGCTCACGGACCTGGTGGAAGGAACCCGCGCCGGCCCCCTTCCACTGGTCGTACAGCGGAGCGAGCTGGTCCATCAGCGAGTTGAGGTTGCCGGTGAGCCGGTCGGCGACGGCATCGACGTCACCCTCGGTCTTCAGCATCAAGCCGGTGTCGGTATTCATCGACATGGCGGAAGTCACCCCCGTCCTCGTTCGATCGCCCCGCGTCACCGGGGGCGGCGTGTCAGTCGGCGCTCACGCACCATCGTCGTACGAACGGTAACGGGTCGTGTCCAGTCGACGCTAGACCAGGAACCCGGCCCAGCCTTCCATTGTGGCTGGTCGGATCACTCCGGGTCGAGTGCCCGCTTGGCGATCGCCGGGTCGAGGGCGGGACCGGCGGGCAGCCGGACCACCAGGCTGGCCGGCAGTCGTACCGGCTGCACACCGGAGTAGCCGAGCATCGCCGCCACCCCTTCGGACGCCAACGGGTAGCGGTAGCCGATGTCGGTGACCAGGTTGAGGGTGCCGGTCCGCTGGTCCGGGGAGGGCACGGCATCGACAAGCACGCCGTAACCGGGTGCGATCACCACCCGGTCGGCCAGCGGAATGCCGTCGCCGGTCTGCTCACCGGTCCGCACCGGCTCGCGTACCGGTTGCACCTCGGCGTCGAGCAGCACCGTCGGCTCGTCCTGGTCCGGCTGGTAGGCGGCACAGACGGCGGGCTGGTCACCGGTCAGTCGGGCGATCTCGGGCCGCTGCTCCGGGGCACGGTGCCGACCCTGGGCCGGTGCCTCGCCCTTCGGCGCGGCGGCGGCGGTGCCGGCGGCGAGTTCCAGCGCCCGGGGCTCCGAGGAGTCCGGGTACGCCGCGCGGGTCTCCGGGTCGGCCAGCACCACGTCCGCCTGCACCGGAGTCAGCGGTACGAGCCGGTTCCGCTCGGCCTGGTAGTGCTGGCGCGTGCCGTTCTGGCTCTCCACCACGAAGACCTGACCAACCCGGGCGTTCGCCAGCGCGGTCGAGGTCGTCCCCCGGTCGGAGACCCGACGAGGCGCGATCGGTTCTCCGGCGGGCAGGGCGTTCAGCCAGGCACCACCGACCTCCACCACCGGTTCGGCGCTCATGGTGAGCCCCTCCAGCACGATCTTCTCGTTACGGATCTCGTACCGGTGGTCGCGCCAGACTAGGTGCAGTCGCTCGGTCTTGCGGTCGCGTACCAGCAGCGCCGCGTCGCCGGGCTCGCGCCCGCCCTCGGGTGCCCGCCCGACGGTGAGCACGGTGGTGGCGACGATCCCGCCGGCGGCGTTGCGGGCGGGCTGCGTGCACAGCGTCCACGGTCCGTCCAGGATCCGGTTGGCAGCCGGCAGCGCGTCCGGCGCGAACGGGATGCCGATGCGGGGGCCACGGGGAGTACCGACCAACGAGTTGCGGGAGACCGACACGGTCGGCGCAGCGGACTCCATGGCCAGCAGTGCCGAGGCGTAGTTGAGCACCGGGTGCAGGCGGCCCTCCCGATAGAGGTAGCGGGTGCCGGTCTCCTTCTCCAGGATGACCGCGCCGCCTTCCTTCCACTTCGTGGCGCCGCCGGGACGCAGCAGGCCGTAGACCCCGACGGCGCCCAGGAACAGCACCGCCACCATCACGCTGGCGAAACCGGCGCCACCGAGCCGACGGAACGGCGCGGACTCCGGGTCCGGGTCACGCGCCACCAGCGCGGAGGTCATCCGTTGCACGAAGAACTGGTACGACTGGACCTGGTCCCGCCGCGACGGCATGGCACCCCTCCCCCTGGCGTACACCCGGCACGGTCACGTGGGCCGCGCCGCGCGGTGCCTACCATATGCAGGGCGCCGGGCCAGCCGATGCCCGCACCCGGCCCGCCCGGCGAAACCGAACTCGCCAGCCCGAGGAGTCGTTCGATGATCAGTCGCGAGCAGGCCCTGGCCATCGCACGCCAGTGGGCCGGTAGGCACCAGCCGGTGCTCGATGTGACTCTCTTCGAGTTCGACCTGGGCTACGTGGCGTGCCTGGTCGAACCGGTGAGCTCCCCTCCCGACGGGCCACCCGCGCCGCCGCCGTCCACGGGCTACCCGCGCGCGGTCGTCGACCGGGAGACCGGTGAGGTGTCGCAGTGGCCCTCGTTGCCCTGGCAGGTGGTCGCCGACCGGTACGCGCAGCGCCGCAGCGCCGAGGGACGCTTCCCGCCGGACGTACGGCATGTGCTGGAACAGGCGGGATGGTTCCCGGGCCGTGAACTGGGTGCACCGGTGGACCACTGGATGCGACGTTTCGCCGACGAACTCACCGGGCTGGAGTGCTACCCCGCCGCCCGCGCCGCGATGGTCGAGTTCGGCGGCCTCCAGTTGCCTCAGTTCGGCCGTAGCGGTCGGCCCGGCGGCGGCTTCACGAGTTACATCCACCCGACCCGGGGTGGCGTCACCACGGTGGGTGCCCGCGAGTTCATCGAGGAGTTCGACAATCCGGTCTACCCGATCGGCAACAACGAGGACGGACCGTCCGAACTGGTCGTGGACGCCCAGGGACGCGTCTTCATGCTGCACTGGGCCGACGACTTCTTCGTCGGCCCCGACATCGACTCCGCCATCGTCGCACTCATCCGGGGCGGCCCGATGACCGAAGCCAGCGACCTCGACTGGCAGACCTGAGGGTCAGCCGTTGATGGCGCGCATGAAGGCGTACAGGCCCAGCACGCTGCACGCCACCGGCACGATGGCGAGTTGGAGCAGGATGTCGCAGACGTCGCCGAGGCGGGCCAGCCGGGGTGACGGGGGGCGTCGGCTGTAGGCGAGCCCGGCGGCGGCGGCGAGACCGGCCGCGACCAGGGCCACCGGCAGCACCGCCAGCACCCGCGCGGCCGTCGACGCGTCGGCCGCGCCGACCAGGGGCAGCAGGCCCAGGCCCACCAGGCCGGCGGCGAGCATCGGCACCCGGTGCCGGACCGTCGCCACCAGCCGGGCCCGCAGCAGGTAGCCGAGCGAGATCACCCCGGCCAGCAGCAGCGCGGAGACGGTGCCGGTGGCGGTGAGTACGACCAGGCAACTGACGGTGACGACGAAGGCCCCGAAGATCATGCCGGTGAGCACCTCGTCGGCGCGAGCGGTGGCCTGGTAGACGATCTCCCGCTTGGGCTGCGGCTCGTCCCGCAGCAGGTCCTCGGCGGTACGCGGCAGCGCCGGCATCGGCATCTTGCCGAGCCGTACGGAGAGCAGCGGCATGGCCGGCAGCAGGAGGGCCACCGCGCTGACCACGACGGCGGCGCCCTGGGCGGCGTCCATCGTGCCGAAGGCGAGCAGCCCGCCGACCATGCCCCAGAACCCGACGAAGACGGCGGCGACGAAGACCCGGGTCGCGTCACCGACGCCGAGCAGACCGAGCAGGCCGGAGAGCAGCAGCACGGCGGAGCCGAGCAGCACGTGCGGCGCGCCCAGCGCCCAGACCGACTCACCGGAGCCGATCACCAGCACGCCGCCGACGAAGGCGTAGGGCAACCCGGCGGCGGCGACGACCGCTCCGGCCAGCGAGTCGGCCATCGCGCGGGACAGCACGATCCCGCCGGCCAGCAGCACCGCGGCGGTGCCGAGCGCGACCGCGCCACCGAGCCAGCCGGGCTGGGTGGAGGTGACGATCACGACCAGGCCGAGCAGGAGCAGCACACCCGCCACGATCAGGCCGGTCAGTCGGGTCGCGAACGGGGTCCAGGCGACGCCGCGACGCCGGGCGCCGTCGGCGACGGCCTCCATGAGGTCGTCGTACGCCAGCTCCGGCCACTCGGTGCGGCGCGGCACCAGGTGCAGCGTCTCGCCGTCGCGGATGCTCTGGGCGGCGAGCGTACGGGTCAGGTCGACGGCGCTACCGTCGCTGCGGCGCAGCATCCACCCGCCGTGGCCGGTGCCGTCCGACGGTTCCTCGTCGGCCTGGCGCAGCACCGCGGGCATCAGTCCGACGAGCGGCAGATGCTCGGGCAGGGCGAGGTCCAGCCGTCGGTGGGGGGCGACGACGGCGATGCGCGCGAGTCCGGTTCCGGCCTGGGTGACCACTGACGACCCCTCGGTACGCGGAGCGGGCCGATGGGCCCGCGGCTGTCCTGACGGGAGAAGGCTACCTACCATGTGCCGGTGACGCGGGTGCCGGTTCTCCGCGACGGCCGAGCGCACGGGGGTGTCGGGCGTACGCACCATGCCCGCGAGAGGCAACGGAGGTCTGTCACGTGAGCACCGTGGTCGTCAAACGACCCGCCCGGCAGCCGGAACCGGAGTATCCCTCCGGCGAGGTGCTCCTGGAGGCACCGCCCGAGGTGCCGGCGCCGACCGGTAAGGCCTGGGGGCAGATGATGATGATGCTGCCGATGCTCGCCGGTTCGTTCGCGATGGCCCTGATGTTCGCGGGTCGGGGCGGTTCGACTCTCGGGTACGTCACCGGTGGTCTGTTCGGGCTCTCCGCCATCGGCATGCTCGGTTCGCAGTTGAGCAACAACGCGGGCGGGCCGGGAAAGCAGGAGATGCTCCAGCGACGCCGGGAGTACATGACGCACCTGTCGCGGCAGCGTCGTCGGGTGTTGAAGACGATCCGCAAGCAGCGCGAGGCGGCCTTCTATCGGCACCCGGATCCGGACATCCTCTGGTCGCTGCCGTTGGGGCAGCGGTTGTGGGAGCGCCGGCGCGGCGACGTGGACTTCGGTACCGTCCGGATCGGCCTGGGCCCGCAGGAACTGGCCACGCCCCTGGTGCCGCCGCCGGCCACGTCGCTGGAGAAGTTGGAGCCGATGTGCGCGCTGGCGTTGCGCCGGTTCCTCACCACCTACGGTGAGGTGCCCGACCTGCCGGTGACCATGGCGCTGAACGGGTTCGCCCGGGTGCACCTGCGCGGCGACGTCGAGGCGGCGCGCGGCATGGTCCGGGCGGTGCTCGCCCAGGCCGCCGCGTTCCACGCGCCGGACGACATGCTGATCGCGATCTGCGTGGCGCCGGATCGGCGGGCCGGGTGGGAGTGGACGAAGTGGTTGCCGCACGCCCTGCACCCGTCGCGTACCGACGCGTTGGGGCAACTGCGGTTGGTGTCGCCCTCGGTGACCGGCCTGGAGGCGATGCTCGACGACGTACTCGCCAGCCGGCCCCGGTTCAACGCCAGCGGTGGCGGTCAGCAGGTCCCCGGGCCACACGTGCTGGTGGTCGTGGACGGCGGTGACACCGCCGGTTCCGACCATCTGATGACCGAGGGCGGGGTGGAGGGTGTGACCCTGCTCGACCTCTCCACTCCGGCGCCGCGTCTGCTCGACCGGGCGCGGCTGGTGCTGGAGGTGTCGGCGGACCGCCGGCTGGACAGTGTCACGGTGGACGGGCCTGCGGAGATCGGGCGGGCCGACGACTGCCGACCGGCCGAGGTCGAGGCGCTGGCCATGCAGTTGGCTCCGCTGCGTCTGTCGGCCGCCTCGCGCAGCGGCGGCGACACCCCGTTGACCGGCGAGTTGGGCCTGGCCGACCTGCTCGACATCGGCGACCCGTACGAGTTCGACGTCGACCAGGGCTGGCAGCCGCGCCCCAACCGCGACAAGTTGCGGGTGCCGATCGGGATCGGCAGCGACGGCGGGCCGGTGGAGCTGGACCTGAAGGAGTCCGCGCAGGACGGCATGGGGCCGCACGGGCTGCTCATCGGCGCGACCGGGTCCGGCAAGTCCGAGCTGCTGCGGACCCTGGTGCTGGCGCTGGCGGCCACCCACTCGTCGGAGAGCCTCAACTTCGTCCTGGTCGACTTCAAGGGCGGCGCCACCTTCACCCGGCTGGACGGGTTGCCGCACACCAGCGCGGTGATCACCAACCTGGCCGACGAGCTGCCGCTGGTGGACCGGATGACCGACTCCATCAACGGTGAGCTGGTCCGTCGGCAGGAGTTGCTGCGGGCCGCCGGCAACTACGCCTCGCAGCGCGACTACGAGAAGGCCCGGGCGGCGGGTGCGCCGCTGTCGCCGTTGCCGAGCCTGCTGATCATCTGTGACGAGTTCTCCGAGCTGCTCACCGCGAAGCCCGACTTCATCGACATGTTCGTGCAGATCGGCCGGGTCGGCCGGTCGCTCGGCGTGCATCTGCTGCTGGCCAGCCAGCGGTTGGAGGAGGGGCGGTTGCGGGGGCTGGACACCCATCTGTCGTACCGGATCGGTCTGCGGACCTTCTCCGCGATGGAGTCGCGGGTGGTGCTCGGTGCCACCGACGCGTACGAGCTGCCCCGGTCGCCGGGGCACGGCTACCTGCGGTTCGGCACCGAGCCGTTGGTGCGGTTCAAGGCCGCGTACGTCTCCGGCGCGTACCGGAGCAAGATCGCCGCTGCGGTCGCGGCGGGTGACGGCGGGGACCGGGTACGCGAGTACACCACCGCCTACGTCGCGCCGCCGGTGACCCGCACGCCGAAGCCGGAGGAGACACCGGATCCGGTCGACGGGGTCGGCGAGAGCGTGTTGGACATCCTGGTCGGCCGGCTCGCCGGTCGGGGCAAACCGGCCCACCAGGTGTGGCTGCCGCCGCTGGCCGAGCCGCCGACCCTGGACCAGTTGCTGCCGCCGTTGACGGCCGACCCGGCGCGCGGGGTGACCGTGGCGCACGCCGGTCTGCTGGGCGAGTTGCAGGTGGCGGTGGGCATCGTCGACAAGCCGTTCGAGCAACGCCGGGACGTGCTCTGGTTCGACCTGGGCGGGGCGGCCGGACACGCGGTGATCGTCGGAGGTCCGCAGAGCGGCAAGAGCACCCTGCTGCGTACCGTGGTCACCTCGCTGGCCCTGACGCACACCCCTCGGGAAGCCCAGGTGTACTGCCTCGACCTGGGCAGCAGCGCGCTCTCCTCGTTGCGCGAGCTGCCGCACGTCGGCTCGGTGGCGACCCGCCTCGACGCCGGCCTGGTGCGGCGTACCGTGGCCGAGTTGCAGTTGCTGATGGGCGAGCGGGAGCGCCGGTTCGCCGAGCGCGGCGTGGACTCGATGTCCGAGTACCGGCGGGCGCGACGCCACGGGCAGCACGACGACGACCCGTTCGGCGACGTCTTCCTGGTCATCGACGGCTGGGCCACGCTGCGGTCGGAATTCGAGGACCTCGAACCCACCATCAACGACATCGCCAACCGTGGTCTCTCCTTCGGCATCCACCTGATCGTCACCGCCGGACGGTGGATGGACCTGCGTCCGGCCGTCCGGGACGTCTTCGGGACCCGGTTGGAGCTGTGGCTGGCCGACGCGAGCGACTCCAACCTGGATCGCCGGGCGGCGATGAACGTGCCGGACAAGTCACCGGGACGCGGCATCACGCCGGACGGCCAGCAGTTCCTTGCGGCGCTGCCCCGGACCGACAGCTCGCAGGAGGCGGAGACCCTGCCCGAGGGGGCACGCAAGCTGGTCACCGACCTGGCCGCCGCCTGGCAGGGGCCGGGTGCCCCGCCGATTCGGCTGCTTCCGCCGGTGGTCCCCTACGGCAGCCTGCTGGACACCGGCCGCCCGGGGGTGCCGATCGGCATCGCCGAGGTGGACCTGCAGCCGGTGCACCTGGACTTCGCCGCCGACCCGCACTTCATCCTGTTCGGCGACGGCGAGTCGGGTAAGAGCACGTTCCTGCGGGCGCTGGCGCAGACGATCGTCGACCGCAACGAGCTGACCCAGGCGCGGCTGGTCCTCGTGGACTACCGACGCAGTCTGCTCGGTGACATCGACTCGCCGCACCTGATCGGGTACGGCTCGACGGCACAGGTCACCGAGGGCATCGTGACCGAGGTCGCCGCCGTGATGCGGGACCGGCTGCCGCCGCCGGACATCAGCGCGGAACGGTTGCGGGCCCGCGACTGGTGGAAGGGCCCCGACCTGTACGTGCTGGTCGACGACTACGACCTGGTGGCGGGCGCGGGCAGCAACCCGCTGACCCCGCTGCTGGAGTTCCTGCCCCAGGCCCGGGACATCGGTCTGCACCTGGTCATCGCCCGCCGCACCGGTGGCGCGAGCCGGGCGTTGTACGAGCCCGTCCTGATGCGGCTGCGGGAGATCAGCACACCGGGCATCGTGATGTCCGGCAACCGGGACGAGGGGGTGCTGCTCGGCACCGTCCGTCCCGGGCCGCTGCCACCGGGCCGGGGCTGGCTGGTGTCCCGGCGCGGCGGGACCCGGCTGGTGCAGCTGGTGCAGCTTCCACCACGGTCCTGAGCGCGGTACGGGGTTGCCCGGACGGCCTACCGTCGGCCAGAGTGGATTATCGTGCGCGGCTGCGCGACCGCCTCGGTGGTCGACGCCCCACAGGCTGCGACTCCGGCACAAGGCGGGACCCTCGCCGGGGCGCGTGGGCCGGCCGCGCCGGTGCCAGGTGAGTGATCGGGGGAGGGACATGGGCGACGAGTGGCTCGTCGACGAAGAGATCAACGTCGACATCCAGCAGCTCAAGGACTTTGCGCAGGCAATCCAGAAGGAGTTGGACGAGAACTTCCGGCCCAGTTTCGAGGGCGGCCTGCAACCCATGCTCACCGTACAGGCGCCGTTCGGCGGCGGCGGGATGAAGGAGGCCGCGTTCTTCCGGGGCCGCCACGACGAGAGCCGGATGGCGGTCTCCCACCTGATGGGCGACGCGATGAAGGGACTCGTCGCGCTCAGCACCGCCGCCATCTCGATCTCGGCTGAGTACCTGACCGGTGACGCGCTCGCCCAGGCCACCAACGACGACGTCCTCAACGCGTTCCACGGGGTCGACGGTCAGGAGACGCTCAGCGGCGCCTGGCAGGAGGGCAACGCCGACGATCCGGCCGGGACCGTTCCTCAGGAGGCCGCCAACCCCGTGCCGATGAACCCCTACGAGGGTATGGACTCCTGCCCGACCGGCGATCGGCGCGAGGAGACTCCGGCGTGGGCCCAGCGCGAGGTGGTCGGTGAGGGTCCGGGGGCGTACGTGATCGCAGGAGACGCCGAACGTCTGCACGGGGATCACCTCGCGATCGACCAGTCGAACCTGCGGTGACGGTCGGCCGGTCAGCGAAGCGGAGGAGCGGGGATGAGTGACTACTACGGCTGGCAGCCGCCGAGCTACCACATGTATTCCGGGGTGTCGGACGACTACGCGGCCGAGCGGGCCGCCCAGTCCACGCCGTACGAACCCACCTCCTGGGACTCGGTGAACATCGAGCAGATGTGGGAGTACGTCCGCAAGGAGAGCGACGAACGCACGACCGCGCTCGCCGAGATGTGGCGACGCGCCGCCAGTCTGCTCCAGTCGACCCGGGACAACCTCCAGCGCCACGCGGACTCGCTCGACGCCAAGTGGCAGTCGCCGGCCGCCCGCGTCTTCATGGGCCGGGTCGGCGCGACGCTGCACTCGCTGGACGAGTGGAAGACCGTGGCGAGCAACAACGCCACCGGTCTGGAGCAGCTCGCCAGCAAGATCAAGACCACTCAACAGGACATGCTGGCTCTCTGGCAGGAATATCAGGCCGAGCAGCGCAACCAGCAGCGGATCTACGATGAGGACAAGGCCAAGGTCACCTTCAGCGACATCTTCGGCGACAAGCACAAGTCCTACGAAGAGGTCCAGACGGAGTTTCACCAGCGAGCCAAGAACATCGCCAAGCCGCTGGCCGACCTCTACATCGACGTGTACATCACCAACATCTCCCGGGGCGGCAAGTTCAAGGGACCGACCGACGCCGTCATCAACTATGGATCGGCACCTCGGCCCGGTGCACCGGGTCGGCCGGGCGGCGCCCCGGGCGCGCCCTCGCTCAACGGCTCGCGCCCGAACCGGCCGGACATGCCGAACCGGCCGAACACGGGCGATCGGCCCGCCGCACCCGCCGCTCCGCCGCCGGGCACGCCGGACGGCGTCAGCCTCGCCGGCACCACCGCTCCGGTCGCTCCGGCCGGTCCGCCGCCGGCCGCACCACCGCCGGTGAACACGCCGAACACGCCCGTCGCACCCGGCCCGGCCCCGCCGCCGGTGACGGGTCCCGGACTTCGTCCGGCCAACCCGGGCCTGCACCAACCGGGCTCGGGCGGTCGACCGAACGCTCCCCGCACCTCGCTGCCGGGCGCCGGCGGACCCACCACGCCGGGCAGCAGAGGGCCAGCACCGAACCGTCCCACGCTTCCTGGAGCTGGTGGAGCGGGTAACGGCGCCGGGGCGCCTCCGGGCGGCAAGCGCGGGCCCGCACCGAACCGTCCGACCCTGCCGGGCAACACCGGTGCACCGGGGGCGCCCGGCGCGCGTCCGGGCCGACCGGGCGGGCTGCGGCCGACCGGCTCACCCACCCCACCGGCGTCCAGCCCGAAGCTGCCGGGATCCACGGCCCGTCCCGGTCAGCGCGGCGCCGCCCCCGGGCGTCCGGCCGCCTCGCCGCCACCGAGCCTCGGTGGACAGCGCGGCACCACACCGGGAACCCCCAAGGCGGGTGCCGCTCCGGGCGGCCGGGGCGCCACTCCCCCGGCCACGCCGTCCGGCAAGTCCACTCCGGGCACCGGTGCCCGGCCCGGCCTGACCGGTCGCACCGGTGCCGCGCGTCCGGCACCGACGACCGGTCCGGCCCCCTCGCTCGGCGGACGCCGCGTTGGAGGCTCGGTGCCCAAGCCGCGGACCGGTCAGGCGCGCGACGGGGAGCAGGAGACCTGGGAGTACGGCGAGGGCGACGACGAACTCTGGGTCACCGAGTCGTCCGCCGTCGGCGTGGTCGAGGCGCCGGCGGAGCAGCGGCCCCGAGAGCAGGGCAAGGCCCTCGGCCAGGGATGACGTGGGCGGGCCGGTCACCCCAGGCGGGGTCACCGGCCCGTACCATGCGGATGACCAAACGTCCCTCGGCCGTCCGGCCAGAGCCCACAGAGGAGGTTGACGGACATGCGTGTCCGCACCCGACCGGCGCCGGCCCTGGCACTCGCCGCCATGAGTGTGCTGGCGACTCTCGCCCTTCCGGCAGTGCCCGCCCTGGCCGATTCGACCCGGGACGACTCCTGGCATCTCAAGGCGCTGGAGCTTCCGGAGATGCACAAGATCACCCAGGGTGAGGGTGTCGTGGTCGCGGTGGTCGACACCGGGGTGGACGCCCGCCATCAGGACCTGAAGGACAACGTCCTGCCCGGCGTCGACCTCTACGACGACGACAGCAAGGGCGGTGTCGATCGGCAGGGACACGGCACCGGGGTGGCGTCGTTGATCGCCGGTCACGGGCACGGTCCGGGCAACCGAGACGGAGTGCTCGGGATCGCCCCTAAAGCCAAGATCCTTCCGGTGACCGTCAGCAGCGAACGGAGTCCACTGATCCAGCCGACGGCGGTAGCTGCCGGGATCAACTGGGCGGTCGACAACGGCGCGGACATCGTCAACGTCTCGCTGAGCGCCAGCTTCAACGAGGAACTGAACCGAGCGGTCGAACGGGCGTACCAGCGGAACGTGATCGTGGTCGCTGGCGTGGGCAACCGCAAGGACGGCGTCATCGGTTATCCCGCCCGGCATCAGAGCGCCGTGGCAGTGAACGGCACCGACCGCAACGGTGTGATCAGCAAGGAGGCGGCGTTGCCGGCCGAAGAGGTCGACATCGCCGCGCCAGGCGAGGATCTCGTCAGCGCGGCACCGGGTGACAAGTACGTCACCGCGATCGGCACCAGCGGCAGTGCCGCGGTCGTCTCCGGTGCGCTGGCTCTGATCAAGGCGGAGTACCCGGACCTGAACGGGTACGACATGTTCCGGCGCCTGCTGGCGACCACCCGCGACGAGGGCGAGCCCGGCCACGACCTGCACTACGGTTGGGGAGTCCTCGACATCCGGCAGGCACTGACCGGCGAGCCGGACGGCCGCGGCACCGGCTCGGCCACGACCGCGCCGGGCGCAGGGGGCCTGGAGCCATGGCAGGCCAACCCCCGTGAGCGCGAGGACGACATCCTGATCTTCGTCTGGGCAGTGATCATTGCCGTGTTCCTGCTCATTGTCGGCGGGATATTGGGCATCGTCATGCTGAGGCGTGGACGGGCCCGCCGTTACCAGGTCGAGTCGGCCGACGACGATTCACCAGCAGACGACGAAACGCCTTCGGACGCGCAGGAGGGGCTCGATCAGCCCGCAGACGCGGTCTGGCGTCGGCCGCCGGGCTGACCGATGCGTCCCGAGGAGGAACCCGTGACGTCGCCGCCCACCGGTGGATCTCCGCACCCGTCTCCCGGCCCCCCGCCGGTGTCCGGCCCGTACCCGGCGCCGGCCCCTTCCCCGATCCTCGGCCCGGCGCCGACGGTGGCCGGGTCGTCAGCGGCGGCGCCATCCCACGGTGCCCAGGGTGAGCCGCCCGGCCTGCCCGGCCCCGAACGGACGGCGGCGTCACGTCCGCCCGTGGTCACGCTCGCGGTGCTGATGATGGGACCTGCGGTCGTCGTCTGGCTGGTCGCCGGGATCGCCTTCTTCCTGGCCATGCTGCGCACGGAGGGCACCGGGATCGGTCGGCTGCTGGTGGTCGGCATCGGTGGCGCCGTCCTCGCGCTCGCCCTGCTGGTGGTGTTCCTCGCCTCGCTCGGGATGATGATGGCCTGGCAGGGTGACGGTGCGGCCGGGCTGACCGTGCCGGCCGGCTTCACGTTCGGGATCTTCGTCGTCGTCATCGTCACGCTGCTGACACAGGGCAAGCTGACCTTCCAGCCGACGATGGTCACCCCACTGGTGGTGGGCGGCCTCGCGGGCGTCTCGCTCGCCCTGGTGTGCAGCCCGCCGGCCCGCGCCTGGTTCGCCCGTCGCCGGTCCTGATCAGGCCGGGGACCAGCGCCGCGCGGTCGCGTCGTAGCGGGCCAACAGCTCGTCCCGACCGTCCTGGTGCAGGCAGTGCAGGGCGGTGCCGTCCGGCACGACGAGCGACTCCATGCGTGGCCCGCCCTCGCCCCACTCCGGCGGCGTGGTCTCACCCGGCGGCCAGCGCAACACCGCCACCCACTCGTCGGCCTCCTCGAAGGGCGAGCCCTCGCCGAGCAGCCCGAGGCGGCGGTACAGCCGTGCCGGGGTGTCGCGGCCCGGGCCGTGCCAGGCGTGCACCAGCCCGGCCGCCCGGTCGTATCCGTCGTCGAGGTAGGACGGTAGGTACCGGTGCGGGATGACCAGTTGCAACAGCAGCGGTACGTCCGGGTCCGGTCCCTCGGCGACCTCGCTTTCCGGGGCCGTACGCGGCACCGGTACGCCCCGCCGCGACGGCTCCGCGTACGCGGCCGTCTCGCGGCGACGCTGCTCCTCCTCGGCCGCCTCGGTGATCACCTCACGCAGTTCGCCGACCCACTCGCGCAGCTTCAGCAACGCCTCACCGGGCAACGCCGCCGCCAGCGCGGTGTCCGGATTGAGGAGCAACTGCCAGGAGAGGTCCGGCCAGTGGTCGGTGAGCTGGAGGCTGCTGATCACCACCAGGTCGTGGTCACCGAACGCCTGCCGCATCCGGGTCTCCGACGTGAACACCGGCAGGCTCGTCCGGCCCTGCTCGTCGGGCATGCTCCACCAGGGGAACTCCGGGTCGGAGAGGTCCCGGGTGGCCGGGCCGTCCGGGCGCAGCGGCAACACCAGCTCGGCCCGGAACAACGCCGACATCAGCGCGTTCGGGTCCTGCCGGCGGATCGCCTCGCGCAGCGGCCGTTCCGCCTCGACCACCGGTGCGGCGACCGACCGCAGTTCCTCGGCGGTCAGCCGCAGCCCGATCGGCAGCCCGGCGTCGACGGCCAGCATCCACGTGTCGTCGGGCCAGTCGACGGCGAGGTCGGCGAGCCCGAGCACGTGGTAGCCGACCGACCGGCCGGGCAGGCCGGCGGCGATGGCTCCCGCCGAGGTGTAGGCGAGCACGTGGGTGATCCCGTCGTGGGTGCCGGTGGGCCACGCCACCGGTTCCAGACCGGCCGCCGCCGACGGCGACACCGGCAGCAACAGTGGACCCTCGGCGAGTGCGGCGAGGAAGGCCGCCCTGTCGTCGGCCTCGGCGGCGGCCAGCATCGCCCGCTCGGTCGTGGTGGTGGGCTGCCAGTCGGTGGCGGGCTGTCGGTCGACGGCGGGGTGCCGGTCGGTCACCAGCCGCCGTCCCGGTTCACCCGCTGCGGCTGCCGGCCGAGCACCAGACCGGTGATCGCTTCGTCCAGGTCCGCCCCGAGGAACCAGTCCCCGGTGTGGTCCAGCACGAACACCCGACCCTGGGCGTCGACGGCGAGGATGCCGGTGCCGCCGCCCTCCTCGCCGAGCGGGCTCAACGGCGCGCCGATCGCCTCGGCCAGTTCGGCGAGCGTCTCCACCGACTGCCCCACCAGGAACGGGTCCAGGTGGAAGTCGCTCGGCGCGATCTGCTCGCCGTCGCCCCGCGGGATCACCCGCAACCCGCCGAACTCGGCGTACGCGGCGATGGCCGCAGCGGTCATCACGTGCTGACGGCCGCCGGGGCTGGCCTGGGCGGCGATCCGCAGCCCCCACTCGCGGCCCCGGTCGTCGTCGCGGCCGTCGGGCGACCAACCCGCCTCGGCGAGGGCCTCGGCCACCAGGGGTGGGAACCGTCCGGTCACGTCAACGCCTCCATACCGAACCAGTCGAGCAGCGCGGCGCAGGATCGGCAGGGCGGCTGGACCTCGCCGTGGCGCGGGTCGCCCTCCTCGCGTACCCGGGTCACCCGCACCTTCGCGCCCCAGAGCAGCGCCCGGGCCCGCGCCGCCTCGATCGGTGGTCCACCCTGCTCGGCCGCGTACAGGCGGTCGGAGACCAGCACCGCCTCGGCGCACCAGCCGGCGAAGCGTTCGCGCTGGTCGACCGACAACCCGTGCAGGAAGCGCCGGACCACCGGGTGCAGGTCCGGCGGCACGTCCCCGCGTACCGAGGTGTGGGTGTAGACGGTGCCGTCGGCCAGCAGCGCACCCGCCGCCAGCGGCAGCATCCGCGGCTGCGTCATCCGTCCTCCCGGCGTCGACAGCGATCCGGCCCGGTGCGGGCCTGAACTCGCCCGACGAGCCTAACCAGAACGAAGTCCCGACGCGGCCCGACTCTCGCCCGTCGGGCCGCCGTATCCCGGACGCGACAGGCTCACACGGCGTAGTACGGCTGGGATATCGTCGGTTCCGCCCCCCGCATGCTCGCCGCACGAAGCCCCGGAGCCATGACGCGCACCCTTCTCGTCTCGACCGACCAAGCCGGCGCCTACCCGTCCATCGGTGAGGCGCTGGCGGCAGCGGGCGACGACACCGTCGTCGCGGTGAGCCCCGGCACCTACTACGAGGCGCTGTTCGTCAACGACCGTGGCGCCACCGTGGTCGCCGCCGAGGGGCCGGGCACGGTCACCATCGACGCCTCCTCCGGGACGTACCCGACGGTCTCCTGCAACTCCGGGCGCCTGGAGCTGCGTGACCTCGTGCTCAAGGCCGGTGACGCACCGGTCGTGGTGGCGGACCGGGCGAAGCTGACGCTGACCGGTTGCGAGCTGAGCGCCGGCTTCGGCGCCGCCGTCCAGATCGCCGGTCGCTCGGAGTTCAACCTGGCCCGCTGCCGGGTCACCGGGGGACGCTACGGCCTGGTGGTGGAGGACTCCGAGGGCAGCGTCGAGGGTTGCGAGTTCACCGACCTCGCCGAGGACGGCATCATCGTGCGGATCGGTGCCGCGCCGACGATCCGCACCACCACCGTGGCCCGGTGCGGCAACCGGGGCATCTACATCTACCAGTACGGCAAGCCCACCATCGAGGCGTGCGAGATCTCGCAGACCGGCCAGGCCGGGATCGCCGTGGTGCACCAGAGCGCGCCGGTGCTGCGCCGCTGCCGGATCCGGGACACCCGTGGTCCGGCGGTCTCCTTCGGCCGGGGCTGCCAGGGTTCGGTCACCGAGTGCACCACCGAGAACACCGCCGAACCGGCGTTCGAGATCGCCGAGGGAGCCTCCCCGACCATCGTGGAGGGTCGGGTGAACCGGCAGGCGGCCTTCGGTGCGGCAGCCGCCCGTGCCACCACGCCGCAGGACACCGCCCGGGTGGAGAGGCTGCTCGCCGACCTGGAGGCGATGGTGGGCCTGGAGTCGGTGAAGGACGAGGTCCGTGCCCTGATCGACGAGATCCAGGTCAACGAGTGGCGACGCAGCGCCGGGCTGCCGGTCGGTGCGGTGAGCCATCACCTGATCTTCGCCGGTGCGCCGGGCACCGGTAAGACCACGGTGGCGCGCATCTACGGCGAGTTGCTCGCCGCGCTGGGTGCCCTGCCCGGCGGCTCGTTCCGTGAGGTGTCCCGCCGCGACCTGGTCGGACAATATCTCGGCCACACCGCCGAGAAGACCGCTGCGGTGTTCGAGCAGGCGCGCGGCGGCGTGCTCTTCATCGACGAGGCGTACACCCTCTCCCGCTCGTTCGGCAGCGGCGGCGACTTCGGCCAGGAGGCCATCGACACGCTGGTCAAGCTGATGGAGGACCACCGGGACGAGATCGCGGTGATCGCCGCCGGCTACACCGGCGACATGGTGACGTTCCTCGACGCCAACGCCGGTCTGGCCTCCCGGTTCGCGCGGACGATCGAGTTCGGCAACTACTCGCCGGAACAGTTGGTCGTGATCGTGGAGCGGATGGCCGACGGCGACGAGTACCTCCTGGACGACGGGGTGTCCGAGGTGCTCCGGGATCACTTCGGGACGATCGAACGCGACGAGAACTTCGGCAACGCCCGGGAGGCGCGCAAGCTGTTCGAGGGCGTACGCAAGGCTCAGGCACAGCGACTGCGCCAGTCCGGTCAGCGACCCAGCCTCGACGAGTTGCGTACCGTGACGGTCGCCGACGTCCAGGCCGCGATCGGACGCTGACCATGCCGGGCCGGTCAGGGAGGGGCGTGCGGTGACGCATCCGGGTGCGGCACGGCCGGGCGAACCGGGTTGGCAGCAACACCCGGGGGCCACGGCACCGCCACAGCAGCGCACGGCACCACCGCAGCAGGCCGCCGCGCCGGCACCGACACTCGGCGGTGCCGGGCCGGGGCAGGAGTGGGCCGCTCAGCGTTCTCAGGGGCGGGCGACCGTCGGGACCGCGTACATCAGCCAGGCCGCCGCGTCGGCCACGGCCGCTCCGGCCGCCGGGCCGGCGGTGGCGGCGTCGTCGACGCCCACCGCCCAGCCGGACGCGGTGGCCCGACCGGCGGGCCTCGACGACGCAGCGACCGCACCCGACGCGGCAGCGGTCCCGGTGGTACGCCCGCACCGGCGCCCGTTGCGGGTCGGCGGGATCCACGTCGCCCAGCTCGTGGCCTGGCAGGCGGGTGCGGCCGGGGTGCTGGCCGCGAGCGCGCACGGTCTGCCGGTGACCGTCGCGGTGGCCACCGGTGTGGTGCTGCTGCTCTCGCCGACCGTGCTGCGGCACCGGGGCCGGTGGCTCTATCAGTGGCTGGCCGTCTGGTGGGGCTACCGGGGCAGACGTCGGCAGCTCACCGCGACCGGCACGGACGCGGCCTGGCAACTGCTGACCAATCTGGAGGGCAGCGTCGAACTCGACCAGGTCGAGATCGACGACCAGCCGGCCGTGCTGTTGACCCATCGGGGCGGCCTGAGTGCCGTGCTGGAGGTCGACCCGACCGAGGGCGCCCTGCTGATGGGTGCGCCGCAGGCCCTGCCGTCGCCGGTGTCGCTGTTGCCGGCGGCCGACCCGGACACTCCGGCCGTGGCGGTGCAGGTGTTGATCCAGGTCACCCCGGCGCCTCGGGCCCGTTCCGCAGCGGTGGACCGGGCGTACCGCGAGCTGACCGGCGGGGAGGTGCCGGCGAGCCGGCAGGCGTGGGTGGTGCTCCAGGCACCACGTACCCCCGACTTCCACGCCGACCGTGACCTACGCCCGGCCCTCACCGCGGCGATCCGCCGCACCCGACGGCAGTTGCGCCAGGACCGGGTGGCCGCGCGGCTGCTCAACCGGGACGAGGTGCTGGCCGCCGTCGCCGGGCTGACCCATCTCACCGACGGGCCGACCGGCGGTGACCGGCCGCTGGCCCGGGAGGGCTGGCGGCACTGGTCGGCGCAGGGCGTCCCGCAGAGCTGCCACCGGCTGCTCGACTGGCCGCGTCGGTCGTGGGAGGTCGATCCGCTGCTGCGCGGGCTGCCCGCGGTGGCCGGTGTGGTGTCCATCGCGGTGGCCCGGGACGCCACTCGCGCCGGTGCCGCCGACGCCGTGGTGGAGGTGGCGTTCCGGCTGATCGGGGCCGATGCCGACGCACTCGCCGCCGCCGACCGCGCACTGGAGGAGGCGGTCCGTGGTCACGGGGGTCGCCTGCAACGACTCGACGGCGAGCACGCGTACGGCGTGGCCGCCACCCTGCCGCTCGGAGGCTTCCTCAGGTGAACGGCGTCGCCTTTCCCGGCAGCCGGATGGGGCTGCACGTCACCGACGAGGCCGCCGTCGCGGCCCTGCACCTGGTCGCCGGGGGCGGCGGGCTGGTGGTCGGGCGCAACCGGCAGCAGGAGCCGGTGGGGCTGCGGGTGTTCCGGGCCGAGCCGACCCGGCTGATGCTGACCGGCGGGGTACGCGCCGCCGAACTGCTCGCCTTCCGGGCCCTCGCGCTCGGTGCCCGGCTGTTCATCCAGACCGCCCGCGAACAGGAATGGGACGCCTTCCTGCGGCGCTGCGTGATCGGCCGGGAGATCGCCTCGTTCCTTCCTCCGGGAGTGGCTCCGCCGGTGCCCGCCACCCCGACCGAACCGCAGCTCGTGGTGATCGACACCGGTCCGGTCACCGGCCCGGACACCAACCTCAGCGCGCCCTGGCGGGCCACCCTCGTGGTCCGCGACGACCTGGCCGGTTGGGACGTGGAGGTGCTGGTCCGCAGCGACATCGTGGTGCTCCAACGACTCACCGAGGCCGAGGCGGCGACCGCCGCCACCGCCCTCGGTCTGGTCAGCGTGCAGGGCTGGTTCACCCAACTGCATCCGGAGATGGTCGGCCTGATCACCAAGGGCAAGGTGCAGTGGGTGATGCTCAGCATGACCGGCACCGAAGGCCAGCTCATCGGTCCGGTGGCCCGGGGCGGCTGACCGCCGCACCTCGGCCGCCACCGCCCGACGGTCATCCGGCGGCGCTGACCGACGGTTCATCCGGCGGCGCCCTCGCCGGGCAGCGCGGTGGCCCGGACCCGGCCCACCAGGACGATCACGGCCAGCACGAGCACCAGCACCACCACGAAGGCCAGCCGCAGGTCGAGCGCACCGGCGAGCAGACCGATGACGGGCGCGGCCAGCAGCGCGCCGGGCCACTGGCCCATCGCCACCACCGAGACCCCCTCACCGGACGTCAGGCCGGGCTGCTCACCGGCGAAACCGAGCACCGTCGGCGTGACGCAGGCGAGACCGAAGCCGAGCAGGCCGAACCCGGCCATCACCGCGGCGGGGTGCGGGACGGCCAGCGGCAGTGCCAGCCCGGCGGCGGCGACCAGGGCGGAGAGCCGGACGAACCGGATCCGGCCGAAGCGCCCGGCGAGCGAGTCGCCGACCAGCCGGGCACCGGCGGCGGCCAGCGAGAGACAGGTGTACGTCGCGGCGGCCAGCACCGCCCCGGCGGCGGCGACCTCGGTGGCGTACAGGGCGCTCCACTGGGCACCCGCCATCTCCACGAAGGACGCCAGGAACGCGATCGCGGCGAGCAGCAGGAGCTGGGGCGTGAACCGGTCGCGCAGCCGGCGGCGCGCCTCACCCTCCCTGGTCTCCTGGCGGGGCGTGTCGGGCAGCCACCGCTGGGTGCCGATCAGCAGCACACCGAGCAGGGCACTGGTGATCGCCATCTGCACCGACGGGGAGAGGCCGATCGCGGCGGCTCCGGTGCCGCTGAGTCCACCGGCGAGCATGCCGATGCTGAACCCGGCGTGGAACGTGGACAGGATCGGGCGGCCGTACTGCTTCTGCACCTCGACCGACTGCGCGTTCATCGGCGTGGCGAGCAGGTTGGCGGCGAATCCCCAGACCGCCAGACCGCCCGCCAACGCCACCACCGTTGTCGAGGCGGCCAGCAGCGGCGCGTTGACCAGGATCAGGGCGGCACCGGCCAGCGCCAGGCGGCGGGTGTTGATCCGGCTGATCAGCACCGCGACCACTACGAGCGAGATCAGCTCACCGGCGTTGGTGGCGATGTTCGCCAGTCCCCAGCCGGTGTTGCCGAGGCCGACCGCGTCGCGGACGTCCGGCACCCGGGAGGACCATCCGCCGATGGCCAGGCCCATGATGACGAAGAGCAGCACCACCGAGTAGCGGGCCCGGACGGCGCTCCGCAGCACCGGTGGTGTCACCCGATCGGCGGGCTGGTGCGTCGAGGTGTCCGTCATGGTCGTCGTACCTCTCCCGAGTCGGCCTGGATCCTGGTCCCCGCCTCTCCCCGCTCCTTCTACCCCGCCGCGTGATCGAAGAAGCACGCGCCGTCAGGGAGCCGGAGTTGCGCCGGGCAGCGGTCCGGGTCGTCGACGAGGGCGGCGACGACCGCCAGGTAGTCGTCGATCAGCCCGTGGACCAGGTCGTCGTCGAAGAAGCTGCGGTTGCGGATGAAGACCCCGCCGGCCCGGTCGTCGTCCACCACCACGATCGGCGACCCCCGCTTCAACCAGACCGGCAGGCAGTCGGCGGGTACGTCGGCGGCGACCACCGGCGCGGGTGTGCCGGGAGCGGGACGCGCCGTGATGTCGAGCGGTTCGACCCGCAGCCCGGGGCAGTGCAGCACCGGTGAGGCGGAGGCCGCCGACTGGAACCAGGCGTCGAAGAGGTGACTGTCCGGCCAGGGGCGCTGCCGGACGAAGTCGGGGTGCACCGCCTCGGCCACCCGGTGCAACGGTGCCACGTGGGCGATCGCCTCGGTCAGCGAGGCGTGCGCGGCACGGACCACCGCACCGAGTGGTGCGTCCGGTGCGATCTCCACCGGCACGTACACGTTGTTGGTGAACTGGCCGATCAGGCGCTGCGACAGCGGGCTCTCCCGGCCGAGCGTGGTGGTGCCGAGCACGATCCGCTCCCGACCGGCACGCCGCGACAGCATCACCAGGTAGGCGGCGAGCAGCAGGACGTACGGGCTGGTCCGGGCTCGTCGGGCGGCCGGGCGCAGGCGGGCGGCCACCTCGGGTGGGATCGCGAAGCGGGTGGCCACCTCGGCGCTCAGGTCGGCGTCGGGGGCCGGCGGGGTGGCCGGGAAGAGTTGGTACGGCGACACCGGCCGCAGCCGATCCCGCCAGTGGGCGGCCCGGGTGGCGGCGTCGACCCCGCCACCGGCCAGTTCCGTCTCCTGGATCGCGGCGAGCCCGGCGAAGTCGACGCCGAGCGGCGGTTGCGGGCGGACCGCGCCCAGTCGGGCCGCGTACGCGTGACAGAGGTCCTCCACGAACAGCCGGCACGACCAGCCGTCGGAGACCATGTGGAAGAAGCAGAGCGCGAGAACGTGTTCGGTCGCGGAGAGCCGGATCAACGCGGCCCGCCACAGGGGCGCTTCGGTCGGGTCGTACGCGACCGTGCGGTGCTCGTAGGCGATCTGCTCGATCCGGGCCTGCTGGGCGGCGGGCGACTGGCCGGTGAGGTCCACCTGGACCAGGGGTGACCGGACCCGGGGCAGGATCTCGATCTCCGGCTGGACGCCGATCCGGACGAACCGCATCCGCAGCGCGTCGTGCCGGTCGACGACGTCCTGCACGGCCTGCCCGAACGCGTCGACGTCGAGCCGACCGGAGAGTCGACGGAACTCCACCACCACCAGTCGGGCGGCACCCGGGTGGGCCGGGTCGAGGGCGGTCATGAACTCCCACATCATCTGCTGGCTCGGGGCCAGCGGCAGGGTGGTCGGCACGCCGGCTCCTCTCACGCCGCGACCGGTTCCGCCCGCGACGGGGCGACCGGTTGGTAGTCGGCCTCGTCCGGGGCGCGGAATCCGGTGAAGAGCAGGTCGGGGCGGCGCATCCGGAGTGCGGTGACGAAGGCGGCGCCGTCGAAGAGGGTCTCGATCGCGACGCAGGCCACCGACTCGGCGAGGGCGCGCGGGCCACGGTCGTCGCCGAGCCGACCGGGTGTCTTCGCAGCCACCAGCGCCGCCGCGACGGCCGGCACCGCGAGCAGGCTCCGTCCGCCGGTACGCCGTGCCGTGGCCAGCCCGACGGCGGCGGTCACGGCGAGCGCGCTGACGGTGTTCAGGACGAACCGGCGGCGGTGCGGGTGGGCCAGGCAGAGCCACTGTTCGGATCGCCCGTACGTGGTGAACCGGTACGCCACGGCGCCGACGGTCTCGGCGACCGACGTGTCGTGGGTGACGACCGCCTCGGGCTCGGCGAGCAGCGCGTACCCGGCGTCGGTCAGCAGCAGGCCGAGGTGCAGGTCCTCGCCGCCGATCGGCATCGGGGAGTCCTCCGGGAAGCCGCCGACGGCGTCGAACGCGACGCGTTTCACGGCGGTGTTCGCCCCGGCGCCCCAGGACACCCGCTCGTGGTGCAGCGGCCGGGTCAGGTCACCGAGCAGCAGGTAGGAGCGGCTCATCACCCGGAAGAAGGCACCCTCGCCGGGTTCCACCAGGACCGGCCCGGTGACCCCGGCGACCTCGTCACCGCTGGCGCGCAGCCGGGCGGCGTACCGGGTGATCAGGTCCTCCGGCACCCGGCAGTCGGAGTCGGTGAACAGCAGCAGGTCGTGGCGGGCGTGCCGGACGCCCAGGTTGCGTTTGGCCCCGACGTGCCGGGGGCCGCGTACGTATCGGGCGCCGTGCTGGGCGCAGGCGGCCCGGTGGGCGGCTGCGGCCGCCGGTGCGGAGTCGTCGACCACCACCACCTCCACCGGCTCCGGGCAGTTCCGGGCCGCCTGTTGCAGGCTGCGGAGTTGCCGGCGCATCTCGGGCACCCGGTCCTTTACCGGGATGACCACCGAGACACCGCGCTCGACGCCGGGTGGTGCGGTCGGCTCGCTGCGGAATGACTGCGGGGATCGGCTCATGTCCCGAGGGTCGGCCAGGCCGATACAACGCCGATACACGGCATCGACGTCCGCCGGTATCCGACGTGTACGGAGGATGTATCGACCGGCAGCAGTGTCGACGGCATGACGACCTCCATCCGTACCGACCGGCGGCTCGCCGTAGACGGTGGCCGACCGTTCCGACCGCCGGACCGGCCGTGGCCCCGCTGGCCGGTCCCCGCCCCGGACGCCGAGCGCAACCTCGCCGCCGTGCTGCACGGAGGCCGGTGGGCGATCAGCAGCCCGACCTGCGGCGACACCCCTCTGTTCGAGCGCCGGTTCGCCGCCGACTTCGCCCGCTACGTCGGCACCCGCCACTGCGTACCCGTCGACCACGGGTCGAGCGCGCTGGTGGTGGCCCTCGAATCCCTCGGCCTCGACTTCGGCGACACCGTCCTCGTCCCGGCCCTGACCTGGACCGCCTCGGCCACCGCCGCGCTGCGCGCCGGGCTGGTGCCGGTGCTGGTCGACGTGGACGCCGACACCGGTTGCGTCGGGCCGGACGACCTCGACCTGTCGGTGGACCCGCGCGCCGTGGTGGCCGTGCACTGGGCCTCGAACATGGCCGACATCCCGGCACTGGACGCGGTCACCGCGCCCCGGAACATCTCCATCGTGGAGGACTGCGCCCAGGCGCACGGCGCCACCTGGCAGGGCCGTCAGGCCGGCTCCCTGGGCCGGATCGGCTGCTTCAGCTTCCAGCACGGCAAGGTGCTCACCTGCGGTGAGGGCGGTGCCGTGGTCACCGACGACGACACCCTGGCGCCGGTGTTGCAGGAGTTGCGGGCCGACTCCCGCCGCTACCGCGACGGGCGCCCGGCCCCGGGTGAGCTGGACCTGGAGGAGAGCGCCGGGATCCAGGGCGCGAACTTCTGCCTGAGCGAGTTCTCCGCCGCCGTGGCCTGCGCCCAACTCGCCATCCTGGATGAGCAGCACACCGTCCGGAACCGCAACTATGCGCTGCTCACCGAACTGGTGGCCGACCTCGACGGGGTACGCCTGCTGCAACCCGCACCGGCGCAGACCCGGATCTCCATCTATGAGGGCACCATCGTCGTCGACGAGCTACCCGCCGGGATGAGCAACGCCGACGTGGCCACCGCGCTCACCGCCGAGCTGGGCAAGCGCTTCTATGTCACCGACGAGCCGCTGCACCGCAGCCCGCTGCTCCAGCCCTGGACCAAGCCGCTGCTCGCGCCGCTGGCCGAGCGGTTCACCGCGATCCACCGCGACCGCGCGTACCCCAAGACCGAGTGGCTCGCCGCGCACAGCGTGCAGACCCATCACAGCACGTTCCTCGGCACCGAACCCGACATGCACGACATCGCCGGCGCTCTCGGGAAAGTGCTGACCCGCTGATCCGTACCCGCCACCGAACCGCGTGCCACCGACCCGGCGCGCCCAGAGAAGGGACCTTCCGTGACCGTCACGCACAGCGAGACCCCGCAGAGCACGTCCTCGTCACAGAACTCCGACGGGCCGATCGGCCTGTGGCTCAACGGCGCCCGAGGTTCGGTCGCCACCACCGCCGTCACCGGCCTGTTGGCGCTGCGGGCCGGGATGACCCGGTCCACCGGCTGCGTCACCGACACCGACATGCTGCGCGACGTGCCGCTGGCCGGCTGGGCCGACATGGTCGTCGGTGGGCACGACGTGGTGGACACACCACTGGAGAAGAAGGCGGAGGCGCTCGTCGACTCCGGCGTGATCCCGGCCCCGGTCCTGGCCGCTGTCCGGGGCAACCTGCCCGAGGTCGAGGGTGAGCTGCGCACCGGCTACGACGCGCAGTCCCACACCGGCAGTCAGGCCGAGGCGATCGACCGGCTGGCCGCCGACATCGAGGAGTTCCGCAACCGGCACGGGCTGGCCCGGGTGGTGGTGGTCAACGTGTCGTCGACCGAACCGCCCGTCGACTTCCGACCGGAACACGACGACCTGGAGGCACTGACCCGCGCGCTGGGCGACCCGGACGCCCGGGTGCTGCCGCCCAGCTCGGTCGTCGCGTACGCGGCCTTCCAGGCCGGTTGCGGGTTCGTCGACTTCACCCCGTCGACCGGGGCGCGGTTGCCGGCCCTGGAGCTGCTGGCCCGCCGGCAGCAGGTGCCCTTCGCCGGGTCGGACGGCAAGACCGGTGAGACGCTGCTGCGGACCGCACTCGCCCCGATGTTCACGTGCCGCGCGTTGCACGTGCTCTCCTGGGCCGGGGTGAACCTGCTCGGTGGCGGCGACGGGGCGACCCTGGAGGACCCGGCGAACGCCAAGAGCAAGCTGAGCTCCAAGTCGGGCGTGCTGCCGGCGCTGCTGGGCGAGGACGTGACAGCCCCTCTGCACATCGACAACGTGCCGGACCTCGGCGACCACAAGACCGCCTGGGACCACGTCTCGTTCGAGGGCTTCCTCGGCGTCCGGATGTCCATGCAGCTCACCTGGAGCGGCGTCGACTCGACGTTGGCCGCGCCGCTGGTGCTGGACCTGGCCCGGCTGACCGCCGCCGCGCACCGGGCCGGTCACGTCGGCCCGGTCGAGGAGCTCGGCTTCTTCTTCAAGGACCCGATCGGCTCCGACGAGCACGCCCTCGCCGACCAGGCCCGGGCACTCACCGAGTGGGCCAACGGCCTCGACCGCGAGGCCGACAGCTGAGCCGTCCGCGCCGCCGGCGCGGGCGACCGCGCCGGCGGTACCGCCCGCCGTAGCCACGAGGAGCCTCCCATGCCCCCACACACCCAGAGCCGGCCGGACCGGCGGACCGGGGATCCGGCGTGGACGCCGATCCTGACCACGCTCCGCGCCCCCGCACTGGACTGCCTCCAGACGAGCTTCGCGCTGCTGGCCGACCACGCCCACGGCACCGGCAGCCATCTCGCCCTCGGCGCACGCGTCGAGTTCCGCACCCGGGAGCGCGCCGGGCTGCCCACCGTCGAGGCTACGCCGGACGACCGCGCCGCCGAGGCGGTGGGCCTGCTCGGCCTGCGGGTCGAGGGTCGATGGACGCAACTCGACGGGCCACGGGTCCGTCGGCTGTTCGCCACCGGCCAACCGTTGTACGTCATCGCGGACGCCTACGACCTGCCCTGGTGCCCGTACGAGGGTCACGAGCACATGCGGCACAGCTTCCTCGCCACCGGTGACGGCTCGGGTGCGGTGACCGTGGTGGACGCGTACCACAACGACACCGCCTGGGGGCCGGCGCGCCCGGGCGTGTGGCGGCTGCCGGTGGACGAGTTCGACGCGGCGCTGGCGGGCGGTGCCCACACGCTGGCCATCACCGCCGGTCCGGCGCCGGTCCTCGACGTGCCGGAGATGCTGGCCGGCAACGCGGAGCGGGCCCGGCAGTCCCGCCCGGCGGTGGCCGGACATCTCGCGTCGCTCACCGAGACGCTCACCACCGTGGATGGTCTGCACCGGTTCGTCCTCGACGTGTGGCTGCTCGGGCGCGCCCGCCAGTTGCACGAGCACTGGTTGGCGTCGGTCCGCCCGGAGGCCGCCGCCGCGCTGGCCGGGCAGGCGCAACGGTGGCAGCAACTCTCCGCCCGCAGTTACGTGGCGTTGCGCCGCGCCCAGGCGGGACGCCCCGCCTCCCCCGAGCTGGCCGACGCGCTGGGCGCGCTGGTCGACGAGTACCTCTCGGTGGTGGAGACGATCGGGGCCGCGCCGACGGCGGACGGCGACGCACCGCGCGCCGCCGACGCCTCCGGGGACGGCCCGGTGCAGGCGGCGGTACTCGGCGCGCTGCGGGACACGCTGCACCTCGACGAGGCCCGCCTGCGCCCCACCGACGTGCTGCGGGACCTGCCGGGCTTCGACTCGTTCCGGCTGGTCGACGTCATCGACCGGGTCGAGCGGCGGCTGGGCGTCGAGGTCCCGGCCACCGCGCTCTCCGCCGCCGACCTGCGGGACGTCGGCTCGCTGTGCGCGATGTTCGCGGACGCCGGCCCTGCCGGAGGCGACCGATGAGCGCCGACCTGCTGCACGGCCTGCTCGACCGGGCCGCGACACGGTGGCCGGACGCGGACGCGGTCAGCGACGGTACGGCCCGGCTCAGTCACCGGGAGGTGGACGCGCGCAGCCGCCGGCTCGCCGGCTGGCTGCGCCGGCAGGGTGTGCGACGCGGTGACCGGGTGGTGGTCGCGGTGACCGGCGACGCCACCCTGCCCGCCCTGCTGTACGCCGTGGCCCGGGTCGGCGCGGTCTTCGCGGTGATCCGGGTGCCCGCACCGGAGGTCGCCCTCGCCCACGTGCTGGACGACGCCGAGCCGGTGCTCACCGTCACCGACGACCCGCTCCTGCGGGAGTTGGCGCAGGCCCGGAACGTCGCCGTCCGCGACTCGGCCGCACTGACCGAGGCGGCGGGCACCGCACCGGTGACCCTGGCCGGGGCGCCGGAGGGCACGCCGCCGCTGGCCGTGGACCCGGTCTGCCTGATCTACACCTCCGGCAGCACCGGCATGCCGAAGGCGGTGGTCTCCACCCATGCCCAGGTCACCTTCGCGGTACGCGCGATCCAGTCGGAACTGTCGTACCAACCGGAGGACGTGGTGCACGACGTGCTGCCCACCTCCTTCGACTACGGCCTGTACCAGATCTTCCTGAGCACGCTCGCCGGATGTCGGCTGCACCTGGGCGACGCCGGGCAGACCGGGGGACGTCTCCTGGTCGCGCTGCGCGAGTCCGGGGCGACCGTGCTGCCGTGCGTGCCGTCGCTCGCCATCAACCTGCTGCGGCTGCTGCGCCGTCCCGGTGCGGTACGCCCACGGCTGCGCCTGATCACCAACACCGGGGCGACGATGCCGCCCGAGGTGCTCGCCGGTCTGCGCGAGGCGCTACCCGACCTGAAGGTGCAACTCATGTTCGGACTCACCGAGTGCAAGCGTGCCGCCATCATGCCGCCGGACGAGGACCTGCGGCGGCCGGGCGCGAGCGGTCGGGCGCTGCCCGGCACCGAGATCTTCACGGTGGACGACGCCGGCCGGCGGCAGTCCCCCGGCACCCCGGGCGAGCTGGTGGTCCGTGGTCCGCACGTGATGGCCGGCTACTGGCGGCGTCCCGAGCTGACCGCCGAACGCTTCGTCCGCCGCGACGGGCTGTTCCCGCAACTGCACACCGGCGACTACGGCCACGTGGACGCCGACGGCTACGTGCACTACGCCGGGCGGCGCGACGACGTCTACAAGGAGAAGGGGACCCGGGTCAGCGCGACCGAGGTGGAGGCCGCCGCGTACCGGGTGGACGGTGTGGAGGTCGCCGGGGTGCTGCCGCCCGCCGAGGGCCGCGACGGCGCGACTCTCTTCGTGGTCGCCGAGGTGGCGGCCGACGACGTTCTGCACCGGCTGCGCGGTCAACTGGAGGAGATGAAGGTGCCCGCGCGGTGCGTGGTGCTGCCGAGCCTGCCGCTCAACGGCAACGGCAAGGTCGACCGGCGCGCGCTGGCCCGGCTGGCGGGTGAGCGTCGTGGCTGAGCTGCCCTTCGAGACCCCCGCGTACCGCTACGACCTGGCCGACGTACGCGCCAACCATGCCACGTTGCGCGCAGCCCTGCCCACGCCGAGCCGGCTCTACTACTCGCTCAAGGCCAACCCGCACCCGGCGATCGTGGCGGCCCTGCACCGGGCCGGGTGCGGTGCCGAGATCTGCTCCCCCGGCGAACTGGCCACGGCGCTGGCCGCCGGTGTGCCCGGTGACCGGATGCTCTACACCGGCCCCGGCAAGCGCGACGCCGAGGTGGCCGAGGCCGTCGAGGCGGGCGTGCGCTGGTTCTCGGTCGACTCGCCGGGGGCACTCGACCAGGCCGACCGGATCGCCCGTCAGCACGGCACCACGCTGCGCTGCCTGCTGCGGGTCAACGACCGGGTGGCGAATCCCGGCCAGGGGCTGACCATGACCGGCGTCGCCTCGCAGTTCGGCGCCGACGTGGACTGGATCGAGCGCCAACCGGAGGCGTTCCGGTCCCGGCCGGCGGCCGTCGTCTCCGGGTTCCACCTCTACACCGGCAGCAACGTCGAGTCGGTGGACGCGCTGGTGACCCAGTTCGCCTCCGCCGCCGCCACCGCGCACCGGCTGCGCGACCTGCTCGGCATCGAGCTGGAGCTGCTCAACCTGGGCGGTGGCTTCGGCGCGCCGTTCGCCCGCGCCGGGCACAACGCCGACCTGACCGGGCTCGACGCGCAGATTCGTACGACACTGGACGATCTCTTCCCGGGCTGGCCGGACGACGACCCGGTGATCGCGTTCGAGTCCGGTCGCTTCCTCACCGCCACCGCCGGGACCCTGCTGACCCGGGTGCTGGACGTCAAGCACTCGCACGGCACACCCGTGGTGGTGCTGGAGTCCGGCATCAACCACCTCGGCGGGATGTCCGGCCTGCGTCGATTGCCGCCGCTGGTCCCGGCCCTGCACGCGGACGGGTCCACCGAACCGGCCGACGGGCCGGCGTTGACCGGGGCCATCGTCGCCGGTCCGCTCTGCACCCCGCTGGACACCTGGGCCCGCGCCGCGACGCTGCCCGACGTACGCCCCGGTGACGTGCTCAGCGTGCCGAACGTCGGCGCGTACGGGCTCTCCGCGAGCCTGCTGGCCTTCCTCGGCCACCCGGCGCCGCTGGAGGTCGTCTGCGACGGCGAGCAGGTCGTCGAGACGTCCCGGCTGACGCTGACCCGGACGCCGGGCACCGCACCGGGCGACCCGACCGATCCACGAGACGAAAGGTGACCGTCATGAACGCCGAATTCACCGAGATGCTCCGGCCGTTCCTCAAGTTCGCCGGCGACAAGGAGATCACCGAGGAGTCCCGCCTGCGTGACCTGGGCCTGGACTCGATGCGGGAGATCGAGCTGCTCTTCGCCATCGAGGACACCTTCGGCGTCGCCGTTCCCGACGACAAGCTGGTCGACTCGACGTTCGCCACGGCGGGCGGGCTGTGGCACGTGGTCGAGCAGTTGCGGACGCCGGTCGGTGGTGGTGCCCGATGACCGGGTACGCCGAGGCGGTGACCACGGTGACCGAGGTCGCCGCCGCGCACGCCGAGGCCGCCGACGCCACGGCCACGTTCCCCACCGAGGCGCTGGACGCGATGCGCCGCACCCGACTGCTCGGCCTGCTGGTGCCGACCACCGAGGGCGGACCCGGCGGCACGCTCACCGACATGGTCGACGTCACCGAGGCGTTGGGCCGGGTGGACATGTCGGTGGCGATGGTCTTCACGATGCACTGCCAGCAGGTGGCGGCACTTGCCGCGTACGCCGGGGAGAAGCTGCGCGCCGAGGTGCTGCCGGCGGTGGCGCGGGGCGAGGTGTACCTCGGCTCGGTCACCACGGAGCCGGGCAAGGGGGGCCACCTGCTCACCTCCGAGTCGGGGCTGGAGCAGGACGGGGAGATGCTGCGCATCGACCGGCAGGCCCCGATCGTCACCGGCGGCCCGTACGCGGACGCGTTCCTGATCACCACGCTGGCGCCGCAGGCCGAGTCGGCCACGCAGGTCGACCTGGTCTACGCCGCCCGTGACCAGGTGGAGACCGAGGTGACCGGCGGCTGGCAGCCGTTGGGCATGCGGGCCACCCACAGCGTGCCGATGCGCCTGCGCGGTGCGGTGCCGCAGTGGCAGGTGGTGGGCGAGCACGGCGGGTTCCGCGACATCGCCACCCGGGTGTTCGCACCGCTGGCCCACGTCGGCTGGGCTGCGGCGTGGCTGGGGACGGCGGCCGGCGCGTACTCGCGGGTGCTGCGGCACGCCCGCAGCGAGGCGGGACGGCGTCAGTTCGCTCCGTCGTCGGAGTTGGTGCTGCTGCGCCTGGCCGGGATTCGTACCCGGCTCGACGCCGTGAACGCCCTGCTGCGACACACCGTGTCGGTGGTGGACTCGGCATCCGACATGTCCGCCGCGCCGGTGCAGTCGCTGCTCAACACGCTCAAGATCCGGGCGGCCGAGGAGTCCTTCGCCGCCGTGCACGAGCTGGTCGAACTGGTGGGGCTGCGGCACGGCTACCTCACCGGCTCGCCGCTGGCCGTGGAGCGTGCCTTCCGCGACCTGCGGTCGGCGTCGCTGAACTACGGCAACGACCGGCTGCGGCTGGCCAACGGGGCGCTGGCACTGCGCGATCCGGGGGTGCGTCTTGCCTGAGCCGACAGCCGACTTCACCGCCACGCTGCGTACGGCGCTGGCGGGGGCGGACACCGCCGACGCACGGGCCCTCTGGCGGGCACTGGGCGCCGGCGGTGTCCTCGTCGCCCTCTGTCCCGACGGTGGTACCCAACCGGACCCGCGCCGGCTGGCGACGCTGCTGACCGAACTGGACGCACGCTGCCCGCTCGGCGTGACCCTGTCGATCTGCGTCCAGGTGGCCACCGTGCTGCCGCTGCTCTCGGAGGCGGCCACCGGACCGGTCGCCGAGACGGTGGCCGACATGGTGCGCGGCGAGACGACGGTGGCGCTGGCCGTCACCGACGCCGGTGCCTCCGGGTCGGACCTGCTCGACGCCACCACCCGGGCCAAGCTCGGCGACGACGCCGTGACCCTGGACGGCCGCAAGGAATGGATCACCAACGCCACCACCTGCGACGCGGCGCTGGTGCTCGCCCGGCACCGCGAGCCCCGGCACTTCACCAGCTTCTGCTGGCTACTGGTGCCGCGGTCGGCGCCGGGGGTGACGGTCGAGCCCGCCGGGCGGGCCTTCGCCGGGTCCGGAGTGGGACACCTCCGGTTCGACGGCGTGGCCCTGGAACCGAACGCGCTGGTCGGTCGGCCCGGCCGTGCGCTGGCCGGGTTCGCCCGGCAGGTCGGCGTCGAGCGGCTGGCCGGTGCCCTCTGGTCCCGGGCCATCTGCCGCCGGCTGATGACCGGGCTCGGGGACTGGCTGCGGGCCCGGCCCGCCGCCGACGGCACGCTCTGGGAGCACCCGGCGGTCCGCGAGCGGTACGCCCGCTGCCTGGTCGCCCTGCGCCAACTCGACGCGTTGTGCGCGCCCCTGCTGGACGGGCCGCCCGGTCCACCGTCGACCGCCACCGGCATGGTGCTCAAGGTGGCCGCCGCCGAGACGGTCGAGACGATCGCCGCCGAGGCGGTGCACCTGCGAGGCGCGGACGCGTTCCGCGACGGCGGCGAGGCCGCGCTGCGTACCGAGGCGGCCATGTTCGGCATCGCCGGTGGTGCCACCGGGACGATGCTGGCCGGGCTCGCCGACCACGCGGACGACCTGCTCGGGAGCAGGCCATGAGCAGCGGGTACCGCCTATCCGGGATGCCGGGGTCGGTGGCGGTCGCACTGCCCGACGGGGTCTTCACCGCCTACGCGCCGATCGGGGACCCGGGGACGCCGGAGGGCCCGGCCGGGGACACCGGTCGGGGGCTGCCACCGTGGCGGGTCAGCGAACGGGTCGCCGCACGGCGGCTGCTGACCACGCTGATCGCCGCGGTGGCACCGGCCGGCACCGGCCGCCTCGCGGTGGGCAGCCGCCCGGGTGGGCAGCCGTACCTGCCGGGCCGCCCCGACCTCGAAGTCAGCCTGGCGCACTCCGGGGCGGTCGTCGCGGCGGCGGTGCACACCCGGGGCGGTGCGGTCGGGGTGGACGTGCAGGAGCCGTACCCGGTGGGTGACGCCCTGGTGCGGCGCTGCTGTCCGCAGGGCGTCGCCGCGCTGCTGCGACACGACCGGCCCACCCGCGACGCGGCGGTGGCCCGGATCTGGACGGTGCAGGAGTCCTGCGCCAAGGCCACCGGGCGCGGGCTGGGCATCCGGCCGTGGCGGATCCCGGTCGGCCCGGACCAGGAGCACGGCCGGTGGCGGCACCTGCGCTGGCGGACGCTGCCACCGACCGGCGGTACTCCGTGGAGCTGCGCCTGGGAGCCGATCGACGACAGGAAGGGAGCAACGCCGTGAGTTTGTACCAGTGGTTCCAGCGGAGCGTCACGCGGTCGCCGGAGGAGACGGCGCTGGAGGTGGGCGCGGCGGCGGTGACGTACCGGCAGCTCGACGAGATCGTCGCACACCTGGCCGGACGACTCTGCCACCCGACCGGCCGCCGGCCCGCCGCCGTCGGTCTGCTGGCCGCCCGGAGCCTGTCCGCGTACGCCGGCTATCTGGCCGCACTGCGGGTGGGGGCGGTCGTGGTGCCGCTCAACCCCACCTTCCCGACCTCCCGCAACGTGCAGTTGTGCCGGGGCGGCGGAGTCGAGGTCGTGGTGGTCGACGAGGCGGGTGCCACCGTCTCCGCCGACCTGTCGGCCCGGACCGGTGCCGTGCCGGTACGCCTCGACGACTCCCGGGACGCCGCACCGGTGCCGCCGATCGGGAGCGGACCGGACGACGTGGCGTACACCCTGTTCACCTCCGGCTCGACCGGCCGCCCGAAGGGTGTGCCGATCCGGCACCGCAACGTCGACGCCTACCTCGCGTACTGCCTCGACCGTTACCCGATCGGGCCCGGCGACCGGCTGTCGCAGAACTTCGACCTGACCTTCGACCCCTCGGTCTTCGACATGTTCGTCGCGTGGGGCAGTGGGGCGACGCTAGTCGTGCCGCAGCCCGACGAGGTGCTGACCCCGGTGCGCTTCGTCAACGAGCGGGGAATCACCGGCTGGTTCTCGGTGCCGTCGGTCGTCTCGCTGGCCCGTCGGATGCGGATGCTGTCGCCGGGTGCCATGCCGGGCCTGCGGTACAGCCTCTTCGCCGGTGAACCGCTGACGTGCGAGCAGGCGCGGGCGTGGGCCGAGGCCGCCCCGAACAGTGTGCTGGAGAACCTGTACGGCCCCACCGAGCTGACGGTGACCTGCACCGGTCACCGGTTGCCGGCCGACGTCGCCGACTGGCCGGTCACCTCGAACGGGACCGTGCCGATCGGCGAGGTGCACCCGCACCTGGACGCGATCCTGCGGTCCGAGACGGGCGAGATCGTCGGCGACGACGGCGAGCTCTGCGTACGCGGACCGCAGTGCTTCACCGGGTACGTCGACCCGGACGACGACACCGGCCGTTTCGTCGAGCACGACGGGCAGCGGTACTACCGCACCGGTGACCGGGTCCGCCGCGAGGACGGCGTACTGGTCCACCACGGACGCCTCGACGACCAGGTGAAGATGCACGGCTACCGGATCGAGCTGGGCGAGATCGAGATGGTCCTGCGCGGCCACCCGGATGTGCAGGACGCGGTGGTGCTGGCGCTCGGTTCGGGTGAGCGCACCTGCCTGGAGGCCGTCTACACCGGCACCGGGGGGATCGGCGAGGAGCTGCGGCAGCGCTGTGCCGACCGGCTGCCCGGATACATGGTGCCGAGTCGCATCCACCACGTACCCGCGCTGCCGACGAACGCCAACGGCAAGACCGACCGACGCCGGATAGCCGCCCTGGTCGACACGGCGGCCGGCGAGACGAGAGGAGCGCTGTGATGACCGACGTGTCGCGTCGGGTCGACACCGACCGGGGATTCCGGTCGGTCGCCGGCCGCTTCGCCACAGGGGTGGCGGTGGCCACCGCACGAGGTACGGACGGGCCGGTCGGCATGACCGTCAACTCGTTCACCACCGTGTCGTTGGACCCCCGGATGCTGCTGATCTGCCTCAGGCACGACTGCCGGCTGCTCGGGACGGTCCGCCGGACCGGCCGATTCGCGATCACGGTGCTCGCCGACGACCAACGCGACGAGGCGGCCTGGTTCGCCTCCCGGGGCCGTCCGGCGGGGACCGAGGGCTTCGCGGGCATCCCGCACGACCCGGAACGGACCACCGGCTGTCCGCTGCTCACCGACGGGGTCGCGTACTTCGGCTGTGAGGCGGTGCGTACCGACCCGGCCGGTGACCACATGGTGCTGATGGGTGTCGTCCGGTCGTCGGGCCTGTTGCGCCCGAAGCCGCCACTGCTCTTCGTGGACGGCCACTACGCCCGCGTAGCCGACGGAGTGCGGGCATGAGCGAGCGCAGCGAGCGAATCATCAGGCTCGGCACAAATGTCGGCCCGCAGCGCAGCGGAGGGACGACATGAGCGAACGACGTGAGCGAATCATCAGGCTCGGTGGAAATGTCGGCCCGCAGCGCAGCGGAGGGACGACATGAGCGTCGGGGCGGCTCCTACGGATCTGCGGAATCTCAGCGTCCGTGCGGCGCGGGCGGGTGCGGACGCGATCCGCGAGGTGTGCGACCGGGGGGTGCGGTTGTCCTTCAAGGACGGCGCGGCCCAGAACCCGGTCACCAGCGCGGACCACGCCAGCGAGCGGGCGATCCTGGGCCTGATCGCCCGGTCCCGGCCCCAGGACGCGGTACTGGCCGAGGAGTCCGGGTTGACCACCGGATGCTCGGGTCTGCGCTGGATCGTCGACCCGCTCGACGGCACGCTGAACTTCAGCCACGGCCTGAGCCGTTACGCGGTGAGCATCGCCGTGGCGGCGGACCGGGGCGACACCGGTGGGGTCGAGGGGCGTGGCACGGGTGACGGGGGTCGGGTGGTGGCCGCGACGATCCTCCAGCCGGCTACCGGCGCCTGCCTGATACTCGGCGGCGACGAGGTGCGTGACGGTCAGGACGCCCCGGTCACGGTGGACCGTGCCGCGGTGCCGGGGCACGCGCTCGTCGCGTTCGCGGTGCCCAACACGCCCGGTCCGCGCCGTCAGGCGTACCGGCTGTTGAGTCTGGTCGCGCCTCGCGTGGCCGATCTGCGCAACTCGGGCTCGACCGTCTGCGACCTGGCCGCCGTGGCGACCGGCGAGTTGGACGCCTTCGTCAGTTTCGACCCTGCGCCGTGGGACATCGCCGCCGGCACCGCCCTGATCGAGGCGACCGGTGGGACGAGCCGGCGCTGGCACCGGGCGGGCCGTCGCGTCTTCGCCACCGGCGCTCCGGCGGTGGTGGCGGCACTGGCGGACTGGCTGGGCCCGACCGGAGACGACCGTGCCGACGAGGAGGAGTGGCGAGATGACCAGCAGTCCTGATTTCCGACTCGCGTTGGTGGGGGCCGGCCGGATGGGCCGGCACCATCTGCGCGCGCTCACCGGCAACCCGACGGTGGCGGTCACCGCGGTGGTCGACCCGGTGCCGGCGGCCCGCGCCGTGGTCGCCGGCACCGGTCTGCCGGCGTACGCCTCGGTCGAGGATCTGCTCGCCGAGACGACACCCGACGGCCTGCTGGTGACGGCGCCGACCGGCCGACACGGCGCGCTGGTCGCCGCTGCGGCCAAGGCCGGGCTGCCGGTGCTCTGCGAGAAACCGGCCGGGCTGACCGCCGACGACGCGCGGGAGGCGGGCCGGGTGGCGGCCTCGGCCGGTGTTCCGTTCCAGGTGGCCTACTGGCGCCGTTTCGTGCCCGCGCTGCGCGAGTTGCGGGAGCGGATCGCGGCGGGCGAGCTGGGCGAGATCCTGTTCGTGGCGGCGTTGCAGTGGGACGGTGAGCCGCCGGGGGCGGCCTTCCGCACCGGCAGCGGCGGAATCTTCGTCGACATGGGGGTGCACGAGTTCGACCAGGTCCAGTGGTTGACCGGGCAGCGGGTGGTCCGGGTCTGCGGGCAGGCCGCCGGGCCGGTGACCGACCCGGCGGTACGCGGGCACGACGTGGACAGCGCCCAGGCGTTGCTGGGCCTCTCCGGCGGTGCCACCGCGCTCGTCTCGTTGGGACGGCATCACCGGGGCGGCGACATGGCGAGTGTGGAGGTCTTCGGCACCCGTGACCACGTACGCCTGACCTTCCTCGACCCGGCCGACGGTGACGCCACGATGTACGCCGCCCTGGCTCGCCAGGCCGAGGACTTCGTGGACCTGGTACGCACCGGACGCTCCACCGGGGCGGGGACGGCGGATGCGGCGGCGGTGCTCGACGCTGCGTACCAGGCCAGCGCGGCGGTGGCCGTTCGCGGTGGGACAGAGCCCGATCGGTGACTGTTTTCATCATCTGCTGGCCGCGTTAATACTCCCTCCCGGCGGGGACTGCGAAATCGAGGAATTGCTCACCGGCGTTGTCCTGCCGCAGGGAGAGAGAATTTATGCAATTCAATGTGCTCGGCCCATTGACATTAGCGACCAAAGCTGGTCCGCTTCCGATCAACGGGGCGAAACCTCGGTCCCTGCTCTCGATCCTGCTGATGAACCCCGGTCGGACGGTCGCCACCGGTCGCCTCATCGACGGTATCTGGCCGACGTCACCGCCCGCCTCGGCGCTGCACAACGTCCGGACCTACGTCCACCGGCTACGGCAGCTCCTCCAGCAGGTCGGGGACTCGGCCGACCGGCTGGTCCGCGACGGCACCGGCTACCGGTTGCGGGTCGAGGAGGACGAACTCGACCTGCTGCGGTTTCAGCGGTTCGTCGGTCAGGGACACCGGGCGGCCCGGGAGGAGCGCCTGGACATCGCCGTCGACCTGCTCGGCAAGGCCCTCGACCAGTGGCACGGACATCCGTTGGAGGATCTGCCGGATCTCGGCACCGACGTCGCCGCGTGCACCGTGGCACTACAGGAACAACGGCGGGCGGCGGTGACCGAGCTCATCGACGTACGGCTCCGACTGGGACAGCCCGCAGCGGTCATCCCGCAGTTGCGGCGGATGGTGGCCGAGGAGCCGTTCGACGAGCCCCGGCAGGCCCAACTCGTCGTCGCGCTCACGCTCGAAGGCCGGGTCGCGGAGGCGCTCGCCGCCTATCAGGAGGCACGGCGGGTGATCGTCGACGAGTTGGGCGTCGATCCGGGTCCCACCCTCCAGGGTGCCCTACAGGTCGCGCTCGACGCGGACTCGGCCGAGGCCCGGCCGCCCGGCGGTTGGTCGGCGGTGATCGCGGGCGGACCGCCCCCGGTCGCTGTCGATCCACCGGCCGGTCGCCGGGCCCTGCCGATGAAGCCGCCCCGGCTGGTCGGACGGGTCGCCGCCGCCCACCAGTTGCGCGCCATCGCGGACACCCTCGGCGCCGACGAGCACGCGGCCGTCGTGCTCGTCACCGGCGCGCCGGGCGTCGGCAAGTCCAGCTTCGCCGTGGCCAACGGCTACGACCTGGCTGACCTCTTTCCCGACGGGCAACTCTTCGTCAGCTTCGACCACGCCGCCGGTACGCCCCGGAGCACCGCCGACCTGATGCGGGAACTGCTCGTCGAACTCGGCGTCGCCCTGACCGACGTGCCCGAGGACGTCCGGGAGCGGGCTGCGGTGCTGCGGTGCACGCTCGCCGATCGGCGACTGCTCCTGATCATCGACGACGTCGACTGCGCCCAGCAGGTACGGCCCCTGCTCCCGGGCGCCGGCCGGAGCCTGGTGCTGATCACCAGTCGACAGCGCCTGCTCGACCTCGACGTGGGGTGGCGGCTGAGTCTCGGGCCCCTGAGCCGGGTCGACGCGGTGCAACTGCTGGCGACCATCGCCGGTGAGCACCGGGTACGCGAACAGCCGGAGGTGTTCGGTCGGATCGCGGCGGCCTGCGACCAGTTGCCGTTGGCGCTGCGGATCGTGGGCAGCCGCATCGCCGACCAGCCCGGCATCGCCCTGCCCAGCTTCACCGAGCAGTTGGAACGGGAGGAGAACCGCCTGGAGGAACTCGCCGTCGGTGACATCTCGGTCCGCCACAGCCTCTCCGGCAGCTACCAGTCACTGACGCCCCAGGCGCGGGCCGCGCTCAACGCGCTGGCCACCAGCGACCTGTTGATCACGCAGTCCAGCGCCGGGGACATCCTGCACCTGCCCCGACCGCAGGCCAACCGGGTGGTCGAGGACCTCGTGGCGCACAACCTGCTGGTGCCGGTCGACTCGGACGGCACCGGGCAGCGCTTCCACCTGCCCAACCTGCTGCGCATCTTCGCCCGGGAGTGCGCCGCCCCGCCCACTCAGTTCTCCCCGGCCGCCTGACCGGAACCCACCCGGCCGGTGCCGAGCGCATCGGCCAGCACCTCGACGAACCGGGTCAGCACCGCGCCGTCCGGCAGGTGGTCCGGGTTGATCTCGGTGACCGCCAGTCCGGCGAAGCGCGGGCTGCGCACCAGCGTGGCGAGGGTGGTCGACGCCTCGGCCAGCGTGAGTCCGGTCGGTTCCGGCACGTCGGCCAGCGGAGTCTCGACGAAGTCGAGCACGTCGACGTCGAAGTGCACCACGAACGACTCGGCGGCGGCCTCGGCGGCAGCGCACGCCCGTCGTCCCGCCGCGAGCGGATCGGCGTGCACCTCGTCCGCCGGCACGTACGTGATGCCCAGCTCGGCCACCAGGTCGTACTCGTGGTCCCCCGGGGGCAGCGAGTCTCCGTACACGACCACCCGGTCGGGAGTCAGCAGCGGCACGGCACCACCGACGGCGGCGACCTCGGGCCGGGTGCCGGGCAACCCCAGCATGTGTGCCAGACCCATCGCGTCCATGTTCCCGTTCGCCCTGGTCAGCGGTGTGTACAGGTCCGGTCCACCGTCCACGTAGACCAGCGCCGCCGGTGCGCCGGCCCGGGCGTGCCCGGCGACCAGCCCCAGGCTCACCGTGCAGTCACCACCGAGGACGAGCGGCAGTCGGGACCGGCGTACCGCCGCCTCGACCTGCTGCGCGACGTCCGTCGCGACCCGTGCCACCTCGGCCGCGTTCTGGCCGGTACGACGTGCGGGGTCGGGACGCCAGCGGGACGACGGCACGTCACCGAGGTCGTCGACCTCGCAGGTGCGCCGCAGCAGCCGGACCAGACCCGCCTCGCGCAGCGCGGCCGGCGCCTGCTCCACGCCGGGGGTGTGCGCGCCCGCGCTCGACGGTGCACCGATGACGTCCCATGCGGTGGTCATGCCTCATCATCACCCCACCGATGCGTCGCTGCCGAGCACCGGAGTGCCCGCGACGGGTGCGGATCCGGCGATCCGGCAGGCCAGGCCGGTGGTCCGAGCCACCCACTTTCCCGTGCTTTAGTACATCTGGTGGCTCCCGCACGGACACCGACGCCGCTTATCCTCCCGAGGTCTAACCCTCGGAGGCCGCGCACATGCAGCGAAGTAGAAGTACACGACTACTCACAATCCCGGGCGTACTGGCCACCGCCGCCGCGCTCACCCTCTCCAGTGGCACCGCCGCGTTCGCCGACCCGGTGCCCACGACGCCGTTCATCAGTGAGATCCACTACGACAACGTCGGCGCGGACGTCGGCGAGGCGATCGAGATCGAGGCGCCGGTCGGCTACGACCTGAGCGGCTGGCAGATCGTCCTCTACAACGGCGCGAACGGTGCGCCGTACAACACCAGGACGCTCAGCGGTGCCGTTCCGACGGCGGGCGTCGTCGTCGCGTCGTACCCGGTCGACGGCATCCAGAACGGTGCGCCCGACGGCGTCGCCCTGGTCAAGCCCGACGGCGGGGTCGCCGAGTTCCTCACCTACGAGGGCACCTTCACCGCGGTCGGCGGGCCGGCGAACGGCCGGACCGGTGTCGACATCGGCGTGGAGGAGACCGGGTCCACCCCGGTCGGCCACTCCCTCCAGAAGATCGACGGCACCTGGCGGCCCCCGGCGCCCCACAGCTTCGGGGTGCGCAACGGCGAATCCGGCCCCGGTCCGGACCCGGACCCGGACCCGCCGCTGGGCTGCACCGTCACGGTCGACCGCACCATCGCCGAGGTCCAGGGCACGGGCGACGCCACGCCGCTGGCCGGCACCCGGGTCACCGTCGAGGGCATCGTCACCGCCGACCACCGCACCGGCGGCTACAACGGCGTGTACGTGCAGACGGCGGGCAGCGGCGGGGAACGCACCGTCGCCGCCGGGACCGCCTCGGACGCGGTCTTCGTCTATCTGACCACGAACACCGCCAACCACCCGTCGGTCGCGATCGGCGACCGGGTCCGGGTCAGCGGCACGCCGAGCGAGTTCAACGGCCTCACCCAGCTCACCATCGCCGCCAAGAGCGACGTCCAGGTCTGTGAGCAGGGCGCACCGCTGCCCACTCCAGTCCCGATGGAGCTGCCGCTGAGCGACGACGCCCGCGAGTCGGTCGAGTCGATGCTGGTCGCCCCGGTCGGCGCGTACGCCGTCTCCGAGGTCTACAACACCAACCGGTTCGGCGAGGTCGTCCTCACCGCCGGTGACAAGCCCGCCGCCACCCCCACCGACAAGGCCCGGCCCGGCTCGGAGACCGCCCGCCAGATCGCCGCCGACAACAAGGCGCGCCGGCTCCTGGTGGACGACGGCAAGACCACCAACCTGGCCAACGCCGGACTGCTCCCGCCGTACGTCTCCCCGGCCGCCCCGCTGCGGGTCGGCGACTCGGTCGAGGCGTTCGGTCCGTCGGTGCTGTCGTACGCCTTCAACGAGTGGCGTCTGCAGCCGACCCGTCCGGTCGACGCCGACACCCCGCCGGCCGACCGGACCACCTTCAAGTCCACCAACCCGCGTACCGCCGCTCCGGTCAACGTCGGTGGCGACCTGCGGGTGGCCAGCTTCAACGTGCTGAACTACTTCGTCCACTTCGGCGGTGACGCACGCGGTGCCGCGAACGAGGCGGCACTGGTCAAGCAGGAGGCGAAGATCGTCTCGGCGATCAGCGCACTCGACGCCGACGTGGTCGCACTCCAGGAGATCGAGAACTCGGTCCGCTTCAACACCTCCGACCCGCAGCAGGCGCTCAAGCGGCTGGTCGCCGCCCTGAACACCGAGGACGGCGCGGGCACCTGGGACTACGTCCGCACCCCGACCGAGCTGCCGGGCGCCGCACAGCAGGACGTCATCACCACCGCGATCATCTTCAAGCCGGCCAAGGCCCAGCCGAAGGGTCCGTCGCGTTCGGTGAACGACGAGTCGGTCTGGTTCAACGCCCGCGAGCCGCTGGCGCAGACCTTCACCGCCGGTCCGCTCGACTTCACCGTGGTCGTCAACCACTTCAAGTCCAAGAGTGGCGCCGGCAGCGGTGACAACGCCGACGCCGGGGACGGTCAGGGCGGCTGGAACGGCGACCGGATCCGCCAGGCCACGGCGCTGGCCACCTTCGTCGACCAGGTGAAGGCCGACAGCGGCACCGACAACGTGCTGCTGCTGGGTGACTTCAACTCGTACACGCACGAGGACCCGATGCAGGTCCTCTACGCCAAGCAGTACGGCAACCTCAACGACACCGGTAAGACGAGCTACGTCTTCGGTGGCGAGTCCGGTTCGCTGGACCACGCCCTGGCCTCGCCGTCGCTTGCGGACCGGGTGACCGGCGTGGACGTCTGGCAGACCAACGCGGTCGAGTCGTACGCCTTCCAGTACGACGGTCTGGCCTCGTTCTTCGCGCCGGACCCGTACCGCGCCAGCGACCACAACCCGCTGATCGTCGGGCTCAACACCGGGGCCGCCCCGGTGGACCTGCAACTGCTGACCATCAACGACTTCCACGGTCGGCTGGAGTCACCGGCCACCGTGAACGGTCAGCCGGTCGGCGGTGCCGCCCAGCTCGCCGGTCTGGTCAACCAGTTGCGGGCGCAGAACCCGAACACGGCGTTCGTCTCCGCCGGTGACAACATCGGCGCGTCCACCTTCATCTCGGCGATCGACGACGACAACCCGACGATCGACTTCCTCAACCAGGCCGGGCTGACCGCTTCGGCGGTGGGCAACCACGAGTTCGACCAGGGCATGACCGACCTGACCGACCGGGTGATGGAGCGGGCCGACTTCCCGATCCTGGGCGCCAACGTGTACCGGGGCGACACCCGGGCGCTGCCGGCGTACTCGGTCAGCAGCATCGGTGGGATCAAGGTCGGCTTCATCGGCGTGGTCACCGAGCAGACCGCGTCGCTGGTCAGCCCGGACGGCATCGCCGGCCTGACCTTCCGCGACCCGGCTGCCGAGGCGAACCTGGTCGCCGCCCAGCTCAAGGACGGCAACCCGGACAACGGCGAGGCGGACGTGGTGGTGCTGCTCACGCACGAGGGCGCCGCCACGGAGAACATCGACTCCCCCGAGGCCCTGGCGAACGACCCGGTCTTCGGCAAGTTCACCCGAGTCGACGCCACCATCGACGCCATCTTCAGCGGTCACACCCACCAGCCGTACGCCTTCGAGGTCCCGGTCCCGGGCACCGACAAGCTGCGTCCGGTGGTCCAGGCCGAGGACTACGGCAAGCGACTGGGCAAGGTCACGCTGACCTTCGACCCGCAGTCGGGTTCGGTCACCGCCGCCGACGCGTCGCTCGTCGACGTGGTCGGTGCGCCGCAGGACCCGGCGGTGGCCGAGATCGTCGCCGCCGCCAAGGTCAAGGCCCAGGAGCTGGGTCAGCGCAAGCTCGGTGAGATCACCGCCGACATCCGGCGGGCCTACACCGACGGCAACGAGGACCGGGGCAAGGAGTCGGCGCTGGGCAACTTCATCGCCGACGTGCAGCTCGCCGGCACCGCCGACGCCGGCCGGGGCGGGGCGCAGATCGCGTTCATGAACCCGGGCGGTCTGCGGGCCGACCTGCTGTACCGGACCGACGGCACGGTGAGCTACTCCGACGCCTTCTCGGTCCAGCCGTTCTCCAACGACGTGGTCACCAAGTCCTACAACGGTGCCGAGATCAAGCAGGTGCTGGAGCAGCAGTGGCAGCCGGCGGGCGCGTCCCGTCCGGTGCTGTGGCTAGGTGTGTCGAAGGGCTTCAGCTACACCTACGACCCGGCCGCCGCGCAGGGCTCACGGATCACCTCGATACAGCTCGACGGCGCGCCGATCGACCCGACCGGCACCTACCGGGTGACGGTGAACTCGTTCCTCGCCTCCGGCGGGGACAACTTCACCACCCTCGGTGGCGGCACCGACCGGGCCACCACCGGCGACAACGACCTCACCATGCTGGTGAACTACCTCGCCGCCAACTCGCCGGTCACCGCGGACACCACGCCGCGCTCGACCGTCGGGCAGGGCGACCCGGACTGGGACGTCACGGTGCAGGCCCGCAGCCAGTGCGTCGGCACCAACGCGTACGTCTCGGTCAGCGCCCAGAACGCCGACGACGTGGCACTGACCATCGAACTGGTCACCCCGTACGGCTCGCGCACGGTCACCGATGTGGCCCCGGGCAAGACCGCCTACCAGGCGTTCAACACCCGGGCCAAGACGGTGGCGGCCGGTACCTCGACGGTCAAGGTCACCGGTACCGTCAACGGCCAGCCCGTCACCACCCGGGTAGAGGCGCCGTTCCCCGCGCTCACCTGCGGTTAGTTCGTCTCGCGGTGGCGGTGCCTCCGGGTGCCGCCACCGCACCATCCCCCGTTCGACAGACATGAGCACCAAACGGAGCATCGAATGCACACAAGGAACCACAAGCGCCTGATCGCGGCCACTGCCGCCGGTGCGCTGCTGGCCGGGTCGGTGGCGCTGGCGTCGCCGGCCCTCGCCGAGCCGGTCGACAGCACCGACGTCCGCGTCACCGTCGACATCGAAGAGGTCAAGGAACCGGGCGTGCTCGCCCTTTCGGTCGCCGGCAACTCGGTGGCGCTCTCCGAGGACGGCTCGACCCTGCTGGTCCGCCAGTTCGTCGGCACCCTGCCGACGGTCACCGTCACCGACACCCGGACCGCCGACGAGGTGCCCGAGGGCTCCGCCTGGGCGGTGCTGGGCAGCGCCACCAACTTCGTCGGCAGCAGCGGCCAGGACCCGATCAGCGCCGGACACCTGGGCTGGAAGCCGCGCCTGGTGGACGGCGGCGACAGCGGCCTGGTCAGCGAGGGCGAAGAGGTCGTCACCGTGCTGGACGAGCCGACCCAGCCGGGCAACAACGTGGGTCTGGTCGACCAGGAGCTGCTGATCTCGACGTTCGACTCGGGCGCGGTCACCGGTGACGCGTACTCCGTCAACGCCGGGCTGTTCCTGCGGACCCCGGCCGATGTGGCCGCCGGGTCGTACACCTCGACGCTGACCCTCTCCCTGTTCGAGTAGTGCCCTGGTCGGGGAGCCGCCTCGGGCGGCTCCCCCGGCCGCACCCCTACCGCCGAAGGGATCCCGCCATGTTCCGAACCTCGCCACCGCGAGCGCTGTCGCGGCTGCTCGCCGTGCTGGCCGTGGTGCTCGTCGCCACGCCGATCGCGCCGGCCGGTGCGATGGCGGAGCCGACCACCCCGACCGTCACCTGGGCGGTCCAGCCGGCCGACCGCAGCGGTCCGGACGGGCGGCGGTGGATCGAGCACACCCTCGACCCCGGTCAGGTCATGACCGAACACCTGGCGGTCCGCAACTTCAGCGACTCCTCGGTGGTCTTCTCCCTCAAGGCGGCCGACGGCTACCTCACCGACAAGGGCCGCTTCAACATGCTGCCCTCGAACGAGACCTCGGTGGACGGCGGCACCTGGATCGACGTGCAGGAGCAGGTCACCGTCGGCGCCAAGCAGACCAAGGTGGTCCCCTTCACCATCACCGTGCCGGAGAACGCCACCCCGGGCGACCACCCGGCGGGTATCGCGGCGACCGTCACCAGCACCGGCGGCACGGTCGCCGTGGAGAGCCGGGTCGGCTTCCGGGTGATGATGCGCGCCAGCGGCACGATCACCGCCAGCCTGGCCGTCGACGGGCTCAGCGCCACCTACACGCCCTCTTGGAACCCGTTCTCCGGCGGCACGGTCGAGGTCAGCTACACCGCCACCAACAACGGCAACGTCACGGTGACCGGCAGTGGCGACGTGGCCGTCCGCGAACTGTTCGGCCTGACCGGCCGGGAGACCCCGACCGAGGTCGACGAGATCCTGCCGGGCGGCCAGAAGACGTTCGACGCCCGCGTCGACGGCGTGTGGGGGCTGGGCCGGATGCGGACCACCGTCGACCTCACCCCCGCCGTGCAGGGCGGCGACGCCACCGGCGCCGTGATCCGCCCCGCCTCGGCCACCGTCACCACGTGGAGCGTCCCGTGGGCGCAGCTCGTGCTCCTGCTGGTCGTCGGCGTACTCGTCGTCGCCGTTCGGACCGTGCTCCGGCGCCGTCGGCAGCGACTCGCGCAGATGCTCGCCAGCGCCCGGGAAGAGGGCCGGGCCGAGGGCCGCAAGGCCACCGTCGGTTGACCGGCCACCCGGCGCCCGCCTCAGCGGGGTGCCGGGTCAGCCGGTCGGCGGCTGGGCCAGGTCGGTCGGCAGCAACACCCGGAAGACCGTGTTCCCCGGCGTGCTCGTCACCCGGATGTCGCCGTGGTGCTTGTTGACCACGATCCGGTACGAGATGTCCAGCCCCAGCCCGGTGCCCTCGCCGACCGGCTTGGTGGTGAAGAACGGCTCGAAGATGCGCGGTCGGATCTCCGCCGCGATACCCGGTCCGGTGTCCGCGATGTCGACGGCCAACTGGTCGTTGACCAGGGCGGTGCGGACGGTCAGCGTGCCGCTGTCGGGCATCGCGCCGAGAGCGTTGTCGATGAGGTTGCTCCACACCTGGTTCAGCTCGGCCGCGTACGCGGGAATGGCCGGCAGGCTCCGGTCGTACTCCCGGACCACCCGCACCCCGGCCGGGACCTTCGCCTTGAACATCACCAGCGTGGCGTCGAGCAGTTCGTGCACGTCCACCACCTGGTAGGGCGCGCGGTCGAGCTGGGAGTACTGCTTGGCGGCGCCGACCAGCGTGGAGATCCGGATGGCAGCGTCGGCGATCTCCGCCATCAGCAGCTCGGTCTCCACCGCGTAGGTCAGCCAGCGCACCGCCGCCTCGACGTCCTCCGGCCCCACCGCCGCCTGGACCCGCTCCAGCCAGTCGACGTCCAGCCCGGCGCTGACCAGCGTCTCCGCCAACTGCCAGCCGGAGGTGAAGCCCTGGTCGTCGAACCAGTCGGTCAGTGCGTCCTCGGCGTCGCTGGCGGCCAGGGCGGGAAGTGGCGTGGCCTTCGCCGCCCGTTCGGCCGCCTCCTCCTGGAGCGCGACGAGGGCGTGCAGCCGTCGGCCGTCGATCCGGCCGTCGGCGATCAACGCCAGCTTGTGCCGCATCGCGGCGATCCGCTCGCGCAGGCTGGAGGTGGCCCGCACCGCCGCGCTCGCCGGATTGTTCAGCTCGTGGGTCAGCCCGGCCGACAGCGAACCGAGGGCCAGCAGCCGCTCCCGCTCACCGACCAGCGTCTGGGTGTCCCGCATGCCGATGAACATGCCGTCCAGCAGGTGCATCGCCATCGGGAACCAGGACCGCACCGCGTGCGCGAACTGCTCCGCCGGGAGCACGAAGAACTCCGAGTCGGTCAACGCCCACATGCTGTTGCGATACTGCCGGGCGTCGCCCACGTACGCCTGGGTGGCACCGCCGTACGCGCCGCGCTGCGAGGTGCGGCTGATCTCCACCTCGTCGCCGTGCACCGTGCGGCAGAGGCGTACCGTGCCGTCGAGCAGGACGAAGAAGCACTCGGCCGGGTCGCTCTCCCCATAGACAAGCTCACCGCCGGCCCGCCGCTCGACCCGCCCCTGACTGGCCAGGAACGCCAACTGCTCGGCGTCGAGCGACTCGAACAGGAACAGCGTCCGCAGCTCGTCCTCGGTCAGCCGCTGCGGCTCCGCTCCGGCTGTCGGTCCGTCGGTGGTCATTGCGCCTCCAGGTAACGGTGCACCAGGGATACCGCCATCGCGCCCTCGCCGACGGCCGAGGCCACCCGCTTCACCGACGCCGCGCGCACGTCACCGGCGGCGAAGACCCCCGGCACGCTCGCCTCCAGGTGGTACGGGTCGCGCGGCAGCGACCAGCCGGCCGGCCGGCGCCCGGCGGCGACCAGGTCCGGCCCGGTCACCACGAAGCCCCGGTCGTCGCGGACCACCGTGCCGTCCAGCCAGCCGGTACGCGGTTCCGCGCCGATGAAGACGAACAGCCAGGAGGTGTCCACGTCCCGCTGCTCGCCGGTGCGGGTGTCGCGCAACGTCAGTTGTTGCAGGTGTTCGTCGCCGGCGGCGGAGACCACCTCGGTGTGCGGGTGCACGGTCACCTGCTCGATGCGGCCGAGCTGCTCGATCAGGTACTGCGACATCGAGGCGGTCAGGTCGGCGCCCCGGATCAGCAGGTGCACCCGCTGCGCGTACCGGGAGAAGTAGACCGCCGCCTGCCCCGCCGAGTTGGCCCCGCCGACGATGTAGACGTCCGCGCCGACGCAGCTCGGCGCCTCGCTGGCGGCCGACCCGTAGAACACCCCCCGGCCGGTGAACTCGTCCAGGCCGGGTGCCGCCAGCATCCGGTACGACACGCCGGTGGCCAGCACCACCGAGTGCGCGGCCAGGCTCTGACCGTCACTGAACCGCAGCACCCGCGCCGAGCCGGCCTCGTCCAGGCCGACCACCTCACGGGTGCTGAGCAGCTCCGCGCCGAACTTGAGCGCCTGCCGGCGGGCACGGTCGGTGAGCTGCGCGCCGGAGACACCGTCGGGGAAGCCGAGGTAGTTCTCGATCCGGCTGCTCTGCCCGGCCTGTCCACCGGTGGCCAGCCGCTCCACCAGCACGGTCCGCAGCCCCTCGGAGGCGCCGTACACCGCCGCGCCCAGCCCGGCCGGACCGCCACCGACCACGATCAGGTCGTAGAAATCGGCCGTCGGGGTGACGTTCAGACCGATCAGCCCGGCCAGCTCCGCCTCCGCCGGGGCCACCAGCGTCTTGCCGTCGCCGGTGACCACCAGCGGTACGTCGGCCTCGGTCACCCCCGCCGCCGCGAGCAGCCGCACCCCCTCGGGGTCGTCGACCAGCAGCCAGCGGTACGGCACCAGGTTGCGGGCGAGGAAGTCACGGATCGCGAAGGACTCGGCGGACCACCGGTGCCCGACCACGCGGATCTCGGTGGCCGCCGCGATCGGGCTCGCCGACCAGGCGTCCAGGAGCGAGTCGACCACCGGATAGAGCTTCTCCTCCGGCGGGTGCCAGGGCTTGAGCAGGTAGTGGTCGAGGTCGACCAGGTTGATCGCGTCGATCGCCGCACCGGTGTCCGCGTACGCGGTCAGCAGCACCCGACGGGCCGCCGGGAACAGGTCCATCGCCGCTTCCAGGAACTCGATCCCGGTCATCTCCGGCATCCGGTAGTCGGCCAGCAGCAGGGCCACCTGCTCACCGCGCAGTTTGATCTCCCGCAGCGCCTCCAGCGCCTCCGGGCCGGCGTTGGCGCGCACCACCCGGTACCGGTCGCCGTAGCGACGCCGCAGGTCCCGGGCGACGGCCCGGGAGACCGCCGGGTCGTCGTCGACGGAGAGAATCACCGGGTTCGCCATGGGCCAATGAAAGCACGGCGGTGTGCCACCTCGGTTGCCCCCGAAACGCCCGCTGTTGCACATGCCGTAGCGGCATGTGGTGGGGTCGGATCACCACACCACGCGAAAGGCGCTGCCTGCGATGTACCCCACACTCACACCTCCCCGGCAGGTCAAGATCGGTGATGCCGCCGCGTTCGCCGGGACCACCCCACGCGCCATCCGCCACTACCACGAGATCGGTCTGCTGCCGGAGCCCGAGCGCGGCGGGGACGGCCGCCGCCGCTACGGCTATGACGACATGACCCGCCTGCTGTGGATCCGCAAGATGGCTGATGCCGGTATCAGCCTGGACGACATACGGGCCGCCTTCGGCGGTGCCCGGGACGACGCCGGAGACGCTGCCCAGGACCACGCCCCTATCGAGTCGGTCCTGAGCAGGCTGGAGGAGACCTTGGCGGCGCAGGAGGCCGCCATCAAGCGTCGGCGCGCGGCTGTCCAGCGCCTACAGGCGGTGGGCAGCCCACTGGGGCTGCTCTCCGAACTGGTCACGGACCGGCTCAGCCACCTGCCCCCGGGCGCGTTGCGCCCCTCCGATCTCGACGCCCTGCTGATCACAGAACGGATCTTCGGGCCGCTGGGCGCCGCCATCCAGGCCGGCACGTTCATCGTGCTGGCCACCCACCCCGAGCTGCGGGCCGAGGAGGACCGTCTTGAGGCGGCCGAGGCCGCCCTCGACGACGGCGTCGACCCCGACGACCCGCGCGTCGAAGAGCTCGCCGCACAGCGATGCGCTCACCTGATGGCCCTGAATCAGGCCATCGAGGCAGCCGGTCTCGACGCGGCCGAGGAAAAGATCTTCGAGACCTACGAGGCCGACCTGAACGGGGATGAGGGCGCAGAGATGGGTGCCGCCACAGCGATCACCAAGATGCCGTACGACTTCTCTCCTGCCCGGATGCGCTGCGTGGAGCTAGCCGGACGGCTCTTCGGCGAGGCCCTTGCCGACGCCCACTCCGCAGACAACTGATCGCCTGCGCCGTGCACTGACATCCAGCCCGGCGGGTGGGCACCCGGCATCGTCGCAAGTGCCTGCACCAGGTGCCACCCGCATACGGCCGCAGCGTGACGGAATGCGGTCCGCTGCGCCTCTATCCCGTAGACGGTAGGCCGGACCGTCGGCACGCGGGACTTCCTTGCGCCGGGAGCGCTCTGCATTCCGGCTCGGTCGACGTCAGTCCTCGTCGATCGGGCTGGGGCGGTTCTCGGCGATCCAGGCCCGGACATCCTTGCCATCCCAGACGCGGCCCATCTTCAACGTCACGACCGGGTCAGGGAATCCCTTGCGACCCACGATGATCGTGGCGCGCTGCTTGCTGATCCCACCAAGCAGATCACGGATCTCATCCAACCCGAGCAGCTCCACAAACTGACGCTATGGCCTGCAGGAGTTGCACAATGGGAAAGAGGGTTAGACGCTTCCTTTGGGGGTTGTCTTTGTACACCCCCCCGTGATGCCATGGATTCATGACGCGATTCGTCTCGTTCAAGGAGTGTCTGGCCGGCGTTGCTCTGACCCTCACGCGAAGGCACAGACCGGCGTGGAACCACATCCTCAAACGAGTGACCTGTCGGTGCGGACGGGATCTCCCCTGCCGAGTGCGGCACCGGGTGCCGATCAACCGGGGCCACTGGCCCGGGGAAACGTCGTGACTAGCCACGGGCCGGTTTTGCCGATCTGGACCTGCGCGGGGTGTGGTGCCCACTGGCCCTGCCGCACACGCCGCCAGGAGTTGCAGGCCGAGTACGCCAACGCACCGGCATCCCTGGCGCTCTACCTGGGCTCGTGCATGTTGGCGGCCAGTCGGGACATGGGGTGGGCTCCGGCCGGGCTGCTGCACCGAAGGTTCCTCGGGTGGCTGTCGTGACCACACCCCGCGCCGGTGAGCTGCTCCGGGTGGGACGTGAGGCCAGCGTGCAATTCCGACAGCCGATCCTGTTCCGCGTGATCCGGGTCCTGAACCGGACCACGTACGACGGGTGGATCTGGTTGGAGGGCTACCAGCTCAACGGCCGAGGAGATGCGGTCGACCGCCGGGCCATCTTCGTCCAACCGGCCGGACTGCGGACCGCACCGGCACCCGTGGCGGACCGGCGTTCGGGGCGGAAGAGGGTTTCCTCCAAGCCCTGCGGCGCGGCCTTCGTAGGGACAGCGGACCCGGGAACGCCGCCGTAGGCTTCCGCCATGCTGGCGTACCGCTCGATGGACATGGGGTGGGGTCGGCTGGCGTACCGCAGCATCGAGGGCGGGTCGGGCACGGAGGCCGCGCCGCCGATGGTGCTGGTGCACGGCGGCGGGGGCGATGGGACCACCTGGGACGCGCTGGCACCGACGTTCGCACGGCACCGCACCGTCCACGTGCCCGACCTGCGTGGCATGGGAAGCAGCGACCGGGTCGGACCGTATTCCCTCACGGTGCTGCGCGACGACCTGCTGGCACTGCTCGGCCGACTGGCCCTGGAACGGGTGGTCCTGGTCGGGCATTCGCTGGGTGCCGCCGTGGCACTGCTGGCCGCCGAGCGGGCACCGGAGCGGGTGACCGCCCTGGTGCTGGAGGAGTGCCCGCCGCCGGTGCCGCTCGGGATCATCGTTCCCACCGTTCTGCCGGAGAGCGCGCCGTACTACGACCGGGAGATCAGACCCTCGGTGCTGGCGGAGTTGAACGCTCCCGACCCGGCCCGCTGGTCGGCGTTGGCCAGCCTCTCGGTGCCCACGCTGATGCTGGCCGGTGGGCCGGGCAGCCACCTGCCGCAGGAGCCGATGGCCCGGATGGCCGAGAGCCTCCCCGCCGCGCGCCTGGTGACCGTCCCGACCGGCCACCACGTCCACGCGCAGGCACCCGATGTCTTCGTCGCCGCCGTCGAGTCCTTCCTCGCCGACCCGCCGACGGCCCGCGCCGAGCCGTCAGGCGCGTAGTCCTCGGAGCAGGATCTCGACGTACCGGTCCCGGTCGGCGTCGCCGCTCACCGTGACCGCGTGCTGGAGGCCGCAGAACAGCGCCCGGAGGTCGTCGGCGGTGATCTCCGGTCGGATCTCCCCGGCGTCGCGGGCACGGTGCAGAAGTCGGTCCACCGCTACGGTCAGCGCCCGGCCCAGTTCCCTGGTCTCCGGGCGGGCGGCGGCGGGTTCGGCCAGGACGGCGGCGAGCGCCGGGTCACCGAGCTGGTGGTCGAGGGCGGTCCGGAGCAGCCGGGCCATCTCGGCGGCGACGTCCGGCCCGGCGGCGGCCTGTTCGGCCGCGTCGACGAGCTGGGTGAACCGGTCGACGGCCAGCGCCTCCAGCAGGGCCTGCCGGCTGGGGAAGTGCCGATAGACGGTGCCGACGCCGACCCCGGCCGCCTTGGCGATCGTGTTCATCGGCAACTCCGCGTCACCTGCGGCCAGCCGCTCCCGGGCGGCGCGCAGCATCCGGGCGCGCACCCGGGCCGAGTCCGCGCGCAGGGGTTCGGCGTTCGTCGACGGCTCCGTGGACATCGCACGAGGATAATCCACCCGAGCAACAGCGGATAACTTATCCGTTCACGTGGTACGGTCGACACCCACGCAGCGGATAGATTATCCGTTGCGCTCGACCGGAGGTGCCCATGCCTGCCACCTGGACGTTCGACGACATCCCCGACCAGAGCGGCCGGACGGCGATCGTCACCGGCGCCAGCAGCGGACTCGGCCTGATCGCCGCCGGGCAGCTCGCCGCCCGGGGCGCGACCGTGATCATGGCCGTCCGCGACCCGGCCAAGGGCGAGCAGGCCCGCGCCGGCATGGCCGGCGATCTGGTCGTACGCCGGCTCGACCTCGCCGACCTCGACTCGGTGCGCGAGTTCGCCGCCGAGCTACGCGCCGAGGGCCGCCAGGTCGACCTGCTGCTCAACAACGCCGGGATCGCCAAGCAGGGCAACGAACGGTCCGCTCAGGGCTACGAGAGCGTGTTCGCCACCAACCACCTGGGTCACTTCGCCCTGACCGGCCTGCTGCTGGAGATCTTCCGGCCCGATCGGGACCCGAGGGTGGTCACCGTCGGCTCCGGCTTCTATCGACTGCTGCGCGGTGGACCCGACCTGGACGACCTGACCGACAGGGCGGGCATCGATCCGCCCGTGGCGTACATCCGGTCGAAGCAGGCCAACGCCCTCTTCGGCGTCGAACTCGACCGTCGACTGCGCCGCACCGGCAACCCGGTACGCAGCCTCCTCGCCCACCCCGGCATGGCCCGCACCCCGATGAACCGCAGGTACGACAGTGCCGGGGAATGGGCGGTGACCCGGATCGGTGGTCTGCTGCTCGCCCGTAGTTCCGAGAGCGGCACCCTCCCGCTCCTCTACGCCGCCACCGCCCCGACCGCCCAGACCGGCGTCTTCCACGGCCCGCCGCTGTTCCGGTGGGGCAACCGGGTGCACACTCGTCCGGTCGTGGCCCCCGCCGACGACCGGGCCCTGGCCGCACGGCTCTGGCAGGTCTCCGAGGAGGCGACCGGCGTGCGTTACCTCGACGCACCAAAGGTCGCCACTGCGCCGAACTGATCAGCCAGTCTTCTCCAGGGCGGCGCGGAACACCACCGTGACGCTGAACGTGGCGCCGTCGACCTGGTACGCGTAGCACCCCGGCCCGCCGACCGTGGTGGTGGCGGGCAGGTCGTTCTCCGGACGGACCAGCAGGGCGTGGTGCCCGTCGTCGCGCGGCTCCCCGAGGTAGGCGAACTCCGCACCGGCCGGGCCCGACCCGTCGATCCGGGCGGCCCGCACCAGCACCGGCCCGGCATAGCCGGAGCCGATCCACCGGACCTTCTTCGTGTACGTGCCGTCCTGTTTCCGGTCCATGGCCCGCAACTCCAGCACCCCGTCCCGGAAGTAGTCGGCGACCGGATAGAGCGGGCCGGGGCCGAGCACCCGACTCGCCTGGTCCGGGTGGGGCCAGGGCTGCGGCTCGGTGACCGGGCAGGCGTCCCCGGGTGCCACGGTGGGCAGCCGCAGCGGCGGGGCGACGAACTCGGTCGGCGTCGCTGCGGCAGCGGACTGCCCCGACGTAGCGCCCGACGGGTCCGGCGTCGACGTGCCGTCGCAGGCCACCACCGCCGAGAGGAGCGCGCCGACCAGTAACCAGCCGATTCTCACCACCGTCGCATTATCGACCGGCCACGATGGATACGCAGCCCCGCTCAGCCGAGGCGGGCGATCAGCCGCTCCCCTTCGGGCCAGGGGCCGAACCCCGCCGCACTGTCGAGGTGCCCGACCTCCCCCGCGTCGACCAGGTCCGCGCCCCAGTCCTCGGCGTACCCGGTAAACTGGGCGAAGGTGGTGTACGGGTCGGTCCGGCTGGCGACCAGGACCGACGGGAACGGCAGCGGGGTGCGGGGCACGATCCAGGGCAGATCCCCCGGCTCGTCCGGCTCGTACCCGTCGATGACCGGCGGGGTGACCAGCAGTGCGCCGACGACCGGTCCGGTGTGCGCGGCCGCCCACACGACGGTGCTGACGCACCCGGCGCTGTGCGCGACGAGCACGACGGGCTCGGTCGAGGCGTGCACGGCCTCGTGCAGCGCCGCCACCCGGTCCCGCAGGACGAGCGGCGGGCCGGGCGGCTCGGGTGCCCACCGGTAGTCCGGGTGTCGGCCGGCGAGCCAGTTCATCCAGTGCTCGGGTCGCGGCGTTCCTCGTCCCGGCACGAGCAGGTGGCGGGTCACGCGGCCGACGGTAACCCCGCGTACCCGCCGTGTCAGTCCAGTTTCGACGGCGTTGACGGTCGAGACCGTCGGGTCAGGCGGCGAGGGCCGAGACGGCCGCCGCCACGTAGAGGCACCCGCCGAGGCAGACCGCCGCACCGGCGATCGCCGGCATCCAGGCGGCCAGGCCGGCCATCAGCGCGCCCCGACCGGCCCGCCCGGCGATCAACGCCTGACCGCGGATGGTGAGTACGCCGACGCCGGTGAGGGTCAGCGCCATCCCGGCGCCGAACCCGAGCACGATCACCACTGCGCCCACGGAACGGCCGGTCAGTAGTCCGCTGACCAGGATCAGGAAGGCCGACGGCGAGGGCAGCAGCCCACCGGAGAGCCCGAGTGCGATCAGTCCCCGCCGCGACCACGGGTCGACCGGCTGTTCGTGGTGATGGTGGTGTTCCTCGCCGTGGTGGTGATGATGGTGGTGGTGCCCCCGCTTGGCGAGATGACGTCGGATCAGGTGCGCGCCGACACCGATCACCACGAGCCCGGCCAGCACCTGGAGTGCGGCGGTGAGGGTCCTGGTGCCGATCTCGGCGACGCCGCTCAACCCGGTCCAGAGCAGTGCCAGCACCAGGACGGAGAAGGTGTGCATCACCGCGACGATCACACCGAGCCGGAGCGCGTCCCGGTAGCGGCCGTGCGTACCGACCAGGTACGCGGCGGTGATGCTCTTGCCGTGCCCGGGTGCCACCGCGTGCGCGGCGCCGACACCGACCGCCACGACCAGGGCGACCCAGAACAGGGCCGCGTTGTCGAAGAGGGCGACCAGACGCTCGTCGAGCCCGTTGAGGTCGTTCATTGCGTACTCCGGTCACGTCGTCGGGTCAGGGCAACGAGCAGCACACCGAGCCCACCGGCGGCGACCACGCCGACGGCCAGCGCGGCGGCCGGGGCGGATCGGCCGCCCGAACGGGTGAAGTCGACCCGGTGGGTGCCGTCGGTGGCGGTGAACAGCGCCTCGGCCGGTGTCGCCGACTCGGCCCGCAGCACCGTGCGGTACGCCTGGTTGAGGTCGGTCAGCGCGGTCACCGTGATGTCGAGCGCGGTGACCGGGGCCGGACAGTCGAAGCGCAGCCGGGCTCCCTGCGCGAGCAGGGCGTCCAGCGGCTGGAGTTCCGCGCGGCACACCTGGCCCTGCTGGCTGACCGTGATCCGCTCGCGCAGGTAGTCCTGGACGGCGGTGGAGTCGCGGAGCTTCTGCTCGCCGGTCACCTGGGTGGCGACCGGGCCGGTGCTGGGGTCCTCGAACGCGCCGAGCGACTGGCCGAGCGCGACCCAGTCGTCCTCGGCGGGTTGCCAGGACAGGTCGACCCGGGAACCGTCCACGGCGACCTGGGCCGTCGTGGGCGGCCCGAAGGGATGGGCGGCGGCGGGCACGCCGCCGCCGGTGACGACGGCCAGGGTCGCCGTGCCGGCCAGCAGCGCACCCGTGATGCAGCGGTGATTCATGGAACGCTCCGGAACACGCCGGGCCGTGGGGTTCCGCCCGCGCGGCCCCCACGGCCGGCGGCGGTCATTCGAACAGGGACAGGGTCAGAGTCGAGGTGTACGCGCCGGCGGCGACGTCGGCCGGGGTGCGCAGGAACAGGTCGGCGTCGACCGAGTACGCGCCACCGGCGACCGCACCCGAGTCGAACGTGGAGACCAGCAGCTCCTGGTCGGTGAGGCCGACGTTGTTGCCGGGCTGCGTCGGCTCGTCCAGCACAGTGACGACCTCTTCACCCTCGCTGACCAGACCGGTGTCGCCGCCGTCGACCAGGCGCGGCTTCCAGCCCAGGTGCCCGGCGCCGATCGGCTCCTGACCGTCGGCTCCGGTGAAGTCGGTGGCACTACCGAGCACCGCCCACGCCGCACCCGAGGGCACCTCGTCGGCGGTCCGGGTGTCGGTCACCGTCACCGTCGGCAGACCACCCACGAACTGCCGCACCAGCAACGTCGACCCGTCCTCGGTCAACGCCACCGAGTCACCCGCGATCGACATCGCCAGCACACCCGGCTCCACGATCTCCTCGATGTCGACCGTCACCGACACGTCGCCGCTGGTGCCGGGCTCGGCCAGCGCCGGTGACGCCAGCGCCACCGACCCGGCCAGCAGCGCACCGGCGGCGACCGCCGCGAGCAGCCGCTCACGATTCCATGTGTTCATCCGTTACTCCGTCGATCTTCGCTGGGGCGGAACTGATGGCTTCGCCGGACGGATTCGCCCGGCCGGGAGAGGGTGGCGGCGCCGGGGAGGACGCCGCCACCGAGGTCGACTAGTCGCAGCTCGCCGCGTCGAACGGCACCTCGACCCGCATCGTCACCGGGTCGCCGTCGACCGTTCCGGTGACCTTGACCGTGGCGGTACCGGCCGGCACGGACCTGGCCCGGCTGGTGAACGCCTGGCTGGCGGACTTGCCGGGGGCGACGTCGGAGACCTTCCGCGACCCGTACGGCGTCACCAGCTCGACGTCCAGCGGACCGGCGTCGGTGTTGCGGGCGGTGACCGATACGTGCGCGGTGGTGCCGACGCAGTGGGCGCGGGCCTGGACGTCGACCTTCCAGCCGGTCACCGAGATGGCCGGGCTGGTGATCTTCTGGTTCTTGCTGGTCAGGAACACCTCGTACGCGCTGCCCGCGTTGGCGCTGGTCGGCACGGTCAGCGCATAGGTGACCCGACCCAGCTCGTCGGCGGTCACGGTGGCGACGCGGTCCTCGTCCCGGCCGGTGTCACCGGTGCTGCCGGCAGCGCGCAGGTGGACGGCGACCTTCTCGGCCGGGTCGTAGCCGTACGCGGAGACCGCGACCGTGCCCTTCACGTCGACCGTGGTCCTGTCGACCGTGACCTGCTGCCCGACCGTGTTCTGCGGGGTACGCAGCTCGTTGACGGTCCGCTCGCCCTGGTCGTTCTTGCGGATCAGGAACCCGTCGTGGTGCTGCCCGTTGGCGTAGCGCGACTCGTAGCGCAGCGTGCCCTGCTCGACGTCGATGAGCTGGTAGAGCTGGGTGTTCTGGCTGGTGCTGGTCACCTCGGCACCGTTGCCGGTCCAGTTCTGCCCGTTGTTGAGCTGGTACATCTTGCCGCCGGAGACGGACACCGCGTAGACCGTGCCGTCGTGGACGGCGGCGGAGCGACGGTTCGTGGCCACGTTGCCCCGGCCGTACGAGTGGTCGTGGCCCTGGAGCACCAGGTCGACGCCGTACTTCTCGAACAGCGGGCCCCACTGGTTGCGGACCTGGGCGTTGTTGCGGCTGCCGGTGGTCGAGTAGACGGGGTGGTGGAAGGTCACCACCGTCCACTTGTTCGGGTTGTCCTTGAGGACTCCCTCCAGCCAGGCGGTCTGCGCGGCCATCAGGGTGGCGTTGCTCTGGTGGTTGGAGTCCAGGGCGACGAAGCGCACGCCCTGGTAGTCGAGGGAGTAGACGGTCTGCTTGAGCTCCGGGTTGCCCGGCCCGTTGTCCGGGTACGGGAACTGCGGCCGCCAGAACTGCGACAGCCCGCCGCTGTACTCGTGGTTACCCGGGACCGAGATGTTGTTGATCTGGCCGTCGATGAAGCCGCTGGCCTTGTACCACTGGCCCCACTGCTCCTCGCTGTTGGCGTGGTCGATGAGGTCACCGGCGTTGACGATCGCCTTGGCCTTCGGCCGGTCGGCGAACGCCTGCCGGAAGACGCGGGGCACGGCCGAGTCGATGTAGTTCTGGGCGTCGCCGTAGTAGATGAAGGAGAACGGCGCGAAGTCGGCGGCGGCGGTGGTGAAGTCGATCCACTCGCTCCAGTTGCTGCCGTCGCCGACGCGGTAGGTGTACCGGGTGTTCGGCGTGAGGCCGGTGAACTCGACGGTGTGGTAGGTCGAGGCGTACCCGAGCGAGGTGTTGACCGCCGTGCTGGCCAGCGCGGAGAGGCGGGTCACCGCGCCGGTGGGCGGTACGACGTCACCCAGGGCCCGTGGTGCTTCGAGGATCTCGGCGCGGGCCCACTCGGCCGGCGCCTCGGCCCGCCAGGTGACGCGCTGCGAGGTGGACGGTGTGGTGGTCGGGGTCAGGATGATGCGGTCCGGTACGGGGGAGGGCTTATGGATCTCAGCGGCGGGATGCTTGGGCGGCGGGGCGTCGCCGAAGGCGGAGGGGCTGATCGCCACACCACCGGCGATCAGGGCCGCGGCACCGATCGCCACGATCTTCGTCCGGCGCGCTCCGCTGCGCCAGGGAGCCTTCTGGTCGGTCACGACTCTGGTCACCCTTCAATGAGGAGGCGGACGGCGGCGCCGGTCGTCCGTCACCTGCCGGCGCGCCGTGGCCATTCGCGCAGTCGTGCCCGACCGGACGGCAACAAGATCCTTTCGAGCGGGTGAACAGTGGCCGCGAGGCCGCCGTGACCAGCAACTGTTGGCCCGCCCGCCATCCGCCCGACACCGATGTTCCGCCTGCGTTCAGCGTCCCCTTCGTACGCTCGGCCGCGTTATGACCGATCAGCACAGTGCCCCGCCCCACCCCGACCGGACCGGCCGTCGCCTGCGTACCGTCGCTGCCCTGCTCTGCACGGCGGTCCTGCTCGGCGCGCTGGTCGGCAGTTCCGCCCCGGCCGCCGTCGTGGTCAAGGACGAACACTTCATCAGTGCGCAGACCCCGGGGGTACTCGACATCGAGGGTGGCGAGTGCTTCGACGACCCGGTGCACCTGCCGGAGGCCGGCGAGGTGGTCGTCCGCTACCGGCCGTGCGCGTCGACGGCGGACAACCAGACGTACGGGTTCGTGCACGCCGACGGCGACGCGGACTGGGCACCGACCGCGTTGGGTGAGTTCGCCTGGCGCGCCTGCCGGGACCTGTTCACCCGCACCTGGCCCGACGGGCAGGATCGGGACCTGCGCTTCTATCCGGTCCTGCCGACCGGGGAGACCTGGGCCGGCGGCGACCGGGACGTGATGTGCGTGGCCTACCGGCCCGGCGGCAGGCTGCCCGGCTCGTTGCTGCCCAGGTGGTGAGCGGAGACCGAGTCGAGCACCGCGTCCAGCGGGCGTGGCATCCGGTCCAGATCGAGCGCCTGCACCATGAGCCGGGCGTACGCCTCCTTGCGGCCGGACCGGGTGCCGACGAACCGGTGCAGTTGGGCGGTCAACTCCCGTCCCTGCTGCGCGGGCTGTCGCTGGAACAGCCGGAAGGATCGCAGGTCCCCGACGGCGTCCAGGAACTCCTGCACCCCGTCGGTGCCGACGGCCCGGATCAACTCGTCCTCCAGGTCCCGTACGCAGACGTGGAACCCGAGTTCGGCGATCCGGGCGGTGGAGGCGGCGGTGGCGATGCCGGCCCGGTCGAGCCCGCGCTGGACGAAGCCCTCCTCGGCGACGTCGTAGAGGCCGGCCAGCCGTAGTCCGCGTCCCTGCGGGCCGAGCAGGACCAGGTGATGCCCGATGTTGGTGATCCCGCCCATCGGCAGCACCCGTACGCCCTCGGCGGCCAGGTCCCGACCGCGACGGAGGGCGAGCGCCTGCACGGCCGCCTGGTCGCTGGCGCCCTCGACCAGCAGCACGGCGCGGGCGTCACCCAGGGTGTCGATCGGGATCTTCACCCGCACCTCCTGACCCTCGGCACCATCATGCCGACCTGCGCCCGGGTGGCCCAGCGAGTTACCGCGCGGGGCCGGGGGGTCAGGAGGCGAGTCGCCCGGTGGCCGGAGACGGCTCGGCGAGCCGGGTCGCCAGGTCGTCCAGGGAGAGCCCGAGCACCCTGGCCAGGGCGGCGACGGTGAAGTAGGCGGGCGAGGCGATCGCCCCGCGCTCGATCTTGCGCAGCGTGTCCAGCGAGATGCCGGCCTGGAGGGCGACGGCGGCGGCGCTCCGGCCGCCACGTGCCTGCTGGAGCAGGCGCCCCAGTGCCAGGCCGCGGGCCCGCTCGTCCTCGGTCATCGGGGTACGCACCATGTGGCTATAGTAATCCTGGTATTAAAATACCAGGGCCGGGAGCACACCGCCCCGCCCGCACGAACGACGAAGAGGTAGAGATGGTCGAGTTGAAGACCCCGGGCGAGATCGCCGTGATGCGCGAGGCCGGACGGGTGGTGGCGACGGCGCTGGCCGCGACCCAGGCGGCGGCCACGGTCGGGACGTCCCTGCGGGAGTTGGACGAGATCGCCGCCACGGTGATCAGAGAAGCCGGGGCGAAGCCCTCGTTCCTGCACTACCACCCCCGGTCGGCCCCCGACCCCTACCCGGCGGTCGTCTGCACCTCGGTCAACGACGCGGTGGTGCACGGCATCCCCACGTCGTACCGGCTCGCCGAGGGAGACGTGCTGAGCGTCGACTGCGGCGCCTACATCGACGGGCTGCACGGCGACTCGGCGGTGACCTTCATCGTCGGCACCGCCGACCCGGACGACCAGAGGCTCGTCGACGAGACCCGCCGCGCTCTGCACGCCGGCATCGCCGCCGCCACGCCCGGCGCCCGGATGGGCGACATCGCCCACGCCATCGGCACCGTCGGGCGGTCGTGCGGATTCGGCCTGATGGAGAACCACGGCGGCCACGGGATCGGTCGCGCCATGCACGAGGACCCGTTCGTGCCCAACGAGGGCAAGCCCGGCCGGGGCCTGCGGCTTCGGCCGGGACTGGTCCTCGCGCTCGAACCGATGTTCATCGCCGGCGGTAACGACAAGTACCGGGTGGACCGGGACGGCTGGACGCTCCGGTCCGCCGACGGCAGCCGGGCCGCGCACTGGGAGCACACCATCGCGGTCACCGACGACGGGCCGGTGATCCTCACCGCCCTCTGAGAACGGCATCCCACAGACGACGTCAGGCGCTCGCCGCCTCCCCGGCGGCGAGGAACCTGACCCGGTCGGCCTCGGTGTCGATGTCACCGCCGTCGGCCACGTCGCCGACGGGCACGACCCGGATCTGCTCGACTCGTTCGCGCAGGTAGGGACGGGCACCCACGTCACCGACGGCCGAGGCGGCGACGCCCACCCAGTGCGCCCGGCCGAGCAGGACCGGATGACCGCGCCCGGTCTGGTAGCCCGCCATCGCGAGCACCTGCGGGGCGGCGAGACCGACGAGCCGGCGTACCGCCTCGGGGGTGATGCCCGGCATGTCGACCAGGAGCACCAGCGCGGCCACCGCCGGGGTAGGCATCACCGCGGCGAGACCGGCACGCAGGGACGACCCCATCCCGCCGGCCCAGTCCGGATTGACGACCACCGCCGCCCCGGTCAGATCGGCCCGAGCACCCACCGACTCCGCGTCGGCACCGAGCACCACGCTCACCGAGTCGCACCCGCCGGCACGCAGGGTGGCCACCGCACGCTCCACCAGCAGCCGGCCGTGCACCTCCACCAGCGCCTTCGGTCGCCCGTAGCGTCGGCCCGCGCCCGCCGCGAGCACCAGCCCGGCGACCGGGGCACCCGGCCCGGGATGCGTCACGTCCACCCGCCGACGTTAACACCGGTCGGACGTGTTTCCAGCGCCGCCATTGCGCGGTGGACCGATTTCGAATAGCTCCGGGGCAGCTGCCGCAGTACGCGCGGACCACCACGAACCTCAAAGTTTCCTCAAAACGCAGGTCGACACCGATGCACATTAACCAACGCCTTTAGTTTTGCCTCATCCGATCGGCCGGGCCCCTTCGCCGAACGCCTGCCAGCAGGCGATACGTGGCCCACGATGACTGGAAAACGAGGTGAAAGCCGCCCGGAGAACGCCCGGATCGACGCACCGCGCAGCCGAATTCATACAGATGTAGGAGGTCTGATGCATCGTCGCCTTTTGGTGTCGACAACTGTCGCAACAATGTGTGCCGTAACCCTGTTCGCGCCGTCTTCGTCGGCGGAGAACGTGAACGCCAACTGCGGCAATCTCCCCGGTAATCGATCCGACTCCGGTTGGACCGACTACGAGCAGCTCGGCAAGCGCCTCGACCAGATCGAGGCGACCAGCAACGGCCGGGTCGCCGTCGACGTCATCGGCACGTCCCACCGGGGCCGGGACATCTACACCGCGCGGGTCGGCACCGGTGACCGCGTACTCCTGATCACGAGCGAGATCCACGGCAACGAGAAGACCGGCACCGAGGCCCTGCTCCAGATGCTCAAGACCCTCGGGTCCAGTGGGAGCCCGCAGGCCAAGATGATCCGGGACAACCTGACGATCGTCGCCGTTCCGAAGTTCAACCCCGACGGTGCGGAGCTGAACCGTCGGCAGAACGACTTCCCGTGGACCGAGGTGGTCGAGAAGTTCCCGCAGCTTGCCGGCACGAACGCGCCGTACTACTACAGCAACGGCGCGCGGGGCTTCGACGTCAACCGGGACTTCAGCGCGGACCTGACGGCCGAGCCCTCGCCCGCGACGCGGCCCTCCAACGAGACGCTGCCCGGCATGTACCTGACCAACGAGTCCCGTGCCCTGCGTGACCTCTACGTCAACCTGCGCGACGAGTTCGGCAAGGTCCACGCCTACGTCGACCTGCACCACATGGGCCCGTGCAACGAGAACATCGGGACCGACCAGTACGTCACGGTGGCGCTGGACTTCCCGCCGCTCGGTTCGGAGGTCGACGGCAACCCGAGGTACGCCGACTGGCCGCTGCTCGACCAGGACGCCTCCCGTCGGCACACGCTGGCCGCCGCCCTCGGCATGATGCAGCACGCGGGCAACGGCTCCGGTACGGGCTCGCCGTTCTTCGGTGGGGTCAGCCAGTACGTCCACTACCAGGTGTCGGACGGCTACAGCTTCGACCGCGACTACGCCGGGCAGGCCCGGTCGGCGTTCGCCCTCAACGGCAGCGCGAGCGTCCTGTTCGAGGTGCGCGGCCAGTCCCACGCCTGGGGCCAGAAGCAGAAGGGTCAGCTGACCAAAGCCGTCGAGGCCGGCATCGTCGGCATCGCCGAGCGGATGGCGGACCGGTCGGTCGACAGCCTGAACGGCGACGACTTCTACGAGCTGCCGAAGTACTGGTAGGCATCACCACAGATCGGTGACCGAGCGCATCCGGTCACCGAGCGGGCCCCCTTCCCGGTCGGGAAGGGGGCCCGTCGTCGTCACGGCCGGAGCGTCAGCCGATCGCGTACGCCCGGATGATCGTCACGTCGGTGTAGCCGCCGATGGTGTCGGTGACCCGCGCCCGCAGCGAGACCGCGCCGGACGTCGGGTTACCCACCTGGGCGGTCCAGACGCCGTCGATCTTCTTGACCGACACCGAGCGCCAGGTCTTGCCGCCGTCGAAGGACGCCTTGGCGGTGACCGTCTTCACCTTCGGGTTCTTGCCCAGCTTGGCGTCCGGACCGGCCTTGGGGCGGCTCAGCTTCAACTGGACGTTCGTGCTGCCGCCGGCCTTGGCCCGGTTGTGCAGGTCGAGCCCGGTGGGCAGCATGGTGAGCGCGTAGACGGGCGCGGTCACCGAGGTGTTCGGCTTCGCCTTGAACCGGTACGTGACGCTGGTCTTCGGCGACAGCATCCCGGCCGGGAAGGTGATCTCCGGGTAGTACCGGCTCGCGTCGTTGGTGAGCGTGTACCACCCGCTCTTCTTGACCTTGTACTCAAGGCTGGTCATTTCCGACTCCCAGCCCCTGTCCTTCTTGGTCTTGACCGTCTTGCCGCCGAACTTCAGCATCGCGGTCGCCTTGTCACCGCCCTCGACGCTGTCACGCGGGAAGCCCGGGTCGGCGAACATGTCGTTCAGCGAGTACGACAGCCAGCCGTAGTTGATCTGCGGCAGCCGGGTGGACGGCCCCCAGGCGGACCGGAAGAACCGCACGGTCTGCGACTTGCCCGCGCTGACCGTACGTGGGACGAGGTAGCTGCCGACGACCGGTGCGGAACCGTCCTTCGCCTCAGCACGGGCGTGCGCCCTGACGTACCACTTGCCGGCCGACAGGTGAAGCTTCGTCCGGTACGGCTGTTCGGTGTCGAACAGAAGTCCGTACATCTCGTCGCCGCAGGCACGGTCGGCCGGCTGCACCGCCAGGTTGCTGAGAGTTCCCGCCGACGGACCGCGCCGGCTCTCCACGTCGACCGTGCCGAGCGAGGACTGCGCGAAGGTCCGGGTCGGGCTGCTCGGAACGCCGGTCGTGCGGTACTTGACCACGTAGTGGGGTGACGCGCCGCTGTGGTCGACCCAGGACCGCATGGCGGCGAAGGCCAGCCGCTTCGACGAGTTGGGCACGACGTACAGCCCGCCGCCGAGGTCGGCGGCCCCCACGTGCTCGTACGAGGACTTGCCTACGGTGCAGATCCGGGCCATCGTCCGGATCTCCCGCCCGGCCGTGTCGATCGCCGGGCTGAGGCCGAGTGAGACCCGCTTGCCCTTGCGGGCGTCCACCGTGGTCTTGCTGGCCCCGGAGACCTTGACCGTGCGGGCACCGAGGGTCGAGGTCTCCCCGGTGCGGATCGAGGCGAGCACCGCGTAGGTGCCCTTCGGCAGTTTCTTGGCCTTGTTGGACGTGACCGAACGGCGCTCGTTGGTGGCGAGGTTGACCACGGTCGTGGTGACGGTGACCTTCTTGCCGTTGCGGTCCAGCGTGGTGACGGTCAGCGTGTTGGTGGCCGCGACCGCAGGTGCGCCGGCACCGAGCAGCAGCGCCGGCACCAGGGCCGACGCTACGGCGGCCCGGGCCATGACGCGGACACGCGAGGACGATCCGGGGCCGGAGGCGGCCCCGATGAGAGTGGAGAACAATCCAGGAACTCCCGTGAGTGGAAGCCGATCCCGCAGTACGACAACGGCGGGAAAGCTGATGCTAGATCACATTCGCCGACCGCACCGTCCCCCCGACAGCCGTGTCAGGGCAGGCCGATCAGGTCGGCCATCCGGCGCATCTGGTGGTCGAAGTACTCGTCCCGTGCGGTGATCAGGCCGTCGAGCTGGCCGAAGAGTTCGAAGCTGACGGCGCCGAAGCAGTGGATCCAGCCGACGGAGCCCCTGGCCAGCAGGGTTTCGGGCAGCCCGGCGAAGAGTCGATCCCGCACGGCGGCGAAGTCGGCGTGGACCGGAACGGGCAGTTCGTCCGGGCCCGGATCGGCCAGGACGCCGGCCGTGAAGCCGTCGAGCAGGATCCGGATCAGGGTGGTCGGGGTCCGGGACGCCGCCACGATGGTCTCCTGCGGTGCGGCGTACCCGGGGACCGGACTGCCGAACAGCAGGGCGTACTCGGCCGGGTGGGCCAGCGCCCAGCGGCGTACCGCATGACAGACGGCGAGCCATCGGCCGCGCAGGTCGGTGCGGGCGGTGACCTCGGCGTCGGCCCCCTCGGCCGCGTCGCCGAGTGCCTGGTAGCCGTCGAGGATCAGCGCGGTGAGCAGCTCGTCGCGGCTCGGGAAGTAGCGGTAGATCGCCGAGGAGACCATCCCCATGTCCCGGGCGACGGCACGCAGGGACAGGTTCGCCCCCTCTGCGGCGAGGTGGCGGCGGGCGATCGTCTTGATCTCGTTGATCATCTCGGCTCGGGCCCTGGCCCGGATGGTGGCGGCAGGCATGCCAGAGAGTGTCGCACACATTCGAGAGCACTGCTCTTGACGAAAGCCGTCGTCATGGGTGAGCATTGGTCTCGACAGAGAGCACTGCTCTCAAGACGAGGGGAGACTTCGATGGCCGTTCACCTGATCGTCGGCGCCGGCATGGTCGGCTCGACCACCGCGCGACTGCTCGCCACGCGTGGCGAGCAGGTCCGGATCGTCAGCCGGTCCGGGCGGGGCCCGATCCACGCCCGGATCGAGCGGATCGCCGCCGACGCCACGGACGCCGACCGGCTCAGCGAGCTCGCGCAGGGCGCCACCGCCGTCTACAACTGCCTCAATCCGGCCTACCACCGCTGGCTCACCGACTGGCCGCCGATGGCCGACGCGCTGCTCACCGCCGCCGAGCGGTCCGGCGCGCCACTGGTGATCGCCGGCTGCCTCTACGGGTACGGCGAGGTCAGCGGGCCGATGACCGAACAGACTCCGCTCGCCGCCACGCATCCCAAGCTACGGATGCGCGCCGACATGTGGCGCGACGCCCTCGCCGCCCAGCGCGCCGGGCGCCTGCACGCCGTGACCGAGGTACGCGCCAGCGACTACATCCAGGCGCAGTCGATCCTCACCCTCTTCCTCGGTCAGCCGCTGCTCGCCGGACGCCGTGCCGTCGTCCCCGCCCCGCTCGACGTGCCGCACACCTGGACCTCGATCAACGACGTGGCGGCCATGCTGGTCACCGCCGCCACCGACGAGCGGGCCTGGAACCGTCCCTGGCACGTGCCCAGTGCGGCGCCGATGACGATCCGGCAGCTCACCACCCGCCTCACCGAGCTGGCCGGGGTGCCCGCGCCGAAGCTCACCAGCATTCCCGCACCGGTCTTCCGGGCCGCCGGTCTCTTCGCCCCGATGCTGCGCGAGTTCCAGACCACGGCGTACCAGTTCGCGCGGCCGTTCGTGCTTGACTCCTCGGCCGCCACCACCACGTTCGGGCTGCGTCCCCAGCCCATCGACGAGGCGCTGCGCGAGGCGATCACGCTGCTGCGCGAGGCACCGGGTACGAGCGCCGGCACCGCTGCGCCCTTCCCGACCGCCGCCTGACGACGACACCGCATCGGAGGTTCACCATGTCCACCGTCACCATCGCGCCCACCGTCGTCCTCGACAGCGGCACCCGCCGTGCCGCAGGCCAGGTCGACAACCGCCTCGCGTACGCCGGCTTCGCCCTCGCCTATCTGCTCGGACACGGTGCCGCCGCCGTCTCCTCCGGTACCGATCCGCTGGTGGACCTACCCGGCTGGTTACCGATGACCCTGTTGGCCGCCGGCATCGTGGCCGGCTCGGTCGCCGCCACCGTGGCCGCCACGCGGGCCCAGCGGGACGTCTCCGGTGCCGAGGCCCTCACCGGAAAGCTGCTCGGTGCCGCCTGGGCCGTCGGTTTCACCGCTCTCTTCCTCGCCATCACCGGTCTGACGAGCACCGTCGAGCGGCCCGAGTTGCAGACCGTCCTCTGGCCCACCGGTTCGGCGTTCGTGGTGGGCCTGATCTACCTGGCCGAGGGTGCCGCCCGCCGCAACGTCCTGCACTACCTGCTCGGAAGCTGGCTCGCGCTGGTGGGCACGGCGGCGCTGTTCCTCGGTACGCCGGGTCCCTTCTGGGTCCTCACCGTCGCCGGCGGCGGCGCGTACGTCGTCGCCACCGTCCTGGAGGGCCGTCGGCTCGCCGCGTACCGCTGAGCTGCTCCCGCACCACACCGAGACGCGAGAAGCGGTGGTCTGAGGACCACCGCTTCTCGCTGTTCCCGGCGCGGCCGGAGCCCTTCCTACCGTCAGGAGACCGGCAGGGTCTGCCGGGTCTCCGCGTCGCGGTCGACGCGACTACGGGCGCGCACGCTCTCGGTCTTGAACCGCAGGGCGGGACGTTCCACCAGGTGCCAGGAGGGTACGGCGAACGCCAAGGTGCCGAGCAGGCTCAGCACGGTGTAGCCGAACACCCCGAACTCGGCGCCGCCGACCAGGGCGATGACCTGCTGCACCGGGAAGCCGTAGATGTAGAGGCCGTAGGTGTAGTCGTGCCGTCGGCTGATCCTGGACAGCTGCTTCGGCAGCGCCACCGCGGCGTAGAGCACCACGTAGGCGAAGGCCGGCAGGCCGACGGCGAAGAAGCCGCCCTTGAGCAGCGAGCCGGTCAGCACGACGCCGGCCAGTGCGGCCCACACGCCGTTGACCGGGATGCGGTGTGCGTAGAGACGTGCGGCCGTACCGAGCAGGAAGAGGAAGCCGAGCATCAGCGTCCAGTCGGCGGCGAAGGCACCGATCAGCGGGAACGGGCCGATCGCGCCGTGCTGCGGCGGGCGTGCGGTGATGGTCGGTCCGTTCAGGAAGTCCCACAGGACCAGCGCGTAGCAGATGACCGTCAACAGCAGGACGGCACGCGGCGACCGGCGCAGGACCGCGGTCATCATCAGCAGGGCCACCACGCCGTAGAACGCCAGGTCGTACCGGAGGGTCCAGAGCGAGCCGTCGAACGCGCTCGGACCTCCGCCGAGCCGCCCGTACGGGGTGTCGGCGAGCAGGCCGGAGATCGGGAACTGCTCCATCGACGCGAGGACGTTCGTGGTGACGTAGTCGAACGGGCCCTCCGGGTGTCCCCAGAAGCCGTCGAGGCTGCCGTTCTCGTAGATCGCCACCAGCGGCGCGATGACGAAGGCCGTGACCAGCAGGCAGACCCACAGGCCGGGAAGCACCCGCAGCGCGCGGGCGCGGATGTACTGCGGCAGGGACGAGCGCAACGCGCTGTCGGTGATGAGGAACCCGGAGATCAGGAAGAAGCCGTAGAGGGACATCGTGCCGATGTCGCTCTGCCCCGCGAAGAGGCCCGTGCCGAGGTTTCCCACCCCGAACCCGATCGGCCCGGAGTGGGCGATGATCACACCGCACGCCATCGCCAGGCGCAGCGCGCCGAACGCGTTGTGCCGGGCCGAGTATCTGTCTTGCAGCGTCGGCGAGCGCCCTTCGTTGAACCACGCCTGCACGTGAGGACTCCCTTGAGGACCAATCCGGACGGTGGTCGAGTCGTCGTGCCGACCACCGCATGTGACACATGCAGTATCGGCATTCTTAAGCCTTATATTTCGATTTTCATGATTTGTCCACTCTGCACCGTTTCACCGGGTCGTCGGACGACCGGGCTGACGTCGGCGGACGGCCGGGCCGACCGGCGGGCAGCGGGCCTGCGGAGCAGGCCGCACCACGGCCGCCAGCGGCGGTCGTGGTCGACTCGCACCACGACCGCCGCTGGGCAGATGTCCGAGCAGACCGTCGACCACCGTCCACAGTGCCCCGCCGGTCGACGGACCGGCGCAGGCGCGGGTCACCTCCGGGCGGAGCCCGAACGCGGGGTGGCGACCTCGGCGGCGGGTACCCGGATGCTGTCCGGAATCGGCCGGCTCGTGTCGTACTCCTCGGGTCCACGAGGAGACGGCGAGATCAGAGGTCGTCCCGTGCCCACCGGTCGGGTGCCGACCAGGTGCGGGACCGCCCACGACGTTCGACTTCTCGTACGCGGCTCAGCATGGCACCGCCAAATCGGACAAGAAGGACTAAATGCCCCAGGTAGCCCGGAAGGCTGAATCCGCCGTGAGGGTCACGACAGGTGCCGCGCGGTGTGCCTCACCAGGAAGTCGTCCAGTCGTGGCGCGAGACGGCGCGCGTACGTGGCGGTCAGATGGTGCGCGTCTCGATAGACGAGCACCCCGTCGATCACGGCGGGACAGCGCTCGCTCGGACAGATCGCGTCGTTGAGGTCGGCCAGATGCACCTGCGCCACCGCAGCCGCAGCCCGCTCCTGCGGTACGCCCCAGACGAGTGCGGGCTGCCGAGGCTGGGCGCAGGCGCTGAGGCGTTCCCGGTTGGCGGAGACGCACTCGGCCATGTCCACCCTGAACGCCGGGGTGTCCCGGATGACCACCAGCGGTATGCCCGCCCCGGTCAGCTCCGACCAGGTCCGTGTCAGCGCCTCCGTCTGCGCGTCGGCCGTCGACGGCCCGGGTGCCGGCGTACTGCCGGCCACCAGCGGTATCTGGGTCACGCTGGAGACGATCAGCAGCCGGGGCCGCCGCTCACCCGTGAGCGCCGTCCGCAGTTCGCGGTTCCACTCCGTACAGCTCTCGTCGACCCGTCCGCCGACGACCGTCGGGGCGGTCATCAGCGAGCAGGCGGTCTTGATGTAGGTGACCAGGCGCCACCCGCGCTCCGACGCGACCTGCTGCAACGCCGGCACCCAGTGCGCCGCGTGCGAGTCGCCGGCCAGCGCGACCTCGACCCGCGAGTCCTGGTCGCCGTAGACGCACGTGCGCAGGCGCGACTCCTGCGCCTGCGTGACACAGTCGTCCCGATAGACGTCGGGCAGGTCGTCGCGGGCGGCCAGCGGGTCGGGCGTGATCCGGGCGAAGCGGTCCACCAGCGCCGGGTCCCCGCCCGGCGACGCCTGACCCACACCGGCGAACTGCGGCGGACCCGGAGCGGTCGGTGGCCGGACCGCGAGGCTCAGGCCGACGCCGGCCAGGACGGTCAGGCTGGTGGCGGCCAGTCCCATCCGCAGGGTGCGGGCCGGGGAGAACTGTGCGTACCGGAACGGGTTCTCCACCAGGTAGTGGGTCAGCACCGCCGGGAGCGCGGAGCAGACGATCATCGCCAGCCCGGCACCGGTCCCCAACGGACCCCAGCGCGCCTCCGCCACGACGAGCAAGGGCCAGTGCCAGAGATACCAGGAGTACGAGACCACCCCCACCGCTCGCGTCATCCGCATCTCCAGCAGCAGCGCGGGACCGTACCGCCCGGCACCCGGACCGGCCGCGATGACCGCCACCGCGCCGAGCGTGGGCAGCAGCGCGAGGTGTCCCGGATAGGCCGCGTCCGGCCCGATCAGCACGGCACCGAGAGCGATCATGAGCATGCCGGCCCAGCCGAGCGTGACCGCGGTCGGACGGGACAGCCGGGAGAGGTGGCCGCTCAGGATCGCCAGCGCACCACCCAGCGCCAGTTCCCACATCCGGGTGGTGGTGACCAGGTACGCCCGCGCGGGCTCGGCCTGGCTCAGGTACACCGACCAGGCCAGAGACGGTACGCCGACCAGGGCGATCGCCACGAGCACCGGGGTGGACGTCCGGTCGGCGAAGAACCGTCGACGGTGCCGCCCACGGACGTCCACCGGCGACCGCGCCTCGATCGACTGCGTCCGTCGACGCCCGAGCGCCACGGCGGCCAGCAGGAGCAGCGGCCAGAGCAGATAGAACTGTTCCTCCACCGCCAGTGACCAGAAGTGCTGGAGGATGCTCGGCGCCTCCTCCGACCGCAGGTAGTCGGTCGACTGCTCGACCAGCCGCCAGTTCATCGCGTAGACGGCGCTGGCGAGGGCGTCCCGGGCGGTCTCGGACCACCGGATCGGCGGCAGGAAGAGGTACGTGAGCAGCATGCTCGCCACGACGACGACGCTGGCGGCAGGCAGCAGCCGCTTGGCGCGCCGGACGTAGAAGGCGGTGATCGAGATCCCGCCGGTCCGGCGCAGTTCGTCGACGAGCAGCCCGGTGATCAGGAAGCCGGAGATGACGAAGAAGACGTCGACGGCGACGAAGGCGCCCGGCAGCGCGGCCACCCCGGCGTGCCCGACGAGCACCAGGACGAGCGCGAGGCCCCGCAGCCCTTCGATGTCCTCGCGGAACCGGCCCGACAGGATCGGCCCGGCTCGTTCCCCTACTCGTGTCATCTCCACCCCTCTCGGGGCGGAGCATAAAGGCAATAATGGGGCTTTTGACCGTTTTAGCTGGACCAGCTACGGCGCCTGGGGCTCACTGCCGTTCGGTGACGACCTCCTTGGAGCCCGGCACCACGTTGCGGGTGGCACGCAGGCTGGTGATCGTCACGACCGTCAGCACACCGATGATGACCAGCAACGACGCCAGCGTCGGGATCTCCGGCACGCCTTCCCAGACGCCGTGCGCCCAGTGCAGACCGAGTTTGACGCCGATGAACGCCAGGATCACGGCGAGGCCGTAGCTGAGGTGGACCAGGCGGCTCAGCGCGGCGTGCAGCACGAAGTAGAGCGCCCGCAGACCCAGCAGCGCGAAGGCGTTGGTGGCGAAGACGAGGTACGGGTCCTCGGTGATGCCGTAGACCGCCGGGACCGAGTCCACCGCGAAGACCGCATCGGCGGCGAAGACCGCCACCACCACCAGGGCCAGCGGCGTGAGGGCACGCCGACCGTCGACCCGCACGACCATCTTGGTGCCGTGGTACTCGCGCACCACCGGCATGAACCGACGCAGCAGCCGCACCGACCGCATGTTGCCGATGTCCACCGTCTGCTCGTGCCCGGTGAACGCGTCGCGCAGCAGCTTCGCGGCGGTGAACAACAGGATCAACGCGAAGATCAGAAATGCGAAGTCCAGCGTCTGCAACGCCGCCGCGCCCAACGCGATGAAAATGCTCCGCAGCACCAGCGCGCCGGTGATGCCGAAGAGCAGCACCCGCTGCGCCAGCTCGGTCGGCACCGCGAACGCCGCCAACAACAGCATGAAGACGAAGAGGTTGTCCACCGACAGCGACTTCTCGACCAGATAGCCGGTCAGGTAGTGGACGCCCGGCTCGGAGCCGAACTCGGACCACACCCAGGCGCCGAAGGTCAACGGCAGAGCGATGTAGAAGGCCGACCAGCCCAGCGCTTCCTTCAGTGACACGCGGTGCGGGCGGTGGGTGACCGCGAAGTCGAGCACCAGCAGGGCCAGCACCCCGACGATCGTCGCCGTCCAGAGCAGCGGCGTGCCTACGGAGTGGAGTTCACCGGCGGAGTAAGACAATTCGGGCATGGGCCTTCCTCGAACACCGTGCATGTTCGAGGTCTCCTTCACCCACGTTTCGTGGGCAACCACCCGAGGCACACCCGGGGTGCGCCGTACTGACCGGTATGGTTCGTGGGAAGTACTCCCCTCGTACGGCCAAGGTTAGGACAGGCCGCCCCGGGCCGCCAGGCGTCGGCGCGCGGCGCGCCGGTGCGGCGGGGTCCCACCCACTCCGTGCGAGGTGGGCGGCACCGCCCGGGGCACGACCGTGGCGGAGATCACCGAGGACGTCGTCCCACGTCACCGACAGCGATTCGCCTGGACAGGGCGGACAGGAGCGCCGGCACGCCCACCGCCGGGGGCGTGCGGTGGCGACCGGTATGGCCTGGACCACGCCAGGCGGCCTTGTCGGCGTACTCGGCCCGTCCGCCGGGTAGCTACGAAACTTTGCACCGAACCAGCACCACCCACGGAGGTGATCGGATGACCGGGACGTTGCAGCAGCTCGTCGCCCGCAACGACCTCGAGATGATCCGTGGGTGGCTGGACAGCAGACCGCCCTACGAGGTCGCCGACGAACTCGCCCGACTCGACGCGGTCGCCGCCGGGGTGCCGTTCCGGCTTCTCGACAAGGACCCGGCACTCGCCGTCTTCGAGGAACTGGACCCCGTGGACCAGCAGCGCATCCTGGTGGGGCTGCGCGACCAGGCGTTCCACGAGCTGGTCGAGGAGATGGACCCGGACGACCGGGCCCGCATGCTCACCGAGGCGCCGGCCAAGGTGGCCCGCCGCGTCCTGGCCGGGCTGTCGCCGCGCGAGCGGCAGATGACCGCCGAACTGCTCGGTTACCCGCCCGGCTCGGTCGGGCAGATCATGACGCCCGAGGCGGTCGCGCTGCCCCGGCAGGTCACCGCCGCCGAGGCGCTCGACGTGGTGCGGCGCAAGGGCGCCGAGGCCGAGACCGTGTACGTGTTGCCGGTGGTCGACCCGGGCCGCCGCCTGGTCGGCGTCGTGGAGCTGCGGGACCTGGTGCTGAGTGACGCTGACGTACCCGTGGCCGACCTGGTGGACACCCACGTCTTCCGGGCCCGCGCCACCGACCCGGCCGAGGAGGCGGCCCGCCTGATGCGGGAGACCAACACCCTCGCCCTGCCGGTCGTGGACAGCGAGGACCGTCTCGTCGGCCTGCTCACCATCGACGACGCGATGGAGATCATCGAGGCGGCCGACACCGAGGACGTGGCCCGTCAGGCCGGCACGGCACCCTGGCCCGGTCACTACATGGCGGTCAGCGTCTGGCGGTTGGCGCGTTCCCGGGCACCCTGGTTGTTGCTGCTCATCGTCGCCTCGGTGCTCACCGTCAACGTGCTCCAGGCGTTCGAGGCGACGCTGTCGCAGGTCACCGCGCTGGCCCTGTTCATCCCGCTGCTCGTGGGCACCGGCGGGAACGCGGGTGCACAGGCCACCACATCGGCCGTACGCGCTCTCGCGCTCGGTGAGTTGCGCGGCTCGGACCTGCCAGCGGTGATCTGGCGGGAGTCCCGGGTCGGTCTGCTGCTCGGCGCGTTGCTGGCAGCGGTCGGCCTGGTCGTCGGCATCGTCGTGGTCGGCGGTGAGATCGCGTTGGTCGTCGGCATCTCGCTGGTGATCATCTGCGCCTGGGCCGCCACCGTCGGTGCCACCATGCCGGTGCTGGCGAAGCGGCTCCGCATCGATCCGGCGGTCGTCTCCGCACCGATGGTGACCACGCTCGTCGACGCCACCGGGCTGATCATCTACTTCGCCGTCGCCCACGTCGTCCTGACGTTCTGACTGACCCCGCTCGCGCCGGCAACCGTCCTCCGACCGCACCCGGCGGGCCTGTCGTAGGCCCGCCGGGTGTGTGGCGGTGGTTCAGCGCTGCCGGGTGATCAGCGTTGCAGGGTGAGCAGTCCGGGGCGGTAGGGCAGGAGGCCGTAGTCGCCGCCGGAGTTGGGTGAACGGCCCTGGTAGAGGAACTGGAGGTTGCAGGCGTTGACGGTCAT
>NZ_JBEYSG010000020.1:0-123238 GCF_040642635.1 Micromonospora sp. NPDC047793 | reverse complement strand
ACCCAGCCCGACCGCGGCTGCGCCAACGCGCCGGTCGAGGACCACCGGTACGACGAGGGCAGCGAGCAGTTACCCGACGGCGGCGGAGTGGTCGGGGGCGGCGTGGTCGGGGGTGGCGTGCTGGGCGGCGGGGTCGTCGGGGTCGTGCCGCCGTTGCAGGCCACCCCGTTCAGGGCGAAGCTGGTCGGCGCCGGGTTGCTGCTCGTCCAGGAGCCGTTGAACCCGAACGACACCGATCCGCTGGTCGGGATCGCGCCGTTGTAGCTCACGTTCCTCGCGGTCACCGCCGCACCGCTCTGCGTCAACGTGGTGTTCCAGGACTGCGTCACCGTCTGCCCGGCGCCGAAGGACCACGTCAACGTCCAACTGGTCAACGGATCACCGAGATTCGTGATCGAGACGTTGGCGCCGAATCCACCCTGCCACTGCGACGCCACGGAGTACGTGACCGAACAACCTGCCGCTGCGGCGCCGGCCGGCGGTGCGACGACGGCCACTGCCGACGTCGCCAGAATCGCCACACCGGCCGACGCCAGACTGGCATTGACCATTCTGGATCTAGCCATAAAGCATCCTTCCCAGCACGGAGTAGACCGACGCATTTGCGAGGGTCATTGTTAGGTGAGCGTTAACATACGTGTCAGGGATGCTACGGGAGCGCTCCCAACGCCTCAACCTTTGACGGCGATGGATACATTCGGGTTTTCGCACCCACCGCGACCGGTGCAGACGCCCACCCACGCCTGGGTACGCGTACTCACCGCACTCCGGTTCGCGCGCTCAGGTGTCCACGCGTCGACGCGAACAGGATGGCCACATGGCCGAACTGCCGCACCGACACATCGCACTGGGTACCGCCGAGTCGCCGCTGCCGGCACTGGCCGCGCGGTGCCGACAGACGACGCTGGCGACCGGCGGCCGGGCGGTCGCTGCACTGACCCGCCTCGCCGGTCGCCACCCCGCCGGATGGCGTTGGCTGGCCCGGCGGCACCACCCGCTCCTGGACCGGCTGGCGGCGGCGAACGCCCAGGCGGTCTGCGAACGGGCCGCCCGGCAGGTCCCCGCGTACCGGTCCTTCCTGCGCACCCGCCCGGCGCGCACCCGCCGCCGCCTGGCCGACTTCCCGGAGACCGACAAGCACGGGTACGTGACCGCCTACGGCGCCGCCGCACGGTGCTGGCACGGACGCATGCCGTCCCGAGGTGTGGTGGTCGACGAGTCGGCCGGCTCGTCCGGGCGGCCGTTCAACTGGCCCCGGGGGGACCAGGAACTGCGCGCGGTGCACCGGGACATCGCCGGCTATACCGGACTCGTCTTCCCGATGCGTCGACCGTTCGTCATCAACGCGTACTCGATGGGGGCCTGGGCCACCGGGACCACGACCGGCGCGGCGATGTCCCGGATCGCGGTCGTGAAGAACACCGGGCCGGACCTCGGGAAGATCGTCGACACGCTGCACGAGTTCGGCCCCGACTACGACTACCTGGTGACCGCCTACCCGCCGTTCCTCAAGCACCTGCGGGACCGGCTCGACGCCGGCGGCTTCGAGTGGGGGAAGTACCGCGTCTTCGCCAGTTGCGGGGGCGAGGGCATGACCGAGGCGCTGCGCGACTACCTGGAGCAGCGGTTCGCCCTGGTCCGCTCCGCGTACGGGGCGTCGGACCTGACCATCGGCATCGGTGCCGAGACCCGGTTCACGGTGTGGCTGCGGCGGCGGTTGCAGACCGACCGTGGGCTGCGGGCCGAGCTGCTCGGCGCCGACGAGCAGCGGTTGCCGATGGTGTTCCAGTACAACCCGTTCGCCACCTACCTGGAGACGAACGACCGCCGGGAGCTGGTGTGCACGGTCACCGGCGACGTACTCCAGCCCCGGCTGCGCTACAACGTCGGCGACGAGGCGGTGCTGGTGCCGTACCAGCGGATCGTGGAGTTGGCGCACGCCGACCCGGTCCGCCGGGCCGAGTTCCGCACGGCCGTCTCGGTGGAGCGGATGACCCTGCCGGTGCTGCTGTTGTTCGGCCGGCGCGACTCCACCGTCTCCTACCTGGGGGCCAACCTCTACCCCCAGGACGTCGAGTACGGCCTCTACACCGGCAACCCGCACGCCGCCGAGATCAACCGCTTCTGCATGACCCTGGTCGAGGACGCGTCGCTGGAGACCCGACCCGTGATCCACATCGAACTGCGCCGCCCGCTGGCCGCGCCGGAGCGCGACGCACTCGTCGCCGCCTGCCGCAGCGGGGTACGTCGGCATCTCACCTCGGTCTCCCGGGACTTCGCGCAGTCGCTGCTCGAAGACCCGACCGCCGGTGACCTGCGGGTGGAGCTGCACGAGCCGGGAAGTGGACCGTTCGCCGGCGAACAGAAGATCAAGAACGTCTACCTGGTGAGGTGATCATGCGTACCCGTGACTTCTCCCGCGCGCCCGCGCAGGCCCGCGCCGGCGCCATGTTCATCGGCGGGACCCGCTACGCCAACCCGCTGGTGCTGCTGCGGCTCGCCCCGGACTGGTTCCGGATGGTCCGCGACATGCGCCGGATGTCCGGCTACTGCTGGCACACCGTCTACTGGCAGTTCCCCCTCACGCTCGGCACGATCGCGTTCTTCACCGACCGCGACGCGATGCTGCGCTTCGCGCGGACCCGGCACCACCGGCGGTTGATGGTGTGGCTGACCGACGGCACCCGCAACGCCACCGCCGGATTCATCCGGCTCTACTCGGCCTCGCCGGACGGGTACTCCAACGGCACCTGGCGGGCCGAGGCGCCGCAGATGGGCCACATCGAGACGTTCACTCCGCTCGGCGCGGAGACGACCGGTCCGGCGGTGATCCGGTGAGTTCCGGTGCGTACCGCTTCGAACGGGTCACCTGCCGCCGTGGCCTGCGGGAGTTCCTCGGGCTCGCCGACCGCCTCTACGCCGACGAGCCGCGCCACGTGCCCATCCCCCGCCAGCAGATCCGGCAGTGGTGGCAGGACGGCATACCGATGTACGTGCTGCGGGACAACGCCGGCACGGTGGTCGGCCGGACCACCCTGCACATCGACGCGGCCTTCGACGCCAAGATCGGCCGCCGGTGCCAGCTCTTCGGGCTGACCGAGTTCACCGCCCCGGCCGCCCGACCGCTGTTCGACGCGATCTCCGCGCACGCCGATCCCGACCGGGACCTGCTCTTCGGCCCGGTGGCGCTGCTGCCCAACCAGGCCGGTGGCGTGATCACCTCCGGGTACGCGGAACGCGGCTTCGTCGACAGCGCCTGGAACCCGGCGCACTACGCCGCCGCCTACGAGGCGTACGGGTTCCAGCGCCGGTTCGAGTCCGACACCTGGATCTGCCCGGTGCCCACCCCGGCCGAGCCGGCGCCCCCGGTGCGCGTGGATCCGGACGGGGCGCGGATCGAGCTGCACCGGGGCGACGTACGGCGTCTCGACGACCAACTCGACCTGCTTCGCGGCATGCTGAACGACTCCTTCGCCCAGCTCGGGTACTACACCCCGATCTGCGCCTGGCAGCTCCGGCGGCAGACCGACGGGCTGGCGTACCTGCTGGACGAGTCGTTGCTGCTCTATCTGACGCGGGACGGTCAGCCGGTGGCGTTCACGCTCTGCGTACCGGACATCAGCGAGTTCATGGTGGCCGTCCGGGGCGACCTGCACCTGGTCAACCAGATCCGGCTGCTCGGCACCCGCCGCCGCTACCGGCGGGAGGCGGTGCTGATCGTCAAGGGCGTGGTCCCGGAGTACCAGGGGCGCGGCTACCAGCGGCTGCTCTCCACGCACCTGCACCACAACCTGCACACCGCCGGCTACACCGCGCTGCGCAGCACCTACGTCGGTCGGGACAACCCGGCGTCGGCGGCCCAGTACCGGCGGCTCGGTGGCCGCCCGCTGCACGGCTACACCTTCTATGCCAAGGAGCGGTAGGTGGACGTCGCCGCGTTCCGCGCGCTCGAACCACTGTGCTGGCGGGCGCCGAGCGCGCACAACACCCAGCCGTGGCGGCTGCGCTACGAGCCCGGACAGATCCGGGTCGGGTGGGACCCGGCGTACACCCTGCCGGCGGCCGACCCCACCGGCCGCGACCTGTGCCTCTCCCTGGGCGCGTTCGTGGAGACCTGCCTGATCGTCGCCGCCGACGCCGGCCTGCCGATGGAGTACGTCGCCGACCACGACGACCCGTGGGTGGGGCGGTTCCGGTCGGCGCCGAGCCGCTACCCGACGCCCTTCCGCACCACCGAGGTCTGGGATCGGCGTACCCATCGGGGCGGTTTCGTCGGCGGGCCGGACAGCGACGCGCTCGCGGCGGTGGACGCGGTCGCCCGGCAGGCCGGCGGCGGCGTCCGGACCGTGCCGCGCGCCGACCGCCTCGGCGGCCTGCTTCGCGAGGCCGACCGGCAGGTGTACGCGGACCCGGCGGTCGTCGCCGAGCTGCGCCGCTGGCTACGCCTGACCCCGGCGCATCCCGACTACCACGCCGACGGACTCACCGACCGCTGCCTCGGGTTGTCCCGTCCTGCCGCGACCGGGCTGCGCGCGGCGCTGGCCAGCTATCCGGCGCTGCGCCGGCTGGGGCTGCCGAGGCTGCTCGCCGCCGCCGACGATCCGCTCGCCCGAGGCGGCGACGTGGTCGTCCTCATCGCCCCGGCGGCCCTGGACCCGGCCGGGCAGGTGGAGTTCGGGCGGGTGCTGCTGCGCTGCTGGTTGACGCTGCACGCGGCCGGGCTGGCGGCGCACCCGCTGAGCCAGCTCGTCGACGTCGCGGCCACCCGGTCGGCGCTCGGCACGCTCCTGGACGTCGCGCCGGAGCGGCTGCTGCACGTCACCCGGGTGGGCCGCCCCACCAACCCGGCACCCCGCTCCGCCCGCCGCCCAGATGTAAGGAAGGGACCCTTGTAATACACCAGGCGTTAGTAGGGGGCCCTTCCTTGCACACCTCGGGCGCGGCCCGGCGCGACATCCGGGTTGCGGACGGCCGCCTCGGAGGCGACGCGTCGCAACATTGACATCGATCGTTGACGCGGCATACATTCAGGCCGATCTGGCAAGCGCTTTCACCACCGCCCCCGTCCCGGGCGCAACTGGGCGGCCTCCGCCGCGCCATGGGAGCGCTCCCGTCTCTGCGTCGTCACCGACGGCAGGTCGATGCATCCCATTCCGAGGAGACCGGAGCAGCGATGAAAAGACGAATGAGAGCGTTCACACACAATGCCGCCCGGGTGACCGCCGGTGCCGTACTCCTGGCGTCGGCCGGAGTCGCCGTAGCGATGCCCGCCGGTGCGGCAGCCGCCGGTTGCACGGTGAACTACACGGTGGCATCGCAGTGGCAGGGCGGATTCGGCGCCAACGTCGTCATCACCAACAACGGTGATCCGGTCACGAACTGGACGTTGACCTGGCGCTTCGACGCCGGGCAGACCATCGACCAGGCGTGGAACGCCACGGTGACCCAGAGCGGCGCCGCCGTCTCCGCCCAGAACGTCAGCTACAACGGCACGATCCCCACCAACGGCACCGCCTCGTTCGGCTTCAACGGGTCCTGGACCGGCAGCAACCCCGCCCCGGTCATCTTCGCGCTCAACGGGGTGGGCTGCACCGGCGGCACCATCCCCAGCCCGCCGCCGACCACGCCACCGCCGACCACCCCGCCGCCCACCACCCCGCCACCCACCGGCGCGGCGGACATCACGGTCAACAACGCCACCCGCCACCAGACGGTCGACGGTTTCGGGGCGGCGCAGTCGATCTGGGGCAGCGCGTGGTCGACCGCCGAGACGCAGACATTGGTCGGGATGGGCGCCAACCAGTTGGGGTTGTCCATCGTGCGGACCGGTCTGTCGCCGGTGTCGAGCGAGTGGGCGACGCATGTGAACTCGTTGAAGACGGCCAAGGCCTCCGGTTCGGGCGTGAAGATCCTGGCCTCACCCTGGACGGCCCCGGCGGCGTGGAAGACGAACAACAGTCGGGTCAACGGCGGCAAGCTGCGGACCGACTACTACGACGACTACGCCAACCACCTCAACAGCTACGTCCAGTACATGCGCGGGCAGGGCGTGACGATCGACGTCACCTCCGTGCAGAACGAGCCGGACTGGCACCCGGACTACGACTCGATGGACTGGAGCGGCACCGAGCTGCGCAACTTCGTCCGTGACCACGGCACACGGGTGCAGAACACCAAGCTGATGGTCGCCGAGGCGGTGAACCTGAACTACACCTACACCGACCCGACGCTCAACGACACCACCGCCCGCAACAACATCGGCTACATCGGCGGTCACCTGTACGGCACCGAGGCGGCTGGGCGGCTGCGGTCGTACCCGCTGGCCGACCAGCACAACAAGCCGGTCTGGATGACCGAGTGGAACCTGCACGCGGCCGACGGCAACGGCTCCAACATCTGGGGCAACCCGGGCAACCAGACGGTCTGGAACGAGACGCTCGACGACATCATGCGCACGGTGCACCGGTCGATGGAGGCGAACTGGACCGCCTACGTCTGGTGGTACGGCAAGCGCTACTACTCCTTCATCGGTGACGGCGAGGCCGCCTTCGGCACCACGGCCGGCGCACCGCTCAAGCGGGGGTACGCCTTCTCGCAGTACTCCAAGTACGTCCGCCCCGGCTACCAGCGGGTCGCCCTGGCCAAGAGCTCCAAGGCCGCACCGCTGGAGGTGACCGCGTACCAGGGTGGCGGGAAGACGACGCTGGTGATCCTCAACCGCTCGACCAGCGCGGTCAACAACGCCGTGATCCAGGTGCCGCAGTCCGTCACCCGGGCGGAGCACTACCTGACCTCGCTGAGCGCCAACGCGGCCAGCCAGCCGACCAGCGTCAACGGCGGGCAGGTCTCGGTCAACGTGGGCGCGCGCAGCATCTCCACCGTCGTCCTGACCCACTGAGCGACGACATGTCCACACCCTGCGTGGCGCGCGAGGACCGCGCGCCACGCAGGGGCCGTCGGGCGTCCGCCCGTGGGCGGTCGCTGCGACCGTTCGCGAGCAACCTTCGACCGGCGGGGCGTCGGCACTGTCGGTCCCGGATGTGATGCTGACCGTCGTGATCGTGACGTTCGACAGTGAGTTGTGGACCTGGGCTGCCCGGCGTGACGAGAGCTGGACCTTCGTCAGCCTGCCGGTCGGGGCGTCGGAGGAGATCCGCGAGCGCTCCGGCGGGACCCGTCGGGGTTTCGGTGCGGTACGCGTCCGGGCCGCCATCGGCGGCAGCCGGTGGACGACCTCGGTGTTCCCCGACAGCACACGCGGTTGCTACGTCCTCCCGGTCAAGCGCGCCGTCCGCACCGCCGAGGCGCTCGACGTGGGCGACACCGCCACCGTGACCGTCGAACTGGTCGACCACTGATGAGGGCGGTGTCGTCGGAGCTGGTCGGGGCCGCGCCCACCACGGGCCGGAGTGGGCCACGCCGAAGTCGTCACCGGGTCGGACCGGGAGCGACGTGCCGTTGGGCAGGGCCGGGTCGCAGGGCCTGAGGGCCCCCGGTCACCGTGGGTACCGCGCAGCGGCACGGCGACCTCAGGAACAACACATAGACGTACGACGACATACCGGCATCTCCTCGGTGCCCCGGTCGAGCGACCGGTGCGCCATGGAAGGCTCCTACCGCCACCCGCCGAGTGGCTGACAGATCATGGACCATTCCCCGCCCGCGATCGAGTGACGCGCCGTCGATCGCGCGCGTACGGGCGCATTCTCCGGGTCGCATTCCCGTCGAATTCCCGCACTACCGACGCGTCTCGCTACGATTCAATCGCACCGCCGTTCCGGCGGCTCGACTCCCCGTCGACATCGTGGAAATTCCACTGACGACGACCGGAAAGGAATGCCGCTCATGAGAAGTGAGCATCCTTCGCCGCTCGACGACGACGGGGCACGTCGAGCGGACCTTCCGCTGTCGTCGGCAGAAACCGCCGAGAGCGACCTGACCACTCCGCACGACACCCCCGACATCGTCGAGCCACGCACTCCGTCCGCCACCGGGGAGCGGGACGCCGACCCGACCGGGACCAACCCGACCGAGACCAACCCGGCCGGGACGGACACCGCGGTGACGCGCCCCCGGCGACAGCGACTCCGTCGCGCGCTGAGGTCGGTCCCGGGGCTGATCGGCATCGTCGGCGGCCTGGTCGGGATCGTCGCCGGCATCGCGGCGCTGATTCCGAAGGAGCAGCCGTCGGACCCGTTCCGGCACGCGTTGTTCACCGAGCCGTTCACCTCGACCGTCAGCGATCCGGACGAGGTCCTGGCGCGGTACGCGCTCTGGGTCGACACCGAGGACGGCGACGACGACGTGTGGCGGAGCGAGATCGACACCGTCCAGGGTCTGTTCCGCCTCTCCAACCGGACCGACGCCAGCCGGGTGCGCTACATCTGGATCAACGCCACCAACGCCGGTGACCGGGTGCCGGTCGAGATGACCGACAGGCCGGTCTCCGTCGACGTACGAATCGCGGACCGGGCCCTCTCCACCAGCGCGGCCGGATTGATGTACCGGTGGTCCGGTCAGCCGAAGCGGTACTACGCCTTCCTGCTCTCCGGAGACGGCACCTATTCGTTCGTGGCGCGCAGCGACACCCTCGGATTCTCCTACCGCCTGACCGAGCGTTCCGAGAAGATAACCGCCGAGGGCTGGAACAGTCTGGCCATCGTCGGCAAGGGCGATCAGCTCGATCTCTATATCAACGGCACGAAGGTGAAGACGGTCGACGCCGTCGATTTCCCGGACGGCACCGCCGGGGTGATCGCGACGAGTCGCGGTGCCTTCGAGTTCGACAACTTCCGCATCTACGAGTGACGGCGTCGCCGCGATCGCCGGACACGTGAGCCGGCCCCCGATCGGAAGCCGAGACGACTCCGTGGTGACGGTGCGTCGATCCCCGCACGGCCGTGACCAGGAGCGACCTGAGACGTAACGGCCCTGGAACACTCTTGACATCGAAAGGCGACCCCCGCCACACTACCGATGCTAATTCGATTTAGCACAGGACCAGATCCACAGAGTACCGAAACGGGTCATACCCCCCACCGGGCAGTAGCCCACGTGGCCCACGAGGAGGCTCTCCATGTCCGACCACCCCGCGCCTCGTCGCGCAGACCTCACCCACCTTCAGCGGCTCCGGCGGCAGTAAGCCGGAGCCGAGAGCCAGGGTCCGAACACGACCACGAGATCCGAACAGCACCGCGAGAAGCGGTTGTAGAGGAGTGTGCTCAGTTGAAGACAGAGACCGGAAAGCGCAGGCTCAGGCGTACCGTCTCGTTGCTCGCGACCATGTCACTCGGAGTCGGCCTCGTCGTCTCCGCGCCGGCTGCCGCCTCGGCCAAGCCTGCGGCCAAGGAGGGTGCGACCGTCAAGGCGGACAAGCACTCACCGACCGGATACACGGTCACCTTCGTCTACCGCAACCCGAACGCCACGCAGGTCCGTCTCGCCGGGGACCTGACCCTGCTCGACGTGAACACCGGCAACACCCGGTACCAGCCGGAGGAGTGGCAGCCGGGTCGGTACCACGCCGGGGGAACCGAGTTCCTCCGCGACATGACCAGGGACAAGAAGGGCAACTGGTCGGTCTCGCTGCCGCTGCACGCGGGCGGCATCAGCTACTGGTACCGGGTCTGGGACCCGACCCAGGGCTGGGAGAACAAGCGCATCTGGGACCCGGCCTCGACGAACCCGCGTCCGCCGGGCGAGTCCTCGTTCCGGACCCGGAACAACGACGTCCTCGACGCCGTGTACGTGCCGTACGCGACCAAGCAGAACGACCCGGTGCTCAAGAGCCGTGCCGAGTACGAGCTGCCGGCCAAGCCCAAGGACCGGGGCACCGTCAGGTACGTCCCGTACACCACCATCCTCGGCGACAGCGGTCACTACCTCGGTGTCTACCTGCCGCCCGGTTACAACGCCAAGCGCGCACAGCCGTACAAGGTGGCGTACCTGGCGCACGGCATCTTCGGTGACGAGACCGACTTCATGGTGCCGGCGAACGTCCCGAACATCCTGGACAACATGACCGCGAAGGGCGAGATCGAGCCCACCGTGGTCGTCACCATGGGCAACCACTTCACGGGCACCAGCCTCGGCTTCGCGTCGTACAACCAGACCAACGCCGCCGACAACCTGGTCCAGACGATCCTGCCGCTCATCGAGGACCGGTACAACGTCGCCACCGACCGGTCCGGCCGGGCGTACGCCGGGTTCTCGTACGGCGGTATGACCGGCGCCCACGTGATCCGCGGCTACCCGACCACGTTCGGGTACTACGGTCACTTCTCCGGCAACCCGTCGCTGAGCGCCCAGGACTACGACAACGTCGCGAACGCGGTCGGCGACGACGACCTCCTCGTGTTCCTCGGCAACGGCGTGTTCGAGGGCAACCTCAACAACCAGAACGCCATCGCCGACAACTTCCGCGCCCGTGGGTACACCGCCCACACCACCCAGGTCCCGGGTGCGCACGACGGCATGACCGCCAGCCAGCTCTTCACGATCTTCGCCCGCGACCACCTCTGGACGGGCGTCGACACGGTCGGTGACGCCCGTGCCAAGGTCAAGGCGAAGGCCGCGCCCGCGTCGGTCCCCGCCGGCCGCGCGTTCACCCTCGACGTCGAGGTGCGGGCACAGAAGAAGCACAAGAAGTCGCCGACGCCGACCGGCGAGATCACCGTGACCTTCGCCGGCAGCACGCACGTGGTGACGCTGAACAAGGGCAAGGCCGTCGTGAAGCTGCCGACCAGCGGGCTGTCCGCCGGGTCGTACGCGGTGCACGTCGCCTACTCCGGTGACCGGACCTACGCGCCCACCGCAGAGGTGCACCAGAAGCTGCGGGTGCGCTGACCGATGAACACGGTGGGCCGTTGACCTCCCCCGTCTCGGTCCACCCGCACCGGCGGGGCCGCGTCATTCCTGACGCGGCCCCGCCGGGGTGTCCGGCAACCGGACGGTGAACAGGCTGCCCTCGCCCAGGGTGCTCTGCACGTCGATGGTGCCGCCGTGTGCCTTCACGAGATGCTGGGTGATCGGCAGACCCAGGCCGCTGCCACCGGTCGCCCGGGTACGCGAGCCGTCCGCCCGCCAGAACCGGTCGAAGATCTTCGGCAGGTGCTCGGCCGCGATGCCCACCCCGGTGTCCCGTACGGTGATCGTGGTGTCCTGCGCGGCGACGGTGACCGACCCCCCGGGCGGGGTGTAGCGGATCGCGTTCGAGACCAGGTTGCCGACGATCTGCCGCAGCCGTACCGCGTCGGCCGGCAACACGGGGTCCTCATCGATCTGAACGGTCAGCGCGATCCCGGCCGCCTGGGCCGTGCCCCGATGACTGTCCACCACCTGCGTGACCACGTCCCGCACGTAGGTCGGCTCGGGATGGATCCGCAGCGTGCCCGCGTCGGCGGCGGCCAGGTCGGCGAGGTCGTCGATGATGTGCTGGAGCAGCACCGCCTCCTCGTGCAGCAGGTCGAGCAGTTGGGCGTCGGTCGGCGCGAGATCGTCCTGGGCCGCCTCCAGCCAACTGCGGATGTTGGTCAGCGGCGTACGCAGTTCGTGCGCGACGTCGCTGACCATGGCGCGTCGCTGCGCCTCGGCGCGGTCCCGACGGTGGGTCGAGTCGTTCAGCGCCCGGGCCAGCCGGCCGATCTCGTCCGGTGCGGAGACCGGGGCCGGCTGCTGCCGGTCGACGGCGTCGGTGAGTGTCCGCAACGGACGGACCAGCCGGCGGCCGACCAGCACCGTGACGATGATGGTGGCCACCAGCACCGCGCCGGTGACCGTGACGATGCGGACGGTGTTCTCGCCGGAGAGCGTGAAGGTGGTCTGGTCGGCGCCGCTGTCCGGGGCGGTGATGAACAGCAGCACGGCCGGGGCCACGTGCGGCTGGAGCATGCTCCGCCGCGACTGCTCCACGCACTCGCTGATCAGGGCCGCTTCGTCCGCGTCCACGTCGACCCGGAAGGTCTCCCGGGGGGCGGGACGGACGCTGCGCTCGTCGACGGAGATGTTGATCAGGTACGCGCTGAAGTCGGGCAGGATCTCCAGTCCCTCGTCGTCGGCCAGGTCGAGGCACCTCCCTGCCAGCTGCCCCAGGGACCGCAGCGCCTTCTCCTCGGCCTGGCCGGCCGTCTCGGGCTTCGCCTCGCATCGATCTGCCGACCCGCGCGGATCCGGCGTGGTCAGCACGACGGTGAACCGCCCGTCGGGCAGCGGCTTGATCTCTCCGTCCAGGCGACTCCCCCGCAGGCACCTCAACTGTTCCTCGGCCTTCGCGAGCAGTTCGTCGCTGACGTCGTCCGGCACCCGGAACGGGCCGACCGCCCGAGGGTCGATGCGGTCGGTGCCGCCGGTGAGGCCGAGGTCCAGGTTCAGCGGGTCGACCACGGCGGCCGGGCGGGCGGCGTCCAGCGAGGGGCCGTCGAGCGTGTCGGCCACGATCGTCCGGTCGTCGGTCATCAGCGTGATCCGCCGGTCCAGTCCGGCGGCCCGCTGCTCGATGAGCGGCGACACCGCGGACCAGTCCGGGTGGGTGGCCGCGTACTCGATCAGCTCGTTGTAGACCTCGGTGTTCTCGGCGAGTGAGCGACCCTGCTCCTGGCTGATCGCCCGGGTCGCGGTCCGGGTGGCCAGCCAGGCGGTGGAGGTGATCGCGGCGATCGCGATCAGCACCGAGGTGACCAGCAACCGGGTCACCAGACTGTGCCGGATCGGCACCCGCCGGGTGCTCACCGGGATGTCGCCGAAGCGCCGGCCAGCTTGTAGCCGACCCCGAAGACGGTCACCAACCAGACCGGCCGCTGCGGATCGCGTTCTATCTTGCGACGCAGGTTCATCACGTGGACGTCGATGGTCCGCTCGGTCGAGCTGCGGTCGAGCCCCCGCGTGTGGTGCAGCAGTTGGCCTCGGGTGAAGACCCGGTTCGGCTGCTTCACCATCGCCACCAGGATGGCGAACTCACCCCGGGTGCAGGCGACCCGGACGCCGTCCACGGTCACCTGGTGCGCGGTCGGGTCGATCTCGATCGGTCCGACCCGCAGCAGCCCGGCCCCGGCGGGCGACGGTGTGCCGGGTCTCGCCCGCCGCAGCAGGGTCCGCACCCGGGCCATCAGTTCCCGGGGGCTGTACGGCTTGGTCAGGTAGTCGTCGGCGCCCAGGTCCAGTCCGGTCAGCAGGTCGTCCTCGGAGGACCGGGCGGTCAGCATCAACACCAGGACGTCGGACTCCCCGCGCAGGGTCTTGCACACCTGGAGACCGTCCATCTCCGGCATCATCACGTCCAGCACCAGCAGGTCGGGACGGAGTCGGCGGGCCGTCTCCAGCGCCGCCCGACCGTCGTGCACCACCACGGCCTCGTGCCCCTCGGCGGTCAGATAGCGGCGGACCACCTCGGCCTGGCGAGGATCGTCATCGGCGACCAGCACCTGTGCACACATGGCGGCGATGATAGGACCGGATTCCCGACGGCAGGGCTCCGGCGGCGATACCTGACAGGTTTCTAACGACCGCTGGACACCCTCGTCGGCATGGATCCGAAGCAGGACGCCCCGACCGAGTTCATACCGCGTGTACCCGATCCGCCCGTACGGCGACGTGGTGTGCGGTGGATCGCCGTGGCGCTCGTGGTGGCGGTGCTGACGGTGGGTACCGGGATCGTGGTGACCCGGCACCGGGCAGACGCACAGCCGGCGTCGAGGGAAACCGACGTGGTCGCGACCACGCCGATCGCGCGCCGTGACCTGTCGACCACCCGGACGCTGCCCGGAAGCATCGGGTACGGCCCGACGCGCCCGCTGGCCGGGCACCTGACCGCGACGGTCACCTGGTTGCCGAAGGCCGGCACCACGGTCAAGCGGGGTGGGCAACTGTTCCGGGCCGACGACCGGCCGGTGGTGCTCTTCTACGGCAGCATCCCGATGTACCGGGACATCGCCGGCACGAACCTGGTCGGCCGGGACGTCCGGGTGATCGCCGACAACCTCCGTGCGCTCGGTTACCCGATCGGCTGGCAGCCGTCGCCCGGCGAGCAGGTGACGCCGCAGCCGCCGACCCGCAACGCCGCCGACGATGACGACGACGAGCCGGCGGCGGCAGCGGAATCCCCGGCAGCTTCGCAGCGGGTACGCAGCGGCGAGGGCGTCCTCACGCCGGCACTGGTCGCGGCGATCAAGCGCTGGCAGACCGACCTCGGTGTGCCGGCGACCGGCACGATCCCGGTCGGACACGTCGAGGTGGCGAGCGGGGCGGTCCGGGTGGACTCGGTGACCGCCCAACCCGGTGACCCGGCGGAGACGCCACTGATGTCGGTGACCTCGGTCCGCAAGGTGATCACGGTCGGTGCCGAACTCACCGACGCCGCCGCCATCAAGCGTGGGGACCGGATCCGGGTGGGCCTGCCCGACGACCGTGAGGTCCCCGCCCGGGTCGTCTCCGTCGGCCGTGATCTCGTCGCCAGCGACAGCGGCATTGCGAACGGCCCAGCGCTGCTCACCGTGACGGTGGCCGTCGACAAGCCGCAGACCATCGCCGACCTCGACTCCGGTGAGGTGCAGGTGCACTTCACCGGTCGTACCGCCGTCGACGTGCTGGTCGCGCCGGTCGAGGCGCTGGTGGCGTTGCGCGAGGGCGGTTACGCGGTGCAGGGACCGGGCGGGCTGGTCGCGGTCCGCACCGGCATGTTCGCCGACGGCTGGGTCGAGATCACCGGCGACGGACTGACCGAGGGCACCGAGGTGGTGGTGCCCTCGTGACCGGACCCGTGCTCTCGGTGCGTCACGCGTCCATGGTCTATCCCGGCGGGGTCACCGCGCTGGCCGACGTCAGCCTGGACGTCGCCGCCGGGGAACTGGTCGCCGTCGTCGGGCCGTCCGGATCGGGCAAGTCGACCCTGCTCAACATCATCGGCACGTTGGACCGCCCCACCTCGGGCACCGTCCACATCGCCGGCCAGGACGTCGCCACGCTCGGCGACCGGCGGCTGTCCGCGCTGCGGGCCCGGGAGATCGGCTTCGTCTTCCAGCAGTTCCACCTCGCCGACGGGCTCAGTGCCGTCGACAACGTCGCCACCGGCCTGCTCTACGCCGGGGTGCCACGACGGCAACGGCGGGAGCACGCCCTGCGCGCCCTGGCCCGGGTCGGTCTGGCGCACCGCACCGGGCACCGCCCGGGGCAGTTGTCCGGTGGCGAGAAGCAGCGCGTCGCGATCGCCCGCGCCCTGGCCAACCAACCGTCGCTGGTCCTGGCCGACGAACCCACCGGCGCACTCGACACCGCCACCGGTCAGTCCGTGCTGCGGCTGCTGCGTCGGCTCCACGAGGAAGGCACCACCATCGTGCTGATCACCCATGACCGAGGCATCGCCGCGTCACTGCCCCGGCAGATCGAGATCCGCGACGGACGACTGATCCGCGACGACACGCACCCCTCGCCCGTCCCGGCGCGTGCCGTGGAGTCGGGCGACCCGGCCGGCGATGCGGTGTCGGACCGGTGACCGGGCCGATCGACCGGGCACCACGACCGGCCCGGCTGGCCGTACCGGACCTGCTCTCGCTCGGGCTGACCGGCCTGCGGGCCCGCCCGCTGCGGGCGGTGCTGTCGGCGCTGGGGATCGCGATCGGCATCGCCACGATGATCGTGGTCACCGGCATCCCGGCCGCCGGCCAGGCCGCGCTGCTGGCCGAGTTGACCGCGCTCGGCACGAACTCCCTCCAGGCGGTGGCGGCACCGGATCGTGATCCGCCGACCAAGCTGCCGGAATCCGCCGTGGTGATGGTGCAGCGGATCGGCCCGGTCACGGCGGCCAGCGCGGTCGGCAACACCCGCACCGTGGTACGCCGCAACGACCTCCTCGATCCCACCGACGGCTCCGGCCTCACCGTGCTGGCCGCCCGCCTCGACCTGTTGCCCACCATCAACGCACGGATCAGCGTCGGCAGTTGGCTGAACCCGGCCACGGCGGAGTTCCCCACCGTCGTACTCGGTTCGGTGGCCGCCACCCGACTCGGCATCGCCGACCTGCCCGCCGGACAACCCGCACCCCAGGTGACGATCGCGGACCGGCGGTTCACCGTGGTCGGCATCCTGGCCGAGACCCCGCTCTCCCCCGACATCGACCGGTCGGTGCTGGTCGGGTGGCCGGCGGCCCGCAGCGAACTGCGGTTCGACGGCCACCCGACGGTGATCTACATCCGTTGCGAGGAGTCGCAACTGGAGGCGGTACGCGGTGTCCTGGCGGAGACGATCTCGCCGGAGCGTCCCGGCCAGGTGGTGGTGAGCCGCCCCTCCGACGCGTTGGCCGCGAAACGGGCCACCGAGGGCAACTTCTCCGTGCTCTTCCTGGCGCTGGCTGCGGTCGCCCTGCTGGTCGGAGGCATCGGGGTGGCCAACACGATGGTCGTCTCGGTCCTCGAACGGCGTGCCGAGATCGGCCTGCGACGGGCACTCGGGGCGACCCGGGGACAGATCCGGGGCCAGTTCCTGACCGAGTCGACGGTGCTGGCGGCACTCGGCGGTCTGGTCGGCACGGCGGTGGGACTGCTCGCCACCGTCGGATACGCGGCCTGGCAGGGATGGCCGCTGGTGCTGCCCAGCCAGGCGGCGGTCCTCGGGGTCGGCGGTGCCGTGGTGATCGGGGTGCTCGCCGGTGTCTACCCCTGCGTACGCGCGGCCCGACTACCCCCGACGCAGGCCCTCGCCGCCGCCTGACCCCACCGGCCAGCACAGACGAAAGGGCGCGGCGACCGGTGCTCCGGCCGCCGCGCCCTGCTGTGCGTGTAAGGAGGGGTCCCTTCCTAACGCCTCGTGTATAGGAAGGGACCCCTCCTTACATTCTCGCCGCGCTCGTCGGGCGGCGTCAGTTCTGCGCGGCGGCGACCTTGCGCTCGCACTCGGGTGCGAACTCCAGGCCCATGCTGATCGAGCGGGAGTGGTTCTGGTCCCCGCCGAAGGCGAGCGAGATGCCGTCCTCGGAGACCTCCACGTACTTGACGCCCTTGTCCTTCAGGCACTTCACGACGGCGACCGCGAAGTCCCGGGCCTCCGGGTTGGCCGGGTCCTTCTCCCACGGCGGCAGCGGATAGAACTTCGGCTCACAGATCAGGTTCGCCGCCTCGTACGCCTCCGCCTCCTTGGCGTTGGTCTCGCCGGACGGTCGGCCGGGGTGGCCTGCGGTCAACTTGTCCGGGACACCCTGCTGCTTCAGGCACTTGCGGTACGGCCCAAGCAACGCCTCGTACTCCTCCGACGTGGTGTCGAGCCGCTCGCGCGGACGTTCCTCCTTCGGCTGCGCCGAACCGGTCCGTTCCGGCTCCGGGGTGGCCAACGAGGCCACCTGTCCGCTGCCGTCGTCCGTTTTCTTCTCGTCGGCCGTCGCCCCGCAGGCCGACAGCGCGATCAGCATGACGGCACCCATCAACAGCGTCCGACTCCTGCGCATGACAACGCCTTTCGTCCGATCGGACCGGGACATTCCCGGGCCACTGCGGCCGGTTCTTGGCCCGGCCGCAGCCAGCCTCCCGATCGGACGTGAGGAACATGTCAGGTCGGCGGGCCCCCCGCCGGACATCGACGGAGGGCCATGACAACTCAGCTCTGGGTGATCACCGGATCTGCGGCGAGGCTCTCGGTGCGTTGACCGATCAGGGTGCGCAGCCGATCCGCGTCGTCCGTCACGGTCTGCGCGTCCTGCCCGTCGACGCTCGACAACACCTCGGTGATGCCGTCGAGTGCCGCCAGTGCCGAGCCGTCGGCATAGACCTGCCGATAGATCTCGCGGTACGCGTCCTCGTACACCTTCGTGAACGTCTCGCTGGCAAGGAAGCGTTCCTTGAGGAGGTGGCCGCCCCCACCGGGCCCACCACCACCGGGCCAACCGCCAGCGGGCCCACCACCACCGGGCCTACCGCCCTCTCGCCCACCCGTACGCGGCTCCCCGGTGTCGGGACGGTCCGCACGCTCGGGCATCGTGTCGGCAGCGCCGGGCGCGCCTTCCGGCTGGCCGGGCATCGTACGGGTGGCACCCCCGCCCCGGAAACCACCACCGAGGCGCCCCTGCTCGTGCGGGCCCTGGCCGGCGTCCCCGCTGAACGCCAGGTTGTAGTCCCAGCCGACCACGGTGAACTTCTTACTGGTCAGGTCGTACCAGAGGTAGTAGTTGCGGCCCGGACCGGACATGTCGTCGAAATTGAGCAGCAGGTTCTGCCAGGCCACGTAGCGGGCGAAGGACTCCACGTCGACCCGGTCGGCGAGGTGTTCGTCGAACTCGGTGTCGCTGGCGTTCTCGACCCATCTGATCAGGTCGATGACCGGTTGCAGGTCCTGACTGCCCTTCATGGTGATCTGTTTGAAGTCGTCGTCGTAGGCGGTCGGGTCGTCGCCCTGGTCGGTGAAACTGCCGGTGGCCAGCGCCTTGTAGAGGACCCCACTGCCGTCGATCTTCGCGGTGAAGTTCTCGTCGGGATGTTCCACCACCAGGCGGGCGGTGGTCGGCCGGTCATTGACGGTGAAGCTGGTGTACGCGTACTCCTGGGCCACCTCACCGGCATCGCCGAGCAGGTCGAGCGTCACCGCCTCGTTGAGCACCGTGGAGCCGCCGCCCATGCCGGCGACGCGAACGGAGATTTCCCGGTGCCCCTGGTAGCGGCGGCCGTGGACGTACTCGTCGAAGCGGATGAGCCAGGGCAGGTTCTCCGGTTCCTCGGCCTGGAGCGAGATCCGCGACATCCCGCCGCCGTCCGGCAGCGGACCAGCACCGCCGCGATCGCCGCCGTCCGGCAGCGGACCGGCACCGCCGCGATCGGCGCCGGGCGGCATGGGACCAGCACCGTCAGGTGCCGCGCCGCCCGGTCCGCCCTGCGGGGTCTCGCCGTTGCGGCTCAGGCTGCGCAGCGTGGAGTTGCCCTTCAACCGGATACCGACGCTGGGCACGCTGGTGCCGTCGACGACCAGGTCCGCCTCGATGTAGTCCTTCTCGCCCTCGGCATAGAAGGTGTCCAACATCCGCTGGTAGTCCGCGTCGCGGAAGACGAGCGTGATGCGGTGTGCCACGGTCTCGTCGAACAGGTCGACGGTGCCGGCGATGTCCTGGGTGACCAGGCCACCGCCGACCGCACTGCTGGTGACGTACGGGCGGATGCGCACCGTGCTGAGCGTCACCGTGAGGACGAGCAGGAAGGCGGCGCAGCCGGCCAGGAACTTCCAGTAGTGCCGGATCCGGATCGGGATCCGGTGCTTGAGCCTCATCACAGGTCCGTCTGGTCGTAGCCGGTCAGCACCGTGACCCGCTGACCGCCGGTGCGTTCGGCCAGCGCGGCGATCAGGTCACCGGGTTCGGTGCCCTTCTTCAGCCGGACCGTGTACATGATCTCGGTCAACGCGCCGCCCCGAATCGTCTCCATGCTGACCAGCTCGAACTCGCTGGTGTGGCGCACCAGGACGTCCTGGATGGACTCGGTGTAGTTCTCCACCGGCGGGACCTGCACCTTCACCACCTGCCGCTGCACGTTCGCGGCGAACCAGTTGAAGCGGTACATCAGCACGATGATCATGCTGATCACGACGGCGGCGACCACGGCCAGGACGTAGAACCGGGTGCCACAGGCCATGCCGATACCCATCACCAGAAAGATGAAGCCGACGTCCCGGGTCTCCTTGATGGCGTTCCGGAAACGCACCACGGACAGTGCGCCCACCAGAGCGAACGCGCGGGCGATGTTGGACCCGACGACGAGCATGATCAGCGAGATGAGCATGCCGAGAATGACGAGCGTCTGCACGTACGACTGGCTGTACGAGATGTTCCGGTGGGTGAATCGATAGACCCAGCCGATCATCGCGCTGAGTAGGAAGGACAGCGACAGGACGAGGGCGATGTCGCCGACGCTGAACGTACCGGAGAGATCCTGGAATTCGAACGGCATGAGAATCGCTGCTCTCTACACGTAGGGATGGGAGACGGCGGCGTCGTCCGTCACGTGGAAGACGGATCGAGGGGCGCGACCGAACGCCTCCACGCTCTGGCAGTACTTCGACAACCGGACGATCGACAGGTTGGTCCGGGCGGCCAGGTCGGTGAACCAGTACGGCACCCGCTCGTTGGCCTTGATCTCCACCACGGCGAGCGTGGCCGGCACGATCAGGCGGTTCTCCGCCTCCGCGCCCAGGTGGAAGTCGCGGTCCCGCCCGCGTACCCGATGGTCGATCGTGACCCGCAGGCCGACGTCGGAGTCCCGCCCGACGAACGCCTCCCGCTGGTAGCCGGTCATCGCGACCGGACGCAGATCCAGTCCACAGACCAGTTCCAGCACCTCTTCGAGGAAGGCCCGCTGGTCGGGATGGTGCGCGACCATCTCCCGGCGGTCGCAGAAATCGCGAGCCAGGCGGTACGGCAGAGCGACGCGACGCTTCTGGGTGACCCGGTTGACCCGTTGCTTGATCTCGACGTGCACAAGGCTGTCGTCGGTGATCGTGGACCGGTCGCCGTAGTGCCTTATCCGCAGTTTGCGACGGAACCGGAGACCTTCGATCTTCTCCCAGTAGAAGAGCAGTCGATCCGTGTCGTAGTAGACGCTCCACACGCCGTATCCGGTCCGGTCACCATGGCTGTCGCGCCCCATCCGCGCGTCCAGTTCGGCACGCAGCGCCGGCACGTCGGCGACCGGCACCACGTATTTGACCTCGTACCGATTGAAGGCGTGCAATCGGCTCGGGGCGCGGAGCGCGTGTCCGGCCTGATCGTCGCGGTCCGCAGCCGGGCCGGACCCGACGATCGGTGCCGATGGTGTACGCGTTGAGCGAGCGGGTGCCCGGTTGCGCCAGGTGAGCATGGGATGTTGGCCGATCCGTAGGCGACAGATGCCAACGAATACCAACAGGCGTACCTATGAACGAGCTTTGATTCTCGGATGAACCCCCGGTGAACGACGTCGGCGTCACCGGTGACGCCGACGTCGTCCGTGTTCGTTAGGGGGTGACCACCCGGCCGCCGAAGGTCACGACCAGCCGGCCGTCGGAGGCGAAGGACCACCCCAACGACCCCGAGTACGACGAACACCGGGACCCGTTGGTGCCGGACCAGAACTGGTTCGAGCTGTCGGAGTTGCCGACGATCCGGTCGTTCGAGCCGCCGCTGCACGAGGTGTTGTTGCGGAACACCGAGGAACCGCCGTCGAAGTTGAAGTTGCGCTCGGTGTTGCCGATGTTGGCGTTGTTCGACACCGTCATCGTGCCCAGGTTCCGGTTGTAGGTGAACCCGTGCTTGCCGTTGTCGTAGGCGATGTTGCCCCGGATGGTGTGGTTCACCGCGATGTCCTCGCCGCCGAGCTTGAACCCGTTGCGGTCACCGTTGCCGGCCTGACCACCGTTACTGAGGGTGCCGTTGCCGTAGGCGAGGGAGGACTCGATGGTCACCGCGCCGATCGCGCCGGTGTCGCTCTTCGTGTAGAGGTCGTACCCGTCGTCGATGTTGTTGTGGGCGACCGTGTAGCGGAAGACGTTGCCGGCGCCGACGGTCAGCTTCGGGGCGAACCCGTCGGCGTCCTCACCGTCGGAGTCGACGTTGTCGTGCGACACCGTGCTGACCACGAGGTTGTTGGAGGGCCACTGGTCCCGGGGCGCGTTGGCGATCAGCCGCGAGAGCTGGAGCCCGGAGTCCCGGTTGTGGCGGGTCACCACCCGCTCGACGATGTTGTTGTTGCCGGCGAGCAGGATGCCGTTGTCCCCGGCCCGCTCGACGACGATGCCACGGACGTGCCACCACGATCCGCCCATTTCGAGTCCCCGGTTCGCCGGGTCCTCGCTCTGCGCCGAGAAGTTCAGGACCGGGGTCTCCCCCGCGTACGCGAAAATGTTCTTGCGGGCGCTTGACGTGCCGTTGTTGCCCTGGCCGATGGTGATCGTCTGCGAGTGGCGGTAGGTCCCGCCGCGCAGGAAGATCGTCCCGCCCGAGGTGATCCGGGTGATCGCGGAGGCGAGCGTCGTCGGACTCGCCAGCGTACCGGGCGCGCTGTCGGTGCCGGCCGGCGCCACGTAGAGCGTGTTGGACGACGGCGGAGGCGTGGTCGGCGGAGGCGTGCTGGGCGGCGGGGTGGTCGGCCCGGTCGTCGGCGGCGGCGTGGTCGGCGGGGTCGTCGTGCCGGAGGCGTACGTCTCGAACTCGGCGACCCTCGGCGTACCGCTCGCGCTGGTGATCTCGAAGTTGATTTTGCGCAGCGAGGCGGCGGCGAAGGTGATCGTCCCGGCCCCGGTGCCGCTGGCCAGCGTGGCGCCGGTGTCGTTGTTGACCAGTCGCCAGCCGCCGATGACCCCGACCGCGCCGGATGCCTCGCGGATGGTGACCGAGCCGACCGTGGTGGCGGAACCCCACTTGACCGAGATACGGCCGGTCGAGCCGGACGGCGACCAGTATGTGCCCACGTCGCCGTCGATCACGTTGCCGTAACTGGTGCCGCCGCCCTTGCTGGAGCCGTCGGCGCCGGCACCGATGCTGAGGTTGGTCGCGTTGGCGACGACCGAGGCGGCGACGAGGCCGTCCGCCGCTCCCGACGCGTGGGTCAACGGCAGCGCCGCGACCACCACGGCCGCCGCGACCACTGCGGTGCCGCCGGCCAGAAGCCTGTGTCGCACTGTGGTTCTCACTGTTGGACTCCTCGGGAGTAAGCGCGGCGCGAGACACGTCCTGCACAGCCCGACACCGCAGGTGACTGAGTTTCGTAAGCTCTCGAACTGGCCATAGAGCGAAACATCGATGTAATCTCAGGCTAGGAAAGCGCTTACTCGCGGCGCAAGAGTAGAGATGTGCAGGTTTGTTGCAGAATCCCGGAGTTGTCCGCGAGTCACGGCAGACCGGCCCACCATCCAGGCCCGAGCCTCAGTCCGACGGCCAGGGCTCCCGCACCCGCCGCCACGCCAGGATCCTCGCCCGGGCGACCGCCACCCTCGGACACCAGCCGTCCGCGTGACACCGGAGGCATCGCCGGATCCGGTGACCGTCGATGACCGCCCAGGACAACTCGACCTCGACCGGGACGCGGCTCTCGTTCACCGACACGCTCCCGCCCGGTACGCACCCGCCTGCTCCGGATAGGCGGTGGCCGGACCCACCCGGTCGAGCAACGGCCCACGACCACGACGACGCCACCACCAGCGCTTCACCGAACCTCCCACCAGCATGTTTACGACCACCTACAGAAGGTAACCCTGTACGTCCCTGTACGTCTATAGACGTACCGAACGGCTATGGTCGTCTACCGCATTCATAGGTTTCTGTCGTGGTCAATCCGATGAGCCCGACGCCCGTCTACGTTCAGTTGGCGGATCTCCTGGCCGCGAAGATCGAAAGCGGCGAGCTTCCCGCCAACCACCCACTGCCCAGCGAGAAGCAGCTACAGCAGGAGCACGGTGTGGCTCGTGGAACCGCCCGCGCGGCGGTACGCCTCCTACGCGAACGAGGACTCGCGTTCACCGTCCCGCAACGCGGCACGTACGTCGCCGACAGGTCCTGACTCAGCGACTCGGCATCCCCGCGCAAGCCCCGCCGGGCCACCCACACGAGACAGCCCGCCCAACGTCACCCCCACGAAGCAGCCACCCGCACGCTGCCGCTTCCGGCGTGCGGGTGGCATCTCGCCTCGTCGATCATGGAGTTGTGGCTAGAGTTTTGGCCTTATTCGCCCTTTTCGCGGCTACCACAACTCCATGATCGCCGAATGCGTCTCGCCGTGCGGGCAGGGCGGGCAGGGCGGGCAGGGCGTGCGGGCAGGGGCAGGGGCGGGCAGGGCGGGCGGGGGCGGGTGAGACGCGGGGTCAGGCGTTGGCCACGGTCTTGCGGATCGCGTCGCGGGACTCGGTCACCTGGCGGCGCAGGTCGTCCAGGTTCACGCCGACGAGCTGACCGTTCCGCTTGCGCACCTGGCCGGCGACCAGGACGGTCTCGATGTTGCGGGCGTCGGCACCGAGCACCAGCGTGCCGACCGCGTCGTTGAGCGGCATCGTGTTGACGGCGTCGGCGGCGACGACCAGCAGGTCCGCCTGCTTGCCGGGGGTCAGCGAACCGGTGACGTCACCGAGTCCGTTGGTCCGGGCGCCCTGCGCGGTGGCGAAGTCCAGCACGTCCCGGGTGGTGATCCGGTCCAGCGTGGTGTCCGTGCCGTACGCGTCGTTCACCGCGCGCATCCGCTGGATGGCGTGCAGGGTACGCATCTGGGTGAACATGTCGCTGGCCAGCGCCACCTCCACATCGATGCTGAGTCCGGGTCGGATGCCGACGGCCAGCGCCTCGTCGATCGCGGGTACCGCCGTCTCCAGGCCGATCTGCGCCTCGGAGGTCGGCGCCAGCGACACGGTGACTCCGGCGTCGCCCATCGCCTGCCACGCCTGCGGGGTGAGGCCGGTGGCGTGGATCAGGGTCAGGTCGGGGCCGAGCAGCCCGTCGGCGGCCCAGCGCAGGATCGCCGCCGACGACGGCACGCCGAACACCGCGTCCACGCTGACACCGAGGTCGAGATCGCGGGCGACGGCCGCCAGCTCCGGCCCGTAGGCCAGGGCCGGACCGGCGATCTCGTCGGTGGCCAACGCCGCCAGGCGCAGCGTCACCAGGCCGCCGTTCGTCGCCTGGTACGCCCCGCACAGCCGGGCCAGGTCGCCAGGCCACTGGCGGTCCCACTCACCGAAGTGCGGTCCCATCGACGCGTGTACGCCCCGGATGCCGGTGTCGACAAGCGCCTGGATCGCCGCGTCCGAGTGCGCCGCCGTACGGGAGTTGTGCGAGAAGTCGAGCATCGTGGTGATGCCGGCGTCGAGGGCGGTGAGCGCGGCGAGCCGGGTGCCGACGTACATGTCGTGCGGGGTGTACGCGGGCGCGATCCCGGCCAGCGTCGACATCACGTACGCCCCCAGGTCGGTCACGTCCGGGATGCTGCGGCGCATCTGTGCCTGCCAGGCGTGCCGATGGGTGTCGACGAATCCGGGACTGACGATCCGGTCGGTCGTGTCGACGACGGTCGCGCCCGCCGCCTCCGGGTGAGACCGCAGGTCCGGGCCGACCGCGACGATCCGGTCCTCGCGAACCAGCACGTCACCCCGTTCCAGGTCGCCGATGGCCGGGTCCATGGTGACGACCGTGCCGCCGCTGAACAACATCATCGGACTCTCCCCCTCGTAGTCGGTGATCAACGGCGGCGCAGGACGTATCCGGCGTGGTACAGCACCCCGTCGACGAACCGGCCGTACGCCCAGAAGCCCAGGTCGTCGCGGTAGACGATCCGGTCGCCGTCGATCCAGAACGCCCCCTGGTACGCGTGCGGCCGACCGCCCCGCGTCTCGTCGTACCGGCCGTCGGCGGTGAGTTCCTGGTGCAGGAAACCGGTCTCGTCGATCCACATGCCCAGGTAGGGGCTCTCGACCGATCGTGGTCCCGAGTCCGGCTCGACCGGAGCGGGCGTGAGTCGGTGACCGTTGGCCAGCGCGATCTCGCCGTCGACGACGATCGCGGCGGCCTGTTCCGGACGCCAGACGATCATCTCCAGCACGGACCGGCCGGAGGTCGGGCCGGCGATCAGGGCGAAGGTGGCCGGGTTTCCGGGGGTGAGCGCGCCGACCCGGTCGGCCGGACGAGCACGCAGGCCGGCGACAGCGACACCGTCGACGACGGCGGGCACGATGGCCAGGCCGGTGCAGTCGATGACGATCGCGCCGTCGTCCTCGGCGGCGGTGTGCAGGCCGGTGCCGACCGCGACGATCTCGTTCGTACCGACCAACAGGTCAGCCGTGGCGAAGTCACCGATCACCGGGTCGAGCGTGTGGATGGCGGCGTTGACGAACATCAGTGGACGGTGCTGGTCACCGGTGTTCCCGGCGATCTCCGCCAGTACCGCCTCGTCGAGCATGGGGCTGCTCATGGCGTACCTCCTGGGGTTGGGGTTCGTGCTCCCACCGTCACCGGAGGCGGAGTCGGCAGCCAGGCCGGAGCGAACCAGGGTGTGCCGCACCCTGCCTGGTCGGAGGCCGCGCGGTTACCGTTGGTGGCATGCCGACGACCGCGCTGGGGGCGTTCCTCACCGCCCGACGCGCCCGGTTGACCCCGGGCGACGTCGGCCTGGTCTCCAGTGGGACCCGGCGCGTCGCCGGGCTGCGGCGCGAAGAGGTCGCGGTGCTGGCCGGGGTGAGCGTCGACTACTACACCCGGCTCGAACAGGGCCGGGAGCGCAACCCGTCCTCGTCGGTGCTGGCCGCCGTGGCCCGGGCGCTCGACCTCGGGCCGGACGCCCACGACCATCTCTTCCGGCTGGCCGGGCTCGCACCTGGCAGTACGCCGACCCCCGCCCGACCGCAGGTCGGGCAGAGCCTGCGGGAACTACTCGACGCCTGGCCGGACACCCCGGCCGTGGTCATCGACCGGCGACTCGACCTGCTGGCCGGCAACGCGCTGGCCGACGCGTTCTACGCGGACTTCGCCGAGGCGGACAACCTCGTCCGGATGGCCTTCCTCGACCCTGCCGGCACGACGTTCTTCGCCGACTGGCGTCGTACCGCCGAGGCGTGTGTGGCGAACCTGCGTCTGGCCCTCGGCCACGACCCGCACGACCGGCGGGCGCGGGAGCTGGTCGAGGAGATGGGTACCGCGAGCCCAGAGTTCCGCAGGTTGTGGGGGCGGCACGACGTGCAGGGCAAGACGCACGAGGCGAAGACGTTCCGGCACAGCGCGGTGGGCGAGCTGACGCTGTCGTACCACGCGTTCGACGTACGGGACGCGCCCGGCCAGCAGTTGATCGTGTACCGCGCGGAGCCGCACAGCCGCAGCGCCGAGGCACTGCGGCTGCTGGGCACCCTGGCCGTCAGCCGCTGGCTCCGCTGAGCCGCGAACCCAACCTGGCCCCTATCCGTCCGTCCTCGCTTGCCGGTGCGCGTCGCTGCCCTCGCGATAGAAGACGTATCCCGCGTGGTGCAGAACGTCCCCGTCGAAGGTGCCGTCCGCGCTGAAACCGGTGTCGTCGACGTACTCGATCCGGGTCCCGACGACCTGGTAGGAACCCGTGTAGGCGCTCTCCCGCTCGCCCCGGGCCTCGTCGTACCGGCCGTTCGGCAGCAGCATCTGCCGGATGTGGCCGTCGGCCGTCACCCACATCCCGACGTACGGGTGCGGCGACACGTCTCCGGCGGTCACCGGTGGCGTCGGTGTCGCAGTCGCCGAGTGCGGTGCCGCGCCGTCGGAAGCGGCACCACCGCTGCCCGCCTCGGCGGAGCAACCCACGAGCAACAAGACGCCGCAGGTCGCGCTGAACAGGCCCCCGAATCTCGAATTCGCCATGTCGACCACGGTAGGTATCCGGTCCGGCAACAGCCTGGTCCCAGTACTCCCAGGAAGAACGCGCTACCCGCCCTTACGGCCGGCTCTCATGACGCCGGAGTTCCCGTGCCAGGACGGGGATCATCACCGCCGCAGGGACGACGTGCAGCCCGAGGAGGGCGGCGATGGTCGCGACGTTTCCGCCGGCCAGGAACGGCGGGATCATCGAGACCACAGTCAGGGCCACCGTGGTCCACACGAAACGTAGGGCGGGACGGGCGCTCCAGCGGAGCAGGGCGACGGCGATGACGACGCCCACGACCGAGAAGAACCCGGTCACCACCGTGAAGCCGCCCAACGGGATCGCCTCGCCCCCCTCGGGGAGCGCGAAGTCAACACCCACCACCCGGGCGAGTGCGGCGGCGAGGGTGGTCACGACCATCGCCGCGAGCGCGGCGACAAGACCGATGCCGACGAGTCGGCCGAATCGACGGGTACGGCGGGGGCGGTCCGCTGCCGGACCGGCGACGACATCGGCGTCATGTGTGCTGCTCATGTCGTTCCTCCTCTCGTTCCTCGTCGGATCAGGCCCGGGACTGCTCGGTGTCGTCCGCCGGCAGCGACGTCGGCACACCGAGCCGGGGGAACTGGTCGGCGTGGAACGTGATGATCTCGGTGATCGCGCCGCCGCTGATGCGCAGGACGTCGATGGTCAGCGGCAGGTACGCGCTTGCACCCTCTCGCCGGTGGTAGAAGGCGACGGCGGGCTGCCGGTTGACCCTGGTGGGGATGCCACGCAGGTTCAACATGTTCTCGAAGCCGTTGTCGACCCAGTCCTTCACCACCGGGTCACGACCGACGAACAGGCCCGGGGTGGGCGGCATCGAGCAGCGGACGTCCTCCCGCAGCAGCGCGGTGAGCCCACCGATGTCCGTGGCCACACTGGCGTCGGTGTAGCGGCGTACCAGCTCACGGGTCCCGGCGTCCTCCTCACCGCCGGTCCAGTCCTGGCGCTCGGCGGGCAGGTGCTCCCGCATGCCGGCGCGGGCCCGCTGCAACGCGCTGTTCACGGAGTTGACCGAGTCCCCCAGGAGTTCCGCCACGTCCTTCGCCGGCCAGCCGAGCACGTCGCGCAGGATCAGCACCGCCCGTGGGCGCGGCGCGAGATGCTGGACCGCGACCAGGTACGCCAGCTCGATCGTCTCCCGCGCGACGGCGACCGCCTCCGGCTCGTCCGCGTCGCCGGTGGTCAACTCGTCGAGCAGCCGGTCCGGGTAGGGCTGCAACCAGAGCACCTCGCCGCCGGTCGCCGGTTCGGGGCGGCGCTTGGCGAGCAGGTCCAGGCAGGCGTGGGTGGCGATCCGGTACAGCCAGGCCCGGAACGTGGACCGTCCCTCGAATGTCTCCCGCCGACGCCAGGCTCGCAGGAACGTCTCCTGCACGGTGTCCTCGGCGTCCTCGAAAGACCCCAGCATCCGGTAGCAGTGCACGTGCAGTTCTCGCCGGTGCCGTTCCGCCAGCCCCGAGAACGCCGACTCGTCGACCTCGCCCAGACCACTCATGACCTGCTCGCCCATCACGCCATCCTCATGCCTCGCCGCATCCTGACATAGGTATGACGGGCGCGGGCCCGACAACTCATCACTCCTGCCCGCAGCGCCGGATGCGCAAGGGAGGTGGGTAGATCTGTTGTCGTTGGGGCGACAACAGATCTACCCACCTCTCAGGTCGGCGGCCAGTGCCGTAGGGCGGCGTCGGCCACGCGTTGGAGGTCCTCGCGTGTCGCGCCGCCCGCCGCCTGCACGGCCATTCCGTTCGCGATCGTCATGACGAATCGGGCGATCAGGTCCGGGTCGGCGTCGGCGGGCAGATCCCCCTTCTCGACGGCCAGCTGGAACCGGTCGCGGAGGTGCTGCTGACCTCGGGCGCGCCAGGCGGCCAGGGTGTCGCGCGCGACCTGACCGGTCTCGCCGACGACCAGTGCGCCCTGGACGCCCAGGCAGCCGGCGGGGCATCCGGGCCGGGTGTTGGCCTGAACCGAACCGGTGAGGAAAGCGGTCGCCACCTCGCGGGCGGTGGGTGCTCCCAGCGCCTGGACGACGTAGGCGCCGGGACCTTCCTCGTAGCGTTGCAGGGCCAGGTGAAAGAGCTGCTCCTTGTTGCCGAAGGCCGCGTACATGCTGGTGCGGGAGATGCCCATCGCCTCGGTCAGGTCGGCCAGGCTGGCTCCTTCGTAGCCCTGCTTCCAGAAGACCGTCATGGCCTTCTGAAGTGCCGCCTCGGCGTCGAACCCGCGCGGCCGACCCTGTTGCACCTTCTCCACACGACCATCCTACCCCTTGTGCACCGATCGGTTCAGAAGTGCTACGGTCTAGTTCCGTACCGATCGGTGCGGAAGTTTGGGGAGGTCAGAAATGCGTAGGCTGAAAGGCAAGACCGCCGTCGTCACGGGAGGCGGCACCCGGGGGATCGGCCGGGCCACCGCTGCCCGACTGGTGGCCGAGGGTGCGCACGTGTTCATCACCGGCCGACGCGAGGCCGAGTTGGACGAGGCGGTGCAGACCATCGGCGCGGGCGTGACGGCCGTACCCGGCGACATCACCGTCCCGGCCGACCTGGACCGGCTCTACGACAGGGTCGCGGCCCACGGTCGCGGACTGGACGTCCTCTTCGCCAACGCGGCCACGGCCTCGTTCGCGACCATCGAGACGATCACCGAGCGGGACCTCGACCAGATCTTCGGGGTCAACGTCAAGGGCACCCTCTTCACCGTGCAGAAGGCGCTCCCGGTGCTGAACCACGGCGCCTCGGTGATCATCAACGCCTCCACCGCCGCCGATCGCGGCACTGCGGGCTTCGGCGCGTACGCGGCCTCCAAGGCGGCCCTGCGGACCTTCACCCGCATCTGGGCCAACGAACTCAAGGCACGCGGCATCCGGGTGAACGCCATCTCACCCGGCCCGATCGACACCTCCGGCATCACCGAACTCGTCGGCGAGGAGAACGCGACGGCCTTCAAGGCAAACGAGGCGGCCCGGATCGCCATCGGACGCATGGGACGCACCGAGGAGATCGCTGCCGCAGTGGCCTTCCTCGCCTCCGCCGACAGCAGCTTCATGCTCGGCGCCAACCTGTACGTCGACGGCGGCGAGAACCAGATCTGAGGATGCGCTGCACTACTCGGGACAGGCGTCGCCCGGGTCGTCGCCGAAATCGCCGAGGAAGAAGTCGAACGTCAAGCCCTGGCCATCTATTTCGAGCAGGGCGCTGTGCGACAGGCCGCACTCACCGCCGAAGGTCGCGGTGACGGTGTAGACCCCCGGCGGCACGCCGGTCAGGGCGTAGCTGCCGTCGGCGGCGGAGGTGGCCTGGTATCCGCCGGGCTGCAACTGGACCACCGCCCCCGCCAACGGCAGGAAGTATTCGTTCCACACGTTCCCGGACAGGCTCGTCGCCGGCCTCACGGTGAACTCACCGTCGTTCTTGTCACTCACCCGGTTTCCGTCGGCGACCGCCGCCGCGTAGACCGGGCGGGAACCCCTGGTGTCGCCGACGTCGAGGGTGACGGTGGCCGTGCCGCCCGGCGTGGCGGCATTCACCGTGCTACCGAGGCCGGCGTCGCCCATGCTGTACCGGAAGGCGATGACGTTCGTGTCACCACGTGCGTCGAACCGTACGGTGATCTGTCCACCCCCGGTGACCTCGCTGCCGTGCGGGAACGTGACCGTCGGCGGCAGCGGCACGGCCAGCTTCGCCAGCTCCGTCGAGGTCGCGACGGAGGTGTACACCCGTACGTCGTCGACGAGACCTGTGAAGAAGCCGTCGTCGCCACCGTTCCACCTGCGTTTGCCGACCGCCACCTCTGCGGTGGCGTCGAACCCGCCGACCAGGGTCGTGGTCGCGGCCTGGGCGACACCGTTGACGTACAGGGTCATCGTCTTGGTGCTCGCGTCGTAGACGCCGGCAAGATGCGTCCACCTGTCCACCGTCGGTGCCGCGTCGGACAGCACGCTGTGCAGGGCCGCGTCGTCGGTGTCGGCGGCCGCCATGGAGAAGCGCCAGCGCTGGTCACCGCCGGCATAGCCGAGGTGGTACGCGGACGTCCGCGAGCCGCTCGCGCTCACCACGGTCTGCACGTCGCCACCCGACGTCGAGCTGATCCTGGCCCAGGCGGCGACGGTGAAACTCGCGTCGGTCCTCATCGGGGTCGACGCACCGGTGAAGGGGTGCGGCGTGTGGAGCGCTGCGGTCCTGGTCGCCGCAGTCGTGCCCGGCAGCGACAGCGCGGTGCCCACCCCGGACCGGCCGGCGACCCGGACCGCAGGCTCACCGAGTGTCAGGGCGTTGCCGTGGCCGGAGACATCGGTCGCGGCGGCGCCCGTCTCCTCGAACGTCCAGCGGGCGGCGGGACCGGAGTCGGCTCGGACGAAGAACATGTACGTCACCTGAGTGGAGATCCGACCCGCATGACTCTTCGACCAGAGGTGGAGCACATTGATGCCGTCATGCCGTGGTGCCACCGTGATCGATGCGCCGTGGTCCGTCGACCGCGCCGCGACAGTCTCCGCTGCGCTCACCACACCGGATTCGAGGCTGTAGGCGTACTCCTTCACCTCGTGCGCACGGGTCGTCGGCGGGATCACCTCGAACGTGCCGGGCAGTCCGACGCCGCCGCGCGGCGCACCGTCGCTGAGGTAGTCGCTGGAGGTCACCGCCGCTGGTGGCGGTGGCGCCTCGGGCGAGGTGGACGCTGCCGCCCCGGCTGAGGTGGGCGCTGCCAGCGGCGACGACACCAGTACCAGCGTCAACCCCACTGTCCACCAACGCCGAGACACACTCGTGCGGTCACCAGCCACCTGACACCCCCGTGATCAAGCCAGTCGATGCACGAACAGTAGGCATCGAGGACGTTCGGTGTAAAGAGCGATCACAAGACGTAGCCACAGACGGGTGCGCCGTCCCTACCGGAGCGCGATGAGGCTCCGATAGGGACGCTTGTTCCCGAAGTCAGGACCGACGATGCGGCGCAGACCAGCGCCCGATACGGTCGCAGCCCCGGCGAACGCCACGGCCGGATCGACCGGTGGACGCGTTCACCTCCGGCGCCGGAACCGCAACGGTCCCGGCCATCGGTCACGTTCGGCAACCCGCGACCACGCGCGGACCGAGGCGTGATGCAGCCCGGGGCGAGGCCACTGCATCTCCCGCCCCGGCTCGGGCCCGCGGCGACGGCTTCGCACCGGACGAGTGAACCTCTGCCGCTCTCCCCGGCGCCACCGCACGATCAGCGGTTCGGGAAGGCCATGAATGACGAGGGCGGCGGCGTTGTCGGACTGACAGTGACCATCGCGAGGCGGCGGCGAAAGCCGGATAGGTAGACCGATGGCGGACGGCACGATGAGAGGACGCGTAGACATGATCCCTCTGAAGACCTGACGAAAGGCACGGAAAGAGAGCCGACGACGAGGTCGGCGACCGATGCGCGGAGCGGTGTCAGGTCTACAGAGCGGGCGGGGTCACGCGGGGTGATGTCCTCTCGGAGGGGGCACAGGAAGACGGTCTCGCTGAAACATAGGCCGCAACCGGGTGGAGAGGCCACCGATTAGTCCTGCTGTCGCCTAGCCATCGGTCTCTGCCACCTGCTGGTCCGGCGGCGCGAGGAGGCGCTGCAGCAGCAGCAGGCCGCTCTTGATGTCGGCGCTCCCGTCGAGCAGCCACTGGGTGCTGAGGCCGTCGGCCGCCGCGAGGACGAGCGAGGCCGCCTGGTCCAGGGGGATGTCTGTGCGTACGACCCCGGCCTCCTGGCCTTCGGCGAGCAGGCCCGTGATTTGCTCGCGCAGGTCGGCGTACCGCTCGGAGAAGTGGGCGCGCGAGTGTTCGTTTCCGGCCTCCAGGGCGTGGGCCACCATGCTGTTCAGCAACGACATCAGCCCGGGTACGCGCATGCTGTGCTCGGCCGACTGGTGGATGAGGTCGACGAAGCTGGCGTCCCCGTCGTACGCGGTCTCGAGGAAGCGGCGGTCGTGTTCCCGCAGCACCTCGATGAAGAGCTGCTCGCGGGTGCCGAAGTGGTGCTTGAGCACCGGATGCGTCACGCCGATCGCCTCACCGATGGCGCGCAGTGAGGTGCCCTCGTATCCCAGCCGGTCGTAGACCGCCAGCACCTCGTCGATGATCTGCTGCCGCCGCGCGAGCCCCTTGGCGTACGGCCCCCGCTTCGGGCGGTCCCGCTTTTCCGGGTCGGTCATGGCCCACCTCCAGAGCGATCGGCGGTCGGCATGGTGCGCCGCCTGCCCGATCCTATGACCACCACCACGAAAATATCCAGTCGGATATTTTCGTGCTAGCGTCTGCGGCACGACAGGCCGTGAGGTCGCGCTTCGTCGGCGGGAGCCGGGCGAGGTGCCCACGCGGGACCTGTTCACCGAGACGCAGGAGGAGACGGCATGGCATGGCACTTGTTCAGGCTCGGACGCTGGTCGTTCCGACGCCGCTGGACCGTGGCGGGAATCTGGGCCCTGCTGCTCCTCACCGTGGCGCTCGGAGCGACGACCCTGTCGGGCAAGACGAATGACAGCTTCGAGTTGTCCGGCATCGAGTCGACGCAGGCGTTCGACCTGATCAGGGAGCGCGACCCCGACGCCGTGCCGAACGGCGCGACGGCGCGGGTGGTGTTCCAGGCCCCGGACGGCGAGACGCTGGCCGACCCGGCCAACCAGCAGGCCGTGTCCGACTCGCTCGCCGCGCTCAGGACCGAGAACGTCAGGTCGATCGTCGGCCCGTTCGAGGCAGGGGCCGTCTCCGAGGACGGGCGGACCGGTTTCGCCTCGGTCAGCTACGCCCGCAGCGCGGTCGACCTGACCACCTCGGACCGGGAGGCGCTGGAAGCCGCCCGCGACGTCGCCGAGCGGGCCGGACTGACCGCCACCGTCGGCGGAGACGTACTCGGTGTGGAGATCGGTGGCGCCATCGCCGAACTGATCGGCATCGCCATCGCCTTCGTCGTGCTGGCCCTCACCCTCGGGTCGCTCGTCGCGGCCGGGATGCCGCTGCTGACCGCGCTGGTGGGCGTCGGAATCGGTGCCGCCTCCATCGCCGCTCTCACCGGCTTCGTCGATCTGAGCACCACCACCCCCGCGCTCGGCACGATGCTCGGGCTGGCGGTCGGCATCGACTACGCGCTGTTCATCCTCTCCCGCTACCAGGCCGAGGTCCGCCAGGGACGCCCGCTGGAGGAGGCGATCGGCCGCGCCGTCGGCACCGCAGGCTCCGCCGTGGTCTTCGCCGGCCTCACCGTCGTCATCGCCCTCGTCGGCCTCGCCCTCTGCGGCATCGGATTCCTCACCGAGATGGGGCTGGGTGCCGCGTTCACCGTCGCGCTCGCCGTACTCATCGCGCTGACCCTGCTGCCCGCACTGCTCGGTTTCGCCGGTGCCCGCGTCGTGAAGAAGCAGCTCGCCGCCGCCACCGAGGACACCGGCAGCGACCAGAGTTCCCGCACGTCACGTACCCTCGGTCGCCGTTGGGTCGAAGGTCTCGCCCGCCTCCGCTGGCCCGCGCTCATCGTCGGCGTCGCCGTCGCCGCCGTGGCCTCCATCCCGGTGGCCTCCCTGCAACTCGCGCTTCCGGACGACAGCACCAAACCCGCAGGCAGCGATGTACGCGTCGCCTACGACCTCATCGACGAGAACTTCGGCGCGGGCGCCAACGGGCCGCTGCTCATCGTCATCGACACCGCGCAGGCCACCGACCCGGCCGCCGCAGTCGGGACCGCCACCGAGAGGCTCCAGACGCTGGCGGCGGAGGACGACTCCAACATCATCGCCGTGATCCCGGCCATCACCAGCGACAGCCCCGAAGCCCAGCAGGCCTTCATGCAGCAGCTCGGCACGACGCAGTACGTGACCCTCACGGTGATCCCCCAGTCCGGACCGTCGGACCAGTCGACCAAGGACCTCGTCGCCGACATCCGGGCCACGCTCTCCGACCTGCCCGACCAGACCGGAGCCCGCGCCCTGGTCACCGGCGTCACCGCCGTCGGCGTCGACATCTCCAACGAACTGACCGAGGTGTTCCCGCTCTATCTCGCCGTCGTGGTGGGGCTGGCACTCATCCTGCTCATCGCCGTGTTCCGCTCGATCTGGGTACCGGTCAAGGCGGCGCTCGGCTTCCTCTTCTCCGTGGGCGTCTCCCTCGGAGCGACCGTCGCGGTCTTCCAGTGGGGCTGGCTCAACGAACTCGTCGGTCTCGACACCGAGGGGCCGGTGCTGTTCCTGCTGCCGATCCTGCTCACCGGCATCCTGTTCGGCCTCGCCATGGACTACGAGGTCTTCCTCGTCACCCGCATGCGGGAGGCGTACGTCCACGGCACCCCGGCGCGCCAGGCGGTCATCGACGGCTTCACCCACAGCGCCCGCGTCGTGGCCGCCGCAGCGCTCATCATGGTCGGCGTCTTCGCGGGCTTCACCCTCACCGACGACATCATCCTCAAGACCATCGGCTTCGCCCTGGCCATCGGCGTACTGGTCGACGCCTTCCTGGTCCGCATGCTGATCGTTCCGGCCGTCATGCTCATCCTCGGCCGGCGCATCTGGTGGATGCCCCGCTGGATGCAGAAGGTCGTGCCGACCTTCGACGTCGAAGGCGAATCGCTCGCTCGACACCTCGCCTGACGCTCGGCCCCGACCGGCATCTGCCCGGCCGACGCCAGCCGCTCGCACACGACCAACCAGGCTCGGCAAGTCGCTCCGATGGGGTGGCGGGACGCAGTGGACCCGCCACCCCATCGGAGCACCCGTTTCTGATCTCCACCGAAGCCGGGCAGTTCACTCCACCGTGTACGGGCGAGGACGCCGCCAGTACTGGTCGCCCTGTCGCCGGGTACGCGTGCACCGGCATTACGGTGGAGGACCGGGCAGACCCCCCACACGATCCGAAGAGGGTCCGACGCACTAGCATTGCCGCGGTCCGCAGCGGCTGAAACGAGGCGAGATGCGTTGGCTCCGGCAATTGCTGGGTAGCAGGCGAGTCCAGCTCGATCCAGAGCGGCAGCAGACGCTGCTGCGGGACGTGCGGCACCGGTACGGCGCCGGCTCGCAGGCCCGCTTCCCGGAACAGGTCGAAGCGATCACCCGGACGCTGGACGACGACGACGGCCTGGTGGTGGCGGCCCGGATGGTGAGCGAGGCCGCCAACGAGGCCCACACGCACCTGCAGGCCCAAGCCCACGACGTGTACCGACGCACAGGTCGCAGGCTCCTGGTGCATCGCCGGAACTACCGGCCGCTGTGGAAGGAGGCCGGCCCGGCGCTGCGGTGGCCGTTGTTCACGCTGCCGTGCGGGCTCCACCCGTACGCTCAGGTGGCCGCCGCCGTCGAGGTCGTCGGCAGCCACGCGTCCCGGCTCGACAAGGTGACCGACCCGCTCCCGCTCCTGGCCCACGTGTTCGAGGTACTCGACCTCACCACCGTCGCCATGGAGCACGGCCAGGTACGGGTGGACACCGATGCCGCATCCCTGGCCGACCGACTGATCTCGACCGCTGGTCAGATCCTCGCGGCCATCGACGACCCGCCCCGGCTACCGCCTCCGGTCCGCGAGATGATGCGCCGCAACAACACCCTCGACGTCCACGATCCGGCCGGGCCCCGCACCGTCGGCGGAATCAACCTGGGCGCACGGATGCGCGAGATTCTCCTGGCCTGAACCCCGCGATCACGGGGCATCCCGGAACAGCCGAGGCCGCTACCGACATTTTCGCTGGTTACGGCCCTGATCGCGAAGTGCACCCGAAGGCTCGAACACTGCGTGGCGGTGCCGAACCCGCATCCGGACCACGCCCGCTTCACGGCTGCGGACCTCCTACTCACCAGCGCCACAGACCTGTCGCTGGACGCGGTCATGGCCGCACTGGCCGGGCAGGCGGGCCGCCTCCGCTGAGCGGAGGCATCGAGGAACCAGTCCGCGGCCCGGTTGGTGGTGTCGTTGCGGAAGTTGTAGCGGGTGGTCGCGTTGCCGCCGCACCCGTGCATGATCTGGCGGCGACGTCGAAACGGCGGCTGGTCGCCCAGGCCGCCGCGGGCCTTGCTGCTGAATGGCACCCGGGCAATGAACGGTTCCGCACCGTGTCCGCGACTCGGAATCGTCTCGATCTTGTGGTGGCCATGGGGATTCTCCGTGGTCCGCGGCCGGGCCTTCCCCACCTTGCCAGGGGAGTCGACGATTGGCCGAGCCCATGATGAATGGCGACAAGGAACTGACACCAGTTGCTGCAGAATCCAGCAGACCACCCCAGAAGCCGTCCATATTCATTATCAACAAACGATTACGCCATCTCTATCCATTCTTTACCGAGGAATCGCTGGCGGGCCGCCGACGACCGCGCGCCGACACCGAGGGCACTTCGCAAGGACGACGGGTCGGTGCCGCTCTTGCGAGTCACGCGAGGGATCGACTCTCCTGGCCGGACAAATATCGCTAATTCAGCGCAATCTCCCGGGAAGAGCGACCCCCGGGGTGAACCGCTGGGCACCGCTCGCTCTCGGTCGCGCCCCAGGGTCGCCTCGATCCTCGCGCGGGCGGGTGCTGCCGACCCGGGACGAGCCACGACGAGAAGGTACGGTTCGCCCGAATCGGGCCTTTGGCCTCGTCGAACGGCCTGGTTACCAGCTATTTTCATTTCATTGAAGGCCGTCGAGAGCTGAGGAAGCCTGGTAAGGGCTCATTTCCACCATCGACCTCAGGCCGCTCAACGCCTCGGAGGCAGCGGACTCCCGACGAAAATCGGTCATCACTGTTAACCTATGCCACCGGAGGTCGGCGCAATGGAGGGGGAAATATTTGTGGTCGCAAGCGCGCAAGCACGACTGTTGGGGCCGGTCACGGTTGCGACCACCGATCGGGAGGTCGAACTCGGCCCACCGAGGCAGAAGTCCGTTTTCGCCGTGCTGGCCGCAAACGCCAACCAACGGGTCAACCGGGACGAACTGATCGAGGCCGTGTGGGGCAGCGAGCCTCCGGCGACGGCACGCAACAGCGTCCACACCTACGTGGCCGGCATCCGTGCCCGCCTAGAGCCTGAGCGTCCCCTCCGCGCGCCGTCGGAACTGTTGATCTACAACGGGTCCGGGTACACGCTGCAATTCGCGCCGGAGAACATCGACCAGCAGTACTTCGAGGCCCGTCTGGCAAACGCGGGTCGGTTGCGCCGGATGAACTCCCTGCACTCGGCGATCGGCGAGCTCGATGCGGGCCTGGAATCCTGGCGAGGAACTCCGTACGGCGGCACGGTGGGGCCCTTCGCGGAGGCCGAACGCCTCCGGCTGAGCGAGATGCGGCTGATCGCGCTCGAAGACCGTGCCGAGCTACTCCTGGAAACCCGACAATATTCGCAGGTCATGGTGCACCTGCTAAGTCTGGTACGGCGCCACCCGACGCGGGAACGGCTGCGATACCTGCTGATGTCCTGTTATGTACGGATGGGCCGTCAGCCGGCCGCCCTTCAGGAATACCACGACATACGCGCTGCGCTCGCCGAGGAGGTCGGCGTCGAGCCGGGCGACCGACTTCAGCAACTCTACGAGCAGATCCTGCGCCGCACCGGCGACGGCGCCGACGGCCAGCCGATCGGGCTGCCGGACGACCGTGTCCTGGTCAGGCTGTCGACCGGACCGGCCCCACCGATGACCGGCGGCCAACTCGACGAGCCCGACGGACAGTCCACCACGATGGCACAGCTGGCCCGGACCGTCCCCGGCTTCACCGGCCGGGCAGCAGATCTGCGACAGCTCAATGACGTGGTGTCCGCCGCACACAGCGCGGGGGAAGCCGCGGTCGTCGCGCTCACCGGCCCGCCGGGGGTCGGCAAGACCGCGCTGGCGGTGCAGTTCGCCCACTCCCTCGCCCGGCAGTTCGACGACGGGCAGCTGCACATCGACCTGCGCGGCTTCGCCGAAGAGGGCAGCGGTCCGATGTCCGGAGGAGAGGCTCTCGGGCATCTTCTCGCCGCGCTCGGAGCGCCCTCTCCCGGCGGCGACCTGGAACGGATGAGTGGGTTGTACCGGAGCCTGGTGGCGGGGCGACGGATGCTCATCCTGCTCGACAACGCCCACTCCGCCGAACAGGTGCGGCCACTGTTGCCGGGTGCCACCTCCTCGCTGACCATCGTCACCAGCCGCAACCGCCTGACCGGACTGACCGTCCGCGACGGCGCCCGTCAGCTCGCCCTGGGCCCGCTGGGCGAGAGCGATGCCGTCGAGCTGTTCGGCAACATGCTCGGGCGGCCGGCGACGTTGCAGCGGAACCGATCCGCGGTGCGCAAGGTGGTGCATGCCTGCGGGCGGCTGCCGCTGGCACTGCGGATCGCGGCTGCCCGCATCGCCGGATCGCCAGCACCGGACCGGGCGCTACTCGAACCGGTCGGGACCGAACTACTGGACCGACTGGAGGTCCCCGGGGACGAGCACTCCTCGCTGCGCAACGTCTTCGGTTGGTCCTACCGGGCGTTGGCGCCGGAAGCGGCTGCTATGTTCGTGGCGCTCGGGCGGTCCACCACCCGCACCATCAGTCTCACCACCGCGAGCGCGTTCGCCGGCACCGAGTCTTATCACGCGCGCCACGCCCTAGACGCGCTCATCGATGCAAGCCTGGTCGAGGAGATGGCGACGGACCTCTTCCGGTTGAACCCCCTGATCTTCGCGTATGCACGCGGCTTGGCGACGGCCGGCGACCTGGAATCGGACCCGTGCCGCGCACCTGGATGCGCCACACGGGTCCGGCCGCAGGCTATTCGTGATGAATCGCTCGGAGGACATTCATCTTCGAGGCCCGACGGGCGGGCCACAGGGCGGCGACCACCGCGATGACGATCGCAGCGAGCAGGTAGGAGCCCAGGCGGCCCACGGGAATGCGGAGTGTACTGACCTCGTCGGCCATCGCCCGCTGGAGAGCCCAGCCGACGGCCGTGCCGAGCGCCACCCCGAGGACGGCGCCAAACAGTGCGATCATTATCGATTCGTACCTGATCATGGCGGCGACCTGGGACCGCGCCATCCCGACTGCCCTCAGCAGACCGATCTCCCGGGTCCGCTCGATGACCGAGAGGCCAAGGGTGTTCACAATCCCGAGGGTCGCGATTGCGATCGAGAGAACGAGCAGCACCACCACGACCGTCAGGATCTGATCGATGCCCTGACGGGCGGTCGCCTTGGCATCCTCCCGGTCCTGGAGGTCGACGTTCGGGTACGCCCGCAGCACGTCACGCACCTCAGTGAGCGCTGTCGCGGCCCGAGTGTCGTCGAGGTCCACGAAGGCCTTCTGGATCAGCGTGGTAGGCGCGTGGCTGGTGTAGCCGTCGGGATGGATCACGATCGAGCGGCCCACCACTCGGTTGTCGGAGAAGATCCCGCCGACCCGGAAAGTGGCGGTTTTGCCGTCCGGATACCTACCCGAGACCGTGCTGCCGATCTGCCAGGCCCGCGACTCGGCGAGCGAGCGCTGCACCAGGATGTCGTCGGTTCCCAGCGCCGCGGAGCCCGCCACGATCGTCAGGTTCGCCGGCACCGCCAGGGCCTGCGCGTCGGCGACCACAGCCGCCATCTCCTCCTTACCGACTAACAGCGAGCCGATCTGCAACGGCGTGACGGTGCGGACGCCTGGCACCGCGGCCACCTTGTCGACCACCTCCCGGTTGAACCCGGTCAGCCCACGTGGCTCCATCGTGTAGTCGGCGCCGAACTGTCGGTCGACATCGGCCTCGGCGGAGGCACTCATCGAGGTGGCCAGCACCGTCGCCACCGACACCAGGGCCAGCCCGACCATCAACGCGGAGGCGGTCGCCGCCGAACGGCGAGGGTCCCGGTGGGCGTTCTCTCGACTCAGCCGGCCCACCGCGCCGGTCACCTTCGCGATCGGCCAGCCGAGCAGCCGGATCACCGGGCGGCCCAGGTACGGGCTGAGCATGGCGGCGGCCAGCAGCAGGACCAGCCCGCCGATCACCACCAGGGCGGCGCCGCCGGCGCCGGGGTCCGCCATTCCGCCGGCCAGTGCCGCGCCACCGAACAGCGCCACCACCAGCCCGAGGACCAGCCGGACCAGCCGGGCCCGGCGGGCCTCCGTGACGTCGTCGCGCAGTGCCGCCATCGGCGGAATCCGCGACGCGCGCCGCGCCGGGATGTACGCCGCCGCCACCGTCACGAGCACGCCCACCAGGTAGGACCAGAACACCGTCGTGGACGCGACGACCGGCGTCCGCAACGGCAGCTGGGTGCCCGCGAACTGGGTGAACAGCAAGCGCAGCAGGAACGACACCCCGACGCCGGCAACCAGACCGAGGGTGGAGCCGAGCAGCCCGATACCCAGCCCCTCGACGAGCACGGCCCGGGTCACCTGGGCGCGTCCGCCGCCCAGCGCGCGCAGCAGTGCGAGCTCCCGGGTGCGCTGCGCGATCAGCATGACAAACGTGTTGAAGATGATGAATGAACCCACCACCACCGACACCCCGGCGAAGGCCAGCAGGAAGCGGCTCAGCAGGGCGAAGAGTTGCATGAGTTCGGCCTCGAACTGTTCCGCCTGCTGGTCCGGTGTCGTCGCCTCGTACTGCTCCGACAGCAGCGGCCGCACCTGCTCGATGATCTGCTGCTGGGAGGCGCCCTGGTCAGGTTTGAGGAAGACCGCGGAGTAGCGATCCGGCCCGGTCAACAGTTCGTGGGCGGCAGCTGGCGAATAGCCGATGTACGTCACCACCCGACCGATGTCGTCGTCCTTGAGCGCGAAGATGCCGACGACCTTCATCTTGCGGGTGTCGCGCTGGGCGACCACCGTGAACGAGTCACCGACCTTGACCAGACCTTCGGTCGCGGTCCTGGTTTCCACCACTATCTCGTCCGCCCCGACCGGCTCCCGGCCGCTGAGCAGCGTAAGGGTGACACCTGGCCGCGGCGTGAACGCGCCGCCCAGGTTGGCGTTGACCCCCTCACCGACGATCGAGCCATCGTCGCGCACCAGCGCGGAGTATCCCTCGATCTGCCCGTACACCTCGGCGTCGGTGACCTTCTCGGTGAGGGTGGCGAGCAGGGCGGCCGGGACGGTCGGCGGCGGCGCGCCCTCACCGGAGACCGTCTCCACCCCGCGCACGGTCACCGTCTCCGCCTGGGCCCGCTTCTCGAGGAGCGGCCCGAAGCTCTGGCTCGCCGTGTCCCGGAAGATCATCGTTCCGGCGACGAACGCGACCCCGAGCGTGACGGCGATCGCGGTGAGCAGAAACCTGGCCCGGTGAGCGAGCAGGTTGCGCAGCGCCAGCTTGGCGATCATGACTGGAGCTCCTCGGCCGCCGCCACCCGGGCGTCCAGATTCTTCATCCGTTCCAGGACGGTCGCCGGGGTCGGCTGCCGTAGGCGGTCGACCAGGCGACCGTCGGCGAGGAACACCACGTTGTCCGTGTAGGCGGCGGCGACCGGATCGTGGGTCACCATCACGATCGTCTGTCCGCTGGCGCGAACCGATTCCCGCAGAAAGTTCAGCACCTCGCCGCCGGAGCGGGAATCCAGGTTTCCGGTCGGTTCGTCGGCGAAGATGACGTCCGGCCTGCTGGCCAGGGCACGCGCGCACGCCACCCGCTGCTGCTGGCCGCCGGAGAGCTGACTGGGCCGGTGGTCGAGGCGATTGCGCAGATCGGTGGTCTCGATGACGGTGTCCAGCCACTCCGCGTCGGGCTTCCGGCCTGCGATGCTCATCGGGAGGATAATGTTCTCCAGGGCGGACAGGGTGGGGATCAGGTTGAACGACTGGAAGATGAAGCCGATCCGGTCCCGCCGTAGCCGGGTCAGCTGTTTGTCGTCCATCCCGGTCAGCTCGTCGCCGCCGATGAATACCCGGCCCGCGTCGACCGTGTCCAGCCCGGCCAAGCAGTGCATCAGTGTCGACTTGCCCGAGCCGGACGGCCCCATGATCGCGGTGAATTCTCCGCGTGCCAGGTCGATGGTCACGTCGTCCAACGCGACCACGGCGTTCTCGCCCAGCCCGTACCGTTTGGCCACGCCCTCGGCCCGAACCGCGGCCGTCCCGTCGCTGTGTGCGGGAGGGATCGGCTGCGCCGTTCGCTCCGTGATTCCGGTCATGGGTGCTCTCCGATTCGGCGGATCTGCGGTCATGTCGAGGCCGGCGGACGATCTCATGTTGGCCCACCACGGTGCCTGGCCTCGAGTGGCGAAAGTGCCCGATCCGGTGGCCGGCCTTCGACTTTGGTCGACTGCACCGGCCACGCCGCCGGTCGGTGGTCTGCGGGCATGAGCGGCTTCGGCGCCCCGGCTCCGCGCGACGTGGCGCACGCTCACGCAACCGGCCCGCGGAAGGCGGGAACGGACCAGCACCGACCCCGTGCGCGCTCATGACCCTTCGCTGGCGTTGGCGCGGGGCCCGCAACGTCGTCGTCGACGTCTGCTGCGTCGGCATCGCGTTGATCATCGCGGTCGCCATCGCCGGTGAGGCCGAGGGCACCGGCCAGGTCACCGGTCGGGCCCTGTTCTGGGCGCTGGTGCCGGCTGTCGTCGGGTCGGTCATGCTCTGGTGGCGGCGGCGGTATCCGGTCCGGGTGGCTATCGCGCTCGCCCCACTGGCAATGGTCACCGACATGGTGGCCGGCGCTCTGTTGATCATCGTGTTCACGCTGGCCGAGTACTGCAGGTGGCGGGTCACCGCCGCTTTCACGGTGACCTATATCGCGGCCCAGGTGCCGTACCTGCTGGCCCGGCCGGAGCCGGACCAGTCCCCGCTGGTCATCAGCACGGTCCACGCGTTCCTGCTGACGATGGTCGCCCTCCTGGGCACGCTCGTGCGAGCGAGGCGGGACGCCGTCGCCGCGGTGCGGGACCGGGCGGCACGTGCCAAAGCCCAGGCGGAGCTGCGCACCGAGCAGATCCGCGCTGTCGAGCGGGCCCGCATCGCCCGGGAGATGCACGACGTTCTCGCGCATCGAATCTCGCTGGTGAGCTTGCACGCGGGAGCGCTGGAGATCCGGGCCGACCTCCCTGCGGCGGACGTTTCGAAGTTGGCCGGAACGATCCGGGTCACCGCGCACGAGGCCCTCGACGACCTGCGGGAGATCCTGGGCGTGCTTCGAGGTGGTGGCCTGGCCGTCGACGGCGCACCGATGGGCCTACGCCCGCAACCGGATCTGAACGACCTCGCCGCCCTCGTCGCGGAGTGCCGGGAAGCCGGCGCTCAGGTCACCGTCACCGACGACCGACCGGACCGGGCGATGTCCACATCGGCGAGCCGTACCGCGTACCGGGTGGTGCAGGAAGGGCTGACCAATGCCCGTAAGCACGCGGCGGGCATCGAGGTGCGGGTGCGACTGGCCGGTACGCCGGACGACGAGTTGTACGTGGAGCTGTGCAACCGGCTGGCGGACCGGGCCACCGCCATTCCGGGCGCTGGCGCCGGCCTCGTCGGGCTCGCCGAGCGGGTTGTTCTCGCCGGCGGACGATCCCGGCACGGCGTCCGGCCCGACCAGTCGGGAGCCCTGTTGTTCCGTCTGGAAGTGTGGCTGCCGTGGCAGAAATGATCCGGGTGCTGGTCGTGGACGACGACCCGCTGGTGCGGGTGGGACTGTCGTTGGTACTCAGCGCCAGCGGCGACATGGAGGTGGTCGGCGAGGCCGGTGACGGCAGGCAGGCGCTCGAGGCGGTCAGCAGGTTGGCCCCCGATGTGGTGCTGATGGACATCCGCATGTCCGGCATGGATGGCCTGTCGGCGACCGAGGCGTTGCGGGCATCCGACGCTCACATCGCCGTAGTCGTGATCACTACCTTCGACACCGACGAGCACATCCTGCGGGCACTGCGCGCCGGTGCCAGCGGGTTCCTCCTGAAGGACACTCCCCCTCTGGAGATCATTGACTCGGTACGCCGGGTTGCCGTAGGGGAGTCGATGCTGTCCCCGACGGTCATCAAGCGACTGATCGACCACGTGGTGCGTGCCGATGTCGACACCGGGCGCATCAACGACCGCACGGCGTACGCCCGGGCCGCGCTGGCCCGGCTGAACGAGCGTGAGCGCGAGGTCGCCGAAGCGATCGGCGCCGGCCGGTCGAATGCGGAGATCAGCGCCATGCTCTACATGAGCCTCACCACGGTGAAGGCATACGTGTCGCGCATCCTGGCCAAGCTGGAGTGCACGAACCGGGTTCAGGTCGCGATCTTGGTCTACGAGGCCAGAGGCTGACCCGTTGCGGTGGTCACCGCACGACGGCGGTGCCGCCCCTGCCCCCACGGACGCCGCTCATCTCGGATTGATCAGGTCGGGCCGGGTCCAGCCGTCCAGGTCGTACTCCGACATGCACTGATCGGCGAACCCCTTAAGCGCGTCGGCCTGACCGTTCGCCTGGTACGCCTGCAGCGTCTGGACCCGGATACCCTCGTGGTCACCGCCGTAGTTGCGCTCGTACAGCTCGTGCCGGGCACCGAACTCGGTGCCGATCGCGTCCCAGAGCAACTTGAGCAGCTTCACCCGGTCGATCGCCTGCACTCCACGGGAGCCGCGCAGATAGCGGTCCAGGTACGGCCGGACGTCCGGGTGCTTCCAGTCGTCGGCATGCGAGTTCAGATAGATCAACGCGCTACCCAGGGTCTGCTGGATGATCTCGCGGATGCGCGGATAGCCCACGCCCATGAACGTCCGGTACGCCAAGCCGTAGTTGAGGTTCGGCTGCACCGCACCGCCCACCCACGGCGTGGGTGATTTCGCCATTGCGTCCGAGAGCCCCCAGAACATGTCGCGCCAGTTCAGGATCTCGCCAACCTGTGCCTGCACTCCACGGAACGTGCCGGAGCCGGTCGTCTCCACCGCCTTCAGCACACAGCCGGCGATGAAGTCCAGCTTTACCGCCAGCCGGGCACAGCCGTGGAACGTGAACCGCTCGACGAAGCCGGACTTCGTGGCGAACGCGTTCGCGGACGCCGCATCGTAGGAGAAGACGTTCTCCCACGGCACCAGGACACGGTCGAACACCATGATGGCGTCGTTCTCGTCCATCCGGCTGGACAGCGGATAGTCGAAGGGGGTGCTCAGAGTCGCGGCGGCCAGCTCGTACGAGGTCCGGCACAGCAGCTTGAGCCCCGGCGTATCCATCGGGACCGTGAAGACCAACCCGAAACGCTTGTCCCGCAGCGGCAGCCCGAAGTGCGCGACCAGATTCGCGTTGGTCAACGCCGAGCCCGTCGCCACCACCTTCGCGCCACTGACGATCAGGCCGTTGTCGGTTTCCTCCTCGACGTGCACACAGACGTCAGCAGTGCGGTCCGCCGGCCGGTCCCGGTCCACCGGCGGGTGCGCGATGGCGTGGTTGAAGAAGAGGACCCGCTCCTGCGCCTCGCGATACCAGCGCTGAGCGTTGCCCTTGTAGTCGCCGTACAGGTCCGCGTTCGCCGAGAGGGTCCCGAAGAAGGCCGCCTTGTAGTCCGGGGTCCGGCCCATCCAGCCGTACACCAGCCGTTGCCAACCGACGATGGCCCGCCTCGCCGCGAGCAGATCATCCGACGACCTCGCCGTGGTGAAGAACGGGTGGGTGAAACCGCCGTTGCCGGTGTCGGTCGGCACCCGCAGTACGCCCTCCGCGGTCGGGTCGTGTAGCGCGTCGTACAGCGCGGCGATCGACCGGGCGCTGTTGCGGAAGGCCGGGTGCGTCGTCACGTCCCGGACCCGCTCGCCGTAGACGTAGACCTCACGCCCGTCCCGGACGGACTGCAGGTACTCGTCGCCGGTCATCGGCCGGATGTCGTTTCGGGAGCCGGTGGGTGCGGTGGACGTGATCGTCATCGTGACTCCTCGTCTGGCTACGGGCGAGTTCGTCCCGGGCACACCGGGTTCGTGCCCGGCGAGCTCGGAAAGTACCCCAGCCGACCAGTCCGGACGAGACCGTCAGCGCCCGAGCTTCTCGTAACGGGCCTCGGTCCGCTCCTTCTGCGGCTTCCACCACCACTCGTTCGTCCGGTACCAGTCGATGGTCGCGGACAGTCCGGCGGCGAAGTCCTTGTATTCCGGGAGCCAGCCGAGTTCGGTGCGCAGCTTGGTGCTGTCGTTGGAGTACCTGAGGTCGTGGCCGGGGCGATCGGCAACGTGGTCGTAGGCGTCCAACCGTTGGCCCATCAGGTCCAGTACCAGTTCCAGGATCTCCCGGTTGCTGCGCTCGTCGCCGGAGCCGATCAGGTACGTGTCGCCGATCCGGCCCCGGTCCAGGATGAAGTGCACCGCCCGGTTGTGGTCCTCGACGTGCGTCCACTCCCGCACGTTGACGCCCGCGCCGTACAGCTTCGGCCGGGCGCCGACCAGCACGTTCGTCACCTGTCGTGGGATGAACTTCTCCACGTGCTGGAACGGGCCGTAGTTGTTGGCGCAGTTGGAGAGCGTGGCCCGCACGCCGTAGGACCGGACCCACGCCCGAACCAGCATGTCCGACGAGGCCTTGGTCGCCGAGTACGGGCTCGACGCGTCGTAACGGGTTTCCTCGGTGAACCGGTCGGCCGAATCCAGCGCCAGGTCCCCGAACACCTCGTCGGTCGAGATGTGGTGCAGCCGCGCGCCGTGCCGCCGTACCGCCTCCAGGATCACAAACGTACCCAGCACGTTGGTGCGGACGAACGGCTCCGGATCGTGCAACGAGTTGTCCACGTGCGACTCGGCTGCGAAGTGCACCACGACGTCGGTGTCAGCGATGAGCCGGTCGACGAGCTCGGCGTCACAGATGTCGCCGTGTACGAATCGAACCCGGTCGGAAACCGGGTTCAGGCTGTTGCGATCCCCCGCGTAGGTCAACGCGTCGAGGACCGTCAGCCGGTGGTCCGGGTGGTTCCGGATGGTGTGGTGCACGAAGTTCGCGCCGATAAATCCGGCACCGCCGGTGACCAGCATTCTCGTCATGGCGCGCATGTTAATCAGCCGGACGGCGTCGGCGGGTGGCCGCTGAAGGTTCGTTGTGGCCGGGAACCGGCTCCCCGACAATCGTCGCCGCTCATGCCGATCGTGATCGTCGCGGGACATGCTGCCCCGCGGCGCAGGCCGCCCGGAGGTCGACCCGTGAACCCGACGTTGTCTGCTGTGGCACCCGTAGCGCCCATCGGCGCGGACGCACTACTCGTGCTGCTGTTGCAGCTCGGCCTGCTGATGTCGATGGCGTTCGCGCTGGGTCGGCTCGCCGTCCGGCTCGGCATGCCCGCCCTGGTCGGCGAGTTGAGCGCCGGCATCATCCTCGGTCCGTCACTGTTGGCGCACTTGTCGCCGGACGCCATGGCCTGGCTCCTGCGGCCGGAGGCGGCACAGCTGCACCTGCTCGATGCCGTCGGCCAGGTGGGTGTGCTGCTGCTCGTCGGCCTCACCGGCGCGCACCTCGATCTGAACCTGGTGCGCAGACGTGGCTTGACCGCGGTACGGATCAGCTTCGCCGGCTTCGCCGTGCCGCTCGGGTTCGGTGTGCTCACCGGTCTCGTGCTACCAGGCTGGCTGGTGCCGGAAACCGCCGACCGGAGCACCTTCGTGCTGTTCCTCGGCGTGGCGATGGGCGTCAGCGCGATCCCGGTCATCGCCAAGACGCTGATGGAGATGCGGCTGTTGCACCGCAACGTCGGCCAGCTGACGCTGACCGCGGTCATGATCGACGACATCATCGGCTGGATGATGCTGGCGGTGGTGTCGGCAATGGCCACCACCGGTGTGCGCGCCGGGACGATCCTCGTCTCGCTCGGGGCCGTCGCCTTGGTGGCGGTCACGGCGGTCCTGCTGCGCCCGGCGGTGCGGGTCGCGCTGCGGTTCACCGACCGGACCGATCGGAGCCAGGCCGCCGCGGGCACGACGGTAGCCCTGGTGGCCACGCTGTTCCTGTTGGCTGCCGCCGGCACCCAGGCGTTGCATCTGGAGGCGGTGTTCGGGGCATTCGTCTGCGGGATCATGATCCGCAGCTGCGGCGTGCTGGAGCCGGCGCGAGTGGCTCCGTTGCGCACCACCGTGCTGTCCTTCCTGGCTCCGGTCTTCTTCGCCACCACCGGCCTGCGGATGGACCTTACGCTGCTGGCGGATCCGGCCGTCCTGCTGACCGGGGTGGCCGTTCTGGCGGTGGCCGTCGTCGGCAAGTTCGTGGGCGCCTACGTCGGCGCGCGACTCAGTCGCCTCACGCACTGGGAAGGGCTCGCGATCGGCGCCGGAATGAACGCCCGGGGCGTCATCGAGGTCATCATCGCCATGGTCGGCCTGCGCCTCGGCGTGCTAGGGCCCGAGATGTACACCATCATCGTGCTGGTCGCGGTCGTTACATCGCTGATGGCACCGCCGATCCTGCGAGCGACGATGAACCGGGTCGAGGAGACCGCAGAGGAACAACTACGGGCGGACCTGCACGAGAGCAGCCCGTCGGTCACGCCTGCGGAGGGTCCGGCCGAGCCGCCGGTGGGCGGCGGCCGGGCCGGCTGATCCGCCTTCTTATTGAATTTCTGCTCGGCCCGGGATGCGACAATCCACCGGTCGAGCAGGTTGCCCGCCTCCCGCCGGGTTCCGGTATGACGGCTGCGGCGCGGCGCCCGACCCCACCCCGTGTCGCTGCTCTCGAAGCCCGGCCACCGGGCCGTCGGGGAGGCCTCGCAGGGCAGTCGGGCGCGGCCGTCCCGCCGGCGAGACGGGCCCCCTCCGGCGTCTAGATCTTGTGTAGTCATCATCCAGCACCCGCTGAAACGATCCGCGTTGCTTGGTCCGAACGACAAACTGCGGGGGCGGTAAGTGTGATCAGCAATCGTACGGTCAGACCTGCGACAGCGAACACGGGCTCGACACAGCAGAGCCTGACGGCCGAGGGAAGCCGCAACGACCCGAACGCCAGGGCGATCAACAGCCGGCTGGGGGTCAATGGCAGAGCCGCTACGAAGCGCACGAACCTGACGATTCCTCAGGGTATGCCAATAACGGCATGGCGCAATCTCGGGAAACAAATATTTGTCATTGCCGACTCGTCGGCCTGGTGGCTCGGCGACTGGCTCATCTACGGCCAGTCCGCCTACCCGGACCGCTATCGTCACGCCATCGCCGAGACCTCGCTGGACTACCAGACGCTGCGGAACTACGCGTGGGTCGCCCGTCGGTTCACACCTCACCGACGGCGGGAGCGGCTGAGCTTCCAGCACCATGCGGAGGTCGCCGGCCTCCCCGAACAGGAGCAGGAGGCCATGCTCACCCAGGCAGAGCTCAACGGCTGGTCACGCAATCAGCTGCGCCGCCAGATCCAGCAGCGGCGCGGTGTCGCGAAGACCCAACCCGCCGAGATCGTCCAGTTGCAGATGAACTTGGTCGCTGATCAGAAGCAACGCTGGCAGGCGGCGGCCGAACGAGCCGACACGGATCTGCTCGCCTGGATCGTCGCCAACCTCGACCACGCCGCCACGGTGCAACTCGAGACCGGCTCCGTACGAGCGAACGGCAGCTGAGACCGGAGCGCGGCAGTCGGCGGTCCCGACGTTTCCGTCGGGGCCGCCGACTGCCGCACCGCGACAATTTGCTGGCAATTTCTCGTCAATTGTCGGGGGTCAACCGGTCGTTGCGACAGGCAGCCGGCTTCATGCAGCATCATGGGATGACAGAAATGGTTGTACCGGAAGCGGGGTCAGCGCCCACACCGACCCCCGTCACACTGCGCCCGCCCCGGTACCGGGTCGAGAGGAAGGCGATCCTGCTCTGGACCCTGCACGCGGTCATCGGCGCCTTCTGGGTCCTCGGCGGGCTCGGCCTGACATACCGGCTCTGGGAGGCATCGCGGCCGTGGCTCGGCCCGATCCTCTGGGTCCTCGCCGTCATCTACCTCGTGAACATCACGATCATGCCGTCGTGGCGATACCTGGTGCACCGGTGGGAGGTCACCGACCAGGCCGTGTACGCCCTCAGCGGCTGGCTCACCCGCGAGTGGCGGATCACCCCCATCTCACGCATCCAGAGCATCGACACCACCCGGGGTCCATTGGCCCAGGTGATGGGGCTCGCCACGCTGAAGGTGACCACGGCCGCCAGGCAGGGCAGCATCACCATCGCCGGGGTGGACGCCGAGACGGTCGCCGAGGTGGCCCAGCGGCTGACCGCGATCACCCAGCAGACCCCGGGGGACGCCACGTGAGCGCCGTGTCCCCACCGAGCACCTCGGAGCAGCCTGACGCCGGGCGGACCGACCTCGCGGAAACCGGTCAGGACGAGCTCGACTACACGTCGCACCCGGCAGTCGAGGAAACCCCCTGGCTACGGCTGGACATTCGCGTGGTCTTCGTCGACCTGGCCATGTTCGTCATCTCGTTCCTGCCGACCTTCCTGGTCTGGGTGGTCTTCGACGTCGACTTCGACTCCGGGTCCTTCGGCATCTGGCCCGCCCTGGTGGCCACCTCGATCGGCGTCCTCAACGCGATCGTGGACCTGCTGCGCTGGCTGAAGACGCGGTACCGGGTGACCGACGAACGGATCGAGCAGCGGATCGGGTGGCTGACCAAGAAGTACCGGTCGGTGCCCCGGGACCGCATCCGCAGCGTCGACTTCACGGCCAGGCCACGGCACCGAATCGCTGGACTGCGGGTGGTCGGCGTCTCCTCCGGTGAGGCGAAGCAGGCCTTCAAGCTCGACGCGCTCTCCGTCGAAGCCGCCACCGCGCTGCGGCTGGAACTTCAGCGCCAGTACCGCAGCCGGCCCACCTCGCAGGAAGATCGGGTCCCCGTTGTGCCGACCACCGAGGACGAGCCGAAAGCGGCGGAAGCCGCGCCGGCCGGGGAACCGCGCGAGGAAACGTTGATCGCCAGCGTCAAGTGGTGGTGGTTCTTCTACAACGTCGTCAACATCTGGGCGTTCCTGGTCGCCGCCCTGCTGCTCTGGGGTTTGTTCTGGGTTCTGCAGATCGTGAACATCGACCTGCGCGACGTCGTCGGCCGGATCGTCGACTGGGACGCGGTCGGCCCGGTCTGGTCCGCGGTCATCATCGTCGGTGGCACGTTCGTGATCGGCATGGCCGGGCTGGCCTGGGGCTTCGTCAAGGAGAACTGGAAGCTCCAACTGCTGCGGGCGAAGACCGAGTCCGGCTCGGCCCTGGTCACCAGGACCGGCCTGTTCGACACCCGCGAGGTCTATCGTGACGACTCCCGCCTGCGCGGCATCCACCTGAGCGAACCACTGTTCTGGCGGTGGATGAAGCTGACCGAAACCCAGGTCATCTCGACCGGCCTGTCGGCATGGTCCGGCGGCGAGTCCGGCGCCACGATCCTTCCCCGGGTGCCGCTGCGCGAGGCTAAGCGGGTCGCCGCCCTGGTGCTCAACGACGACGTACAACCGCTGGAAGCTCCGTTACGACGGCATCCCGACTCCGGGCTGGTCCGCCGGCTCTGGTGGGCGGTCACCGGTCCTGGACTCCTGGCCGTGTTCACCTTCTGGCTCGGCCGGACGGGTGCGCTGCCGGACTGGGTGTGGGAGATCTTCGCCTGGCTGGTGCCGGTGTCGATCGTGCTGGCTGTCGTCGCCCAGCGCACCCTGGGCCACACGCTGGCGGGCGACTACCTGGTGATGCGCGCCGGTTGGAACCGTCGGACGACCAACGCGTTGCACCGCAGGGCGGTCATCGGCTTCATGATGGGCGAGACGCTCGTCCAGCGGGCCCTCGGCCTACGGACGATCGAGGTCTCGACGGCGGCCGGCGAGAAGGCTTACCAGGTGCGCGACATCGGCACGGCACAGGCTGTGGCGTTCCTGCACGAGGCCCTGCCGCACGTGGTCGACGATTTTCTCGAATTCGCTCACCAGCCATCAAGAGACAAACGGGGAAAGTGATCTGACTCCGCCGAACTATTGCGCGACGCCACTCGTTTGGGGAACATCCACTCCCGACGACACCTAGGTCACCGAGATGGTGGATTTGAGAGTGGAAATGCACGAAACCAGGCTCGCGGATGGTTTTCAGGTCAGCGCGATCGGTCTCGGTTGCAGCTCGATGTCCCATGGTTACGGCACGGCGGAGCGTGACGACGAAGAGTCGGCCAGGGTCATCCATCGGGCGGTCGAACTGGGCATCAATCTCTTCGACACCGCCGACGCATACGGCCCGTTCACCAACGAACGGCTGGTCGGCCGGACGTTGCGTCGATATGGCGAGTCGGTGCACATCGCCACCAAGTGTGGCCTGGTCACCGGACCGGACGGCAAGTTCAGCCGCAACGGCAGGCCGGAGTACCTGCGCAAGGCATGTGAGGCATCCCTGCAGCGGCTACAGGTCGAGGTGATCGACCTGTACCAGCTGCACCGGGTCGACCCGGTCGTTCCGCTCGCGGAGACCTGGGGCGCGCTTGCCGACCTGGTCATCGAGGGGAAGGTTCGGAGCCTGGGCATCTCCCACGCCACCTGCGAGGAACTGGATCAGGTCCACGCGCTCTTTCCGATCACGGCCGTTCAGTACGAACTCTCGGTGTGGGCGCCCAGCAGCCGTGAGGACATCCTCCCGTGGTGCCAAAAGCACAACGTGGGCTTCCTCGCGTTCGCCCCGCTCGGACGCGGCTACCTGTCCGGACGGGTGGATCCGAGCGCGCTGGTGCCCGAGGACTCGCGGCTGCGTGATCCCCGGTTCAAGGCGGACGCGGTACGCACCAACCAGCAGATCGTCGACGGCATCCGGCGGATCGGCGCCCGGTTCGGCTACACGCCGGCCCAGGTGGCGATCGCATGGACGCTGGCGCAGGGCAACGGGATCGTGCCGATCCCGGGCACCCGCCACCGCCGCTGGCTGGAGGAGAACGTCGCCGCGCTCGACCTGCAGCTCACCCCCGAGGCGCTGCACGAGATCGATCTGTTGCCGAGCCCCGCCGGCGAGATGAGCTGGGACTACAGCCGGCACAACGGCACCCGAGCCGACATCAGCGGGGCGTCCTGACCTGTACGCAACGCCTGCGGCCGTCCCGCCAGCGGGACGGCGACCCACCCTGGAGCTGACCGTGATCTTCCCGTACACCATGTCTCGACGGATCGTGCTGAACCCGGCGACCGCTGCGGACCGGGCGAACTTCTACCAGCACGTGCTGCGGACCGGGCTCGGCTCGTCCCGCCAGTCCGGGCGGGCCACCAACGCCGACTCCCGCCCACACGCCACGTTCCTCGTGGCCCTGCGCAGCAGCGGCGAGGTTCTCGGGTTCAGCGCGCTGCACGCTCTCGACCCGGCCGGACACATCAGGCTGGGGGTATACCTCGACACCAGGCGCGCTCGCCTCGGAATCGGGTCGGAGGCGGTCAATCTCTCCATCAATTACGCTTTCGCGACCCTCGACATCGATAAGATCATCGTGCAGACCACCCAGGTCAGCTTCGCATCTTTCGGCGTGCGCCCCGGCAACAACTCGGAGCGGGCAGTCCTGCCCGAACACGTCTATTTCCGGGGCCGGTTGTGGGATCTGCACAGCTTCGAGATCCTGCGGCAGGAATGGATCGAGGAAGCCAATCTCGATGGCGTCCTGCTGACCCGTCACTGACCCGCACGAATATTGAGAGGAGCGGCCGTGGAAGGCCAACGGAAGCCACCATTGATCGCAGTGCTCGGCGCCTCCGGGCTACTCGGTACCGCCGTCTCTCGTACCCTCGCGCGTCGTCCGGTGCGGCTACGGCTCGTCGGCCGCCGGCCCACCGCACTGCCGGCCGGCGCTCGGGCCGAGACCGAGGTGCGCGCGCTCGACCTCACCGACGAGGGTGCGGTCGCCGCTGCGATCGCCGGCGCCGACGTGGTGGTGCACCTAGTGGCGCACATGACCGGATCAGGCACCTGGCGCTCCGCGGCCACCGATCCACAGGCCGAACGGGTCAATCTCGGCCTGGTGCACGACATCGTGGCCGCGATCCGGGCACAACGGCCGGCCCGGCCACCCGTGGTCGTCTTCGCCGGATCCATGTCCCAGGTTGGCAAGCCGCCGTCGCACCGGATCGACGGCTCCGAGCGGGACGAGCCGATCACCGCCTACGACCGGCAGAAGACCGCCGGTGAACGGCTGATCGAGTCGGTCACCGCGGACGGGCTGCTGCGCGGCACCACCCTCCGCCTGGCCACCCTGTACAGCCAGGGCGCCGATCCGACCGGCCTGGACCGCGGCGTGGTGGCGACCATGACCCGCAAGGCCTTCGCCGGTGAGCCGCTGACCATGTGGCACGACGGCAGCGTCACCCGCGACCTGCTCTGCGTGGACGACGCCGCCGCCGCGTTCGTCACTGCGATCGACCGCATCGAGGAGCTGGTTGGCCGGCACTGGCTGGTCGGGACCGGGCAGGCGACCAGCATCGGTGACCTGTTCTCGACGATCGCCAAGGTGGTGGCGACGACAACCGGCCAGCCTGAAGTGCCCGTGGTCACCGTGCCGCCGGCCACCCACTCGATGCCGACGGACATGCTCGACTTCGTTCTGGACCCGGCTCGATTCCAGGGGGCGAGCGGTTGGGCGCCGCAGGTGGCACTGCAGGACGGCTTGGAGAACCTCGCCCGCGCGCTGGCCCATGAGAGCGCTCCGGCGCGGACGTCCTGAGCTGCGGGGAGTGACGCGATGCGGGTGCTGTTCGCCCTGAACCCGGAAAAGACCATCTTCCAGTACATGGTGACCACCGCCTGGGCGCTGCGGACCGCCGGGCACGAGGTGCACGTGGCCAGCCAGCCCTGGTTCGCCGACACCATCACCCAGGCCGGTCTCACCGCGGTGCCGGTCGGCGGCAACCGCGACCCGTGGCGAATCACCGCACACCGCCCAGATCTGCTGGCCCAGATGCGCGTCGGCCACTTCAAGCCGTACGACGCATTCGATGATCCGACCAAGGCGACCTGGGAGTACCTGCGGCCAGGCATCGCCCGCGCGGCGGCCGGATTCCACCGGGTGGCGAACTTTCCGATCATCGCCGAGTTGGTGGAGTATGCCCGCCACTGGCGGCCGGACCTGGTGGTCTGGGACGCTCTGTCCTATGCTGGCTCGATAGCGGCCCAGTCCTGTGGCGCCGCGCACGCCCGGCTGCTGTTCGGCGTCGATGTCTACGGCGGAGTCCGGCAGCTCTATCGTCAGCTGAACGCCGCCCAGCCGGAAGATGAGCGGGCGGATCCCATCGCGGACTGGTTCGCTGGCTACGGCCGCCGGTACGGGTTCGACTTCACCGAGGATCTCTTCACCGGCCACTTCACCATCGACCAGCTCCCTCGCAGTCTGCAGGTCGAGGCCGACCTGGAGTACGTGCGCACCAGATACGTCCCGTACGGGGGTCCGGCGGTGGTCCCCCGCTGGCTGTTTCGTCCGCCGGAGCGGCCACGGATCGGACTGACCATGGGCGTCAGCGCGACCGAGATCTTCCGCGGCTACGCGATCTCGATGGCCGACGTGTTGGCCGCCCTGGCCGACCTCGACGTCGAGGTGGTGGCCACCGTGGCAGCCGATCAGCAGGCCGGCCTCGGCGCCCTTTCGGCCAACGTCCGGCTCGTCTCATACGTTCCGTGGCACGCCCTGGTGCCGAGTTGCTCGGTGGTCGTCAACCACGCCGGTGCGGCGACCCTGGCCACCACCGCTCTGTACCCGGTGCCTCAGCTGGCACTGCACCATCACGCCGACCAGCCGATCCTCGGTCGGCTGCTCGCCGAGCAGGGCGCCGGGCTGGAGCTTCCGACCACCTTGGCGACCGGTGAGAGCGTGCGCGCCGCCGTGCTGCGCCTGCTCGGTGAGCCGACGTTCGGCCTGCGGGCAGCCGCGCTGACCGCCGAGATCGAGGCCCTGCCGACGCCGAACGAGATCGTGCCGAGGCTGGAGGAGCTGACGGTGAAACACCGCGCCGGCACCGTGACGGCGGGAGGTTAGCCGTGCGCGTCCTGTTCACCTGTAATCCGGACCGGAGCATGTTCCAGTCGATGGTGCCGTTGGCGTGGGCGCTGCGAACCGCCGGCCACGAGGTCCGGGTCGCCAGCCAGCCGGCCTTCGCCGACGTCATCACCCAGGCGGGCCTGACCGCCGTGCCCGTCGGCGCCGACCGCAATCTGTTCCGTGCGTTGAAGGGGGTCGGGGTCACCGCCGAGATGCTGGAGGAAACCAGGGTCGGGCTGCCCGCACCGTACGACACGGCCGTCGAGCAGCCCCGGTCCGAAGACTTCATCCGGATGCGAGAGTCGTACGACTATCGGGTCAGGCACTGGCATCGGGTAGACAACTTCCCGATGATCGCTGGGCTGGTCGCTTTCGCCCTGGACTGGCGCCCTGACCTGGTGCTCTGGGAGCCACTGACCTACGCGGGAGCGATCGCCGCGTCGGCCTGCGGTGCCGCCCATGCGCGCCTGTTGTGGAGCATCGACGTCTTCGCGGTGGCGCGGGAACGGTATCTGCGGTTGGCCGCCGGGCGGGGCCCGGATCCGCTGGCGGCGTGGCTCGGCGGGTACGCCCGCAGGTACGGCGACGAGTTCACCGAGGAGATGGCGCACGGGCACTTCAGCATCGACCAACTGCCGCCCGCCCTGAGCATGCGCGCCGACCTGCCGTACTTGTCGATGCGCTACACCCCGTACGGCGGCGCTGCGGTGGTGCCCGGCTGGCTCGCGGCGCCACCGACCCGGCCGCGGGTGGCGCTCACCCTCGGCATCACCGCCACCGCGCAGTTCGCCGGATACGCCGCGAGCATCCAGGACATCCTCGACGCGCTCGCCGACCTCGACATCGAGGTGGTGGCCACCGTCGCTGAGTCCGAACAGAGCCGGCTCCGCGCGGTCCCGGCCAACACCCGGGTGGTTTCCTACGTCCCGCTGCACGCACTCGTCCCCACCTGCGTGGCGGTCATCAACCACGCTGGTCCCGGGACATTTCTGACTACGGCGCGGCACGGGGTGCCGCAGCTGACCGTGCCGTGGGACTTCGACGAGCCGGAGCTGGCCCGCCGCGCGGCCGTGCAGGGCGGCAGCCTCACCGTGCGCGCCGACCGGGCCACCGGCGCGGCCGTCCGGGAACAGCTGCTGCGCCTAGTGCACGAGCCCGCCTTCCCCGCCCGAGCTCGGGACCTGGCCACCGAGATCGAGTCCATGCCGACACCGAACCAGCTGGTACCGGTGCTGACCGAACTCACCGCAACCTACCGCGCCACGGCGTGAGGGCACGCGGACCGCAAGGACGAGAGGAGCACCATGCGGATCCTGTTCACCACGTACCCGGACAAGCCCATTTTCCAGCCGATGGTGCCGCTGGCGTGGGCGCTGCGCACCGCCGGGCACGAGGTCCGGGTCGCCAGCCAGCCCGAGTTCACCGACCACATCACCCAGGCCGGGCTGACCGCGGTGCCGGTCGGCCGTAACCGGCATACCTGGCGGATGGCCGAACTGGACACCGAGGTGACCGAGGAGGAGCGTCCGGGGCTGCCCGAGCCGTTCCGGGCGGCGGTCACCGATCCGGCCGAGCTCGACTTCGCCGCCTTGCGCGACGGGTACGAACACCACATCCAGCTCTGGTACAAGCTCGACAACTTCCCGATGATCTCCGGCCTGCTGGACTACGCGGTCGGCTGGCAGCCGGACCTGGTGCTGTGGGAGCCGAACACGTACGCGGGGGCGATCGCGGCGAAGGCGTGCGGAGCGGCGCACGGCCGGGTGCTCTGGAGCATCGACGTCTTCGGCGTGGCGCGGGAACGTTATCTGCGGTTGAACGAGGCTCAGCCGGACGGCGAGCGCCACGATCCGATGGCGCAGTGGCTCGGCCCGTACGCCCGACGTCACGGCGACGGGTTCACCGAGGACCTGGTCACCGGCCAGTTCACCATCGACCAGCTGCCGCCGTCGCTGAGCATGCGCGCCGACCTGCACTACCTGCCGATGCGCTACATCCCCTACAACGGCCGGGCGGCCCTGCCCGCGTGGCTGCGGAAGCGGCCGGACCTTCCTCGGGTGGCGCTCACCCTCGGCGTTACGGCCACCGACCGCTTCGCCGGCTACGCCGCCGACGTGGGGGCCATCCTGGCGTCCCTGGCCGACCTGGACATCGAGGTCGTGGCCACCATCGCCGAGGCACATCACGACCGGCTGGGCGCAGTCCCGGACAATGTCCGGCTGATTCCCTTCGCGCCGCTGCACGACCTCGCCGCGACCTGCTCGGTCGTCATCAATCACGCCGGGCCGGGCACGTTCCTGACCACCGCGGCGAACGCGGTTCCCCAGCTGACCGTGCCGTGGGACTTCGACGAGCCGGAGCTGGCCCGCCGCGCCGCCGCGCAGGGCGGAAGCCTCACCGTCCCGGCGAACCTGGCCACCGGCGAGGCCGTCCGCGGGCAGTTGCAACGGCTGCTGTCCGAGGAGGTCTTCGCCGACCGTGCGTGCGCCTTGCGCGCCGAGATGAAGGCGATGCCGAGCCCGAACGAGTTGGTGGGGCAGCTGGAGGAGCTGACCGCGAAGCACCGCACCGCAGGCACCTGACCACGAGTACGAGAGAGAAGGCATCGTGCGCGTCCTCTTCGCCGTGAACCCGTCCAAGACGATCTTCATGTACATGGTCCCGTTGGCCTGGGCGATGCGGACCGCCGGTCACGAGGTCCGGTTCGCCAGTCAGCCGCAGTTCGCCGGCGTGATCACCCAGGCGGGCCTGACCGCGGTCCCGGTCGGCCATGACCGCGACCTGACCCCCGACAAGGAGCACCGGGCCGGCATCCCCGTTCCCTACGACGCGTTCGACGATCCGTCGAAGCAGAACTGGGAGTACCTCAAGCCGGGGATGGCGGCCACCGACAAGTGGTGGCACCGGTACGGCAACTTCCCGATCATCGCCGACCTGGTGGAGTTCGCTCAGCGCTGGCAGCCGGACCTGGTGATCTGGGACCCGCTGACGCTGGCCGCGCCGATCGCCGCGAAGGCGTGCGGCGCCGCGCACGCCCGGCTGCTCTTCGGTGTCGACGTCTACGGCGGAGTCCGCCAGCTCTACACCCGACTACGCGACGAGCAGCCCGAGGGTGAGCGCAGCGATCCCGTCGCCGACTGGATGGCCGCCTACGGCCGGAAGTACGGCTACGAGTACTCCGACGACATGCTCACCGGACACTTCACGATCGACCAGTTTCCGGCGAGTCTGGCGGTGGACGCTCCCGGGCTGGAGTACGTGCGGATGCAGTTCATCTCCTACGGCGGTCCCGCCGTCGTTCCCAGGTGGTTGTGGGCGCCCCCGGAACGCCCGCGGATCGCCCTGACCATGGGGCTCAGCGCGACCGAGGTCTATGACGGATACACCATTTCGGTATCCGAGGTGCTTCAGGCGTTGTCCGGCCTCGACATCGAGGTGGTCGCGACGGTGGCCGACAGCGAGCGGCAGGGCCTCGGCGCGGTGCCGGACAACGTACGCCTGATCCCGTTCGTGCCGTGGCACGCGTTCGTGCCGACCTGCTCGGTGGTCATCCACCATGGCGGCGCGGCCACCCTCGCAGCGACCGCCCGGCATCCGGTGCCGCACCTCACCCTGCACTACCACTATGACCAGCCGATCTACGGCAGGCTGCTGAGCCGGATGGGTGCGGGGCTGGACATGGCCACCGGCCAGGCCACCGGCGACGCGGTCCGCACGGCGGTGTTGCGGCTGCTGCACGAGCCGACGTTCAAGGCCGGCGCCGCCCGGCTGCGCGACGAGACCCTCGCCCTGCCGAGCCCGAACCAACTCGTCCCGCAACTGGAGCAGCTCACCACCAAGTACCGCACGGACGGTCGAGCCCGATGAAGGTCCTCTTCACCACGTATCCCGAGAAGACCCACTTCATGCTCCAGGCGCCGCTGGCGTGGGCCCTGCGCACGGCCGGGCACGACGTACGCGTCGCGGTGCAGCCGAAGTTCGCCGACGTCGTCACCCAGGCCGGGCTGACCGCGGTACCGGTCGGCACCAACCACGACCTGTGGGACTTCATGCACCGGGTCGGGGACTGGCTCGGCCCCGAGGACACCGGCTGGCCCACGCCCTACGACGCGGCCGAACGGGATCCCGCGGACATCTCCTGGGAGTATCTGCACAGCGGATACCAGGGGCAGGCGATCCGCTGGCACAAGACCAGCAACGTGCCGTTGGTGACCGGGCTGGTCGAGTTCGCCGGGCACTGGCAACCGGATCTGATCATCTGGGAGCCGCTGACGTACGCCGGCGGCATCGCGGCCAAGGCGCTGGGGGTGGCGCATGCTCGGCTGCTGATCGGCGCCGACGTCTACGGGATCACTCGCGATCACTTCTTACGACTCAACGCGCAGCGGTCACCCGACGACCGTGACGACCCGATGGCCAACTGGCTCGGGCGCTACGCCGAGAAGTACGGCGGACAGTTCTCCGAGGACATGATGACTGGTCACTTCACGATCAATCAGCTGCCGCCATCGCTGGCCATCAACGCAGACCTGCACATCGAATATCTGCGTTACGTTCCCTACGGCGGTCCGGCCGTGGTCCCCCGCTGGCTGTGGGAGCCGCCGCGGAAGCCACGCGTCGCGCTGACCATGGGTCTGACCGCCACCGAACGCGCGGCCGGATACGCGGTCAGCGTGCAGGACGTCCTGGACTCCCTCGCCGACCTCGACATCGAACTCGTCGCCACCATCGCCGACTCGGAACAGGCCCGGCTGCGGTCGGTACCGGACAACACCCGCCTGGTCTCCTACGTGCCGCTCCAGGCGCTGTTGCCCACCTGCTCGGTCGTCATCCACCATGCCGGCGTCGGCACTCTGGCCAGCAGCGCGCTGTACGGCGTGCCGCAGCACACGGTGCCGTGGGACGTCGACCAGCCCGCATTGTCGGAGCGGGTCGCCGTTCGCGGGGCGGGGCTGAACACCCACGCCACCAAGGCGACCGGACAGACGATCCGGGAGAACGTGCTGCGGCTACTGCACGAACCGTCGCTCCGGGCCGGCGCCGATTCCCTGCGCACCGAGGTGCTGGCGCAGCCGACACCGAACGACCTGGTGCCGCGCCTGGAGGAGCTCACCCAGCAGTACACCGGAAAGGGCTGACCGACGTGAGAGTCCTGTTCACCACCTACCCGGAGAAGGCGCACCTGCTGATGATGGTGCCGCTGGCCTGGGCCCTGCGCACCGCCGGGCACGAGGTCCAGGTCGCGGTTCAGCCGCACTTCGTCGACCACGTCACCCAGGCGGGGCTCACCGCAGTGCCGATCGGCTCGGAGCGGGACCTGTGGCAGCTGATGAGCACCGACGACCGGTGGATCAGCTCTGGCATCAACGGCATGCCGATCCCGTACGACACCGCGGACTGGCGGCCGGAGACGGTAACTATGTCCTACCTCCGCGACGGCTACGAGACCCAGGTCGAGCGCTGGCACCAGGTCAGCACCACGCCGATGTTGCGTGGACTGGTCAACTACTGCCGGCAGTGGAAGCCGGACCTGGTGATCTGGGAGCCACTGACCTACGCCGGACCGATCGCGGCCGAGGCGTGCGGTGCCGCTCACGCGCGCCTGGTGTTCGGCATCGACTCGCTGGCCATTACCCGCGAGCACTTCCTGCGCCTTCACGCCCAGGAACAACCCCCCGGCTCTGACCCGCTCGCCGAGATGCTCACCCGGTACGGCGAGCGGTACGGCGTCAGGTACTCGGAAACCCTGGCGACCGGGCAGTTCACGTTCACCCTGCTGCCGTCGGCGCTACACTCCGGGGCCGCCGGCCTGAAGTACGAACCGCTGCGGTTCGTCCCGTACGGCGGCCCGGCGGTGATTCCGAAGTGGTTGTGGACGCGGCCGGAGAAGCCCAGGGTCGCGTTCACGATGGGCATCAGCCACGCCCAGCTGGGGATGATGTACTCGATGGAGTTGCACGACGTCTTCAAGGAGCTGAGCCGACTCGACATCGAGGTGGTCGCGACCGTCCCCGAGGCGGCGCAACGCGAACTTGAGTGGGTGCCGGACAACGTGCGGATGGTGCCTTATGTTCCGTTGGCGGCGCTGGTGCCGACGTGCGCGGTCGTCGTCCACCACGGTGGCTTCGGCACCCTGGCGACCACTGCGCTCCACGGCGTCCCGCAGATTGTCGTGCCGTGGGACGACGACGGCCCGGCGCTCGCCCAGCGGGTCGCCGCGGTCGGAGCCGGGTTCGCGATCCATGCCAGCCAGGCCGACGGCACGATGCTCCGACAGCGGATCACACGCATCTTCGACGAAGACGCGCTGACCGTCGGCACCGCCGCCCTACGCGAGGAGATGCTGGGTATGCCGTCCCCGACCGAGGTGGCCGACCAGATCGAGGCCATCGTCGAGACGCATTGCGGAGCCCGGTGATGGAGCCGATGCGGGTGCTGTTCGCGGCGAACCCGGAGAAGTCGCACTTGTTGGCGATGGCACCCCTGGCCTGGGCGCTGCGCACCGCCGGGCACGAGGTGCGCTTCGCCGTGCAGCCCGCGTACGCCGACATCGTCAAGCAGGCCGGCCTCACCGCCGTTCCGCTCGGACGCGACGTGGACCTGTGGAAGGAGCTGGCCCGCGACCCGTTCAACCCGGGCTGGACGTGGGACCCTGCGTACGGGCTGCCCAAGCCGTACGACGTCGTCGACGACCCGTCCCTGGCGACCTGGGACCACCTGATGCACGGATACGCCGAGGCCCTGCACACCTGGCACAAGCCCGGATCGTTCCCGATGATCGCGGCACTCGTCGAGTACGCCCGCCGTTGGCGGCCGGACCTGGTGATCTGGGAGCCGATGTGTTTCGCCGGGCCGATCGCGGCGAAGGCGGTCGGCGCCGCCCATGCCCGGCTCCTATGGAGCGCGGACGTGTTCGGAGTGACTCGTGATCGGTTCCTGCGGTTGCAGGCACAGCAGCCGGAGGGCGACGAGACCCGATTCGACCCCCTCGCGCACTGGCTCGGCGGCTACGCCAACAAGTACGGCGGCGAGTTCACCGAAGACATGGTGACCGGGCACTTCACGCTCGACCAGATGCCGCCGTCGCTGCGTATGCAGGCGAGCCTGGACTACGTGTCGTACCGGTTCGTGCCGTACGGCGGCCCAGCCGATGTGCCGCGCTGGCTGTGGGACGCACCGACCCGACCTCGGGTGGCGCTGTCGATGGGGCTGAGCCTGACGGACCACCAAGCCGGATACGCCATCAACCTGCAGGACGTGTTGGACGCGTTGTCGGACGTCAACGTGGAGCTCGTAGCGACCGTCCCGGAGAGCGAGCGGCACCGACTGGCTCGCATCCCGGACAATGCCCGGCTGGTTTCCTACGTTCCGCTGCACGCCCTGGCACCGAGCTGCGCCGCTGTCATCAACCACGGCGGCTTCGGCACGGTCCTGACGGCGGCCCGGTACGGCGTGCCACAACTCGCGCTGCCGTGGGACTTCGACGGTCCGGCGTTCTGCGCCGGGCTGACGGCGCAGGGCGGTTCGCTGGTGATCCGGGCCGACGAGGCGACCGGCGAGGCGGTGCGCGAGAGCGTGCTGCGGCTGGTGCGCGAGGAGCGGTTCCCGATCGCCGCCGGGCATCTCCGGCAGGAGATGCTGAACATGCCCAGCCCGAACGACATCGTGCCGCTGCTGGAGATGCTGACCGCCAAGCATCAGCGCTGAGCCGCGCGACGGCCGCCGCTCCGTTCGGATGCGGCGGCCGTTTCGGCGGGATCGTCAGGCGGGACGGTTCGCGACCACCAGCACCACGCCGTCCGTCGGATTCTCCTCGACCTCCCAGTCCGCCGGCGTGGACTCCTTGATGATGGTGTCCAGCTCGAACCACAGGTCGGTCCGCTCCCGGATCAGCGGGTACGCGTGCGCGAGGGTGTTCTTGGTGTTCTCAGTAATGTCGGTGACCTCTACCAGCTCCAACCCCGCCGCGACGGCGAAGCCGCTGTAGTCCTCGGCTCGCGCCAGTGGCGCCTGCCGCCAGCAGGCCAGCATGAACAACGTGTCCTGCTCGTCCTGGCCGGTCAGTTCCGGGCCGCGAGCGACGTCGTCGGTGAGCACGATCCGCCCGCCGGGCTTGAGCAGCGGGCTGATCCGGGCCAGCAGTTCCCCGCGGTCGGCGAAGTACGCGAACGAGTCGATGGCCACGATCGCGTCGAACGAGCCCGGCTCGAACGGCAGGTCCAGCGCGTTCGCCTGTTGGAAGGTGACGTTCTCCGCGTCGTCCTCACCGGCGGCGTACGCCTGGGCCAGCTCCACGTCCCGGCCACTGATCGAGATGCCGACGACCTCCGCGCCGGTGCGCCGGGCGATGCGCACCGCTGGCCGACCGGTGCCGCAGCCCAGGTCGAGGATCCGCGCCCCGGGCCCGATTCCGGCGAGCCGATCGATGAAGACATCGGTCATCCTGTTGCTGGCCTTCAGCATGCTGCTGGTGTCTGACGGCCCGTCCCAATAGCCCTGGTGCATATTGCCGCCGAAGAACCCGCAGATCATCGAGTTGTACCGGTCGAAGAACTCGGCGACCCTCGCCGGCGTCGGCGGCTCGTAGGGGAAGCCCTCTGGCCGGTCGTCTGCCGCCGCGTCCCCGGCCTCGTCGGTGGCCGGTGCCAGGAACTGGTTGACCTGCGCCCTCAGATGTTGCTCCACACTCATCTGTTCGCCGCCTCATCGTTGTCGTCGGACAGTTCCGCCGCGTACGCCGACATGAGGTCACGCGCCGCGCGCACCTCCGCCGCCATCGGCCGATCGGCTTCCAGAGCCGGGGATATTTCGGCCAGTCGTGCCCACACCCCGGTCGGTGCCGGCGCCTCGTCGATCATCACGGCCGCCTGCGCCACGCCCAACGCCAGCGAGCCGATCGCCAGCCAGCCCAGCTCGAGCGCGTCGGAGACCGCGTTCGCGCCGTTGAGCGCCATCGGAACGTGGTCTTGGTTCCACCCGTTCGTCGGCAGGGTGGTCAGCGACGACGGGTACACCATCTGCCGAATCCGGGACACGAAGGACGTGGTGCTGATCTGCACACCCGCCAGGCCGCAGCCCCGGCCCGCGCGCGGGGTCAGCATCATCGGCAGGTCGCCATTGGTGGCCGGACTGAGCAACAGGTTCAGCTGCCGCTCGGCGAGGTAAGCGACCATGTGCATGGCCAGGCCGATCTGGTCCGAGGCCAGGCCGACCGGCATCGCGTGGAAGTTGCCGCCGTGCAGTACCCGATCGGCGAAGGTGATCGGATTGTCGGTGGAGCCGCTTGCCTCCCGGGCGAGGATGTCGCCGGCACCATCGAGCTGGTCGAGCACCGCCCCGAGCACCTGGGGGGCACAACGCAAGCTGTAGGGCTCCTGCAGTGGCCGGCGTGGGTCGCGGGTCAGGCCGGCGGGCAGCTCGCGACGGATCCAACGCGCCGTGGTGAGCTGACCGGTCTGGTTTCGGGCCAGGGCGATGCCGTCTTCGTAGTGCTCCGGGTTGGCATGCAGCAGGGCGGCGATCCGACCGGTGAGCACCGACGCGGCGCGGACCAGCCGAACCGCCGACTGCTGGTTGAGGATCGAAACCGCCAGGCCGACCCCGGTGCCGTTGACAAACGCGAGCGCCTCCCGGACCGGCCACTGGAACGGGGCCGCGCCGAGCGCTGCGAGCGCCTCGGTCGCCGGGCGGGCGGTCCAACCGCCGTCCTCGGTGCGCAGCCATGCCTCGCCGAGACCGGTGAATGACAGCGCCGCGTGTGCCAACGGCTGGAGGTCACCGCTCGCGCTGACCGTGCCGTCACGCGGGATCAACGGGGTGAACCCGCCGTTGTAGAGATCGGCGAGCCGCTGCCAGAACCGCGGCGACACCGAGGAGTACCCACGGCGCATGCTGGTCAGCCGCAGATACAGCACGAGCCGGGCGACGTCCGGGGCGAGTGGGTGGCCCTGTCCTGTGCCCAGGTGCGAGATGAGCGAGCTGCCCTGCTCCATCTCCGACTCCGCGGAGTAGAGCACCAACGGGCCGAAGCCCTGGGTGAGGCCGTAGATGGGCTCATCCGCGGCCAGATGGGCGTCGATGACGGAGGTGCTGTGCTCCATCGCCGCGCGATTCCGCTCGGAACAGGGTTCCAGGGCGACGTCCCAGGCGGCGTTGCGTACCACCTCGGCCAGGTAGCTGGTGCCGGACGTCCCCGCGACGGTCGTCGGCGGGGCGTAGTCGATACTCACGATACTTCCTCTGCGTCTGGTCGATGGGGGGTGCCTGGTCCGGAGGTGAGTGCCGGCTGAACCCGGCGGAGCTTGCCGGTGTCGGACCGTTCGATACGGGGCACGAAGTGAACCTTGCGCGGCCGCAGCCCGATCCGGGCGATGCCGTCGACCAGCCCGATTTCGGCCGCCCTCGTGCCTGGCCGCAGCACGACCAGCAGGTCGACGTGCTCACCGATCATGTGGTGCGTCACCGGAAGCAACGCCAGGTCGGCGCAGTCCACGCTGGCTCGCAGGACGAGTTCGGCCTCGTCCAGGCTGATCCGACGACCGTTGACCTTGACCAGCCGGTTTCGCCGCCCGGCGAAGGCGAACGTGCGGTCGTCGAGGCGCCGGACGTAGTCGTCGGAGGTCCACTCGAGCGGGGCCGGTTGGCCCGGAGCGAACGCCAACCGCGGACCACGCACCACGAGCTGGGACTCGCCGTCCTCATCCACCGCGACCGGCCCGGAATCGGCGTACGAGACGTCCGGGAACAGCGTCCACGGCGGAGGGCTGCCGGTCCGCCACCGCCGGGTGGCGATGCCACCGGCCTCGGTGGAGCCGAGCACCTCCACGATCAACGCCCGCTCCGGCCCGGCCTGGTCCAGGAAGTCGCCGGCGGTCGATGGGAGCATCGCCCCGCCGTGCAACACCGTCAGGTGTTCCTGCCTGCGTACCCAGGCCATGTTCTCGAGCAGCAGCGTGAAGATCCACGGAGTGGCGACGACCACCAGCCGGCGCTGCTCCAGCTCCGGCATCGCGCCATAGAACGAGGGCCGGAACCAGGCCGGCACCCGCAGGTGCGCCGGGATCAGCACGCTGGCCAGCGCACCGTAGAGGTGCACTGGCGGCACGCACGACAGCAGCGCCTCGGGTCGCTCGGGCGCGACGAACCCGGCCAGCATGCCAGCCTCCAGCCACACGTTCTCCCGAGTGCGCCGCCAACACACCCGAGGGCCGGTGCTGCCGGAGGTGTGGAAGTCGACCGTGGCCGGCACGGTCCGGTGGAACAGTTCCTCCGGGTCCGCCTCCGCCTTGCCCCAGTGAACCGTCCAGGCCTGTTCGGTCACCTCCGGCGCCGTCAGACCGAGGGCCAGCAGTTCCTCGGGAGTTCGCTCGCGATAAGCCATGTCGCCTCTCAACCGGCCGTCTGGGCGAGTTCCATCAGATACTTGCCGTAGTCGGAGCTGCTCATCTCGGCGCCGATCTCGTGGCAGCTCTCCGAGTCGATGTAGCCCATCCGCAGGGCGATCTCCTCCAGGCAGGCCACCCGGACACCCTGACGCTTCTCGATCACCTGCACGTACTGGTTGGCGGCCAGCAGCGAGTCGTGGGTACCGGTGTCCAGCCAGGTGAACCCACGGCCGAGCCGGACAAGGTTCGCCCGCCCCTGTTTTAGGTACACCTGGTTGACATCGGTGATCTCCAGCTCACCGCGCGGGGACGGCGTCAGGTCCTTGGCGATCTCGATGACGTCGTTGTCATAGAAGTACAGGCCGGTGATCGCGTTGTCCGACCGGGGCATGGCCGGCTTCTCCTCCAGCGACACGAGCGCACCGCGCGCGTCGACCTCGCCGACGCCGTACCGCTCGGGGTCGGCGACCGGATAGCCGAACAACGTGCAGCCGTCCAACTCTTCTCGGGAGGTCCGCAGCAGCTGGGGGAATCCGGCGCCGTGGAAGACGTTGTCACCGAGGATCAGCGCGGAATTGCCGTCGCCGATGTGATCGGCTCCGATGATGAAGGCCTCGGCGATTCCGCGTGGCTCGGCCTGCACGGCGTAGCTGATATCCAGCCCCAGCCGGGAGCCGTCGCCGAGCAGCGCCCGTAGCGGCGGCACGCTGGTTGGAGTGGAGATCACCATGATCTCCCGGATGCCGGCCAGCATCAGCACGGACATCGGGTAGTACACCATCGGCTTGTCATAGATGGCGAGCAACTGCTTGGAGGTCGCCAGCGTGAGCGGGTACATCCGAGTCCCGCTGCCGCCGGCCAGCACGATGCCTTTCATCAGGATCCCGTCCTTTCCTCGATCAGCGGGTGGCCTGCGGCTCCGGTGTCACGCAGAGTGCGGTTGGAGAACGTGTGTCGTCCGTAGAGCAGCGGGTTGCCCCGCGTCGTCTGCACCGCCACGACCTCTCCGAAGACGACGGCGTGGTCGCCGACGATCTTCACGTCGGCCACCGTGCACTCGGCCATCGCATACGCGTCGTCGACCAGCCACGGCAGACCACCCGAGCGGTTCTCCCGCCAGCCGACCCGGTCGAACCGGTCCGCCGCGCGGGAGGCGAACAGCTCCGCCGCGCCGCGGCCACCCTCGTGCAGCAGGTTCACCAGGAAACCGGCCCGGTCGCGCACCGCCCCCAACGTGCCGCTGTGCTCACCGAGACAAACCAGCAGCGTCGGTGGATCGAGCGTGACGCTGGTCAGCGAGTTGCAGGTCAAGCCGTGTGGCCTTCCCTCGGCGTCGACGGAGGTGACCACCGCGACACCGGTGAAGTACGCGCTCATGAAGCCCCGGAATGCCTCCGGGGTCGGTCTGCCCGGCACCGATGCCGGTGTCCGGGCCGTTGCTCCGGTGGTGGTCACCCGGTTCGCCTCCCTTATCGGTTGATGCTGGCCAGGTACTCGTAGCAACTGGGCAGTGCGGCCACCATCTCGTCGGCCTCGGCTCTGAGCCGGTCGAACTCGGCGATCGCGTTGGCCGGGTCGATGTGGCGCAGCGCCGGGTTCGCGGTGCGCGGCTGATGCCCCAGGCCCAGGTTCATCGCGTTCCACGAGTAGCTCTCGAACCCGTGGTAGTAGGGATAGATGGTGTCCTCGTCCAGCAGCCGGGACTCGGACAACTGGAACTTCTCGGCCAGCCCCGGTGGCATCGCCCGTGTCTTGGCCTCCTTCCAGTACGGGGTGTCGTCCCGCTTCGCCGACTTGTAGTGCAGGACGAGGAACTCCTTGACCCCGTCGACCGCACGCGCCACCCGCGTGTTGTACGCCGCGATGGTCACCGGGTCGAAGCGCTCGTCCGGGAAGTGCTTCACCAACTGCTCGATCGCATGCTGGATGAAGAAGATGCCGGTGGACTCCAACGGCTCGACAAAGGCGCTGGACAGCCCGATGGCCACGCAGTTCTTTACCCACGAGTCGGTGTTGCGGCCGATTCGCATCCGGATGTGGTTGGCCGGCAGGTCGTCCCGGCCCGGGGCGATCGTGTTGCGTAGCTCCCGCTCGGCCTCTTCCGGGCTGATGAACTGGTCGGAGTAGACGTAGCCGTTGCCGTTCCGGCGGAACAGCGGGATCGTCCACATCCAGCCCGAGTTCATCGCGGTCGCGGTGGTGTACGGGCTCATCTCGGTGGAATCCTCGCGCGGGACCCGCAGCGCGACCGCCCGGTTGTTGGGCAACACGTCCTCGAAGGACTGGAACGCCGTGCCGAGCGTCTGGTTGATGAGCAGCCCACGGAAGCCGGTGCAGTCGATGAAGAGGTCACCGGTCAGGTCGCCGTGCTCTGCGGTGCGGACCGCGGAAATCCAACCGCGCTCGTCCTGGTCGACGCGGTCCACGTTGTCGACCACGTGCCTGACCCCGCGGGCGGTGGCGTACCCGGCCAGATACCTGGCCACCTCGTCGGCGTCGAAGTGGTAGGCGTAGGGGAACTGCGCGCGTTGCTCCTCGAGAGTGGAGCGCCCGAGTGAACTGTCCAGGCCGGAGACGAACAGAGAGCCGTCAAGCATCCGTGGTGACCGCTTCGCGTCGCACAGTGCCGTGGTGATGAAGCAGGCCCGGTCGAAGGTTTGGCTGTGGTCGCCGAGCTCCAGCCACCAGTCGGCGAGCGAGAATCCGTGGACCGTCCGCAGTCGCTCGAACGGGTGGTAGAAGTGCTCCTCCGGCTTGCGCCAGTTCTCGAACCGGATGCCGAGCTTGTAGCCGCCCGCGCACTTGGGCAGCCAGTCCACCTCGTCCAGGCCCAGGTAGTCGAAAAAGTGGCGAACGGTGCTGAAGGTTGCCTCGCCGACTCCGATCCGTGACACCTGCGCCGATTCGACCAACGTCACGTCGAGCCGATCGGCAAAGGCGGCCTTGAGATAGCTTGCCGTCATCCAGCCGGCGGTCCCACCGCCCACGATGATCACGGATCGAATCATGTTGCGCACTCCTCAGGGTCGTGACGGTTTTCAGGCCAGCTCATACAGAAAGGAGTCGGCGGGCACCGATACCGGCCGCACGGCGTGACACGTCCACCCGCTGTCCACGAAGACGCCCTCCCACTCGGCGAGGGTCGGCAGGTAGACACCCATCAGGTCGTGGGCGGTCTCGAAGGCGAGAGTGAACACCGGCTTGTCACGATCCGGGATGCCAACCGTGCGGGCGGTGTCGCCGAGCAGGAGCCGGCGCGCATTCGGGAACGCCTCCCGGATCCGGCGCAGCGAGGCCACGCATTCGTCGCGGGGCCAGAAGTCGTGGCCCATCATGAAGCAGGTGAGGACCTCCACCTCGGCGAATCTGGGGTCCGGCGCCAGAGCGCGGGCGTCGCCCTGCACGAAGGAGAACCGGTCGCCAAAGCCGGCGACGTCCAGGTACGACGCCGCGTCCCGCAGTGCAGACGGTGCGATGTCGATGCCGACGCCGGTGACACCGGGATAGCGGGCGGCGATCTGCGCCAACCGGCCGCCGGTGCCGCAGCCCAGGTCGGCGACGCTGTGGAAGGCGAAGTCCAGGCCTTCCATAGCCGACCAGAACACCGGGTCGAAGGAATGCAGGTTGATGTCCCGGCAGGCGTACCCGATCGCCGCCGCGTTGCGTCGGTAGAAGGTTCCCGCCCGGTTCTCGTTGCGCAGGATGTTCGGCATGTCGGCGAACAGCTCCGCGCAACCGATCGTCAGCCAGTGGAAGAACGCCTTGTCCCGGTAGACCTCGTCGAACGACGGCCCGACGTGGACGGTGTCGTGGGCCCGCACGACGACGTCCACCGAGGCCAGGGCGCTTACCATCCCCCGCACCGACTGGGTGTGCAGGTCGTGCTTCGCGGCGAAGTCGGTGATGTCCAGCGGGCTCTCGTCGCGCAGTGCCTCGAGAAAGCCGGACTCCCAGGCGGAGGCGATGGCGAACCCGGCGACGGTGGCGTTGAAGACGCTCGCGGAGGCGCCCATCAGACGATCCGAACCGTCGGCACGTAGAGGATCCACTGGCCGCCCACCTCGCGGAAGGACTGTTCGTTGGCCATGATCTCCTCGGCGTGGTTCCACGCGTACAGCAGCGCGTAGTCCGGGTACGCGGCGGCGAAGTCAGCCGGCGGGCGCACCGGGATGTGCATGCCAGGCGTCACCCGCCCCTGCTTGAGTGGCGTGTTGTCGCAGACGAACTCGACCAGGTCGGGGCCGATGCCGCAGAAGTTGTTCACGGTCGCGCTCTTCGCGGTGGCGCCGTAACCGACGACCCGCTTGCCCTCGGCCCGGAGTCGCCGCAGCAACGCCACCAGGTCATCGCGGATCTGGCTGACGCTGGTGCCGAACGCCTCGAGCGTCGCGTGGTCGGCGAGCCTGCGCCCGGCCTCTTCCGCGACCAGCGCGGCGACCGCCGGGCTCGCCTGTCGGGCCCCGGCTCGGGCCAGGGTGTAACGAACCTCGCCGCCATGCACCGGCAGGCGCTCGACGTCGACCAGCTCCAGTCCGTGGCGGGCGGCCATCGCCTGCACCGACGTGGCGCTGAAGAAGAAGAAGTGCTCGTCGTAGATCTGGTCGAACGAACTGCGCTCGACGATGTCGCCGAGGTAGGGGTCCTCAAAGACGAAGATGCCGTTCGGTGCCAACAGAGCGGTCACGCCGTTGAGGATCGAGGCCATGTACGGGATGTGGCACAGGGTGTTGGCCGCGTAGATGACGTCGGCCGGGCCATCGGTCGTCCGGATGTCTTTGGCCGTCGTCTCCTCGAAGAAAGACTTTCGGACCCGAATTCCTCTGGCCGTGGCCAGATCCGCCACGCCGCCGGAGGGCTCGACTCCCAGGTGACGCACGCCGGCCTCGGCGACCGCCTTGAGCATCACACCGTCGTTGCAGCCCAGCTCGACCACGAACGGATCGTCGCCGGTCAGTTCTGCGGTGAGTAGGCGCTTCGCCATCTCTTCGAAGTGGGTCCGCATGTAGGACGAGCCTGAGGAGTGGTACGGGTACGCCTCGTGGAACATGCGGTCGCGCGGCACCTCCTCCATCAGCTGCACCATCGTGCACGACTCGCAGACACCGGTTGCCAGGTTGAAGAAGAACTCCGCGGCGAAATCCGCGTCCGGCATGAGGAACGCATCCGACAGCGGCTGCCGCCCGAAGTCGTAGAACTCGCGGACGATGCCGTCGCAGACGCGGCACTCGGACGTTCTCGGCATACATGCTCCTGATTAGGCGGCAGGCAGGGGAATCGGTCCGCGCCGGACCGGGAATGCCGCAGATCATTGCCCCACAGGGCTGGCCCGAACAAGGCTTGGCGTCGCGCCGTTCGGCAAACCCGCAGGTCGGCTGTCCCGCCAGCGGGACAAGAACGCATTGACCGGGTCACCGGCTGTGGTTAACGTCGCGCCGCCGCCGCTACACCGAAAAGCGATGACGGGCGACGGTTTCGGAAGGACGATCGATGATTATTGCCGGAGTCAATTCCGCCAGGGGCGGTGGCGTCGCGCTGATCTGCGGGGACCGGCTCACGCTCGGTGCGACCGGGGACGTCGACGATGCCCGAGTGCTGCGCCAGCTTCTGGCGAATAGCGGTCACACACCGGTCGACGTGGACGAGTGGGCGCAGCCCGGCACGCCCGCGTCGCAGGGCGTCGGACTCGCGTCTGCCACGGCGGTCGCGTACCCGCGATCGGAGTGCCGCCTCGCCGCCGCATGATGCACCAGCCCGTTCGCCGCCAGCGGGGAACGGGCCACCGTCGTGGTCTGGGACACCGACGCCGCTGCGTTGGCCTATGCGGTTGACGCCGACGGCCGGTACGCCCGGATCGACGCGGAACCCTTCGACACCGTCCCAGAGCTGGGCGACCGGTTGCGCACGGCTGGCGACGGCGGCCCGATGAACCTCTGCCTGACCGGGGACCGCGCCCTCGACGTGACGCTGAGCAGCGCGATCCGCACACTGCCCGAGGTGAAGGCGCTGTGGGTGCCGCCGTTCCCGGACGTGACCGGGGACGCGGCCGGAGCGGCGGCGCTGCACCTGGCCCACTGCCGCACCCGAGCGGCAACCGACGCCGGCGACCCGGCCGATCCGGTGCTGCCCGGTCTGGCCTGGCGGCTGCGGAGCGGGACCGTCCCGGCCCGACCGGTACACGCGCCGGCCGGCTGGACCGTCTCACCCTGCCGGCCCGAGGAACTCGCCCGCATGCTGGTTCGCGGCGGCCGCCCGGTCGTCTTCATCAATGGGCCGGCGAAGCTCGGCCCGTACGCGCTCGGCAGCCGCAGCATCCTCGCCCCGGCGACCTCGGGGGACGCCCGGGCCCGGCTCGGCGCGCTCCGAGGGGACCCGACGGGCACCACGGTCACGGCGCTCTGCCTCGAACGGGACGTGCCGGACGTCTTCGCCCCGGGTATCCCCGACCCCTACGTACGCTTCGAGCACCGGCTACGCGACGAATGGGCCGACCGGCTGCCAGGCCTGGCCGACGGCGGTCCCGGGCCGCTCCGGGTACAGACGGTGAGCATGGACGACGACCCCACGCTCTCGACCGTGGTCCGGGAATACCACAAGTGGAGCGGGATTCCGGCGCTGTGCGCCACCGACGCCGTCCCGGCCGACACCGGACCGCTCGCCGACGTCGCCGCCGCGCTGAGCTGGGGCGGTCTCGATCTGGTCTGGAGCGACAACATCCTTTACCGCGCGAACCGACAGGAGCCGCCGCGATGACCCGCGCGCCACGGGCGATGGTGATCTCGTTTCAGAAGTCCGGCACGCACCTCATGCAGGAGTTGATGCTGGAGCTCGACTACCGGATCGTCGGCGTTCCCCGGCCGGCACCACATACCGTTCCGCAGTTCGACGACGAGCAACTGCGGTCGATCGCGGCGCTGGTGCTGTCGAAGACCGAGTACGACGATCTGCTCTCGCTGCGCGGTGAAGCGGGTGGCGACAAGGCGTTCACCGACCGGGCCGAAGACGCCTGGAGCGCCTTGGTCTGGCACTGGTATCAGCGCCTCGGTCAGCAGGTGGTGAACCGCTACGGGCAGACCCGGATCGACTTCGCCGAGACGATCGTCAGCAACTCCTACCTGCCGTACACCCGGTTCGCCGACACCCCGGCCGGGCTCTGCTGGATGTTCCACGAGCTGGACATCCACCGGGTCGACGGCAGCTTCCTCAGCGAATGGGTGGAGACGGAGAGCCCTCCGCTGGTGTTGAACTACCGCGACCCCAGGGACGCCGTCATATCGATGATCAACTTCTTGGAGGGCCGCACCCGGGAGGGATACGGCAACTTCTACGAGGCCGATATCTTCAGCACCATCCTGGCCAGCAAGCCGACCTGGGACGAAAAGATCGACTACGCGCTGCGCGATCCGTCGTTCCTGGCTCGGGACCAGTTCGAGAAGGCGCTCTGGCTCTATCACCACCCCAAGGTCTGCAACGTCCGCTACGAGGACCTGATCGGCCCACGCGGCGGCGGTTCCCGACGAAGCCAGGTCGAGGCCATCGACCGCGTGCTGCGGCACATCGGCTCCAACCGGGACGCGGAGGCGGTCGCCGACAAGGTTTACAACCCCGACTCCTGGAGCTTCTACAAGGGGCGCAGCGGCGGCTGGCGTGAGCGGTTCTCGGAGCGCAACCTGGCCCGGTTCACCGAGCAGTTCGGCGACCTGCTGGAACAGTACGACTACGAGTGACCACCCACGTCGAACGGGGGCGCGCCGCTGGCGTGCCCCCGTTCGACGTGGGTGCGGTCGTACCCGGACGAGCCGACCGGCGATCGGATGCTCAGCGAACGCAGCCGCTCGGACGGGTGGACCTCACCCTCCGCCCCTGAGCGCGGCGTAGTGCGCCAGGCAGTCGGCGTAGGTGGGCAGTCGGCCGGACGCCTCGGCCTCCTTGAGGGTGGGCGCGTCGCGGTCCTTCTCGGACATGATCGGCTGCTCGGTGAAACCCCACGGGATCCCGATGTCCGGGTCCAGCGGGCTGACCTCGATCATCGTGCCCGGCTCGTACGTCTTGGAGCACAGGTAGCTCATACACGCGTCGTCGGTCAGCGCGAGGTACGCGTGGCCCAGGCCGTCGGCCAGGTACAGGGCGACGCCGGAGTCCTCGTCCAGTGGCACGACGTCGTAGCGCCCGAACGTCGGTGACCCGACCCGCAGATCGACCACGACGTCCAGAACCGCGCCGCGGACGCAGGTGACCAGCTTCGCCTGACCGGGCGGGACGGTGGTGCTGTGGATGCCCCGCAGGGTGTTGCGGCGGGACAGCGAATAGTTGCCCTGCTCCAGGACGAACGGGTAGCCGATCACCTTGGACAGCACGTCCGCTCGGTACGCCTCGAAGAAGTTCCCGCGCAGGTCGGGATGCTTCATCGGGGTGATCCGGTAGGCGTCCGACACCGCCAGCTCGGTGATCTGGGTCGACTCGAACATATGCAAGCACGCTCCGGCTACGTAGTAGGGGTCAGACGGCGAGCTTCGCCAGCAGGTCCACGACCTCGGCGGGCGAGGGCTGCGCGACGATGTCGGCTGCGACCTCGACGGCCGCCTGCCGGTAGGAGGGCGCCTCGATCAGGCCCGAGATCAGTTCCGCCACGAGTTCCGGGCTGGTCTTGTCCGGGGCCAGCCCCAGGCCCGCGCCGGTCCCGGAAACCGCGACCGCGTTGTCGAACTGATCGTCGAACTGCGGCAGAATCAGTTGCGGACAACCGGCGCCCAGAGCGGTGAGCACCGAGCCGTGTCCGCCGTGGTTGACCACAGCGTCGCAGCCGGGCAACACCTGGGCCAGTGGCAGCCGTCCGATCCAGTGCGTCCCGGACTCGGCGCCGGCCCAACCGGTCACCGCCGCCGGGTCACCGGCCACCAGCAGCTCGACACCGAGTTCCTCCAGCGCCCGCAGCAGCGGCACGATCATGGCGGCGCCGGACGTCCGCAGGCGCGGCGCGATGGTGCCGAACGTGACACAGACCCGGGGCCGGGTGCGGTCGCGGAACATCCAGTCGACCAGGCGGACGGTACCGTTGTACGCCAGGTCCTGGATCGACTGGTGCCCCACGGCGTGCGGCAGTCGCATCGCGCTCGGCCACGGGTTGAGCACCTCGGTCGGTTCCGGCAGCCCGGGCAGGCCCAGCGCGGCCAACTGCGGCGCCAGCACCACCTGGGCCGCAGAACGGTACTCGCTCAGCGTCGCCACCCCCCAGTGATAGGTGACCGACGGCACCTCAGCTGCGGCGGCCGCGACCGGACCGGCGAACTCGGCCCGTTCGCTCACCACCAGATGCGGGCGCCAGGACTCGACCAGCGCCCGGGTGCCGGGCAGGGCCCCGGCGGCCAGCCGGCCGAAGGCCATCCCGTGCCGGTAGCGATGCGCGTCGACGCCCGTCGGCGCCGCCCCGTACCCGCCGCTCTCGCCGACGGCGACCAGGTCCACGAAATCGGCCGCCGGTCCGGAGGCCGTGGCCGGCAGCCCCGACTCCAGCACCACTGGCAGGAAGCTGTCCGGCGCAGCGACCAGCACCTCGTGCCCGGCCGCCCGGGCCGCCCACGCCAACGGCACCAGCGGATACAGGTGCCCCCGCAGCGGGCCCGTGGTGAACAGGAAGCGCATCGAGGGTTCCTCTCAACACAGGCTGTGCAGGCAGGCCAGCAGGCTGCGGGCCTCGATGTTCAGGTAGTGCCCGTGCCGTAGCAGGTCACCGAGCTGCCGCACCGTGATCCAGCAGTAGTTCGGGGGTACCTCGATCGGCACGTCATCGCCCACCTCCACCACCTGGTATCGGGTGAGGGCGTGGTAGAAACGGCCGCCCTCCTCCGACAGGACGGCGTCGTACCGGGTACGAGCCGAGCCGGCGGCCAGCACGTCGTGCAGGAATTCGTCCGGCAGCCGGTCGGCGTCCGCACCGGGCAACAGGTGCACTGTCGGCGCCATCTCCACCAGGTCCATCAGTCCGTGCTCGGGGCGGGCCTGGACCAGCAGGTGCAGCACACCACGGATCGGCCGGACGACGAAAACAGCCAGGCCCTCGCCCCGTGGATACAGCAGCGGCTGGGTCCACCGCCGCACCTCCCGGGTGCCGGCCTCGACCGACACCGCGATGATCCGGAACTGCCGGTCGTCGAGATCGCCGATCTGGTCCGCGGTCTGCGTCCAGCCGGTCACCTTGGCCAGCGGCACCAACCGTGCCGTCCAGTCCAAGCGGGTCTTCGTCTCGGTGAACCAGCTAAGGATCTCCCCGGCGGTGTGCAGCTCCGCCCCCCGGGCGCCGGACTGGACCTGGAACGAGCGGATCAGGGCGTCGCGGAAGTCGTCGCCGCTCGGCGCCTGATCGTCCGGCAGCTCGAACGGCATGCAGGACAGCACGGTCCGGGCATCCATGTTCACCAGGTTGTCCACCCGGGTCAGCGCTCGCACCTCGGTGAGTGGCAGCCACCGGTAGTCGTCGTGCAGCGGCACGTCGCCGCCGACGAGCACGACCATGTTGCGGTTGCGCTTACGCCAGAACCAGGCGCCCTGTTCGGACTGCAGTACATCGACGAGGACCTGACCGCGACGAGGACCGGCGAAGTACTCCAGGTAGCGGGTGCTGGTCCCGCGGTGCACCTTGGTGTAGTTGCTGCGGGTGGCCTGTACGGTCGGCGACAGTTGCAACGTGTTGATGTTCCCGGGTTCCATCTTCGCCTGCATCAGGCAGTGCAGGACCCCGTCGAACTCCTTCACCAGGATGCCGAGGATGCCGATCTCGGGCTGGTTGATGATGGGTTGGGACCAGGTGTCCACCCCGGCGTCGCGGACCTGAAGCCCCTCCACGGTGAAGAAGCGTCCGCTGGTGTGCGCGAGGTTGCCGGTACTCGGTTCGAAGTTCCACGCGTCGAGCTGGGCGAACGGGATCCGCTCGACTACGAATTGCCCAGCCGCCAGCCGCTCCGCCCACCAGGTCTCAAACGCCGAGGTGGACATGTCAGACCTTCGCCAACACAGCGCAGACGGTGTCGATGACCCGTTCCTGGTCGACGTCGCTGAGCGAGGAGAACATCGGCAGCGAGAAGATCTGGTCGGCCACCTCCTCGGTCACCGGCAGGGAACCCTTCCCATACCCGAGATGGGCGAACCCGGACTGCGTGTGCACCGGCCACGGATAACTGATGTTCAAGGCGATATCGTGCTGTTTCAGCATCTCGATGATCCGGTCGCGGGCCGGGTGGCGCACCACGTACACGTAGTAGACGTGCTCGTTGCCACGCGCGGTCACCGGCGTCACCAGGTCGGTGTCGGCGAACGCCTCGGCGTACCTGGCGGCGATCACCTGGCGGCGACTCACGTAGTCGTCCAGCCGGGTCAGCTTGCGTCGCAGGATCTCGGCCTGCACCTCGTCGAGCCGGCTGTTGTAGCCCGGGGTCTCTACGACGTAGTAGACCTTCTCCATGCCGTAGTAGCGCAGCCGGCGCAGGTTCGCGTCGACCTCGGGGTCAGCGGTGATCGTCGCACCGCCGTCGCCGTACGCTCCGAGCACCTTGGTGGGGTAGAACGAGAACGTCGCGGCCCTGCCCATCGAGCCGGCGATCCGGCCGTGGTGGCGGGCGCCGTGCGCCTGCGCGCAGTCCTCCAGGATCGGCAGGCCGTGCTTCGCGGCCACCGCCTCCAGCGGTGCCATGTCCACGCACTGGCCGTAGAGGTGCACCGGCAGCAGGCACCTGGTGCGCTCGGTGATGACGGACTCGACCCGTTCGACGTTCATCAGGTACGTGTCGCGGTCGACGTCGACGAACACCGGCGTGGCGCCGACCGCGTCGATCGCCAGCACCGTCGGCGCGGCCGTGTTCGACACGGTCACCACCTCGTCGCCACGGCCCACGCCCAGCGCGCGCAGGCCGAGGACGATGGCGTTGGTGCCGTTGTCCACGCCCGCGCAGTGCGGCACGCCGTGATAGGCGGCGAACTCTCGCTCGAACGCCTCGACGCTCGGACCGAGCACCAACTTCCCCGAGCGGAAGACGGTGTCGACAGCGTCGAGGATGTCGGCGCGCTCCTTCTCGTACTCGGACAGGTAACCCCACACATAAAGGGTCATCTCAGCACCTCACCTCCGGGGCGCGGGTTTTAGACGATCTGCTTCAGCAGGTCAACCCCGAGCGTGTTCCATTGATCCCTGTACATCGCTAAAATATGGACGTCCCAACGCCTCCCATAGAAGTAGACGTAATCGGTGAGCACGGCCTCCACCTGAACCATCGCGGAGTGCTCGAGCCCGAATCCCAGACTGCAGGGGTCCGGATCGGTGGAGTGGAAGTAGACCTTCCGGGTCCGCCACATGGAAAAGGCAAAATTGGCCGTCAACGCATTCGCGTCCGCGCTCACGCCCTCCTCCTCGCCCGCTTGGACATGAACGTCGGCACGGACATGCCCGGCCGGTGACAACTCCGACAGGGTGGCGTTCCCGACCACATCGCCGTCGTCTTTTCGCATGATGACGAACGATGCCGACGAACCGCGCCCGAAGGACTCGTTGAAGGCCTCGAACATCGGCAGCTGCACCCGCCCCAACCGGAACAGGATGTCGTAGATCTTCATCGCGTCCTTGCCCGTCGCCGGGCGCAGCGAGATCCGTCGAGTTTCGAGGTACGGGAATAACATGCCTGGTCACCCTCGCTTTTCGGGTAAAGCCTCGGCCGTGCGAACACAGCAGCCGTCCCGCCGGCGAGACGGAAGAAATACGGGACGGATCCAGACCCTAGCCCCGCGACGAATACCTGGCAACGCATTGCCGAGCGCCTCTCCTCTATTGACCGGCACGGAACGGCGTGGCTAGTGTCGGCACCCTTCGACCATCAGAAGGGCTCATCTCGATATGACGGACACCGGCATGATGACAAGCGTCGACCCGAAGCTGGTCGCGCATCTGAAGCAGGGCACCGAGGTCGACGACGCCTTTGTCGACGAGATGGAGACGGTCGTCCGGACAACTGCGGAGATGATTTGCGCGGAGCAGCCGGACGTGCCCAAGCCGGAAAGCCTTTACGACCTGGACTCCTTCTCCATGGTGCAAATCCTGCTGGAGCTGGAGAACACCCTCCAGATGAAGCTCCTGGAGCGGCTCGAGGGCTTCGAGGGCACCACTTTCCGCGACGTCGGCTTGTTCATCATTCGGATGGCTCAGGAGGACGACGCGCTGGCCCGAGGCGTCACGCCGCCGCCGGCGGCGGCCGGTACCGGCGAGCCGACCTCTCCGGAGGCCGCATCCGCCGGGACCGATCGCCTAGCCGCTACGGCCGACGGCACACCTCCGGTCGCCACCGCGCCGGCCGAACCCCAGGCCTCCAACCGGACCAGCGACTGAACATGCAGGCCGACCGGCTCGTCGTTCCCGCGACGTGGGGCGAGGACGAAGACGGGCCGCCCGTCACGGTCAGCACACCCTTCCATGACATAGAACCTGAGCTATGGAAGTTGGTGGGGTCGGATGGACCACTGCATACCGCGGTGCTGGCCGCTCATGTGGCGGTCTGGCGCGCGGTCACCGGACCGGTGCCCTACCAGACCTCGATCGCACGCCCGCACGGCGTCGCCTCATTCCTGGCCCCGGTCGCGGAGACCTGGCGGACCCTGGTGGTGGCGGTCCGCGACGCCTCCGCAGTCGACATACCAGGGCCCCTGACCAGCGAGGACACCGCTGTCCTCTTCGACCCGGACGGCGCCGCGGCGCACACCCACGCCGCCGTCCGGGTGTCGGTTCGCGGCAGCAACCTGGTGCTGACCGCGCGGCGGTGCGTCATGGGGCCGGAGCGCGCCGCGGTGCTCGCGCGGATGTACCGCCTCGCGCTCATGTCGATGGCCGCCGACCCCGACGGCAGCACCGGTGCCTCACTGCTGCCACCCGCCGAACGCCGCCGGCTCCTGTCGATGGGCCGCGCGCCGCAGATCCCCGCACCACGCGAGGCTGTGCACGAGGCCGTTGCGGGCCAGGCGCGGAACACCCCGGACACCGTCGCCGTCCAGGCTGGCCCCTACTGCCTGACCTACCGTGAGCTGGACCGCCGCGCCAGGGCGTGGGCGGTCGCGCTGACCGCTGCGGGCGTACGGCGGGGCGCGCTGGTCGGCGTTGCCATGCCCCGGGAGGCAGAGCTCGTCGCCGCTGTCCTCGGGATCCTGCACGCCGGTGCCGTCTACGTGCCGGTCGACCCCCAACACCCGGCCGAACGACTGGTCACGATGCTGCGCGAAGCCGAGGTGCGCACGCTCGTCGTCGGCGACGCCACCTCCTGGTCCCTGCCGGGCGGGCCAGCCACGGTGCTCTCCCCGGCTGAGGTACCCGATGTCGTCGGCTCGGCGGACCCCATCCGCAGCGGGGCCGACGATCTGATCTACGTCGTGCACACCTCCGGCTCCACCGGCACACCTAAGGGTGTGATGGCCCGGCACACGGCACTCGCCGACCGGGTCGCCAGCATGCGCCGCAACGTGACGCTTTCCGCCGCCGACGTCCTCGTCGTCGTCGTGCCGATGACCACGGACGTCGCCCAGCTGGCCATCTTCCTCGCCCTGACCACCGGAGCCCGACTCGTGCTGGCCGCCGAGGACCTCGCCAGGGACCCCCGATCACTGGCCGACCTGCTACGCCGTAGCGGGGCCACCTTCATGCAGGCATCGCCCACCACCTGGCGGATGCTGCTGGAGTGCGGGTGGACCCCGCCGGCCGGGTTCCGCTTGTTGTCCGGCGGTGAGGCGATGAGTGGCGACCTGCTGGATCGGCTGCGCGCCACCGAGGCGCAGGTGTGGAACATGTACGGGCCGAACGAGGGCACGGTGTTCTGCTTCGGCACCCGCCTCACCGGAGCCGCCGCCCCGGCCTGGCAGCCGGCCGCGAACACCCCCGTGTACCTGCTCGACGACCAGCTCGACCCGGTCCTGCCCGGGGTCACCGGCCAGATCTGGATCGGCGGCTCCGGGCTGGCCCGCGGCTACCTGAATCGGTCCGAGCTGACCGCGGCGGCGTTCCGGCCTGACCCGTACGCGTCCGAGACCGGAGCACGGATGTACGCCACCGGAGATCTGGGCCGGTGGTTGCCGGACGGGCAGATCGAGATCATCGGCCGCCGCGACCACCAGCTCAAGGTGCGTGGCCACCGGGTCGAGTTGGGCGAGGTGGAGACGACGCTCGCTCGGCACCCGGGGGTCCGCGCCGCGGTGGCGCATCCGGTTCCCGGCCCGGCGGGCGAGCCGCAGCTCGCCGGGTATCTGCTGCTGCGGCCCGGCACCAGCGCGGCACAGGTGTCGGCGTACGCCGGGAGGCACCTTCCGGAGTACATGGTGCCGACCCATCTGGTGGTGCTGGACTCGTTCCGCCGACTGCCCAATGGCAAGGTGGACCGGTCCGCCCTGCCGGTTCCCGAGCGCGGCCGGTCCACACTGACGCCGTACGCCCCGCCGGCCAGTCCGGCTGAGGAGGCGGTGGCCCAGGTCTGGGCCAGTGCCCTCGGCATAGACCGGGTCGGCCGGGACGACGACTTCTTCGCCCTCGGTGGCCATTCCCTGATGACGGTGCGGATCATCGAGCGGTTACGGCAGGCGCACGCGCTGCGGGTCACCTTTCGCGACTTCCTCACCCGGCGGACCGTCCGCGGGGTGGCGGCCACCGCGGTCGCCGCGGTCGCCGCGGACAGCCGAACCCACGACGAGTCGGCACTGGTGTGGCTCAGCACGTCCGGCTCGCGTACGCCACTGTTTTGCCTGCACCCGGGCGGTGGCAGCGCGCAGTGGTACCTGGACCTCGCCGACACCCTGGCGCCGGAGCGTCCGCTGGCCGCGTTCGAGTGGCCAGGGCTGCACGGCGGGCCGCCCGGTCCGCGCACTGTCGCCGAACTGGCGGGCGTCTACCTCGCCGAGATGCGGGCGGCGCAACCGGCCGGCCCCTACCACCTGCTCGGCTGGTGCGGTTCCAGCGGCATCGCCTGGGCAATGGCGTCGCGGCTGCACGCCGAGGGCGAACAGGTGCGGCTGATCCTGCTGGATCCGACGGTGGACACCGCGTTGCGCGACGACGCAGCCCTCCTGCACAACGTCGCGGTGTTCCGGCGCGCCGAACGGTACTTCACCGCGCTACGGGACGGGCCGCCGGACGACGGGCAGCGCCGCGACGTGCACGACGAACTGCTCGCGGTGCTGCGCAACGTCGCCGAAGACGCCGAGTCGCTGGCCACCGCGCTCGCCGACGAGGCCGGCCTCGGCGACGCCTGGGCGCAGCGGCTACGTGCCTGGCGCGGGCTGCTCGAGGTACGCCTGGACTACCGGTTCCCGCAGTACCCCGGCCAGGTCGACCTGATCCTGTGCGAGGAACTGGCCACCGAGCGCTACCAGCCGATCGTGGGCCACCGGCTGGACGAGTACCTGGCGCAGTGGAGGCGGCTGGCCGATGGCGGTGTCACGATCCACCGGGTGCCGGGTGATCACCGGAGCGCGGTGCGTCCGCCACATGTCCGGGCCTTGGCGTCGACCCTGGAAGAGATCCTGATCCGGCCCGACACGGGGCGAGCGCCGGCCCGCCTCGGCGAACGGTGACAGCGTGACGTACCGAAGGGCGACACCCATGCGCGTGTTGATGACCACTTATCCCGAGAAGACGCTGTTCTATTCGATGGTGCCGTTGGCCTGGGCGCTGCGCTCCGCGGGTCACGACGTCCGGGTGGCCAGCCAGCCGTTCTTCTGCGACACCATCACCCGGGCCGGATTGACCGCGGTGTCCGTCGGGCGGGACCGTCGGCGGCCCACCGAGCGAATGATGGAGCTCGACCCGGAGCAGAACGAGGATGACCGCGAGGGCCTGCCCGATCCGTACAACGCCGCCGCGCGGGATCCGGCGAGGCTGGACTGGGCTGCGATGCGCGACGGGTACGACTTCCTGCTGCACACCTGGCACAAGCTGGAGAATTTCCCCATGCTCGCCGAGCTGGTGACATTCGCCCGCCAATGGCGGCCGGACCTGGTGCTGTGGGAACCGTCGACGTATGCCGGTCCGATCGCGGCGAAGGCGAGCGGCGCGGCACACGGCCGTCTGCTCTGGAGCATCGACGTGTTCGGGGTCGCCCGCGAACGTTTCCTGGCGTTGACGCCGGACCCGGCGCACGAGCGGCCCGACCCACTCGCCGGTTGGCTGGAGTCCTACGCGCGGCGGTACGACTTCGCCTACGACGAGGATCTGATCACCGGGCAGTTCACTGTCGACCAACTGCCGGACTCGTTGCGGATGAAGGCCGACCTGGAGTACGTGCCGATGCGGTACGTACCGTACAACGCGACCACCGTGGTTCCCGACTGGCTGCGCCGGCCGCCGGACCGGCCCCGGGTAGCGGTCACCCTGGGCATCACCGCCACCGACGTGTTCGGCGGATACAAAGTGAACCTCCAGGACCTGTTGGACCAGTTCGCCGGACTGGACGTGGAACTCGTCGCCACGGTCGCCGCCAGCGAACGGGGCAAACTCACCCGGGTGCCGGCCAACGCACGCGTGCTGCCCTGGGTGCCTCTGCACCCCCTCGCACAGAGCTGCGCCGCCGTGGTCAACCACGCGGGGCCGGGCACCGCTCTGACCACCGCGATCTGCGGGGTACCGCAGCTGCACCTGCCCTGGGACTTCGACGAGCCGGAGCTGTCGCGCCGGTTCGCCACGCAGGGCTCGGCGTTGTCGCTGGACGCCGGTACCGCGACCGGCGAACAGGTTCGGGAGGCGGTGCAGCGGTTGCTCGATGAGCCGGACTTCGGGGTACGGGCGGCGGCGCTGCGCCGGGAGATCGGGGCCCTACCGTCACCGAACTCGGTGGTGCAGCGGCTGGTGGAACTGGTCGACGCGCACCGCCCCGGGTGAGCTCGTCACCACCGACCGATCGACGACCACGAGGGGAAACGCCATGCGCGTGCTGTTCACCACCTATCCCGAAAAGACGCACTTCATGCTGCTCGCGCCGCTGGCCTGGGCGCTGCGGACGGCCGGGCACGAGGTACGGGTGGCCGTGCAGCCGCGATTCGTCGACACGGTCACCCAGGCGGGGCTGACCGCGGTGCCGATCGGCCGGGACCGCGACCTGTGGGACACCATGGGCCGGGTTCGCGAGCTCGAAGTCGATGACTGGCTGACGCTGGACGGCGCCGGCTGGCCGGTCCCGTACGGCGCGGCGGCGAAACCGGCCGGTGAGGTGACCTGGGAGGACCTGGTCGATGGGTACGAACGCAACGTGACCCGCTGGCACAAGGTCAGCAACATGCCGATGATCGGTGACCTGGTGATGTTCGCCCGGTACTGGCAGCCGGACCTGGTGATCTGGGAGCCGGTCACGTTTGCCGGAGCCGTGGCCGCCGTCGCGTGCGGTGCCGCACACGCCCGCCTGCTGATCGGCACCGACGTGTACGCCATCACCCGCGACCACTTCCGTCGGCTGTCCGCGCAGCAGCCCGAGGACACCCGGAAGGACCCGCTCGGCGACTGGGTCGCCGGGTACGGCCGCAAGTACGGCCTGGTCGACACCGACGCCACCCGCGAGGAATTGATCCGCGGCCAGTTCACCATCGACCTGTTGCCGCCGTCGCTGCACCTGCAGGGCAAGGGACACTACGAGTCGCTGCGTTACACCCCCTACGGCGGCGCGGCCAAGGTGCCAGCGTGGCTGTGGCGGCCGCCATCCCGGCCCCGGGTCGCGTTGACCATGGGCCTGACCATCAACGACCGTGGCACGGGATATCCCATCGACGTGCAGGAGACACTGGACGCGTTGGCGGATCTCGACATCGAGGTCGTCGCCTCGATCGTCGAGGAGGAACAGGCGAAGCTCACGGAGATTCCGGAGAACGCCCATCTGGTGTCATACGTGCCGCTACAGGCCCTCCTACCGAGTTGCACCGCGGTCATCCACCACGCCGGAGTAGGCACCCTCGCCACCGCCGCACTGAATGGCCTGCCGCATCTCTGCGTGCCGTGGGACACCGACCAGCCGCTGATCGCCGACCGGCTCGCCGAGATGGGCGCCGGACTGACGATCCCCGCCAGTCAGGCGACCGGCTCAGCGATCCGGGAGAGCCTGCTGCGGTTGCTGACCGAGCCGTCGTTCCGCACCGGGGCCCAGCGGTTGCAGATGGAGTTCCAGGCGCAGCCGTCACCGAACGAGTTCGTGCCTCGCCTGGTGGCGCTCGCCGACGAGTACCGCAGGGTTGCCACCAACGCCTGAACAATGCACCGGGCCGCTGCGCGACTCCACAGCTGGCCCGGTGCCTTCGGTGTCTGTCTCGTGCTGGCGGGAGGCCCCTTCGTCAGCGGTACTGTTTCAACATCAGCGGCCGTCCCGGCCCCCCGTCGCGGCGCACCACATCCATCCGCACCCGCACACCGGCGTCGCCGTTCCTCAGCCGCAGGAACCCCCGGTGGTAGGTGTACCCGGCCTCGGAAAGTTCCCGGAAACTCTCTACCCGAGGACGCATCGAACCGTCCTCGTCGAGTACCAGGCAACCCTTCGATGTCCACGGCGGCACCGCAGCCGAACACAGGTCCTTGGGCAACGCCCTCAGGTGCACGCGGCCCACCGCGCGTTCCTTCGCCGGGCCGGGTGCAGGAGCATAGAACGCCAACCGGATCCCGGCCGGGCTGACGGCGCGAAGCAGCCCCACCTGCTGATACAACAGCACCATGCTCAGATAGCGGACGATCCGCTCCACATGCTGCGCGGTCCCCTCGGTGGGATACAGCGTCGCCAGCCTGCGCAGATAGTGGGCGCGGGTCTCGGAGATGATCTCACCGTTCCAGCCCGCCGCACGCAACGCCAGATACGCCTCACTCTCCTCTGCGCCGTCGGCGTTCCAGTAGGCCAGTAGCAACTCGCGGTTACGCTCCGCCTGCGCGATGCTCATCCGGTAATCGGTCCTGACCAGGTCGAAGAAGACGTGCGTACGGACCGCCGGCCCGGCGACGGTCCGCAACAGGTCGGTAAGCGCCTGCGCGTACCGGTGCGAGCCGTCATGGACCGACGCCTGAACGTCGGCCGAGAACCCGTAGGCGTCCTCGTACCAGACCCCGAAGTCCTCGATGACCACGTCGAGGCGGGCTCCGGGCGGGTAGACCGCTTCGATGTCCCGGACCACCTGGGCCAACCGCAGCGCGGCGAAAACCTCGGCCAGGTCGATTTCCTGGTCCTCGTCCAGCACATAGTGCTTGATGGCTCCCCACATCGTGACCAGTGGCACGGGAGCCCCCTCAGCCACGGCCGCCGCCACCCGGCTTCGGATGAGCGCCCGCCCCTCAGCATCCGGCCTCGGCGCGAACCGGGTGCGCTTGGAACCGATGATGACGGCGACGATCTGATCCGCCAGGTTCTCGCCCGGCTCCACCAGCCTTTCCGCACCCGCGACGGTGACCACGCCGGTGACACAGGCGGCGATCAGGCCGGCTGGAACCACCACACCCTCGGTGGACCAGTCGACGGTGATCCGGCCGCCGAGCGCGTCGACAGTCATGGTGTCTGCGTAGCAATGATCTGCAACTGTCACAGCGCCCCCAGTTCAAGATCCCGAAACCAAAGTCGACGTCAGCTGTCCGCCGGCCGCGCCTTCATCTGCGGGAGGTCCCACCCCTGGCTCGTACAGGGGCGACGCAAAGGGATCAGATCACCTGCAAACTCTGGATCTGCGGCCACAGCTCGGACCACTGCAGTTCACTCGCCTCGCACAACCAGATGGCGGTGCCGAGCTCCGGGTTCACTCTGGCCGTCACCTCACCGATTTGACGAACGTCGCGGAAGTGCGCCCGTAAGTCCTCCTCGGAACCGCCCACCCACATCACCGTGCCGACCTGCCCCTTCGGTCGGTCGAAGTAACCGAAGCCCCGGCTGGCGCTGTACGGCTTGGGCAGGTTGTACGGTTCTCGGGTCCCGAGCACCTCGAGCACGCCGGCCTGCCCGAAATGCTGCGTCACGATGGTGGCCCGAGCAGCCACCTCAGGCGGTAGCGAGTGGTACGCGCGGGACACGGAATCCGTGTACTCAGGCCAGCCGAGCATCCTGACATCCTGAAGACGACTGAGCAGTTCGGCTTTGGTCTGCGGCTGCGTGATCGACGACTCCGGCTTCCAATTCATCTCCGTCACGGGCGGGAAAAACGACAGGGCGACGATCGGCAGGCTCACCGTCCATCGCCACCACCACGCCGGCCGTTTGCTCTGCACGTATACGGCGGCGGCTGCGTAGAGCAGCGGGAATACCCCGATCGCATACGTGAACCGCCCTCGGGTGACGAAGACCAGCGCGATCACGAGCACACTGGTCCAGCCAAGGAAGCGGAAGTCCTGCAGGCCCGGCCAGCGGAAAAGTTTCCACAAGCCGATGATGGCCAGAACGGTCCCGATCCCCATCCCCGTCATGAGCAACAGATACGTGAAAAAGGTCCACCATGGACCGAAGAACCAGAGGTTCTCAGCGGCCAGCACGCCGGTCATCCGCAGTTGCGGCCAGCCGTGCGTAGCCTGCCAGGCCATCGTCGGGATCGCAGTCAGTCCGGCGATACCGAAGCCGATCCACAGCGCGCGGCGGCGCAGCATGTCCTGCGGACCGGCCACCAGGACCGCCAGCACAATCGCCGCCCACAGAATGAGGACCTGGAATTTGACCTGCAACGAAACAGCGGTAGCCACTCCCGCCCAGATCAACAGGACGTCGATGGCTCGGCCCTGCCGGTACAGCCGGACCCAGCGGGTCACGAGCAGCATGATCACCAGCCACAACGTGTCGCTGAACGTATCGGTGTCCAAGACGCAGCCCGAGGGCAGGAACGCCACCGAGTACCCACACGCGGCCAGGAACTGCGCTCTGCCACGTGCGCCGAACTCCCGCGCGAGTTGACCGACCAGCAACACCCCGGCCATCAAGAGGAACACGTCGGGCAGACGCATCATGAAGGTCGACCCAGGCGCAATCGTGTCCATCAGTCGCGCGACCAGTGGCACCAGCGGGGGCTGATCGGCGTAGCCCCAGTCCAGGTGTCGACCTGCGGAGATGAAGTAGTACTCCTCATCGCTCAGTCCGTACCGGCCAACGGTGAGCAGGAGCGGAACAGCGATGGCGATGGCGAGCGTCAGCAATGCCTTCCACGCCAGCCGCGGATGATCGTTCTGCTCACCCGCATTCCCCACCTCGGCCCCCGACGCTCCAGTGAGCGGTGTCGCCGATGGCGCTTCAAGACCGTCAGCCGCACCCATTAGCCGCCTCCCGCGTGATCGCACTACCTGATGACAAGGCATGGAGGCTCGCCAATGAGTGAAGCGCCTCAGAAATCGATGCAGTTCAACAGAAGCACCCGACACGCGTCAACCGGCAGCGCTGTGCGACCAGGGCTAACTGCAGGTCAAGCGGTGTGGGGATGGCGGCCAATCGCCAGCGCGGGCGGGTGTGAACACGGGACGCACCACCGCCCGGAGTTGGTCCGGATCCATGCGGCCTGACTGCGCGACGCGGTACGGGTGTTCAAGGGTCAACCCTCGGACGGGCCACGCCGGCGCCGCTGAGCCGTCCTGTCGGCAGGACGGCACCCGCCCGCGCGGTGGCCCGATATATGGGTACGCCCAGATGGCTCAACTCCGCGTTGTCGCTGGCCAGCAGGGTCGGTGACACACGCGGCGGCGCCCGCGCTGTTGTCCCCGCCTGGGTTCTACGCCAAGCTGGCACGCATGACGAACAGCCACAATCGCGAACGGACTCGGAAGAGCCGCACGGTGGCCGGCATCTTCCTGGCGGTCGCTGGCGCCGCGCTGCTCGTCGTCCTCTTCACCGGGCTGGCCGACCGGCTCAAGGACGCGGGCGGGATGGCATTGGTTCTCCTGTTCGGACTGCGCGCGCTCGCGTGCTGGGCTGTTATTGGCGGCGCCTGGATGGCATACAAGGCCTGGAACCGGATCAACCAGGCGAGTTGACGGCCGCACCGCCTCAGCCCGGCCCGACGATCGGCTACAACACCGGCGGTTTCAGGGCGTTGGCATCATCAGCGCTGTCGCGACCGGGCCGCAGTTCGAGGGCACCTGCCAGGGATATGACTACACCGGGCGCGTGTGCTCGCGGGTCGCGTTGCACATCAATATCGGCAGCATCCTGTCGCACTTCAACCTGACCATCGCCACCAGCTGACCCGATGACCCCGCCGTCGGGCCACACATCGATGTGGCCCGACGGCAGGTCCGCAGCTACGCTGAGTCTTGCCATGCGTATGCAACGAATCGGCTTGGTCGCAGCAGCCAGCTTCCTGGCGGCGACAGCAGGGTGCGCCGGATCCGAAGCCAACGATCTTGGACAGCCGGCGCGGCCAAAACCGGCCCAAAACCGGGAACTTCTGACGACGCCCTCCACGACTCTCGGTGACACACCGCGAGAACTGCTGATCCGGGACGCCGAACGCACCTATCCCACTATCTCGTACTCAGGCATGAGCGCCGATGGAGCGGCGCTGGTGATCCACCGCGTGCCAGTGCCACGAGTGGACGAGATCGACACCGGTCTGCGCCTTCGACACCCGGAAGTCCAGGTGGCCTTCGCCGACGCGCAACATCCACGCACCGTGCTCAACGAGGTGTCGGACAGCATCAAGAAGGACATCCCGTACTGGCAGACCGAAGGAGTGGCCGTCGCGGCCGTGGCACCCCGCGCCGACGGATCCGGTGTCATGGTCATGGTCGACCAACCGACTGCGGACCTGGCCGCTGCCATGCGGGAACGATACGAGTTCCCGAACCTCAAGCTGACCCAAGGCGAGATCGGCCCCACCCTGACGCCCCTTCGTCCTCATGCAGATCAACCTGGCACCAATTTCGGAACCACGCCCTCACCCCACCCCGCCCTCCACGCATTCGATCAACTTTCGTGGATTGATCGAGGAGGGTGAAAGTTCGGCATCGTCAAGCTCGCACGGACCCGCCCGGACGCCCCCGGACAGTCCGACACGCAGGGGATGCTCGTCGCACGAGCAGCCACCGAGCAGCCAACCGTCCCTCATGGACAGAAACAGACAAGGCCCTGACCGCCGTAATGGCAGGTCAGAGCCTTGTCGATCTTGTGCGCCCGAAGGGACTCGAACCCCTAACCTTCTGATCCGTAGTCAGATGACCTTACGGAGAGTGACCGAGTTCCACAGCGTCCCACCCCGTCCAGCCGAGTCCGACCACATCCCCGCAGGTCTGGGACTTGATCGAGACAGGTTGATTTCTTCATCGGGGTCCTTCGAGGTAGAGAATCCCGGTCAGTCCCAGCACGTCCGCGTCAGTTCCCCGACGTCCGAGCACCCAAGAGCAGCCCCGCTCTGCCACCACCCGCCCCGCGTAACTACTCAGGGTTATCGCGGATGAGCCTTCAAGTTGGCACCTAGTCGACGGAGGCGCGGGGTTGCCAGTCGCGCCGGTCCTCGCGCGGAACGTCTTCTCGGCGGCAGCGCCACCTCTACTCGCCGCGCTACCTGCCCCGCTGGAACCGAAACCCGTTCGAGGATGTCGGACGGCGTCGACATAATCGCGAGATGCCCAACGGGATCGACGCAACCTTCCGCCTGACGCGCCCCGGCGTCCCTGCTGGGCAGGCAGCCACGTGGCAAACCGTCCTGACGGAGTTTGCCGCCGAGATACCCGACCCCGAGCGGGTCGAGGTGATCATCACCGACGAGTTCGAGAAGGTGGCCGGCGAGTACCGCGTTCAGGCGGTCGACCAGTCCAACGAGTCGGAGACCGCGGAGCAGTATCGCGCCAGCCGATCGGACGGTGCTCGGGCCGCCGCGCTCACCGTGCGGCTGCCGCACGACAAGGACGTCGTAGTAGTTGGCAGTCCGCTCTACGCCCACGGCGTCCGGAGCATGCGGCACACGCTGCTTCACGAAGCGCAGCACGTACGTCTAAACCAGCACGGCGACACCGCCCACGCGGTGCACCGCCGAACGTCGTTCACGCTCCCGTCAGACGACATCACCTGGGAGTACCTGTGGATCGCCGAGAGCAGCATCGACGAGTTCCGGTGCGAACGGACGGTCCATGAGCGCGGTTGGACCGATCCCTCGAACACGAACAGCCCGCAGGACGTCGACGGGGTGGAAGCCACGTTCCACGCGACGCGTGCGCAGTACCGCCGTAATCAGAACGTACGGGCCGCTTACGAGAACGGGATCGCTTCGCTGGAGCGGCTGGCGACAGTCCTTGCCTACGGAGCTGCTGGGCTCGCCACCGGCGTGGTCACCGCCGAGTCGTGGGCGGAAGCGCCGGCGATGGGACGCGTTCTCGACGTGCTGGAAGAACTGCCTGGCACCAGCGTGGTGGTGCCTCGGGAAACCTTGATCGACACGGCGGTGCAACTGGCCAAGCGGCTGCGACGGCTCCTACAGGAGCAGGGGTTCGACTGCTACTTCCTCGACGACGGGACTCTGTGGTTCGAAGTCCGGTAGCTCCCGTGTCAGTAGGGTGCAGCTTGGAAGCGATCAGCGACCCTGGGTACGGGTCGCGTTGCGGACAGCAGCGCCGTAACGGGCTGCGCCTGCTGATACTCCACGGCCGAGGTCTCCGTCTCGCCCTCACTCACCGGGCTGGGACACGAGATGGTGCATTCCCGGCTTGAAGCCGGCAGGTAGGTAGAGCACGTCAATCCCCAGGATCACCGAGGGTGGTCGGCGACGGTAGTTGTTGAATAACAGCGAGTCGGTCCGGCCTTCGGCGGTGTTACACGATGAGCAGAGGAGGCCGCGAATCAGCCCGCTTGGATAATCATGGTCCCTCACCAACCTGCCGCCAGTGTGACCCTGCCCGCAAACCGCGCAGCGGCCTTCGTGCCAACGCTCCAACTCGGCGTAGGCGGTCCGCTGATGCGGCAGCACGTTGACGTCGGCGCTTACTGGGGTAACTCCGGCCGCCACCACAGCGACGTCTGAGGGCATGGCCCATGACCAGCACGCCGGTCGACCTTCGGGTGTGGCCGGGTCAAGGTCAGGGAGGCGAGGCTTACACGCACCGCAGAGTCGGCTCTTCACCGCCACGACGCCGTCCCGCGCCATCATCGCGACCACCTCCAGCGAGCCGATCTGACACGCTCCACCCGATGCCTGCGCAGCAAGGAAGCCGAGGACTTCTTCCAGGTCGCCACCATGCCCTTCGAACAGCACCGCGAAAGTGTGCAAGTCCTCGGGAAACTGCGGCGGCGCGGGGCGGGGCGGGCGCCGGCAACTCGACCTGTGGATCTTGCCCTTGTTCAGGAGGTAGGGGTAGCTGTCAGGATCCAGCGGCTGCTGCTCTTCCCTCCAGCGTCGAACAGCCTCCTCATGTTGGCGGCGTGCCTCCGGCAAGTGGGACATCGCCAGATCGCAAGAGCTACAGCAGGCACTGTCCCACTTCGTTGCGCGAAGAAGATCGTCTCGGATCTCCCCCGCATCTCCCTCGTCCGCCGCGATTCTTTCCAAGATCCAAAGCACTGTTGGAAGGTCGAGGGACCAGGTTTCCTTTCCGCCAAACTGCTTCCAGTAGGTCAGGGTGGAGCCGTCGAGGGACTGGTCACCGACGCGTATGTCCAACTTGAAGCTGTAACTTTGCATGGGAACTCCCGCACCGCATCGATAGCCTCCGCAGCGCCAGCAGGGTAGCCACTCGGTGCGACATCTCGAAGCGGATGCAAGCTTGGAAAGGCCCGTCAAGCCAGTTGTAGGGGTACGGCTTGAAGTGCAGAGCTGCGTACGGGCGCAACGCCCGAGGCCGAGGTGATGCTTCACCAAGGTGGACATCTGACCCGCACTCGCCGCATGGGTCGTTCATGGGAGCCCGTGAAGCCTGCGCCACAGCCGTGTGTCGGTGCGTTGCCACAGGCTGTGGGTGCGATGGTCGTACCCGTCGCCGAGCCCGAGGGTAAGCCTCAGAAGCCCCTGCGGCGGGTGTTCTGAACGACGTTTCAGCTCGACCACCTGGTAGGCGGTGACACTCTGGGCGTTGAGCGACTTCAGTCGCTTGAGGGCCTGGTCGCGCTTCAGCTTCATGAACCGCCCCGGATCTTGTAGAGACTTCCCCGCTTGGGAAGGATCGAGAGATGGCAGGAACGAAGCCGTATCCGCAGGAGTTGCGGGAGCGGGCGGTGCGGATGGTCGCGGAGGTGCGGCCGAACTACGAGTCGGATTGGGCGGCGATCACGGCGGTGGCGGCCCGGCTGGGGGTCGGCACGGCGGAGACGTTGCGGAAGTGGGTCCGGCAGGCGCAGGTCGACGACGGTCGGCGGCCGGGGGTGACGTCGGAGGAGTCGGCGGAGCTGAAGCGGCTGCGGCGGGAGAACGCCGAGTTGCGTCGGGCGAATGAGATCTTGAAGGCCGCGTCGGCTTTCTTCGCGGCCGAGCTCGACCGGCCTACGACACGCTCGTGAGTTTCGTCGACGAGCATCGGGACCGCTTCGGTGGAGTCGAGCCGATCTGTCGTGTGCTGCGCCGGCACGGGCTGCAGATCGCCCCGAGTGGGTACTGGGCGGCCAAGAAGCGTCCGTCGTCGAAGCGGCAGGTGCGTGATGCCCGGTTGACGGACGTCATCGGCCAGATCCACTCGGCGAACTACGGCGTCTACGGAGCCCGCAAGATCTGGCATGAGCTGCGTCGCCGAGGGCATCCGACGGCCCGGTGCACGGTCGAGCGGTTGATGCGCGACTGTGGTCTGGCCGGTGTCGTGCGGGGCAGGAAGATCCGCACCACGGTCGTTGATCCGGGGCATGAACGGGCCTCTGACCTGCTCAACCGGGACTTCACCGCCGCCCGGCCGAACCGGTGCTGGGTTGCGGACTTCACCCATGTGGCCGCCTGGTCCGGCGTCGTCTACGTCGCGTTCGTTGTCGACGTCTACTCCAGGGCGATCGTCGGCTGGTCCGCGGCGACGAACAAACGCACCCCTCTGGTCCTGGCCGCCCTGGACATGGGGCTGTGGCGCCGCGACCGCGCCGGCAAGCCGGTGGGTGCGGGCCTGGTGCATCACAGCGATGCGGGCAGCCAGTACACGTCGTTCCGGTTCACAACCCACCTGCTCGACGCCGATATCGACGCCTCGATCGGCAGCGTCGGTGACGCGCTGGACAACGCGTTGATGGAGTCCACCATCGGCCTCTACAAGACCGAGCTGATCAAACCCCGGGGCCCGTGGCGCAGCCTCGCCCAGGTCGAACTGGCCACCGCCGAGTGGGTCGACTGGTACAACAACCAGCGCCTGCACTCAGCAACCGGCCACGTCCCACCGTCCGAATACGAATCGATGTTCTACGCTCAACCCCAGCCCCGCGAGGTGGTTGAAGCCAACAGCTGAGGTCTCCACAGAACCCGGGGCGGTTCATCATCTGCGCGTCGGCCGGGTCGCCCTCGTCAAGAAGTCCGGGGGTGAAGTGCCATGGCTCGACATGGGGGCGAAGCACTTCGTGGACCGCCGGGAGCACGTCGAGGGCAAGATTGTCGAGGTCCTTTCCCTGTTGCGGAGGCACCACCAACATGGTGACCTTGATGGGGATGAATAGTTTTTGCAGCACGGGCCATTTGCCCCGAAATTCCTCCATGCTGAAGTACAAGGCATCGCGGAAGGTCCGCCGATCAGCGCTGCTTTCCGGGAGACCCGGTAACGGCAGCGTCAATGGCAACGACAGTAGGTCCTGCCACCGCTGGGTCTCGTGCTGCTCAACCAAATCGACCAGCTCGGGCCAACGCCGGACCCCACCGCCGTCGCGAGCGCCCGACTCCGAGATCTGGTAGGGCGCGGACGAAATTGCACCATCCACCAGCCGGTCCATCGCGATCAGCAACCGCTTTTGGGCAAGCTCGAGGTTCTGGTAAGTACTCCACGCCAGCAGGGACGCCTTGAACCGGTCCCGCGCAGGATCACCAGTCGGCAGCGGTACCTCCGTGTCCCACTCCTCACGCGGGTCGATGCGCGGGTATTCGTCTTCCTCGTCCTCCCTGAACACGTCCCGGTTCTCGCGGTGCGACTGTCTGACCCTCGACAACTCGTGGGACACACGCAGGTCCTCCACAGCGTCTCGCAGCGGCTGCGCGTGGATGATCGTCTTGGGGCCCTCGGGCCCGGGCGGCTGCCCGCCTCCTGGCCAAGCCTGGTCAAGAGAGACGTGCAGCAGCTTGACCTGACGGTCGTTGCGATAAACCAGCGGCCGTCGATCGGCGCTCAGCACGGCGGTCGCACCGGGCTGTTCAAGAACATCGAGTGCCCACTTCGCCATTCGGTGAATCGCGGGCGGCGTCGGGCGCGTCGAGACGAACCGAAGTTCCAACGCGACTCGCCCGGTCATCGCTCGGTGTCCCGCCGCTCGCTGTTGTGCGGCCACCTGCCGCTGGAACTCCCAGACCGCCCGGCGGCCCCGCTCACCCTTACCCTCCGGCTCCCCGTCCACGTCGATACGCCTAACACGTCGGCGGCGCACGGACGATCGGTACTGCCATGCCTCAGGCGAAGACCAGAAGCCGGAGCGGGTCGATGAGCGCATCGTCATCATGAACATGGTAGAGAAGGCTCGGGCATGAATTCGGTAGCCGTTGCGAACCAGTTCGACGTTCAGGCGGTTGACCCCTGGGTCCTCCGTAGAAGACTTTGGTTAGTGAGAGTACGAGCGCGGCGTGCTCCGGTTACCGATGACGACACCGACTACGACGTAGCGGTCGACGCTGCTTCCGGTCGGTCGATGTGTCGTGATCCATGCGGTTTCGCGGAGGTGTCGGACACCGTCTGGGTGTTTGGTGAGGTCGAGTACCAGCAGTTGTCCAAGTGTGGCGTTGGTTCCGGAGTAGTCGGCCGCCTGGGTCAGATATGACTGTTCCAGGGAGGTGTCCGTGGCGTCGGTGAGTTCGCGCTTCACTTCGATGTAGAAGCGGATGGTTCCGAAGTTGACCTGGATGTCGACGCGTCCCGTGGCGACGTTGGAAACCTCGACCTGGATGCGCCCGGCCAACTGCCCGCCGCGTAGCCAGTTGGCGTAGTCGGTTTGCAGCTTCTCCTCATGCGGAGCTTTTCCGGCCGGGAATGGTTTGAGATAGGCGAGGTCTCCGGACAGCTGCATGTCGTGCCGGGTGGCGAGGAACGTTGCCAGCTCCCAGTTCAGAAGGTCGAAGTACTGCCGTACCAACCCGGCGTAGTCAGGGCAGTCCTGCAGGCCGGCGTCGAGCTTCCGCTTGAGAAGGTCTACCGCAGGTCCACCGGCGGATTCTGAGATCCTGCGATACGCCACGCCCTCCATGATGTCGAGGGCACCGTCGTTCACGTCCCGGGCCAGCAGTTCTGCCTTCTGTGGACCGAGGACGGCGAGCAAGGTGGGGGCTCTGGCGATCAGCCGTTCGAGCGTCGGTAGGTCGTCCTCCGACGGGTCATCGGGCTCACGTGCGTGCCGCTGCTCGACCGGGCGATCTGTGAGTACGTCGATCCTGTCCCGCAGCGCCTCCAGTTGCGGTGCATCGATTGGTGGATCCGGCAACGCCGCGGCCGACTCGGTGGCGTGGCGCATCGAAGCGAGTAACGACTGCTGCTGCGCGATGGTCTTTTCGATGGTTGGCCGGATGACGGCTTCAATGCCCGGCATTCCTGCGAGGCCTGGCACGGGGTTGACCCCTCGATCCAGTTCGTACGCCTCTAGGACGGCCGAGAGCGCCTCCCACACGTCCAACCACGCAGGGGCTGCGAGATGCTCCGCCGCGCCGTCGAGGATGAGGACAAGCTTCGCCCATGCTCGTCCCGCCTCTTGTCTGGGACGACGCCAAGCGGGGGTATGTAGACCGCGGAGCCATGCTTCCCGATGGTCCAGCAGCGACGTCACGGAGTCTCGGGAGGTCACGAGCATCGCACGGTCGGCACGCGAGAATGCCACGATCGCATCGAGGCCGGCGCCGTATAGGGCGGCGTCGTCGCGGGCCTCTTCAGACGCGGCGGCGGTCGCCATCTGTTCGCGTGCCCGGATGATTAGGTCGAGCGCCGTCGTTGCTTGAGCATTGGCGGCCTGACGAAGCAGATCCAAGCCGTACTCGAAGGTGGCATCAGCGGCAGCGTCCGGGACGCTGCGGAGGCTGTCGAGATCCTGCCGCAGCGTAAGGGCGACGGCTTCGTCGGCGCCCCATCGGTCGAGTGCCGCGCCGATGAGGCGTGGTAACCGCTCCGCGTACTCGGGGTCGATGTGGGAGACGTCATCGAGCTCCAGTGCGCCGATCACCCGGATGGGCCGCGCAGCCCCGACGATGGCGAGTCGGAGCGCGCCTTCCAGATGCCCCGCGGCGAGGAAAGGGCGATCATCGAGTGTGCTCGCGTGCCCGCGTAGCAGCGCGTCACACAACCGTTGGCCTAACTGGTTGACGAACTGCTCGCTGCCCAGCAAAGCCTCGATTGCGTCGTTCAGCGTAAGGAGGCTGCGTTGGCTACCCACTCCTGCGAGTAGGGCTTCGATCGTCGCCGGTTCCAGTGCTTCGCCGTCCTCAAGCGCTCGAACCGTTGCTCGGCACGCCAGGTGCCCTAGCGGGCCCGCCGCAGTGTCCCGGACCGCTGTTGCCAGATCCTCCGCTATGAGGTCGCGCAGCAGGACCGTGAGCGACGGCGTGGCGTCGGTTTCGGCAGCTTCCGCCAGGAGATCATCCAGAGCGTTCACCTCGTCCCCCCGACGTCAGCGATGTCGTTTGCCTGCCCTTTTGTCCGAATCGTGTCAGCGGGAACACGTCAGACGCTGTTTACCACATTGGCCCACCCGGACCTGCGGGCGCGATGACCTTTGACTTCGTCAGGATGTCGCGGGCCAGAGGTTCGTCGACGAGCGTCAGGATCGCTTGCAATCCGGGAATCTCGGTGGTGAGACTCTCCAGCTCGGTAAGCAGGGCCGTAGCGTCGATGTCTTGCACTTCCTCAGCCTTGGGGCTGTCGATCAGGAGGAGGCCCGGGTGGGTGGCGAGGCCGAACTGCGTCCCGACGCGGAGAAGGGCGACGACAACCGCAATGCGCAGCCTCAGACGCTCCCCCGGACTCTGCCTGCTGAACCACTCTCGCGGACCGCCCGACTTGTACACCTGCAGACGAGCACCCCTGTCGATCTTGACTCGCTCAAGGTCTCGCATGCCGAACCGCTGAGCGGCCTTCACGATCTCGGTGTTCAGCGCGTCGAACAAGCCCTGACTGGCTTGGACGCCGTCGGCCTCCAGCACACTGACGGCGGCGTTGAGCACCCGCTGGATATCGTCGAGTCCTCCGCCTTGCGTGCCATCCGGGGGCGTCAAGACGCTGAGTATGCCCTCCAGGCGTGCGATCGTCGCGGTCAGCCCTGCCCGTTCGCCAGTCTGCGTCGCGCGTTCGGCCATCTGAAGACGCTGCTCGACGTCCGCCACCTTCCCGCGTACCGAGCGCGCTGCGGCGGATGCGGCCACCAACTGATCCTTGGCGACCTGCTCAGCTTCTCGGCTCGCCTTAACGCGGTCCCGGGCCTCTTGCTCGACGTGCTCCCGGCTGCTCTCTTCGACCGCGACAGGGCTCGCGCACATCGAGCAGGTGTGCGCATCTCTCTCCGCTGCCTTACGGGCGCTCGTCACAGGGGCTTCGCAGCGGGGGCAAGCCACCGGGTCCAGCGCGTGGAACAAGGCGCGGGCCACGGCACTCTCCCGTAGATCATTCAGGGTTTTCTCGTCGCTCTGCCGCTGAGCTCGCAGGATGTCATACGCCTGCTGAGTGTGTCGCAGCGCTGACTCCGCATCGACCAGCTCGCGTCCCAGTTTCACGACGGCAGCCGCCAGCGAGCCGACCGAATCGGCGCCCTCCGACGGGTCCGTCAGCGCAAGGAGGCGTTCCTTCGCGGCGGAAAGCTCCAACCGTGTCTGCTCATACTGCTGCGCTTGCAACGCTCGTAGCCGTGCCACGTCGGCGTGCTCGGCTTTCGAGGCGGCGGCACGCGCGTCGCGGATGGCCCTGACCTGCGTCAGTAACGCCGCGCTGGGCAGGTCGAGGAACACCTGGAGTAGCCGGCCGGCAAGTCCTCCCATGACGACATCACCGAGCAGTGCCCGGTCGCCACCCGCAGGCAGGTAAATCGCGCCGAAGTAGACAGGCCAGCCGTGGGCGGCCCTGCCGCTGGCCGCTGTCGCCTGCGCGTTTTCCAGCCGCCCAAGGTTCATCAAGTCCAGCATCAGCGCCGCTGTAGCGTCGCCGTACGCTGCCTCGTCCTGAACCGCGACGACCTCGGTGACACCGAGGTCGGCACGCGCGACGCGGACATCGCGCAATGCCTCCAGCGTCGGAGCCGAGAGGATCCGGGCGTCGAGAATCTTGCCGTGATCCATGGTGAGCCGGAATCCGAGAGGGCGACCCGCTACCAGGGCGTCGCAGTCCAGCTCCCTGATCCACGACTTGACGACACCCTGGAGGTCCTCGCGGTGCGTGCCGCGCAGACACCACGTAATCAGCTCTAAGACACTGGTCTTGCCCTTGAGGTTGTTCGCCACCAACACCGTGAGGCTGTTGCCGAGGTCCAGGTTGGTGTCGAACGAGCCTTTGGGGGTGACTGTGCGATCACCGGCAATCCTCAGGCGACTCACGCGTAGCGGGCGCGGAAGGGCCGCCGCGCTGGCAAGAGGCAGACCGTGCTGTTGGAACGTAGTCAGCACGAGCTGCCGGCTGACGCCCGCTTCGAGCGCGATGCGGGCGGGCAGGTCGTCTTGGTTGCCGTCGTTACCCATCACGACCTCGCCCCGTCGACAGTCTCGGCTCGGAGTTCGACCAAGCGCTCTCGGGTCTGTTGCGCGATGCTGCCGATCCGGCTTCCGATTGGCGTGTTTCGATACTCATCGTGGAGGTATTGCCGCGCCTTCAACTGCGTCCCGCCATGTCCCTCGGTGAGAGTGGCCACCAGGTTCACGCGGTCGACGTAGTAGCTGAAGACCGGTTCAGTGACCAGGATCTTGTCGACGGCCTCCCGGCCGCGTGTGGTCAGGAAGTAGTCGTGCTGCTGAACACGACCGGGTGTTCCGCGTTTGCGACGGATGACAAGGCCGGCGCTGCGGAGCACGGCCAGCGCGTCGTCAAGCGGCTCGTATGCGCCGAAGAGGTAGCGCAGCATCGGGTACCGGCGGACCTCTGGCTCATCGGAGGCCAGGATCTCATCTGCCAACTCCAAGAGGTACGGCTCTCGACTGACCTCGTAGTCCTTGAGCAACGTCGCGGCCAGATAGTCCGGATTGCGTACCCAAAAGTCGATTTTCTGCAACTTGACCTGCGTCTCCACGACGCCTACCGCGTCGGCGAGAGCTGGGTCGGGGGACGGCGGCTCCGGCATGGGTAACGCACTCGCCGCGATGATCAGCAGGATTCGGACAGCGTCCTGCTCACGACTCGTCGATGCCGCCAGTTCGACCTCAACCACGCCCGCAGTGTATGTAAATCCGTCACAGGGGCCTACAGGCCGCGAGTTCCTTCTTGCGGTACATAGCGTCGAACGAGTTCGCCACTATCTGGCTCGAACCCCTCCAGACGGGTCACCGGTCGTGGCCGTGCGGCCGAGCCCGCCCACAGGCCGCCAAAGTTGACCTTCCGCGCCCGAGCCGCAAACGGCCCCCGCTAGATCTCGTCAAACGCTCCATAGAGCACCCGCATCGGGCCGATCCGCGATTAGAGTGACTTCCCATCGACCTGCTGAAACACCCAACTCAGCCCTGCGGTGCCAACTTCGCGTCGCCTGGCGCGGTGTGAGGACACGCTCGGCCAACGCGAATATTGCAGCGGGAGCTTGAGCGACGGGTACTACGGTAGGACGGATGAGCTCGCCGACCAGTGGTCTGGTGTCCGTACACATCGGCCAACCCGAACCCGGCTCCCAGCGCGAGCAGCAGATGCTGGTGCAGACCGAGTACGACCGGGAGCGGTACGGACCACGCTCCTTCCGCGTCCCGGGGCACCTGGACTGGCTGGGAAAGGGCCTCCAACCGCGGTGGCTCGGGATGGAAACCGGCGACTGCACCGTGGCCATCGAGCCGAGCATCTTCCAAGGCCAGGGTGCGGACGAACGTAACCGCTTCCTCGCCGGAGCGCGCCAGCGCGGGGAACTCGCCTTGGCCGTGACAACGATCGGCGACGTCAACGACGACCCCACACACCACTCGCTGTTCCCCGCCGGCGCCAGCGTCGACCTCGGCGTGCAGTACACCAGCGTCTACGGTCGCCGTCTGCCGACCGGCACTCGACCCGAGATCGTCCCAGGGCTGAGCGCTGCCGACCGTGACCTAGCGATCCGGCTGCTCAGCCGCCCTCCGGACGCCCCGTGGTGGGCGCTGGAACTCACCAGCGTTCGCCTCAGTCGGGGCGGTGGCTACGGCGGGGAGATCCACGAGCCGGAAGGGGAACTGCACCCGATCCTGGTCGACACACTGGGCAAGCCGGTAGTAGCGGCCTGGACCTCACCGGCGGGCGACCAGCGGTGGTACATCCTCCCGGCCGCCCCTCCCTGGACCAACGTCCTGGGATGGCTCGTCGAGCGCGCGCTACCCGAGTATGTGCCCAACGCCCTACGCCGAGCGCGCTCACCACACTTCGACGACCCCGATCTGCGCACCGCCGACGAGTTGGCCGCCCGCCGAGCCCTTGACGACCTTGAGGCGCGGTACGCCGAGGAGAAGCTCCGCATCGAGGAAGAGTTGCGCGAGGCGAAGGATCGCGCCGAGCCGGTACGGTACGGACTGCTCTACGGCAGTGGCACCGAACTCGTGCGCGCGGTCGCGGCGGTGCTCAACGCGGCCGGACTGCGAACCGTTGACCTCGACGACACGGTTGGCACCAAGTCAGCCGATCTACTGGTGGATGGCGAGGGTTCCACGCACCGCCTTGTCGAGATCAAGGCGACGGGTGGCGCCGCCCAAGAGAACCTCGTCAGCTACCTCCAACGGCACCTCAAGACCTGGCCCCAACTCCGCCCCGACCGGCCCGTGACCGGCGGCGTCCTGGTTGTCAACCACCAGCACAAGCTGCACCCGTCCGAACGCACCGCACAGGTCTACTCCCGGCCCGAGTTCGTCGCTGCCTTGCCCTTCACCGTCCTGAGCACCGTCGCCCTCTTCAACTGGTGGCGTACAGAGAACTGGGCCGACATCCGCGAAGCAATTCTCGGCGACGAGCCGTTCGGGGAAGCGGCCGTCGCCGTCGAGCCAGCAACCCCGCGATCAAATACGGACGCTGCTGCTGTACCGCTGCGGCGTCGGTGGTGGTCGAAGGCCGCCCGAATGTCGTAACAGCAGCAAGGGTGAGAGTTGGTGCCCTGTCCGAGCCAGCCAGGGCAGCGTGGCGGCGCGCGGACCAGGTCGTGACCGCGCTGGCCGTCGCGGACTGGTCTCACGCCGTCGGCCTGGGCGAACCTGTCCAGATCCGCACTGAGGCGCTGCGAAGCCCCGTGTGGTGAAGGCGTTAGCGCACCGGGGCTCCTCGGGCGCCTACGCCGAAGCGGTCCGCCGCGCTTGGACCACTTTGTGCATATATTGCTGTCGGATGCTAGACGGTCGAGGCGTTGCACATTATCGTCGCGTCTCCTCATCGGTAGGGTGCAGATTCGCTCCGCGGGTGAAAGGCAACCATGGATGAACTCCGCCTCGCGCGTACGCTGCGTGAGGTCTACTCGCCGCTGCTGGAACCTCAGCAGGGTTTCGATGCAGTTCATGAAGAGGCTGACGACCTGCAGATCGGTGACATGCGGCGCGCACTTCGACGCACGTACGATAAAAATGCCGCCATTGACCGGGTCCTGCTTGTCGTCTCGGGCGTCGTGGTCGGCGTCACCACCCGAGAACGGGTGTTACTTGTTCATGGCACAGCAGGCACGACCATAGCTCCGCCAGTGGGGGAGGGTGACCGTGCCACGCAACTGGGCGACTCGACCTGGTATCACGTAATTTCGTTCACATGCGGGAAGTGTGACCACTCGGAGGCCCGGGTCTTTTTTGACGAGAGACGGGTCCCTGTCTGTGACCTCCACGGAAATATGGAGCTAAGGCGGTGAGTCTCAACACCGTTGGCAGTCCGCCGGCCGCGTTCGGGTCTGGACGCTTCTTCCGGATCGGTTACCTGCCGACTTACGTCGTCCTGCTGTGGTTTCTGGTATTGATCTGGGCTGGCGCGCCCGGCGACACACTAAGCTTCACCGCTGCCTGGAGCGTTGCTTCTGGCCTCGGCGTCGGTGAACTCGTTCTCATCTCTGTGGCCATCGTCGTCGTCGCATCAGTACTGCATCCAATGCAATTATCGATTGTGCAGCTCCTCGAAGTGGGCCCTCCGAGGTGGTTGGGGTCGGAACTGTTGCGGCAGCGGCAACTGGCGCGAAAGCGGAAGATCGAGGCCAAGGCGATCCTTCCACAGCCACCGGCGGTTCCTCGAGAAGACCAAGTTCGCGCCGCGGGTCTTGCCGGATCAAAGCTGCGCCAGCAGTATCCTCTTCCGGATTATCTCGTCCGGCCGACCGCCTTCGGTAACGCCCTGACGGCGATGGAGGATACAGCGGGTCGTATGTTCGGCCTCGATGCAGTCGTAGCGTGGCCCCGCCTCTACACCCTGCTCGGCGAAAGCGTTAAGACGATCGTTGACGATCGCCGGGACGCCCTCGATGGTGCTGTACGAATGGCGGTCTCGGGTGCCGTCGCCACCGTAGGGTCAACTGCCTTGCTTTGGGGCGCGACCCACAGGTGGTGGCTACTTGCGCTGATTCCCGCAGCTGTCTCGGTCGCCTCGTACCGCGGGGCGGTGCAGGCTGCCCTCGCATATGGAGAGGCGGTTCAGGTGGCATTCGATATGCATCGCTTCGATTTGCTCGCCTCGCAAAAGTTGGAGTTGCCGGCCACTCCTTCCATGGAGAGTGCAGTCAACCGACAGTTGTGCGACCTCTGGCGCCAGGGCGTGCCATTGGCAATCTCCTACGGACAGGAGAAGGATGCACCATGACGACCCTACCCGACAGGCCCTTGGTTTTGCCCTACTCGTTGGTCGTCGGTCAGACGGAGCTGCGACGTGCGCTGGAAGTATCATTCGTCGACCCGGGGCTAGGGGTGCTTGCAACCGGCATGCGCGGCACCGCCAAGTCGACGACTATCCGAGCCTTCTCGATCATGGCTTTTTCGGAACTCCCGACCACTCTTCCCATCGGCGCGTCCGACGACCGCGTGCTTGGCGGGCTCAGCATTGAAGCACTTCTTCGTAACAGACACGAATGGCAGCCGGGCCTCCTGGAGCAAGCGAGCGCGTCGGCCGGTCGCATGCTATTCATCGACGAGGTCAACCTTCTAGATGACCACCTGGTGAACGTTATCCTTGACGCGGCCTCCACTGGAATTCTGGTCGTCCAACGCGACAACGTTGACCACGGTACGACTCCGGTGAGGTTCTCGTTGATTGGAACAATGAATCCCGACGAGGGCGGACTGCGGCCCCAGTTGTTGGACCGTTTTGGCTTGGTCGTCGAGGTAGACGCAGAGGGTGACGTACAGCATCGCCGCCAGGTCTTGGAGACCGTTCTTCGGTTCGAGGAGGAGTGCGAGAATACCTCCTCCGAGTTTCTTAGCGCTGCTCGGACGCACGACGCTGCCCGGCGACGAAAATTGATCGCGGCACGGGACAGAAGGCATGCCGTGTCGATCCGACACGCCGCGGAGGCGTGTGCCCGGATCGCGGTGGAGCTAGAGGTCGTTGGGCATCGAGGCGAGTTAACACTTATCCGTGCGGCACGTGCCGTGGCCGCGCTAGACGGAGCACCTGCGGTCGGACCGAAGCACCTCCGAACGGCCGCCAGGATGGCGCTCGTTCACCGTCGCCCGAGTGCGCAGTCTGGAACCCTCTCGCCATGGTTGGAGGAAGACGACCGCCGCATCGCTAAGGTGGTCACCGAGATGGCAAAGGCCTGGTGATGAACCCAGCGGTGTCACCCGATCACCGCAGCTTGGAGTTGGTGCGCTGTCTTGCAGCGGCACCAACGCTTTGCGGTGTGCTGTTCCTCGACCTCGATCCGGCTTTTTTGCCGTCGATTGGACAATGGCTCGCGGATGCTGCCGCTACCGGCGGTGGCCCCCCACCGCGTATCCTGACACTCGGATCATGGCACACCGAGGACGACCTGTGGGTTTCCGTGCGGCTCGTTGGCGACCGGTTGGAAACCGCACCAGGCGTGCTGGTTGAAGCACCTGACGAGTCTGCGCCGATAGTCTTGGTTCCAAATCTCGCCACCGCGGGTCTGGCCGTACAGCACGCAGCCGTATCATTGGTGGGCGCGGAGGTGGCGAGCTGTGAACGTCATGGCCGGACGTTGATGTGGTCGCCGAAGGCCCGCTGGCTGGTGGGATGTAGCCGCGAAGATGCCTACCGAACGTCTCCCCATCTCCTGGATCGACTTCCTGTCAGAGTGGATGGCACGGCTTTCGGAGCGTGCATTGCCGCACAGCGCCCCATTAGTGCCGCTATAGAAGGAACCGACGATGAGAACGCCGCGCTTGTTCGGCGACTCCTCGGAGCTATCGAACCTGTGAGGCATCACCGGCCCCGGGTCACCGCCGAGGCGCTGGACCGTGTTATGGAGCTATCCCCTCCGTCAGCCGCTCGACGCGACATCGCACTGGCCAGGCTGGGCCGCGCCGTTGCTGTCCGTCGCGGAGCTGTAACCGTCGAGTCGGAAGATGTGACGACAGCGGCAGCGCTGCTCGGCCTTGTTGCACCCCCCGAGCCTGCGGTTGTGCAGTCCCCTGACGAACCTCCTATGGAGGACGTGAAGCTGCCGGAGGTGCCGCCGCCAGTGCAGGACACCGAGGCGACGTTCTACTTTGAGCAGAGCGCCGACCCCATAGTCAAGGTCACGGTTCCCGCACTGCTCCGCGTGGCTTCTCACTCATTCGAGGGGCTTGCGTTACCCCCTGCTCTGACTGACATGTATCCCGAAGACGAACCCGACGCGGTTACGGAGCCGGCACAGTTGCGGGTGCGCTGGCAGCGGCCGTCGAAGCCCATACCGGCGGCCCGTGGGCAGATTATCGGTACGGAGCAGACCGGCGATTTGCGAGACCTGGCGATCGTCGCAACGCTGATGGAGGCACTCAAGTTTCAGGTCTTCCGGCCCCGTCCCATGGGCCGGAAAGACACTCTCGTCCTCTCCTCGGCCGACCTGCGCCGTTACCGACGTCGCCCGGAACCTGCCGCCGCGCTACTACTCGTGCTTGACCACACCTGCCACTGGGACTGGGACTGGTCTGGCGCTCTTTCTCCCTGCTTGCAATGGGCGTACTCGGAACGCGCGTTGGTCTCGGTTATCGAGTTCGGGCATCGCGACACCACGATGGAGCTTCGCGCCGAAAGGTACAGAGCCCGGAGCCTGCTCGATCCACGGATCACCGCCTCCCTCAGCCGGGCGCCAGGCAGAGCAACGCCCCTGGCTTCCGCCATAGATCTCGCGGTCGATGAGTTGCGGCATCTCATTCGGCGAGGACGTGTCCCGGTCAGCAATGTGCTTTTGGTCCTGGTGAGCGACGGCCGCGGCAACGTGCCTTTCGATGCCAGCGTGCGCAATACCGTCACGGCAGCGGTCGGGCGACGCGGAGTGCACGACGCCGTCGAACTCGCCCGGCCGGTAGCCGGCATGCGTGAAGTGCGCTCGATCGTCCTGGCACCCGACCTCGCGCCCTATCCGGAGATTCCGTTTGACCTGGCGGATGCGCTAGGCGGCGTGGTGATGACCGTATCGGCTTCCAGCAGAGCAGAGATGAGTTTCGTAAAGCACTACGGTCGGGGTGCGAGGTGAGCCAGAGGTATCCTAAACCCGCCGGTATCCGACAACACCTCCAACCCCACGGCCCGCAGGCTCAACTCGAGGAGAGGGCCAGACCTGCCGCATGGGTATCCGAATCGGATGTTGACCAGACGGCAGGCGAGCCGACGACCTTCGACCCTACGTATGGGCGGCTCGCCGACAGCCTTCCGGAGCGCACCGCGCTGTTGTGTGTGACGCCCTACCAGGAGGCGGGTCGCCAACTGTTCAGACTGCACTGGTACTTCAATGGGCGTCCGGACGAGTCGCGGCCCGGGGACGTTCAGATGCAGGGAAAGCCCGACTTCACCGTAGCTCAGATTCTGAAAAGCAGGAACTGGGAGGACGCTTATTTCGACGTATTGAACTGGTGGGTCGACAAGAGGCGTCTGAACGACTGGATAGGCGGTCTGCTTGAGGTAGCGACACAGGAGAGCGAGGAGCCCATTCGCTTGGTGATATGGGACAACACCGACTATCAAATCCCTTGGGAACTGTTCTACTCGGATTCCAATGCGATCTGGCTCGGCGCAGTGGTCCAGGTCGTTCGCTGGACCTCCATTCATGACGCCGGCCGTGTAGCGCGTTTTACTGCGGAGGCATCGGCTTGCAACGGTGGCATCCTCGCTCTGGAGACCGAAGACATCTATGGCCCCGACGGCCCGGTCCTCGATGCCCCGCTCGCCCGGTACGGTTGCACGCCTGTGCGGACAATGAAGCAGTTGCTCACCGCGCTCGACGATCCGTCACGGCGTGTCGGGCTGGTTCTGGTCCGGTGCCACGGCGTGTACGGCGAGAACGTTAACGAGTTCGAGTTAGGCGCGATGAGGATGAACCGATACGGCGAGTTCTCCATGCTTGCGCTGAGGCGGTTCCCTGCAGTGGTGTTCTTGAATGCCTGTGACACTGCCTCTGCAACGTCGACCGGAAGGCACTCGTTCGCGGCTACCCGAAGCTTCGCCGAGCTTTTCCTCCGGCGGGGCGCATGCAGCGTCGTGGCTACTCTAGGCCAGATTGACTGGGACTTCTCCCACGACTTCGCCGCCCGGCTGCTCGGTGCCGAGGGGCAGGAGCAACGGCTCACAGACATCCTGCTGGAGCAGCGCCGCAAAGCAGTCATGCGCACGCAGGGACGTCATGAGGATCGCGACGAGTACGACTTCCAAGCGTTCTTCCAGGGATTTGCCTACGTATACTTTGGGCATCCCGACACCACTCTCAAACTTGTCCCGCAGGCAGGGTGCCCGGGATGAACGGCCCAGCGACGGCGCTTCGGCCCGTGGTGAGCTGGCCCCGCCACGTCAAGGTAGGCCGGAGCTACCTCATTACCGTGGATATCGCCGCCGACCTGCCTGAGGACTGGCCGTACGAACGAGAGGAATACTCTGTCGGTTGCGTCATCGAGGGACCTGCTGGGGTCACGGTTACGGCGAGCGGACCGAGCACCCTCGTCGTACATCGGTTCGGTGGCACTTACGGCCCCGTGGCCTTTATCGCGAGGGTGGGTGAGGTGTCTGGCCCGCTAGATTACCTGCGCCTGACCCTCATTACCGCCGGTGGTCTACCCTTCCACACAGTCAACCTGGCCATTGATGCTGAGCTGACCGATGGAATGTTTCATACTGGAAACGACCCATGGGAATCCCCGGCAGGCCGCATTCGTTTATGGGAAGCGTCGGAGAACGAAGCCGACGTGCTAGCCGGCCCCTTGGTGGGCCGAGAAGCCGAGCTGCAACTCATCGAGTCCGAGCTCCTAGCGGATATCACTCCTGGTGGTACCGCAGCGGTCATCCTGAGCGGCGTAGCTGGAGTGGGAAAGAGTCGGCTTCTGCAGGAAGCATCGTCGCGGTTGAGCGCAGCTGGCGCTGTGGTCCTTCGCGGCACCTGCCTACACATTGGTGATTCTCCGCTGCATCCACTTATTCACGCGCTACGTCGCCTCGATACAGATCGAATGGCCGGGAACACTCGCGTGGCCTCCGCAGTGCGCGAGCTGCAGCAGATGGCCGCTGACCGGACAGCAGCTCCGGACGGAGCGGGTGCCCTGTTAGAACGGGTATCGCGAGGGCTACGCCTGATCGCACAGGGCTACCCGCTGGTGCTGGTGCTAGACGACCTCCAGTGGGCCGATCGGAGCACCCGTCAACTGCTGCTCTATCTGCTCGCCGGGCTCGGCGACCTGCAACTGTCGGTTCTCGCCGCGGTCCGCGCCGAGTCGTTGCAGGGTGCCCATCCGCTGCGCCGAGTGCTGACCGAGCTGCGCCGGCTGCGATCGGTGCGGGTGCTTGACCTCGGTCCGTTAGATAGGGGAGAAACCGAGCAGCTCGCGGCTTCGATCGTAGGTGAGCCACTTCCCTCGGAAGCGGCTGAACAGCTGTGGCGGCGAAGCGGCGGGAATCCGCTCGTCGTCGAGGAGCTCTCTCGGGATATGCGCGAGGGCCGAGACGATTTCTCGGACACCCTGCGTGAGGTCTTCTCGGCCAGGGTGGATGCCCTACCTCAGCCGGCCCACCGGGCCGTGCACGCGGTCGCCGCTGGCGCGGAACCGGTCGAGCACTGGCTGCTCGCTCGGGTGGTCGGATTACCCGAGCATGACCTACTGGAGGCTGTCCGCGCGGCGGTGTCGCACCGGTTGCTGGTCGGTTCCGACGATGGCTATCGGCTGCGTCACCGGCTCGTGGCCGAGGTGTTGGAGGACGAGCTGCTGCCGCCCGAGCGGAGGGTGCTGCACCGCCGCTACGCCGAGGCGTTGACCTCGGCGCCGGGCGAGTTGCAGCAGGCCCGGTTGGCCCACCACTGGCGGCTGGCCGGTGAGCCGGAGCGGGCGCTGCCGGCGGCGGTGGCCGCCGCCGAGGAAGCCGAGCGGCTGCATGGTTACGCCGAGGCGCACCGGCACTGGTCGGTCGCGGTCGAGCTGGCCGAGGGGCTGCCCGGTGTCGACCGGGCCAAGCTGCTCGCACGGGCGGCCGAGGCGGCCCACCACTGTGGTGAGTACGCCCGTGCCCTGGCCCTGTTGAAGGAACTGGCCGACACCGATATTCCGGCCTGTGAGCTGCACATCCGGCGGGCCCGTTACCTGGCCGCCGCCGGCCGTTCGGCGCTGGCCGAGGTGGAGTATGAGCAGGCGCTCGCCGTCGCCGACTGCACCCCAGGGCAGCGGGCCACCGCCGCCGCCCGGCTGGCAGAGCTGCTGCTGCAACTCGGGCGGTACGCCGAGGCGGGCCAGCGGGCGCGGGAGGCGCTGGCCTTGGCCGAGCAGGTGGACGGGGCGACCACCGAGGTGGTGCTGGCCAGCGCCGCGCTCGGCTTCTCCGAGGCATGCTTGGAGGATCCGGACACGGGCCTGACGGTGCTGCGCCGGGCGCTGGCCACCGCCGAGCGGGCCGGCCGTCCGGAGGACGTCGCGCTGGCCTACCTGTATCTGGCCGAATTGCTGACCGGGCCGCTGAACATCCTTGAGGAGGGGGTGGTGGTCGCTCGCCGAGGTGCCGAGCGGGTGGCTGAGCTCGGGTTGGGCCGTTCCTACGAGACCCGGCTGCTGGCCATCGCCACCAATGGACTGTTCCGGGTGGGGCAGTGGGCCGAGGCGGAGAAGGTGGTCGCGACGGCGCTGCGGCACGGTCCCTCCGGCGCGGACGCCGTCGAGTTGCTGCTGGCCCGCTGCCGGTTGTCGGTCGCTTGCGGCGAGGTCGAGGCGGCCGACCGGGATCTGGACGCGGTGGCGACGATGCTGGCCGGTGGTGGTTCGCGGCACGTCATCCCGCTGCTGACCCTGCGCGCCGGGCTAGCGATGTGGCAGGGGCGGCACGACGTGGCCCGGCACGCCGTACAGCGTGGTCTGACCGAGACCCGCTCCGATGACCTGGTCATTCTCGCGGTGCTGGTCTGGCACGGTCTGCGCGCCGAGGCGGAGGCCCACGCGAGCCGTACCGTCGCCGTGGACGACAACGCGGTGCGCCGTTTGCGCGAGATCGCCGACCGGGTGGCGTCGCGCAGCGAGCGGGCTGCCCGACCGGTGCGCTACGTGGTCGACGGATACCTGGCGTTGTGCGCCGCCGAGGTGAGCCGACTCGACGGGACGGACCCGGAGCTCTGGGCGCGGGCGGCGGCGGAGTGGGATCACCGCAACCATCCGTACCCGGCGGCGTACTCGCGGTTGCGTCAGGCCGAGGCGTTGCTGGCCAGCCGCCGCGAGGCCGCCACCGCCGGAAAGCTGCTGCGCCAGGCGTACCAGACGGCGCAGGCGCTCGGCGCGATGCCGTTGACCGAGGAGATCCGTACGCTCGCCGGGCGGGCCCGGGTCGCGCTGGAGGAGCGCGGTCCGGTCGGGGCGACGACGCCCGACGGGTCCGCCGAGGAACTGGCCGCGCTGACCGCCCGGGAGCGGGAGGTGTTGGCCGCGGTGGCCGAAGGGTTGACCAACAAGGAGATCGGCCAGCGGCTGTTCATCAGCGAGCGGACCATCGGCGTCCACGTGTCGCACATCTTCGACAAGCTCCAGGTGCGTACCCGCGTCGAGGCCAGCATGATCTTCTTGCGCAATCGAGGGTGAGTGGCAACACCACGGCAGTCCAAAGCCGCGCTCAGGTCGACAGGACAGCACCGAGTAGGCCGACCTGGGGCAGGGCCCGCAGCGTGGTGCCCGATCGGTAGCGGGTCGTCACAGGTGGGCAGACGGCAGACGTGACCGTCCCGGTTTGACGGTCTCCGCGCGACAGGGGCGGCCGCGCCAACGATCCAGGGCTCTTGCATCGGCGAGGCAGCTCTCACTCGACATGTGTACGGCCGTTCGCCTTTTCGAGTCATAAGCGAGCTTTTGTGAGGTTTTGGGATCACTGTCGTTGCTTGACTTCTTGTGACTGCCTTCGCTCGGCGTGCTGAGCAGGGCTCGCCGGTCCGTCTCGCGGTTCGGCGCCGATGCGTTCCGTGGGTAGAGGAGTGACTCGATCATGCGCCGAGCCGCGACCATGTTCATCACCGCCGGGATCGCTCTGGTGACGGCGGCCGTCGTACCTGCACCGGTGTCGGCCGCTGACGGTAAGCCGCGCGGCGGCGGCAAGACGTGTCCTGCCGAGCGGGTGCTGGCCCAACCACCGTTCCCGCCGACGAACGTGGACACGCGGTTTCACCCTGAGCCATGTCGATCAGGCCGAGTGGTACGCCGAGATTTACAGCGACGTGGAACTTGACCTCGGACGGTGGGACCTTAGGAAGCGCGTCGACCGGATTCTCATCGGCGCACCCCTGTGGGTGCGCACCGACGCTCGCCAACCGGTCACCCGCTACCACGAGGTGCGGAGGTCCCTCGACTCCAAGCACAGCAAGCTGTCACGCTAACTCGACGGACGCCAGCGGCGCCGCACCCGCTCGGCGCGCTGCGATCCCGCCGACGATGCGAGGGTCGAAGTATGTCCTTGCCGGCGCTCCACGAACAGTCACCGGTCCGAACCTGGACCGAGCAAGAACGTTTTTTACAGCCACCACGGTGACGCGCCCCCGCTCTTGCTAGGCAGCGCTGGGCTGTCCGAATCAAGATCCACACCAGAATATGAACTATTAACTGCATCTGTGAAGAAGGGCGCCGCCTCCGCCTGCCCAAGGGCGGGCGGAGGCGGCGGCCTTCTTCTGCGTTCCGGCTTACAGGACGAGCACCTACACGTCCTTTGCCCCCACCAGCTCGAGGTTGTCGATGGACATGCCCGGCTGGACGGTCACCTCGAACTCCAGGACCACCTCACGCTCGAAGCCGATGTACGACTTTCGCTCGTTCCAGTCGAACGTCCAGATCTCCACGCCGCGGTCGCCGTACGTGTCGTGCTTGAACATGAATCCGTCGAGGGTGACCCGGGCTCGAATCTCTGCGGTTCCGACTTCGGTTCCACCCTCGTACGCCTCAGCCGGGTTCCAGTCCAACGTGTCCAGGTCCGGCTCAACATTCTGGACCGAGATCTCGTCGACCAGGTCACGCGGCAGCTCGACGTCGCTGAAGTTAAGGCCGGGCACGTAGAGGTCATCCTCCCCCGGCACCTCGACCATCTCGCCGGCCAGGCCCTTGCAGAGCGACGCGATCTCCGCGCGAAGCATTTCCTTCACCGACGGCGCGGCCTTTGCCAGCGCCTCGAACATGAAATTGGATGCCTGCTCGGACCGGATTTCAGCGAGAGCGGTACGGAAGGAAACAGCACTCTCGTCCGCCCGCTGCCTGGCTGCGGCGTACTGCTCCTCGATGCGGCGCTCGGCCTCGGCCCTGGAGATCTCCAGCTCTATGGCTAACTCTTCGGTGAGGTCGGAGTCCTCGCGCATCACGTTCAGCGCCTCGGCGTACCGGAGTCCGTACGCCGCCGCGAGCCGCTTGGCCTTGGGGTTCTTGTTGCTCATGACGGTATCCATGTCTCCCGGAGGTAGCTCCCACGCCGCCACCGCCGGGTGCGATTGGAGTACCCGTCAGTGGTGAGTTTGGTCTGCGACGAGCCTTGCGAGCCCTTGTCTCTCGATGTCGCGCTGGGGCGTGGGCCTCGGGCGACAGGAGGAACGGGTGGCGCAGTGCCACCGCTACCTCCAGTATACCTGCCGAAGGATGGTCCTCAGAAGCACGGAACGCGCTCGCGATGGCCCGGTGTGGAGGGATTCCAAAGCATGGACGTCAACTGGCGTGTCTGCCGCCACGCCCACCTCGCTCGCCCTGACCACCGCCCATCGGGGTGCCGGACGATCAGGCCCGCTGAGCGATCATCGCCCCACGATGGTGTGGAACAGCATCAGCGCACCCCCCGCAGCACCGCCGCCCCAGAGCACAGCTGATGGGAGAGAATGCTCGGTCAGGTACGACAGCCCACCGGCGAGCACGCCGACGATGAGCGCGAGGAGCAGCACGACGGCGGCGCGGACGGTCAGCAGCGGGCCAGGGGGCGACGGTGTCACGAAGACCTCCGATTCAGGTGGTGAACGACGCCCGGCTGTAGGTCCACATCGGGGAGACACCCCACGCACGCGACAGGTTTGAGCTGCGGAAAAGGTTCACAGAAATAGTTTGGGAAAGTCCGTGGGGTGACCGCCCCGGGCACACCTACAAGGGGTCGGCACAAGCGAGACGACCGAAAGGGCGATGGTGGTTGGCAGCGGCGGCGCGGCGGGCGAGGTGCCTGCGGGCGAGGCGTACACGGCTGCTTTACAACCTCCCGACCGTGCCGATTTCATTCTGGGGCAGCCCGTTCCGCTGCGGGACGTGCTCGCCAACATGAACAAGGTCTTCGGCGATGACACCCGGCGGCTGCAAGAAGCCCTGCAGCGCCGTGAGGCCGACCGGCTGCTCCTGGCAGACCTCGCCGCCGGGGACTTCATCGGCCCCCGGTATCGGCGCTTCGAGGACGAACTCGCTGCCTACGGCATGGCAGTGCTCCGCGGCTGGATGCACTCCGGGTACATCTTTACCGTGAGCGCCGCACGGGGGTTCTCACTTAACCCCAGCGAGGCCGAGCTGGAGGAACTGTCCCGCGACTCGGACGCCCGGGAGGAGCTGGCCATCATGACCGTCGCGCTGGCGCTGCCCCGATTCCGCAAGAACGCCCTCGTTGGTGGCGGCTGGCGGTTCGAGGGTGGCGCGAGCCTGGCTACGTACTTCATGGGTGCCTGCCTCTACGAATTCCCCAACCAAATGCGTACGCGCCGGGCACAGCGCAGAAGGTGGCACCTGCAAGATCACGGCGATCCAAGCCTCGTCACACCCGTGGAGAGCAGCGTCGACGACCCGGCGTTCATCACCGTCGGGAACCAGCGGGTTCGTGACGACCTCACCCGGGCCGACGCACGGACCCGCGCGGTTGTGGCACTCACCCTGGACGGCTACAGCCAGGAGGAGATGGTCGAACTGCTGGGCGAGACCTCCGTCCGCGCGATCGAGGGCGTGCTGCACCGGTGGCGCAAGAAGGAGAAGACGGCGCATCAGGGAGGTGGGCCCCGTGGCTGAGCACGACGGCGACCTAGATCGCTTTGAGGAGCTCTTGCAGCGTTCTTCTCTTGGCACGCCCGGCGCCCGCCAGCTTCGCCAACGGACTGATGCTGCTCATATCGAAGCGGTCCGGAGGATTTACCAATTGCGTAGCCGGATGGTGCACTCCTCGTCGAAGGACAGCACAGCGGCGGCGATTGAGTTGGTCGAGTACCTGACCAAGCTCGGCTATCACGGGCAAGCCGATCATCTGCTGCACGAGGCATTCCCAACCGGTGAGGGCGCCGCTATGGCCAACTTTGCGGCGAGGATGGCAGCGCTGGCCGCGCTGCGTGAACATCGGAAGCGCCGACGCTCCCAGAGCGACAGCCCTCAGCAGGAGCAATTGTTCGATGTTCCCGACGAAGATCGAACAGGCATAGCCACACTCACCCTCACGGCGTCCGATGATCGGTTCCCCGACGACGACCCCCGCTGGCAACACGAGCTGCTGACGCTGTACCTGGCCCTGCATCGACAGGTCGACGCTGTGGCAATTACGACCAAGGGCTCGCCGTACCACGCTGAAGCTGACGATCGACCCCAGCTTGTTCTGCTCGTTCCGATCTCTCCTTCCACCGTCAATGTGATCTTCGTCGGCCTGCGTAAGTGGGTAAACAGAGAGCCGGGCCGCCATCTCGACATCAACTACACCTCGGCAGAGTGGTCCTTCCGTCGGACCCTTCACCATGGCCCGAGCGGCTCACCGCTCACCGCAGACCTCCCCTCCCGCCTCGCAGGCGAGTAAGGGGACACCTACCTGGCGCCTGCCTTGCCCTGCTCACCGGACGGCGTCCCGAGGGTCCGGTGGCCGGGCGCCACCGCGCCAGCAGTTCGGTGCGGGCCCGCGCCACCGCCGGCATCTGCGGCGAGTGGGTGCCACCCCCCGCTGAGTCGGGCGCTGAGCGCGCGTCCAGTGCGGCGGGGGATGACCACCACACCGCCATCCGGTCCTCGCCGCGCATGCTCGATTCCGCGGCATCCGCCGCCTTCCACCGGCCGGCCGAGGGCCGCATGGCCTCGGGCCACCGCGCAGCGACCCAACGTGCGTCAAGGTCCGCTCGATACGACGGACCGGGCGGTAGTCCGCTCCTACCTGGGTGGGTCGATGGCAGACGGGGTCGTGAGGACTTCGCCCGCTGGGCGTAGGAGACAGGCAGATGACCCGCCGGTCGGGCCGGTCGGAACAAGCCGTTGTCCGACGGCGGAGCTACAGTGCTGATGCCGCCAGCAACTCGGTCCATGGCTTCTGGCGCAACCCCGCAGCTGCACGAAGGAGACGCGAAGCTCGATGGCCCTTGAGGTGGTGTATGGCGAAAGCCGCGATAGAGGCGTTGCGTCGAGCCTCGCGGAAGCCCTAAAAAGGAGCATCACGGAGGGGACTGTCTACCTTGGGTATCCGGTTCTCACTACAGCCGATGACCGCGTCGAGATTGACGCTCTCCTTATCAGTGAGCAATGCGGGCTAGTAGCATTTCTGCTCGCCGAATCAGTGCCTCACAGCCTGACAGATTGGAAGCATTTCGTCGATGCGCAGGACCGCCTCTATGCCACGCTTGAGGCAAACCTTCGCCGTCACGACAGCTTGCGCAGGGGGCGTCAGCTCGCAGTTAGGATCGAGACGGCTACGATCTTCTCTGGTCCGGTAGGTGCACCGCCGCTCGGCTCCGAAGGCAAGTACGTTGCCATCGAAGACGTGTCCGACTGGGTCGGTGAACTTCACGGCATCAGCCGCGACGAAGAGCGCTCCCTTCAAGGAGCACTTCAGCGGGTAAGCACCATTAAACCGGCCAAGAAGAGAACGTCTGTCAAGAAAGCTACCTCTAGGGGTGCGACGCTCAAGGTTATTGAGCGCGGCATCGCGAACCTCGACCGCTGGCAGAAGGCCGCCGCAATCGAGACGCCGGAAGGGCCACAGAGAATCCGGGGCCTTGCGGGCTCCGGAAAGACGGTTGTTCTTGCACTAAAGGCGGCTTACTTACACACTCAGCACCCGGAATGGCGAATTGCGGTCACATTTCATTCCCGGGCACTATATCAGCAGTTCCAAGATTTGGTTACCCGATTCACCTTCGAGTATAACAATGACCAGCCCGACGAGGACAGGCTCCAGATTCTTCACTCGTGGGGCTCCCGGTCGCGGCCGGGTATTTACAGCGAGATCGCCGCCGCTTTGAACACCACCCCTCGGGACTGGAACTATGCACGCAACGTCTACGGCATGGACAACGCCTTCCGCGGAATTTGCAAGGAGCTACTGGCCGTTGCCAGGGAGTCCGACCCCGAACCAATCTTTGATGCGGTACTAATTGATGAGGCTCAGGATTTGCCGCCCGAGTTCTTTCAGCTCGTCTACCTTCTTACGAAAGAGCCGAAGCGGATCGTCTGGGGCTTTGATGAGCTGCAGAAACTATCCGAGGCGGCAATGCCAGGCACCGATGAACTATTCGGCGTAGGGCCATCAGGGCAGAGTCTAGTGAGCCTAGATAACCGGGAGAACGAGCCCCGCCGAGACATCGTCCTGCCCGTTTGTTACCGCAACACGCCTTGGGCCCTTGCGACTGCCCATGCCCTTGGCATCGGGGTCTACCGTGACGGCGACCTGGTCCAACACCCGGACGACCCGAGACTGTGGGCTGAGATCGGGTACAACGTGATCCACGGCCACCTGCGCCTCGGCTCTCACGTTACCCTGGAACGATCGCAAAGCAGCTATCCAAGCTACTTCACGGAGCTACTCAATGAGGAAGATGCGGTTGTTCTTCGTAGTTTCGATGACCAGGTGTCTCAGGACACATGGGTCGCGAGGCAAATTGCCGAAAACCTGTCAACGGACGAACTCGAACACGACGACATTCTGATCGTTCTTCCCGACGTCTACAGGGCGAAGACGAGAGCACCGCGCCTCATGCGGGCACTGAAGGAGCAAGGAATAAATTCCCACTTGGTAGGCGTCAACTCTAGCGTCGACGAAGTGTTCGTCAAAGACTCCGTTGCTATCGCGCACATCTTCCGCGCGAAGGGGAACGAGGCACCGATGGTCTACGTCGTTGATTCTCAATATGCCACCGGTGATGTGAACGCTGTTACTCGTAGAAACACCCTCTTCACTGCAATTACCCGAAGTCGCGCCTGGGTGCGTATTGCAGGCTGGGGCGAGGACATGGAAGAACTCAGCACAGAGGTAGATACGGTTCGGCAGAAGGGCTACAAACTCGACTTCGAGATCCCAACGCCACCGCAGTTGGCAGCGATGCGCCGCACTGATCAGGACAGCACCGTCCAGGAGCTGGCGTCGCGCAAGAGAGCGACGGAGGGCTTGCGGGCTTTCATGGAGGCATACGAGCGGGGGGTGATCGATCTTTACGATCTTCCACCAGCGCTGCGGACGCGCCTGTTGGCAGCGAATCTGCAGGAAATGCCCGGTGACGACGACTAGGGTGGTGCGAGATGAGGTCAACAACCTTCTTGACTATCTGCTCGGAGCCGAGATAGCCGTCTTCTCAAACGTTGTCTCCATCACCGAGACGCGTGTTACATGGCACGCCCTCAACCCCACCGCTCCTTTTCTTGTAAATCGGGGGGACCCCTCTCTCGACGATTACAAGCACTGGGTCGAGGCGGGTGCCTACTCTGCTTTGCTGTTCGATGGTTCACTCTTACAGATCACCTACGATGTCGAGGGCGGCAAGATCGTCGGCCATCGGCTGGCATACATACCATGCCCCTACCGATTAGACCCGACAATGGTGAAAACCGATCCGATTCTCGATATAATCGATCTCCATGTCGACACGGAACCTACATCGATGGTGCTCCACTCATGGGTACGCTTCGATTTTGACCCTGAGGCTGCCGGTCCGAGCCATCCCGCTGCGCACATGACGATCAACGGAATGGATTGTCGTATCGCTTGCGCCGCGCCGCTGCACCTGGGCAGATTCGCGGACTTTGTATTTCGTCACTTCTACCCCGAAATATGGAGAGCCCACCTTTCATACTTCACAGCCGGCGCCCGCAGGGAAATCGGCGAAAGAACCATAACCGAGGAAGACAAGAACAGCCCTCATCTCCATTGGAATTGATGAGCAACTCCCGTCGCCGATTATGGGTGAAGGTGAGTTTCCGAGGCGATGCGTTGGGTGCCATTCGGAGAGGGGGCGAGCACGTCGGCCTGCCGCGCCATCAGAAGCGCGGACCTCCAATCCGGCGCACTATCCGACGGTGCCAATCGCCTACGATTGCATGGGCGGACACAGCGAACAAATCGCTCTATGCGAGAGACCAGTCGACATCTCCGTCCTTCACGCTGGCGTCGCTGAGTTGAGCGAGGGCCACTTGCTGCCCGGGAAGGATCGGCTGTCCACCGCCTCGCCGTGCAGGTTGACCATGCTGGTCGCCTGCGCGGCCAGGAACGCCGACAGGGTGGTGACCGCGGTAGCGACGATCGCGGTGTTGACGCCGGCCTCTTCGACGACAATGGCGGCACCGGCCCACGAGAAGACAGCGGAGCCGAAGGCAGTAATTGCCGCGATCGCGGCGACGATGAGCTTGGCTAGGACAACTTCCAGGGTGGTGTAGAAGGCTGCTCCGGCTGCCGCGCAGGCGAGGAGGTGACCTGAGGTGCTGGCCGCGAAGCTGTCCGCGATGACCTGTTCGCCTACGTGTTCGAGTACCTCGGTCATGACGACGGGGTGCTGGTCGTCGATGAGACCGGATTCCTGAAGAAGGGGATCAAGTCGGCGGGGGTGCAGCGTCAGGACTCCGGCAGGGCGTAGGTGTGCCGGGCTCACACTTCCTGACTCGATGGCTTCCGCTGTGCGTAGTTATGCCCTCACGTGATGACGTGATTCATGTTTGACTATGGCGCATGCGATCGGAGCAGGTACGGCTGGCGATCGACTGCGGAAGTGCCAGCACAACCGGGGTGGTGGCGTGGACGGACGGGTCGTGGTCGCCGCTGTCGTTCGACGGCGAGCCTGGACTACCGAGTGCGGTGCTGGTCGCCGACGACGGGTCGGTTGTGACGGGGCAGCAAGCATGGCAGGCGGCAGTGAAGCACCCGCAAAGATTCGTTCCTGTCCCCCGTCGCCCCGCCGATGAGCAAGTCAGCGTGGCCGGTAGGGAGATAGCGCTGGCGGATCTGGTGGCGGCGACGTTGCGGCGTGCCGCTGACGAGGCACGACGGCTCGCTGGCGGCGAGGTCGAGGATGTGCGGTTGGTGGTACCGGCGGGGTGGGGGCCGCGGCGTCGTACCTGGCTGCGTCACGTCGCGCATCGGGCAGGGATGCCGCAGCCGCGTCTGGTGGAGGCGCCGGTAGCGGTGGCGTCGCATCTGCTCGCCGGAGGTGTGCCTCTGCCGGTGGGTTCGGTCATCGTGGTGTGTGACCTGGGCGGCGGCGCCGAGGTGAGCGTCGTCCGCCGCAGTGCGGTCGGCTTCGAGATCCTCTCCACCCTCGCCGACCCGGAAGCCGGTGGTGACGCCATCGACGCAGCGATGACTGCCGCCCTCTCCCCCGTCCCGGTCGCTGCGGGGACCGGTGAGGAGGTGGCGTTGACGGCGAGTGTGCGGACGGCGAAGCATGCCCTGTTCGGGCATCCGGCGGTGACGGTGGCGGTGCCGTCCGGTCCAGCGGTGGTGGTCAACGACCTGGTGTTGACGCAGGCGGCACGTCCGGTCCTGAAGCGGGCGGCCGGTTTGGTCCGTCATGCGGTGGACGCGGCGGAGGTCGACCCGGCGACGGTGGCGGGGTTGTGGTGTGCGGGTGGGACAGCGCAGATGCGACTGGTGGCGGAGGTGCTGGCCACCGACACAGGTCTCACGCCGCTGCTGGTGCAGGATCCGCCGCTCGCGGCCGCGCATGGGGCGGCGGACGCCGGCGCGCGTAGTCCGGGCGAGGGCCCGGAGGTGGTGGTGGAGCCGTTGCCGTCGG
>NZ_JBEYSG010000019.1:0-145016 GCF_040642635.1 Micromonospora sp. NPDC047793 | reverse complement strand
ACAGCCGCCATACCGAGCCAGCCGAGCCACCAATCGCCACCCCTGCGCCAGCCGGCAGCAGGTAACCACCGCTCCATCAAAGCGGGGGGAACTCAACCCCGAAGTCAGCCGCGATCCTGGTGAGCTCGGTGATGCGGGCGCGCAGCCGGGCGATCTCCGCCTGCAGGGTTCGCTCCCGCCCGGTCAGGCCGGCAGCCCCAACCGAGGCTGCCACACTCCCCGCGTCCCTGACCGCTCCGGTTGTCACCATCTCAGAGCGCAGCTTCGTCAGTTCACCCGAGCGTTCGATCAACATCCGACGCAACTCGGCGAGACGAGGTCGCACCACGTCGGAGACCTGACCGGACGCCGGAGCGGATCGGGCCCGCGCGACGATCGATTCTGTCGCCCTGGCCGGTCGAAGGCGCCCGCCAGCGCTGTCCAGCAGCACCGCCGTAAGGCCGCCGCGCAGCGCGGTCAACCGTCGGTCGTCGATCGATCCGATGAGGGTTCCCGCACCCTGCGACTCCAGGGCCCCGATCCACCGCACCTCCGCGCCGTCCCCGAGCAGCCACGCCACCGTCGGCGCCCCACCGGGCTGCCGCAACCACGCCAGGGCGACCGAACCCGGGTTGTCTCGCAGGGCGTCGAGCAACACGGTGGCGTCCACCGCCTCCGGAGCCTCACCGACCACCTCCGGCAACTTCGAGACGGCGACCGGCAGCACCCGCCGCACCAGCTCCGCCGCCTGCGTTTCAGTGCCGGCCCACGCGAGGTGGACAGCGGCAGCCAGGGACCCTGGCGGAATCGCTACCCGCAAGCCCTGCTGAATCCCCGCCAGGTCGGCCAACACCCCGTCCAGCCGCCGCCGACCCGGTTCTTCGCCCGCCACGACACGCGCGTACGCCGCCTGCACCACCGCCCGTCCCGCGACCTGCGACCACGGCAACACGCGTACCGCGTCGGCGTCCGGCCACGACGACTCCCGACCATCCACGCCGACCGGAACGAGCCGAGGCAAACGGGCGCTACCCACCGGCACCTGCACCTGTATCCGGTACAGATCGGCCAGGCCGCCCAGTGCCTCCGGGTCATCCGGCAGCGGGCGTGGTCCCGTCGTCCAACGATCGATGTCCCATGGGACCAGCACCATCTCATCGGCAAAGGGCTGCCCGCGCAGATGGTCCAACCCCACCGCCGAACGCGGCGACTCCTCGATGAGATGTACCAGCATGCCCTCGGCTGGTGGTGGCGTGGCAATCGACACGGCCAACGCGGTCGAGTGGCGTTCCTGGGTCATCGCTCCGGTCAACACGAACCGGCCAGGAACGGCCATGATCTCTTTGCAGACGTTTCCGCCGCGCACCAGGTACCTCGCCTCATCGCCGTCATCACCGAAGCGACGTGACGCCGGCACGCCTCCCCACCGGCCAACATGACATCCCTCGGCCGGACCGCCGAAAGTCCCCATTCGGGCCGCCGGGTCGTCCCCGGCATCGCCGGAATCTATGTCGACAAGGGACACACATCCCTGATGGGCGCGGCCCGGCGCACGGACCGGACGGTGGGTGGTCTCGGTTCAGCTCACGGTCTTGGGCTGCTCGACCTGCCAGGGTTCGGGAGCGTTTCACACGTGCCGCTGATGTGGCAGACCGAACAGTGGCTTCAGGCGGACGGCTCCTGCCAGGGATCGACGACGCCGATCCCTGTATCGGTGAAGTCCTTGGTGTTACGGGTGGCGAGGGTGGCAGCTTGGGCGCGGCAGATGGCGGCGATCTGGGCGTCGAACCCGTCGATCGGGTGGCCGAGCCTGTCCCGCCCGGCGACGACGTCGGCATAGGCGCTGGCTGCGCCGAGGTCGAAGGGCAGCACTTGGCGGGGAAAGGCGGCAAAGATCTCGTTGGCGGCCTGGTGCAGTGACTCCCGGCGCTGCCCTGCCGGCAGCCGCGCAATGCCGTAGCGGATCTCAGCGACAGTGATCGCCGTGGTGTACAGGCCGGCACGCGAGTTCCGCTGGATCCACGCGAGAACCACCGGTGCGGGCTCGGCCCGCATGAGTTCGGAAACGACGTTGGTGTCCAGAACGATCATCATTCGGGCAGGCTCGCTGCGCGGGGTGATGTCGACCGAGACGGCAGCTCCAGTTCGACGCCCCCGAGTCTGGCGAATCGATCAGTGAGTGCGCCGAATAGGTCATTCACCGGCGCATCCTCGGCGACTGCCCTGGTGAGGATGTCGCGGATCTCGGCCTCCATCGATCGGCCATGCTGCGCAGCGCGACGGCGCAACTTCTCCCGCACCGCGTCGTCGAGATCTCTGATGCTGAGCGCTGCCATCACCATCTCCTCACCTGAGACAATGAGAGCAATGCTAGCACGCAGGTCAGGCGGCCGCCTCGATGCGCTCAGAGCGCACGTGGTGTATCGCTGACCGGTATCGCCGCCGCGCCCTGCCGGTCAGTCGGTGACTCTGCTGCGGGACTGGTACACCAGGTCCCGGTACTCGGGATGCCGGGCGATCCACCCCGCGATGAACGGGCAGGTCGGCAACACCAACAGACCCGCGGCGCGGGCCTCGTCCAGACCGGCACGGGCCAGGGCCGCGCCCACTCCTCTGCCCTCGTACTGAGGCGAGACCTCCGTGTGCACGAACGCGACCAACTCCGCGGTACGGATGTACTGCGCGAAACCCGCAACCGTGGACTCACCCTCCACCCGAGCCTCGTACCGGCTAGCTTCGGGAACATCCTTCACATTCACTGCCATACGTCCTCCAGTTTTCGGTGTTGCTACGAGCAGTGACACCACGTCACCAGCGTTCGTGACACCGCGTCACTGACGCCTCGGACGTGTCCGCGCTGTCATGGGTGACGCGCCCGACGCGGTCGAGCGCGAACGGACCGATCCGCCGGGAGAAGCAGCGGTCCGGCCGGAAAGGGGTCACGGATCGAGTGTGCCGCAGTGTGGCCGACGCGGATCGGTCGGTCGATCGGTCGTCCGCGATGGGGCAGACCGGGCTATAGCCTTGAAAACGGCGGTGCCATCACGGCCGGGCGCGACATTCTGGGGTGGGACATGGAGCTGTTCGGACGGCGCGCCGAGACCGCGGTGCTGGACCGGCTGCTGGATCGGGCGGCGGATCGCGCGGGTTCCGGGCTCGTGCTGTGGGGTGAGCCGGGCATCGGCAAGACCGCTCTGCTGGGGTACGCCGTCGAGGCGGCGTCCGACGCGACGGTGTTGCGGTGTCGGGGCACCCGGATGGAGGCAGGGCTCGCGTTCGCGGCGCTGCACGAACTGCTGTGGCCGGTGTTGGATCGGCTGGAGACGCTCGCGGTCCCGCAGGCTGCGGCGTTGCGGGGTGCGTTGGGCATGAGCCGGGACCCGGCCAACCGTTTCCTCATCGGCGCCGCCGTGCTGTCGTTGCTGTCCGGTCTTGCGCGGGAGCGACCGGTGCTGGTCGTGGTGGACGACGCGCAGTGGGTCGACGAGGCGAGCGCGCACTGCCTGGGGTTCGTCGCTCGTCGAGTGGCGACGGAGCCGGTCGCGGTGCTGCTGACCGGACACGAGGATCCTGCCTCGGGGCCGTGGGAGGGGCTGCCGACGTTGGAGATCGGCGGTCTGGCCGACGACGACGCCCGCCGGCTCGTGAGCGCCGTCGTGCCGGAGGCCGACGCGACGCTTGTCGAGCGGACAGTGCAGGCGGCGGGAGGCAACCCGTTGGCGCTGCACGAACTGCCCGCCCTCGATCACGAGACCGACGGCGATTCGACGCTGTCGCCGTCCGGGAACGCGGTGTCGGTGGGGCCACGGTTGCGGCGGGCATTCCGCGCACGGTTCGAGGCCCTGAAGCCGTCGACCCGGGCGTTGCTGCTGCTGGCTGCCGCCCAGGGTCGGGGCGACCGGCACGTGGTGCACCGGGCGGGGGCCGGTTGGGGCGTCGACACCGCCACCTGGGACGCGGCCCTGCGCTCGGGTCTGCTCCGTGCCTCGGGTGCCCGCCTGGAGTTCCGGCATCCGCTGATCCCGGCAGCCGTCTACGACGGTTCCCCCTTCTCGGAACGGCAGGCGGCGCATCGGGCGCTGGCCGAGGCTCTGCCGCGGGACGCCACCATGGAGCGGGCCTGGCACCTGGCGGCCGCTGCGGACGGGCCGGACGAGGACGTCGCCACGCTGCTGCAACACGCCGCCGAGGAATGTCTGCGACGCAGTGCGGGTTCGATGGCGGCGCGGACTCTGTGTCGGGCCGCCGAGCTGTCGCCGGAGCCGGGGGACGCCGCACGCCGGCTGGCTGCGGCCGCCCGCGCCGCTTGGCATGCCGGCCAGGCCGACACGGCGCGGCAGGTGCTCGAAGAGGCCGAACGCCTGGGCGGTGTGCAGCCCGTCGTCCGGCTGAGCGGGGGGCTGCGCGGGATCCTGGAGTTCGCGTACGGCATGCCTGAGCGTGCCCACCACTACCTGGCGGGCGACATGGCCGTGGTCACCGAGGCCCGACGCGCGGTGGAGCTGGGTACGGTCGCGGTCCGCGCCGCCTGGACTGCTGGTCGCTCCGACCTGCAGCAGGAGTCGCTGCACCGGCTGCGGGCCGTGGACACCGACGGTGACGCGACGGTGTCGGGGCTGATGCCCGTGCTGCGGAACTGGTGGTCCTGCTACGACCTGAGCGGCGAGTTTCCCCCGCCGTCCCCGGAGCTGGCCAGCGATGCCGTCGGTCGGCTCGGTACGGTCGCCTGGGAGTTGCTTCCGCCCGTACCGTTGGCCCAGGTCTGGGGCGTGGAGGCTCGGCTGCTCGACGTGCTGCGGGTGCAGGCCGCACAGCTGCGACGTCGACACGAGCTCACCGCGTTGGCGCTGGTGTTGGCGCAGATCGCGGTCCTCGACACGGCGGCGGGCCGGTGGGGTGCTGCCGAGGCGGCGGCGGCCGAGGGCCTGCGGTTGGCCGAGGAGGTCGGGGCGGCGCACCTCGCCACGCAGAGCCGTAGTTGCCTGGGCGTACTGGCTGCGGCCCGGGGCGACCATCGCGCCGTCGACAAGCACACCAGGGGGATCCTGCGGGTCTCGGTACCGCGTGGGGTGCGGGCGCTCACCGCGTCGGCGTACTGGCTTCGTGGCCGGGCGGCGCTGTTCGACGGTCGTCCGCAGGAGGCGCTGAGCGACCTGCTGTGCCTCGTCGAGTCGGGCCACGAGGCGTCCCATGCCACCTTCGCGTTGCTCGCCGCCGTGGACACCTTCGAAGCGGCGGTGCAGGTCGGTGACGGCGACGTCGCCGAGTCTCAGATCGCCATGGTGCAGGAGTGGGCGCAGCGGTCGGGGGCGACCTGGGCCCGCGCGGCCGGTCATCGTCTCCGGGCCCTCGTCCAGGGCGGCTCGGCGGCCGAGGTCTCGTTCCGAGCCGCCCTGGACGTCGCGGGAGCGGGGGCGCAGCCGTTCGAGTACGCCCGCACTCGGCTGCTGTACGGGGAGTGGCTGCGGCGCGCACGTCGCCGGGCCGACGCCCGTACTCAGCTGGTCGCCGCAGCCGAGACCTTCGACCGCCTGGACGCGGGCCCCCTGCGGGGGCGGGCGCTACGCGAGCTGGCGCTGACCGACCGGCGTGGGGCCGATCCTTCGACCGCTGCGGGGTTGACCGTGCAGGAGTTGCGGGTGGCGCAGTTGGCTGCGGACCGTCTGACCAACCGGGAGATCGCGGCGCAGCTGTTGATCAGTCCCCGTACGGTCGGCCACCACCTGGCCAACGTCTATCCCAAGTTGGGCATCACCTCGCGTGCCGAGCTAGCCAGGATCGACTTCGACGGGGACCTGCGGCTCAGCTAGACCGCCGTGCGGGCGGTGCCGTGGACCGTTCGAGCCGCCGGTGGGTGCCGACACCGGTGGCGGTCGTCAGGGTGCGTCGGTGCGCTGCCAGCGCAGTGGGTCGTCCTCCAACGCGGCGCGGTCCCAGTGGCCGAGGTTCGCGGCGGCCTCGTAGCTGGTGCGCAGGAACTCGGCGACCGCACGGTCCGGATCCGGTGCGGCACGCGCCACCTCATACGGCAGCAGGAACTGCTGGAACTCGGTGCTGAAGAACGCGCCATCGGGGCCGACCGGCTGCTCGGCGAAGCCGTCCGGTGTGGGATAGGCGTACGAGTAGAAGGCGCCTTCGGCACCGCCGCCGGGCCAGAACCCGCAGCTGGACAACTCGCGGGAGTAGCCCTCGACCATGACCCAGTCCCCACAGTTGGGCATCCCACCCGGATGCGGCGGAGCCGACCGGCCGGAGAAGCGGGTGCAGGCCAGATCCATCCCGCCCCAGAAGAAATGCACCGGACTGACCTTGCCCACGAAATGCGACCGGAACTCACCCACCACCCGGTTCGCCTGCACCAACTGCCGCCAGAACAGCGCCGCCGCCGCACCGTCGTAGGAGGCATGCTCATGATCCTCGGCGAACGGGATCGCCGGGTCGACCTCGTTGGGGCGCGGTCGGATCGGTGCGGCGATCCCGAGTTCGTCGAGCATCGCCATCACCCGCGAGTAGAACTCGGCGACCGCCATCGGCCGCAGCGGAAGGCTCCGCACCCCACCGTCGCTGCTACGCACGTCGAGCCGGTGGCCGATGAAGTCGAACTCGATCTCGAAGGCTCCCGTCCCGTACGGGATGGCGGACGTCGTCAACCCGCGTGGGCTCACGTACAACGTCACCTGCCACCAGTGATTGACCATCGGGGCGTGCGCCATACGGATCTTGCCCACGATCTGGGTCCACATGTGCAGGGTGTCGCGGGTGTCGGTCCAGTCCGACACCCGCAGGCTCGGCCAACTCATCGATACCGGATCTGTCATGATCACTCACATCCTTGGCGCTGTCACCAGCAGGTAACGGTCGTCGGGGTCGGGTCCTCGGGTTCGGCCGGTCGCACCCGTCGAGCGCCTTCCGAGCGTAGGCGCGTCCGGTGGGTTCCACGTGGCGAACGCTGCGGCCTGCTTGCGGATGCACGGTCGACCAGGGGGCACGACGGGTCAGCGCGGCAGGTCGAGCAGGACGACCGCGCCGATCTCGACGACCTGGCCCGGCAGCGCCAGTTCCACGGCCCCGAAGGTGGTGCTCGTCGGTCCTCATCCTGTTCGTGGTGTGGCGGAGGCGAGAGCCCGGTCCTGTCCGGGGTTCGGCCGTGGCGTCAGCGGTATTCGGGATTGGCGGCGTCCGGATGCACTCCCGCGTCCCAGGCGGTGCGCTGGTTGCCGTATGCCGGAAACCCACCGGCCTGGCGGATCATCGACGCCAGGTGCAGCAGGTTGTACGTCATGAACGCCGTGTTGCGGTTCGTGAAGTCGTTCTCCGGCCCACCAGAACCCTCGTCGAGGTAGGACGGCCCGGGGCCGACCTCGCCGAGCCACCCCGCATCGGCCTGCGGCGGCACCGTGAAACCGATGTGCTGCAAGCTGTACAGGATGCTCATCGCACAGTGCTTCAGGCCGTCCTCGTTGCCGGTGAGCAGACAGCCACCGACCCGCCCGTAATACGCGTACTGGCCCTGCTCGTTGAGGACACCCGAATAGCCGTACAGCCGCTCGATCACCCGACGCGTCACCGAACTGTTGTCACCCAGCCAGATCGGACCCGCGATGACCAGGATGTCGGCCGCCAACACCCGCGCCAGCAACGCCGGCCACTCGTCGCCGTCCCACCCGTGCTCGGTCATGTCGGGTCGTACGCCGGTGGCGATGTCGTGGTCGACCGCGCGGATCTGGTCCACGCTGACCCCGCTCGCCTCCATGATCGCCACACTGCGGTCGACCACCCCCTGGGTGTGGCTACGGCCGGGAGACCGGTTGAGGGTGCAGTTGATGTACATCGCACGCAGCCCGGTGAAGTCGGGCTTCTCGATCGCCGTCGCGGTCATGGGGTCCTTCCGTGTGGTCGGTCGTACCGGCGGACCGTCGCTCGGGTAGGCCCACGTCACGAGTGTCGGAGGCGGCGGCTCGCGCCGGATCGGCCGGTCAATCGGTCGGTCCTGCGCGCGACTCGCCTCATGTGCGTCGCCGGACCGGAGTTCCCCGGGTGGGGCGACGTCCGGAGTTAGACTCGCCGGTCATGGGACTGCTCACCTTCGGACTCAACCTCACGGTGGACGGCTGCGTCGACCACCAGGAGGGGATCGCCGACGACGAGACGCACGCCTTCTTCACTCGTCTCATGGACGAGGCCGGGGCCATGCTGTGGGGCCGCGTCACCTACGAGATGATGGAGAGCGCCTGGCCGGCCGTCGCTCGCGGCGACGAACAGGCGCCGCCGGCCCTGCGTGAGTGGGCGGTCAAGCTGGAGGCCAAACCCAAGTACGTGGTGTCGTCGACGCGCCACCACTTCCCGTGGGCCAACAGCCACCACATCGACGGTGACCTGCGTGAGGGTGTGCAGAAGCTCAAGGACGAGACACCGGCCGGGGTCCTGCTCGGAAGCGGCACGCTGGCGACCGAGCTCGACCGGCTGGACCTGATCGACGAGTACGAGTTGCTCATCCACCCTCGGATCGCCGGCCACGGTCCGACGCTGCACCAGGGCGGGCTGCCCGGCACGCGCCGGCTCGAACTGGTCTCGGCGGAGCCGTTCCGCAACGGTGTGGTGGCCGTGCACTACCGTCGCGCGCGTTGAGTCACCGCGGTCCGTCGCCCCGTTCGCGGCCGTCGACGCGGTCGAGTAGTTCCTGGATCCGTCCGGCCTCGGCGCCCGTGGCGAGGGCGAGCGCGAGCAGGATCCGGCACTTGCCGGGGTTGAGGCCCTGACCGGCGACGATGCCGGCTCGGCGCAGTCGGGGGCTGAGTCGCACCCGGCCCGCAGCGCTGCGGTACGACTGGCACACCACCACCCCAGCCGCTACCGCGCGGACCAGGGCGGCGTGTTCGGCGGGAGTGGGGAATCCGGCACCGGTGCCGGCGCTGACCAGACCGGCCGCGCCGGCGGCGACCGCCGCGTCGACCAGCACCCCGTCGGCGCCGGGATAGGAGACGACCAGATCCACCCGTGGTACGGAGGCGCCCATGACGTCCAGCACCGGCGGGGTGTGTTCCTCCCGGTGGTGGAAGATCACGGTGCCATCGGGGTCGACGAAGCCGAGCGGTCCCAGTTCAGCGCTGCGGAAGGCGTCGGATCCGGCGGTGTTGGCCTTGGTCACCCGACGGGGTGACCAGATCGCCCCGTTCATCGCCACCACCGGTCCCCGCGACGCCGCCTGTGGGCTGGCTGCCACCCGTACCGCGTCGACGAGGTTGAGCGGGCCGTCCCCGCTCAGCGCCGAGAGCGGGCGCATCGCGGCGGTGAGGACCACCGGCTTGCCGGGTGCGAGCACCAACTCCAGCAGGAATGCCAGTTCCTCGAGGGTGTTGGTGCCGTGGGTGATCACGACCCCTGTCACCTCGTCGTCGGCCAGGGCGGTGCGCACGTGTCCGGCGATGCCGAGCATGTCCGGCAGGTCGAGGGCGTGGCTCGGGGCTGCGGGGAGGCTGATCTGCCGTATCTCGGCGATGTCGGCGACCTCCGGCACGGCGGCCACCACCTCGGCCAGCGACAGCCGCTGCGACTCCGTTTCCGCGTAACCGGTCAGGTCCAGACTGCTCGGCGACCAGCCCGTGATCGTGCCGCCGGTGCCGACCAGGGCGACGACCTTCGCTGCGTTCACGTCCGCGCCGGTCGTCTGCGCGCCGACGCGGTGGCTCTCCCGAGCATCGTCGGGGCCACCTCTCCTGGTGATCGGAACTCCGAGCCTGACATTACCCGTATCGTACTTCGTACGATACGGGTAATCAAGAACGGTTGGCGGCGGAACGAGGCGCGGGGCGGAAGGTGTTTCCGCTGGTCAGTTCGCCTGAATCCGACGCAGGAGCCCGTCGAGCAGGCAGTCCAATCCGAACTGGAACTGCTCGTCGCTCGGCAGCGTCGTCACGTCGCCGGCGAGCGACACCAGATTCGGGAACTCCGCCAGGGGCAACGCGGAGTAGAAGTGGGTCCGCTGGCGGCACAACTCCTCGACGTCGGGCAGGTCGGGCTTGCCCCACGGTCGGGGTGCCTGGTAGCTGGCGAAGCCGAGGGTGTAGTGGACGATCAGACCGTACGCCTGGACCGCCTCACGGCCCTCGAACCCGACCTCGCGCAGCCTGCCCACCACCGCCTCCATCGCGCCACGCAGCGAATCCGGGCTGGTGGTCACGCGGGTGGTGAAGAGCCGCACGATGCTGGGATGCTCCCGCATCATCCGGAGGAACGCCGAGGCCAGGCTCTGCACCACCGCCCGCGGTTCCGTCTCCTCTGCCGGCGGCAGGGTGAAGCCACCGAGCACGTGGTCGGCGATGGCGTCGAGTATCTCTTCCTTGTTGCGGAAGTAGCTGTAGAGCGTCATCGCACCGCTGCCGACGTCGGCGGCGAGCCGGCGGATGGTGAGGGCCTCGATGCTCTCCTCGTCCGCGATCCGCGTCGCCGCCTCGATGATGTGCTCGCGGGTGACCGTGCTGCGGGGCAGCGACGTTCTGCTCGTGCGGGAAGCCGGCATCGTCGATCCTCCAAGTGGCCGTGAAGCACTCACCACCGATCCTCGTTGGTGCACCATACCGTACAGCGTTCCTGCGATCGGCCGCGAGGCTGAGGGCGCCTCATCCGATCGTCGTCGGCGTCACCGTCGCAAGAAGCACCGCACGCAGCCGGGCCGCCGACGGCAGCTCGTCCAGGCCGGCACACAGCCCGATCAGCTCCGTCGTGGGGCCCGGCATCGCCGCTCCCACGTTCCGGTGGTACTTCTCGATGATCTCCCGCTCGTCGTCCAGGCTGGGCGCATCGCCCACGTACGCCCGGACGGGCTCCGCGTCGGGCAGATACACCTCCACCCGAGCGCTCCAGCGCGCCGGCAGATCCGCCGTCAGGTCCTCGGCGGGCACCAGCTCGACCGGGGGCGCCGCCGGAGACAGCGCCGCGCGGATGAAGGTGACGTCGCGGGTGCGGCCGGCCACATGGGCCGCGACCGCGACCGTGGCGCTCGCTGCCGCCTCGGCCGGCCCCTGCGGCGACCGGGTGTCGGTGACGAAGCGGCACAACGGGGCCGGTAGGTGCACCTCCACCCGCCGCGCCCTCGCTACCGGCGTGCCCTCGGCCGACAGTCGGTCCAGCGCGGCGAGCGCGGCATGCAACGGCCGGGCGAAGGGGTAGCGCTTGACGGCACAGCCGAGCAGGTGCGGCATGCTGCTCCCGGTCGGCGGCGTCGGTGGCACCGCCGCTCCCGGCAGCCCCCCGTCCAGCAACGCGACGTCCCCACGCAGACCGGCCGCCGCCTGGTAGCCGGCCTCCACGCCGCAGGCCGCCGCCCGACCGCCCGCCAGGTAGTGCCCCTCCCCCAGCGCCCCGCCGCCGATCGGGCCACCGCTGGCGTGCGCGGCCAGCGCCACCGCCTGCCGCCGGCCCGCCTCGTCCAGACCCAGCAACCGGGCGGTGGCCCAGGCCGCCCCGAGCGCGCCGAGCGCGGCGGTGGGCCACCAGCGGTACGCGTACAGTCCCGGGCCGCCGAGCCGCAGCCCCGCCTCGACGACCACCTCGTAGCCGCCGAGCAGCGCATCGGCGAGGTCCCGGCCGGAGCTGCCGACCCGGGCGGCGACGGCCAGCGCCGCCGGTACGACGACCGCCGGTGGCACCACGGCACCGGCCGAGTGGATCGCGTCGAACTCGTCCAGGTGCAGGTAGGTCGACTCCAGCAGGACCGCCGTCCGCAGCGAACGGGGCGAGGCGTCGCCCAGCACGGGCACCGGCCCCGCCTCGTCGACGAGGTCGGCGAAGCGGCGCAGCGGGGCGACGCTGGGATGCGTCACGCCCGCGACCAGACAGCCCAGCGCGTCCAGCAGGTGCAGGCCGACGCGCGTGCGCACGCTCGGGTCGACGGCGTCGACCACCGCGTCGGCGCGGGCGACGAGTGCGGGGACGAGCGAGCCGCTCATGCCGACCGTTCTCTGGCGGACAGGTTGTCCGCGAAGGACTCCATCAGCTCGTACGGCAGGTCGTAGGAGCCGACGTGCTGGAGGAAGACGTTCGTCGCTCCCGCCGCCGCGACCTCGTCGATCCGGGCGGCGATCTGTGCGGTGGTGCCGAAGAGGCAGAACGCCTGGGCGAAACGCACCGCCATCTCGTCGGTGATCCACTGACCGCAGACCCGGACCGCCTCGGCCCAGTCCTCGGCGTGCACAGTGTCCGGGTAGAGCCCCGGCACGACCGGCGGCACCTGCACGTCGATCCCGGCCAGGGCCAGCGCGGCGGCGCCGCCCTTCTGCGCGATCCCCGCGCAGATCGGCTTGAGCATCCGGGCGTCGGCCTCGACGTCGTCGGTGACGTGGCAGTACGCCGACACCACGATCTCCAGGTCCGCCAGGGACCTGCCGCTGGCCTCTGCGCCCTCCCGGACCCGGCCGAGACCTGCGGTGAGGGTCGCCGGGGAGACCCCGGAGAGCAGGATCACCCCGTCGGCGATCTCACCGGCCAGCCGCAGGTTCTTCGGTCCGCTCGCCGCGACGAAGACCGGCAGCTCGGCGTCCGGGTCGCGCAGCCGCGAGCGCACCGGGCCGAAGTCGACCTCCGCGCCGCCGAGCAGGTCGCGGACCTGCCCCAGCCGCTCCCGCAGGTTGGCCTGGGTGGTGGAGCGCAGCCCGACCGGCTCCACCGCGCTGTTGCCCACTCCGACGCCGAGCACGAAACGGCCCGGCGCCGCCTCGGCCACGGTCCGTGCCCCTGAGGCGACCACCGACGGATGCCGGGTCTCCACGTTGGTCACCGCCGTGCCGAGGCGCAGCCGCTCGGTGCGCAGCGCCATCGCGGTCAGGGTGGCGAAGACGTCTCGCCAGAGCAGTTGGGAGTCCGGCACCCAGACCTCGTCGAAGCCGAGTTCCTCGGCGCGCTGTGCCGCCCGGGCCAGTTGGTCGACCGGGCGGCAGGCCGGCAGCCGGATGCCGATCCGGACGCTCACGCCGCTCTCGACAGGTGCGCGATGTTCAGCTCGTCGAAGCGTTCGCTGTGCTCGTGCTGCGGCCAGTGGCCGCACTTCGGGAAGATCTCCAGTGTGGAGCCGGGGATGCTCTTGTGCATGCGGTTGGCCTCGGGGATCTCACCGAACGGGTTCTCCGCGCCCCAGACGATCAGGGTGGGCGCCTGGATCCGGCCCATCTGCTCCTCGGTGAGCAGGTCCGGCTGGCGGTTCTCGATCTCCTGCAACGCCAGCAGGTTGTCGATCGCCGCGACGAACTCGGGACGGTGGTAGATCGCGTGGCGGATCTCCACCAGTTCCTCGCTGACGTCCTTGGCGGGCTCGTACATCAGCAGGTGCAGGCGCTTCCTGGTCAGGTCGATGTCGTCGCTGGTGACCGCGGCGCGGGTGCTGGTCTTGATCCGCTCCATCACGGTCGGGTTGGCGACGGTGCCGCCGGGGGCGACCAGCGTCAGGTGACGAACCCGGTCGGGGTGGTCGGCCGCGAGCCGTCCGCCGACCCAGCCGCCCAGCGACTCGCCGACGATGTGGAAGCGGTCCAGACCCTCGGCATCCGCGTAGTCCAGCACGTGCCGGACGTACCGCTCGATGCGGTAGGGCTCCGCCACGGTGTCGGTGTAGCCGTGGCCCAGCATGTCGATCGCGTGGCAGGCGAAGCGCGCGGCGTGCGCCGGCAGGTTGCGGACGAACGCTTCAAGGTGCCCGCTGGTGCCGTGCAGGAAGATCACGGGGTCGCCCGAACCCGCCTGTAGCGTCCGGGTGCGGACCCCGTTGGCGTCGACGAAGCGGAGCTGGAACTCCAGCTCGGTCAGGTCGGTCCAGATGCTCATGGATACCTCGATTCGGGAGTCTGTCTACGGTCAGGAGGCGGGACGCAGCGAGGCGACGGCCATGCCGGTCAGCCACTGCGCGATCGGCGCGTACGCGTGGGTGGTGCTCTGGGCCGGGCCGACCGCGGCGGCCATGGCCACCCACGAACGGATCTCCTGGGCGCCGTTGCCGGCCTCCTCGTCGACCTGCTCGGCGGAGAGCCCGACGAACTCGCTGAGGTCGCCGGTTTCCAACGCCGCCAGGAACCGCCTGTCGAATTCGGGGTTGATGTCCGCCTCGGCGGCCCGGATGATCTGGCGTCGGCGGACCTCGTACTCCTGCCAGGAGTTGCGGCCCTCCAGCCATGCCTCGACCAGGAAGCGGTCGTCGTCGGAGAGCGTCTCGTACCACTTGGGCCAGGGCAGCCGGTGGGACAGGCCACCCGAGGCGATGACCGCGACCCGTTTGTCCCGCCCGTCTGCGCGGATCGCCCGCCCGATCGCCGCGCCGAGCGCATGGCAGCGGCGCAACGACGGCAGCGGCGGGGCGAACATGTTCACCACCACCGGCACGATGGGCACGTCCAACGACGGCACCAGGTGCTGGTAGCTGTGGGTGATCCCGTGGTCGACCTGCATTCGCAGCGAGAAGGCGGGATCGAAGTCCTCGCTCAGGGTGTCGACCAGGTGCCGGGCCAGCTCGGGGTCGGCGGGCAGCCGCCCCTCGGGGGTCTTCGCCTCTCCGGCGCCGAGCACCTCCCCCACCCCGACCGTGATCGCCGGCATCAGGTCCAGGAACATGCCCCGGAAGTGGTTCGAGCCGATGATGACCACGGTGTCCGGGCGGGCCTGTGCGAGTTCGTCGCGGGCTGCCGCGAGGCCCGCCCGGAAGTCGATCGCGCCGGGTTCGTCCGCGACCTCGTCCCAGTGGGTGTTCATCAGGGTGCTGTGCGAGGCGCCGACACCGAGGACGATCGAGCTCATGGCAGCTTCTCCAGCTCTGCGCGGTCGCGGGTGCAGGTGGTCACGATCGCGTGGATCAGGGTGCGGGTGAGTCGCTCCATCTCCCGTACGTCCACGACGTTCATGCCCATCGGGAAGTCGACCGGCAGCGGGGCGCCCGCGCCGGCCCGGTTCATGCCGATCCGCGCGGTCGGTAGCCCCCGGGCGCGCAGGATGTTCGCGTCGGTCGCGCCGCTGCTGGCCAGGATCGGCTCGTGCGGCCGGCCCTCGCTCTCCGCCCAGGCGGCCTTTGCCGCCCGGACGATCCAGTTCTCCTCGGGGGTCGCCGTGGCCGGGATCGACAACGTCATCTCCGAGCTGGCGTCGAGTCCGGGGTTGGCCGCGACGATCCCGGCGAGCGCCGCCTCGAACTCCCGCTTGACGGACATCGGGTCCTGGTCCGGGCCGAGCCGCAGGTCGACCCGGAGTCGACACTGGGCGGGCGAGATGGCGGCGGTGCGTGGCCAGCCGCCCTCGATGGAGCCGATGTGGCCCTGCGGCGCGACCAGACCCCGGGTGTGCGACTCGGCGTACGCCACGAAGAAGCGCTCCAGGCCCTGGGCCACGATGCCGGCGTCGACGATGGCGTTGCGGTACGGCACCCGGTGCCGGCTACCGACATAGCCGTACGTGCCGCGCACCGTGACCTCGAACCAGCAGAGCCCGACCTCCTCCCAGTGCACGGCCCAGCCGGGCTTGGCGATCAGGGCGTAGTCCGCCCAGACGCCCTGTTCCAGCAGGAACGAGCAGCCGTTGCCCTGACCGGCGTTGTAGCGCGTCGCCCCGGGGCGACGGTTGGTGGGCATGCCGCCCGCGCCGAGGCCGACGATCGCGTCCCCGCGCAGCGGCACCCCGGCCCTGCGGACGGCGTCGACAGCGGCGATCAGGCACGCGCCGTGTCCCTTGGGGTTGCTCGCACCGAGGCCGAGCACGTAGTCGCCCTCGATCGACGCCTCGGCCCGCATGTCGCGCCGCAGTTCGTCGCCGATCCAGGGCAGGTCCTCCTGCTCGGTGCCGACGGTGAGGGTGTCGATCGGGGCGTACAGCAGCAGGTCGGCGCCGGTCCCGTCGCCGCGCAGGCGGCCTACGGCGTTGCCCTGCTCCTCGTCGATCGGCTGGTATCGGCCGTCCAGACCGCGGGTGGTCAACTCCTGGGCGAGCCACCGTGCCAGCGGTGCCTCCTGCCCGGTGGGGCTCGGGATGCTCGTCATCCCGGCGATCAGGTCGCGCAGCTCGGCCCGGTCGATCTGGTCCCGGGCGGCGGTGATCCACTCCCGCTCCTGGGGGGTCGTGCTCACGTCGGTGCTCCTCGCGGTCGCGGACACCTCACACCCTCCGGTTCGTCCGGACGGTCGTGCCCGTGGTGCGGATCAGCACGGTGTCCAGCCACCGGCGTACCGGCGGGATGGTCAGGGCCGCGACGGCCAGCACCGGAACGGACAGCAACACTTTGCGCATGGGTCCTCCTCCACTGGGTGTACTGCGGGACGTCCGCTGGTTCGCCGGTCGGCGACGCGGGTCAGTCGGCGAGGCGGGTCAGTCGGCGTCCAGGAAGGCGCGGGCCACGGCCGTGTAGGCCGCCGGCCGCTCCTGCTGCGGGTGGTGTCGGCTGCGACCGAGCACGTGGACGTCGGCGCGGGGCAGCGCCGACGCGAGGCGCAGCGCGTACGCCGGGTCGGCGAAGGGGTCGTGCGAGCCCCAGAGCAGCAGCACCGGCGCCGCCACCTGTGGGAGGTGTCGGGTGAGGTCCTCGGGGGCGCCGCGTCGGCTGGCGTCGGTGGCGATGGCCCGGCACTCCGGCCGGATGCTCGCCGCGTACCGGTCGCGCACGGTCTGCGCCGGCGCTCCCGCGCGATCGAACCACTCGTACCTGCCGATCAGGTCCGCCATCTTCGCCAACGACGGTCCGTCGCCGCCGAAGTAGGTGTCCCGGATCGCCGGTCCGGAGACACCGGTGCCGGTCGGGTTCGGGATCGGCACGCTGCCGGTGAGTACGATCCGCCCCACCCGCTCGGGTGCCAGGGCGGCCAGCCGCAACGCGACCGAGCCGCCGAAGGACTGGCAGACCAGATCAACGGTGGGCAGTTCGAGCGCGTCGAGGGCCGCGAGCAGATGCCGGGCGTGCCAACTGAAGACCGGATCGGTCACCACGGGCACGTCAGAGGCCCCGAACTGCGGCAGGTCGAGCATGATCAGTCGGCGCCCGGCGGCGAGCCGATCCGCGACCGGGCCGAAGTCGTTCCACGCCGAGCATCCGGGACCGCCGCCGTGCAGCACCACGGTGGGTCGGCCGGTGCCCAGTTCGCGGTAGTGCAACGCCACTCCGGCGGCGTCGACCCGCAGTGCCTCAGCAGCCATTCGGCGGTGCCTTGTGCGGCTGCGGCGTGGGCGCCGCCTTCTCGATCATTCGCCGCCAGCCGGTGATCGACAGGTCGGGCCGGTAGAGCTTCTCCGGCGGGGCGTCCATGACGTCGACCATCCACGCGTCCTGCGCGGTGAACTGCCCGTGGAACAGCCATCGGATCGCGGCCAGGTACTTCGCCTTGAAGAGCAGGCCCTTGGGTCCGTCCTCGAACCGCACCATGATCTGCACGTAGCGGACCCGGTCGGCGTCCACCGGCACGTACCACTCGTAGTGGATGAAGTCCGGGTACGCCACCCGCAGCAGCCCGGGCAGCCGGATCGAGACGAAGCCGGGGAGATTCAGGCCGGCGATCACGGGGTTGACGTTCTTGCCCTTGCCCGGTGCGTCGGGCAGCGGCATCCGCTTCCACCAGCGCTTGTTGGTGAAGGTGCCCAGGCCCGGGAAGTGCGCGTCCCAGTGCACCTCGTCCTGCACCCGGATCAGCCAGGGGCCGTGCTCCTCCACCCGGGTCTTGTTCCAGGCCGGCATCACCTTGAACAGCCGCCAGAGCGCGGTGTTGTGCAGGTACTTCGCGTGCCCCTCGTCGAAGCCGTTCTCGGCGGCGAAGCGCCAGTTGCCCTCGCGGATGTCGTACTTGCCGCCCAGCACGTGGTCGTTGTCGAGCAGCTCCGCCGGGATGTCCTGCTCGATCGGGTGCGGCTCGTCGTCGCCGACGAAGACCCAGACCAGTCCGAGGCGCTGTGCCGTCGGGTAGGTCTTGACCGACACCCGGCCGCAGATCGGCGACTCCGGGCCGTCGGTGAGGACGGCGGCGAGCTTGCCGTTGGTGACGTCGAAGGTCCAGCCGTGGTAGGGGCAGCTGACCGTGCCGGGGAACTGACGCCGGCCGAGGGAGAGCGGCACGCCGCGGTGCGGGCACCGGTCGTGCAGGGCGTGCACGACGTCGCCCTTGCGGACCAGCACGATCTTCTCGCCCAGCAGCGTCACCGCGTGCGGCTTGTCGCCGATCTCGCGCTCCCACACCACGGGGTACCAGTAGTTGCGGAAGCCCAGCGTGGCCGCGTCGTAGGTGGGCCACTGCGACCAGTCCTGGCCGGGCTGGGGTCGGTTCGCGCGACCGGCGGTGGGGCGGGACGGCGCGCTCTCGTCCTTGGGCTGAACAGTCATGACCCGTCCTCTCGGCTGGCGTTTCGCCGGACTACGCATGTCCGGTACATAGTACGGTCTAGTGCACGGGAGTCAAGAGATCCCCAGGTCACGCGTCCACGACCAGACGTTCACCGGAAGCCCGGGAGACGCAGAGCATGATGGTGCGGCCCGCCGCCCGCTCCTCGTCGGTGAGCAGTGAGTCGCGGTGGTCCGGGACGCCGTCGAGGACCTTCACCTCGCAGGTGCCGCAGATGCCCTCCCGGCACGCGCTGGGAATGGAGACCTGCACCGCGTCCAGCGCATCCACCGCGCTCTCGTCCGCCCCCACCGTCACGGTGACGCCGGAGGCCGCGCAGACCAGCTCGAAGGGGCGGTCCTCCCCCTCGACGACGACCTCCCGGGCCCGGAACCGCTCCAGGTGCAGCGTCCCGCCGGGCCATCCGGCGCAACGCTCCTCGACGGCGTCGAGCAACCTCTCGGGCCCGCAGCAGTAGACGACGGTGCCCGGCCGGAGATCGCCGAGCAGCTCGGCGAGGTTCAACAGGCCCGCCTCGTCCTCGGGCACCACATGGACGCGGTCGCCGTGGTGGTCCAGTTCGTCGAGGAAGGCCAGGGTGCGCCGCGACCGGCCACCGTAGACGAGCCGCCAGTCGGCGCCGTCGGCCTGCGCCTGCGCCACCATCGGCAGCAGCGGCGTCACGCCGATGCCGCCCGCGATGAAGAGGTACCGCTGCGCCGGTTCCAGCGCGAACCGGTTGCGGGGGCCACGCACCCGGACCAGGTCGCCGGGGCGCAGCGACTCGTGGACATACCGCGAGCCGCCCCGACTGGCCGGCTCGTTCAGCACGGCCACCCGGTAGCGGCGCCGGTCCGCCGGGTCGCCACAGAGGGAGTACTGCCGCGTCGCGGCGGGCAGCAGCAGGTCGATGTGGGCGCCCGGCGCCCAGGCCGGCAGCTCGCCGCCGTCGGGGTCCTCGAGGACCACCGAGATCACGCAGTCGGACTCCCACCGCATGGTCCGGACCAGCAGCTCCCACTCCGGTTCCGACACCGTCATGGCTGCTCTCCCTCCGCATCGCCGGTGCCGGAGGCGGCGGTCGACGCCGCTGCCAGGTCCAGCGCGACGTCCACGATCATGTCTTCCTGCCCGCCGACCAGCCCTCGTCGGCCGACCTCGACGAGGATGGACCGGGTGTCCAGCCCGTAGCGCTCGGCCGCCGCCTCCGCGTGCCGCAGGAAGCTGGAGTACACCCCGGCGTAGCCGAGCGTCAGGGTCTCGCGGTCCACCCGCACCGGTCGCTCCTGCGTGGGCCGGACCAGGTCGTCCGCCGCGTCCATCAGCGGGAAGAGCTGGCAGTCGTGCTGCCAGCCGAGCAGATCGGCGACGGCGATGAACGCCTCCAGCGGGCAGTTGCCGGCGCCGGCGCCCTGGCCCGCCAACGAGGCGTCCACCCGCGACGCGCCGTTCTCCACCGCGACGACCGAGTTCGCCACCCCCAGCCCGAGGTTGTGGTGCGCGTGGATGCCGATCTCCGTCTCGGGGCGCAGCGCGTCGCGGTAGGCCCGCACCCGGTCGCGGACGCCGTCCATGGTCAGCCGGCCGCCGGAGTCGGTCACGTAGACGCAGTGCGCTCCGTACGACTCCATCAGCGTGGCCTGTCGGGCCAGTTCCGCCGGCTCGGCCAGATGCGACATCATCAGGAAGCCGGAGACGTCCATCCCCAGTTCACGGGCGTGCGTGATGTGCTGTGCGGAGATGTCGGCCTCGGTGCAGTGGGTGGCGACGCGCACGGAGGTCACGCCGAGGTCGTGGGCGCGGCGCAGATCGTGCAGCGTGCCGATGCCCGGCAGCAGCAACGCGGTGAGCTTCGCGTCGCGCACCACCGTGGCGGCCTGGCTGATCCACTCCCAGTCGGTGTGGGCGCCGAGTCCGTAGGTGAGGCTGCTGCCCGCCAGCCCGTCGCCGTGGGTGACCTCGATGGCGGCGACGCCGGCCGCGTCGAGGGCGGCCGCGATCGAGGTCACCTGGGCGATCGAGTAACGGTGCCGAACGGCGTGCATGCCGTCGCGCAGCGTCACGTCCTGGACGTAGACCCGGGGCCCGCTCATGCCTGTGCCTCCCGTCGCGCCATCCGCTCGGCGACGCGCAGCGCGGCGGACGTCATGATGTCCAGGTTCCCGGCGTACGCGGGCAGATAGTGGGCGGCCCCCTCCACCTCGAGGAAGACCTGCACCACCCAGCAGTCGTGCCCGCCGGGGGCGTCGGTGAGCGCGTCGACCGGTTCCCCCTGCGCTACCCGCCGGAACTGGACCTGCTGTTTGAGCCGGTATCCCGGCACGTACTCCTGGACCCGGGCGACCATCTCGGCGACCGAGGCGGCCACCTCGGCCTGGTCGCAGTCGTCGACCAGGCACAGCACGGTGTCGCGCATGATCAGCGGCGGCTCGGCCGGGTTCAGGACGATGATCGCCTTGCCCCGGGTGGCCCCACCGACCACCTCCAGGCCCCGGGCGGTCGTCTCGGTGAACTCGTCGATGTTGGCCCGGGTGCCCGGCCCCGCCGACCGGGAGGCGATCGAGGCCACGATCTCGGCGTAGCGGACCGGTGTCACCGCGGAGATCGCGGCGACGATGGGAATGGTCGCCTGGCCACCGCAGGTCACCATGTTCACGTTCGGCGACTGCAGATGCTCGTCGAGGTTGACCGTCGGCACCACGTAGGGCCCGATCGCCGCCGGCGTCAGGTCGACGACCTGCTTGCCGTGGCGGCGAAGTACCGCGTCGTGGTGGGCGTGCGCGCCCGCCGAGGTCGCGTCGAAGACGATCTCGATGTCGGCGAAGCCCGGCATCGCGACGAGCCCCTCGACGCCCTGCGCGGTGGTCGGCACGCCGAGCCGCCCGGCGCGGGCCAACCCGTCGGAGGCGGGGTCGATGCCGACCATGGCGCCCATCTCCAGCGTCTCGGAGAGCCGGAGCACCTTGATCATCAGGTCGGTGCCGATGTTTCCGGAGCCGATCACGGCCACCTTCGTCGTGCTGCTCACTGGCCCTCCTCGCCGAACGTCGCGCGCACCGTGCCGAGGCCGCCGATCGTGGCCGCGTACCGCGCCCCCGGGGTCACCGGGACCATCGGGCCGAGCGCCCCGCTGAGCACCAGCTCGCCGCCGCGCAGCGGATCACCCAGGCGCTGGGCGGTGTTGGCGAGCCAGACCACCGCGTTGACCGGATCGCCCAGACAGGCCGCGCCGGCGCCGGCGGAGACCTCCACGCCGTCGCGGTCGAGCCGCATCGGCGCCGCCGGCAGGTCGATCGCGCCCGGCGACACCGGCCTGGTGCCGAGCACGAACAGGCCGCTGGAGGCGTTGTCGGCGACGGTGTCCACGATGGTGATGTCCCAGGCCGCCACCCGGCTGTCCACCACCTCCAGGGCCGGGAGCACGAATTCCGTGGCCCGCAGCACGTCCAGCGCGGTGACGGGACGGTCCGGCAGGTCCACCGCGAGGACGAACGCCACCTCGGCCTCGATCTTCGGCTGGAGCAGCCGCGTCGCCGCGATCGGCTCGTCCTGACCCACCGCCATGCTGTCGAACAACGTGCCGAAGTCGGGCTGGTCGACGCCGAGCTGCCGCTGCACCGCGACCGAGGTCAGGCCGATCTTTCGGCCGACCCGTCGCGCGCCGGCGGCCTGGGCACGTGCGACGTTGAGCCGCTGCACCGCGTAGGCGCCGTCGACGTCACCCGGGGCGAACAGATCCCGCACGGGCGCGCACGGTCGGCCGGTGCGCACCGCCTCGTGCAGGCGCTCAGCGGCCTCCGTGAGCTGCTGCTCGGTCACGTCATGCTCCTGCCGATCGGGGGGCGTTGGCCTGTGTCGGCCACGTCGAAGCTTTGTACCGTACATAGTACGACGGGTCAAGGGTTCACCGTTCGGCACGGTCGAGGAACGCGAGCACCTCTCGGGCGAAGGCCTCGGGACGCTGCTCGGGCAGGGCGACCCCGCCATCGGCCAGCACCACGCTGCGGCAGGCGAGCAGCCGGGACAGGATCGGCACGTCCGGCAGCGAGTAGTGGTCGTCCGCACCGCAGAGCACGAGCGTGCGCGCGCGGACGAGCGGCAGCCGGTCCTCCATCCGGTACTCGTTCACCCGCACGTGCCCCTCCTCGACCCGGTCGGCGACCTCCAACGCGTCGGCCACGAAGCGGGTCAGGAAGCGCTCCTCGCCGGGTGAGTAGAAGCCCCGGCGGCGGGACCACAGCTCGGTCAGGTGGGTGCCGTCGGCACGCGGCTCGACGTGGTCGATCGGCGGCTGGGCCCGGACCCGGCGGCGACGTGCCTCGTCCACGTAGGGCATGCCGCAGAGCACCAGCGCGGAAACCCGCTCGGCGGCCCGCGCGGCGACCTCGACCGCCACCACCGCGCCGGTGTGGTTGCCGACGAGGGTCACGGACGGCAGGTCGAGTGCGTCGAGGAGGGCCTCGACCCCGTCGGCGAAGAGCCCGATCGACCACGGGTCAGCCACCCGCGCCGACTGGCCGAACCCGATGGTGTCCATCGCCATCGCGCGGGTGCGCCGACCCACCAGGGGCAGCACCCCGGCGTACTCGTGCCAGGATCGCGGAGTCTGGTGCAGGAAGAGGACCGGCGGGCCCGCGCCGCACTCGACCAGGTGCACCTGCCCGAGAGCGGTGTCGACATACCGACGGCGGGCGCTCAATCGAACTCCCCCGCCAACAGCGCGCCGTATCCCGGTGGCCGCTCGGTCACGCCGCAGATCCGTAGGCAGTGCCAGAGCAGGGCCTGGTTGCTGGCGATCACCGGTCGGCCGAAGTCCTCCTCGATCGCGGCCAGCACCGGCGCCAGCCGGATTCCGGCGCAGCTGATCAACAGCCCGTCCGCGGCACTGCCGGCCAGACCGGCGGCGAGGTCCCGCCAGACCTGCGGGTCGTGCGTCGCCTGCTCCACCGGGGTCGCACAGGGCAGGCTCGCGACGGAGACGACCTCGAGACCGCGGGCGGTGAGCAGCTCGACCTCGGCCGAGGTCACCTCCTCGACGTACGGGGTGAGCAACGCGATCCGACCGATCCCGGCGCGTTCGAGCGCGTCCAGCACCGCCTCGATGGTCGTGGTCGAGGGCAGACCGGTGCTCGCGTGGATGCGGGCGTTCACCGACTCCGGGCCGGCGAGCAGCGTGGCCGCGGTGCAGTTCATCGCGATGAGGTCGACCTCGGCGTCGGCCAGCAGCCGGCTGTGCGCCTCCAGGTCGGCCAGGAGCGCATGATCGTCGGCCAGGCTCGAACGACGGAACGGCATCCGCGTGGTCACCAGTTGCACCCCGTCGGGGGCCATCAACTGCAACTCGTAGTCGCAGAGGCCACCGGACGGATAGAGATGTCCGATCCGCGCCGCCGTGCCGAATCCCAGACTCATCCCACCACCTCCGTGTCTCGCCGAAGGCCGCCACCGAACCGGCGCCGGCTCGTACAACGTACGGTAGGTTGTCCGGAACGACCAGGGATTGCCGCCCGCAGTTACTTCGCGTGAGCACCTTCATCTTCAGAAAAGGGTGCACGCCCGGCGAAAGGCCAACGATAGGACGACCCGACCTCTCGATCGAGCTGGTGGGAGACCCTGGAAGTCACGATCACGTATCCACCCCTTGACCGGGTGACATCGAACGGTACATAGTACGGCAAGCGTGTGGCCGGCACGGAGCGTGATGTCCTCAGTGATGCAGGCCGCCGAAGTTCCCCGTAGTTGCCGAACCCCGTATCACCGATCCGTCCCGCGGTGTCTCGACCATTTGGGAGTGCCAGATGAAGTGGAAAACCTCTGCCGTGACGGCGACGGTGGCAGTTCTTCTCCTACCTTCCGTGGCGGCCTGCGGGAGCGATGACTCCGCCGCCGCGAACGGCTCCTACCGGGTGGGCCTGTCGGACCCGGTGTCGTCACAACCGCTCGACCGCGCCTGGGGGCAGGCCACGATCGCGGCGGGCAAGCACGCCGGCATCGACGTGACCGTGCTCGACGCCGCCCTCGACGCCAACAAGCAGGTCTCCGACATCGACCAGTTCGTCGCCCAGCAGATGGACGGCGTGATCGTCTTCCCGCTCGCCCCGAACGCGGTCGACCCCGCCCTCGAACGTGCCCGCACCGCCGGGATCAAGGTGCTGGGCGCCTCCGCGATCATCTCCGAGAACGAGCCGACCGAACCGGTCGCGCCCTACGACGCCGCCTTCAACCAGAACTCCGACGTCGGCGGCGCCCGGCTGCTCGCCGACCATGTGGCCGAGCGGCTCGACGGCAAGGGCCGCGTGCTCGGTATCGGCATCGGCGCTCCCGTTCCCTCGATCAAGTTCATGGTCGAGAACTACGAGAAGTACGTGACCGAGGACCGGCCGGGCATCGAGTGGCTCGGCACCGTCGACAACGCCACCGACGACCAGGCCGGCGGGGAGCGGGCCGCCACCGAGGCGATCGCCCGGTTCCGGGGCGAGATCGACGCGGTGATGGCCTACAACACGGCGAGCGCGATCGGCGCCGCGGTGGCGCTCAAGCGGGCCGGCATCAACGGTGTCGTGATCGTCGGGCAGAACGGCGACCCGGAGGGTGCCCGCGCGGTGCAGCAGGGGCAGATCGACGCGATCGTCGACCTCGTTCCCTGGCGTCAGGGCCTCGTCGGGGTCGAGATCATGCGGCGGCTCCTCGCGGGCGAGACGGTCAAGCCGGTCACCTACCTGCAGCCGGAGCTCTACACCCAGGAGACCATCGGCGAGCGCCTGGACTGGGACGAGGCGATCAGGCAGATCGAAAGTGGCGAGCTGACCTGCGCCAACGGGGGATGCCCGGACCACCTGCGCTGACCGGCCGGCACCGAGCAGGGAGAGCGATGACTACTACCGAGGAGTTGACCTGGCTGGACGCCCACAGCCAGGCGGCCCTGGTCCACGCGGGCCGGCTCACGCCCGGTGACCTGGTGCGGGCGGCGGTCGCGCGGATCGAACGGATGGATCCGACGGTCAACGCCGTGATCCACCGCCGCTTCGCCGCCGCGGTCGCCGAGGCCGACGCCCTGGCCGGGCGCTCGGACCTGCCCTTCCCCGGAGTGCCCATGCTGCTCAAGGACCTCGGCTGCACGATGGCCGGCGAGCCGGACCAGCAGGGTTCGGTGGTCCTGCGCGACGCCGACCACCGGGCCACCCGGGACGCCCACGCCACCCGCCGGTTGCGGGCCGCCGGTTTCGTCGTACTCGGCCGGACCGCCGTCCCCGAGTTCGGCCTGGCGGGCAGCACGGAGAGTGCCGCGCACGGCGCGACCCGCAACCCGTGGGCCCTCGACCGGGTCGCCGGGGGCTCCTCCGGTGGCGCCGCCGCGGCGGTGGCGGCGGGCATGGTCCCCCTCGCCCAGGGCAGCGACGGCGGCGGGTCGATCCGCAACCCGGCGGCCTACTGCGGGCTGGTCGGGCTCAAGCCCAGCCGGGGCCGGGTCAGTTCCGGCCCGGACACCCCGGACGCCCTGGTCGGTCACGCGACGTTCGGGGTGCTCACCCGGTCGGTGCGCGACACGGCCGCGCTGCTCGACCTGCTCCAGGGCTACGAGCCGGGCGATCCGGCGGTCGCGCCTGCACCGTCGAGCAGCTACACCGAGGCGATCACCCGGCCCGCCGCCGGGCTCACCATCGGGATCCTCGACGCCGACCGGCTGCCGCCGGAGTTCGTCGAGCCCGCCAACCGCGACGCCGTACGGGAGTGCGGCGAGTTGCTCGGCCAGCTCGGGCACACCGTGCGGACCTCACACCCCGAGGCGCTGTTCGACCCGGACTACCACGAACGGTTCGTGGACGCGTTGAGCCCTGCGGTCAGCCTCCTCGCCGAGCTGATCCCGACGATGGTCGGTCGCCCGGTCGACGAGAGCGAGCACGGCCTGATCTCGCGTTTCTGGATCGAGCGGGGGCGGGCCCTCGACGCCACCAGTCACCGGCGGGTGATGGCCTGGATGGACCGGTACCGCGAGCGGATGCTGGCCTGGTGGCGGGAACACGACGTGCTGGTCACACCGGTGTCGCCGTGGCCGCCACCGCCGCTGGGCTGGTTCGACGGGCCGGCCGGGGTCCGGCGGTCCATCGAGTTCCTCCGGTTCGTTCCCCAGTTCAACAGCACCGGCCAGCCCGCCGTGGCGGTGCCGCTGTTCGAACGCGACGGCCTGCCACTCGGCGTGCAACTCGTCGCCGACTACGGCCGCGAGGACCTGCTGCTCCAGCTCGCCGCGCAGCTGGAGGACGCCCGCCCGTGGGCCGGTCGGCATCCGGTCGGGCTGGCCGGCACGACGGCCCGGCCCGGAGCGGGGGTACGGGAATGAGCGCTCCGCTGCTGCAACTGACCGGAATCCACAAGAGGTTCGGCCCGGTGGCCGCGCTCTCCGGGGTGGATTTCGAGGTGCGCCCGGGTGAGGTGCACGGGCTGGTCGGGGAGAACGGTTCGGGCAAGTCGACCCTGATGAAGATCGCCTACGGTGAGCTGCAACCCTCCGCCGGGGAGATCCGCGTCGACGGTGAGACGGTCACCCTGCGTACCCCGCAGGACGCCGCCCGGCACGGCGTCGTGGCGGTCGCGCAGGAGGTTCCGCTGGTCGACAGCCTCAGCGTCGGCGAGAACATCGTCCTCGGACGGTGGCCCCGGGCCGGCACGGTCGTCAGCCGGCGACGGATGCGGGAACAGGCCGCACAGGTCCTCGACCAGCTCCAGTCGACCCTCGATCCCGAGACACCGGTGTCGGCGCTGGCCCCCAACGACCGTCAGGTGGTGGCCATCGCCCGCGCGTTGGCCACCCAGGCCAGGGTGATCGTGCTGGACGAACCGACCAGCTCGCTGACCGAGGACCGGGCCCAGGCCCTGTTCGACATCGTGCGACGCCTGCGGGACCAGGGCCTGGGGCTGATCTTCATCTCGCAGCGGCTCCCCGACCTGAGTCAGGTCGCGGACCGGATCACCGCGCTGCGCGACGGACAGGTGGTCGGCACGCTGCCCGTGGCGGAGGCGACCGAGGACCGGATCACCCGACTGATCGTCGGGCGTTCCCTGGACGACTACTTCCACCGTTCCCGTCGGCGCAGTCCGGGGGAACCGGTCCTGGAGGTCTCCGGGCTCGCGGCGGGTGGCCGGGCCGAGACCGTGTCCTTCACCGTCCGGGCCGGCGAGGTGCTCGGGCTGGCCGGGCTGGTGGGTTCCGGGCGTACGGAGGTGTTGCGCGCGGTGTTCGGTGCCGACCGGCCCACCGAGGGCCGGATCCAGGTCAACGGCCGGCAACTGCGCGCCGGTTCGCCCAGAGCGGCGATCCGTTCCGGCGTCGCCTTCGTCACCGGCGACCGCAAGGGCGAGGGCCTGGTGTTGAGCCGCAGCGTGGCGCAGAACATCACCCTCGCCCGGGGGCGGCTCTCGCTGCGGCCGATCTCCGGGCGCGGCGAGGCCGCCACGGTCACGAAGCTGATCGAGCGGATGCGGATCCGGCCACCGGACCCCGACCGGTTGGCCGGCGAGCTCTCCGGCGGCAACCAGCAGAAGGTGGTGTTCGCCAAGTGGATCGCGCTGGGCCCCCGGCTTCTGCTGCTGGACGAGCCCACGCGGGGCATCGACGTGGGTGCCAAGTCGGAAATCTACGGCCTGATCGACGAATTGGCCGCCGCCGGGGTGGCGGTGGTGCTCAGCAGTTCTGAGAACTCCGAACTGATCGGTGTCTGCGACCGGGTGCTGGTGCTTTTCGACGGGCGCGTCGTGGCCGAGCGCGAGTGCGACGGACTGGAAGAGGTGGAGGTGGCCCACTATGCGGCCGGTGGACATGAGCAGTGACACTGCGATCGCGGCACAACCGGCCGACGGTGGCCCCACCGGTGGCAACGGCCGGCGAGACTGGGCCGGCCGGGCCGTCGTGGGCCACGTCTACCAGAGCGTCAAGGGGTACGGGGGCGCCCTCGGTGGCCTGCTGATCCTGCTCGTCTATCTGATCAGCACCCAACCGTTCTTCCTGACGAAGGCGAACATCCTCAACGTCCTGGCGACCAACAGTCCCTTGATGCTGGTGGCGGTCGGGCTCACCTTCGTCATCCTCAGCGCGGGCTTCGACCTGTCGGTCGGGTCGGTGATGGCCGCGACCGGGGTCACGGTCTACTTCGTGTTGGATGCCGGGGCACCGGCGCCGGTGGCGCTCGTCGCCGGGCTCGCGACCGGGGCGCTGCTCGGCGCCGGGCTCAACGGCCTGCTCATCGGGGGTTTCCGCCTCAACTTCTTCGTGGTGACCCTCGGCACGATGACGTTGATCAGCGGGCTCGTCCAGGTCTCCACCAACGGCAGTACGTACTCGATCGACTCCCCCGGCATCTTCTACGCCATCGGCAACGGAAGTGTCCTCGGCGTACCGGCGCCGATCTGGATCGCCCTGGGCGCGGTGCTGCTGGCCGGCGCCGTGCTGCGCTTCACCCCGTTCGGCCGGGCCGTCTACGCCGTCGGCGGTAACCGCGAGGCCGCCAGACTCGCCGGCATCAACGTCACGGCGGTGCTGATCTCCGTCTACACCATCGCGTCGCTGACCGCGGCGCTGGCCGGCCTGGTGATGGCGAGCCGCCTCTCGGCTGCCTCACCTACCGCGGGTTCCACCATCGCCCTGACCGCCGGCGCGGCCGTCCTGCTCGGCGGAACGAGCTTCTTCGGCGGTATCGGCGGTATCAGCGGCACGGTGGTCGGGGTGTTGCTGATCGCGGTCCTGCAGAACGGACTCGGTCTCATGGGAGTCTCCTCGTTCTGGCAGGGCGTGGTGACCGGCACGGTCCTCATCGCAGCCGTGGCACTCGACCGGCTGCAGAGCCGGGGACGAACCTGACACCGCCACACGCCCTGGCACCGTAGCCCGCACCACCGGTTCTCCACACCAGCGGCGCTGGCGGGTGAGTTCCCACCCGCCAGCCCAGCACCAGAAGAGCTGTCCGCCCGTGCGCGTCGTCGGGTCGGCGCACGGGCGCGGGATGCGTCGGAGGCCGTGCGGTGCGTACAGTTCCTGGTCGGACGTGGGGGTGGGCCGGATGGCTCCGGCGCAGGGAACGGGACGAGACAGCGAGAGCATGACAGCGGACAAAAATACGGAGAACGGTCATTACCGCATTGACCCGACCCGGCTGGAGACCTGTCTCAGCGTCTTCGAGGCGTTGGAGGACCTGCCTCCCGACCACCCCGACGTGGTGCGGGTGCAGCGGGCCACCGCGAAGCTCTACAAAACGATCAAGCAGCGGCGACGCGAGGAACGGCGGGATGCCATCGCGGCGGCCGACCGCGCGGTGACGGCGGCCACCGCCACCGGTGCCCCGGGCCGGATCGACGACGAGACCCAGGGCAACCTGCTCGCCTCCCCCACCGTGGGCGCCACGGCCGGCGTCCTGCACAAGCCGCGCGGCTGCTACATCTGCAAGCAGCGCTACCGCGACGTGGACGCCTTCTACCATCAGCTCTGCCCGCCCTGCGCCACCCTGAACCGGGAGCGCCGGGATGCCCGCACCGACCTGACCGGCCGGCGCGCGCTGCTCACCGGCGGCCGGGCGAAGATCGGCATGTACATTGCGCTGCGGCTGCTGCGCGACGGCGCGCACACCACGGTGACCACACGGTTTCCCCACGACGCGGTCCGCCGATTCGCCGCGATGCCCGACAGCGCGGAGTGGCTTCACCGCCTGCGGATCGTCGGGATCGATCTGCGCGACCCCGCCCAGGTGATCGCCCTCGCCGACTCGGTCAGCGATCAGGGACCACTCGACATTCTGATCAACAATGCGGCGCAGACCGTCCGCCGCACTCCTGCCGCGTACGCGCACCTTGTCGCCGCAGAGGCGGCGGCCCTGCCGGACGGCCCGCTACCGGAAATGATCACGTTCGCCAAGCCGGCCGGCCGGGGCGACCCGGCGGGCAGCCTGGTCGCCGCAGCGCACTCGCCCACCATCACCCCGCACGCGCTCACCGCGCTGGCGCTGACCAGTGGCTCCGCCTCGCCGGACCGGATCGCGACAGCCAGCGCCATCGACGCCGGCGGTCTGGTGCCGGACCTCGACCCGGTCAACAGTTGGGTGCAGCGGGTGCACGAGGTGAACCCGGTCGAGTTGCTCGAAGTGCAGCTGTGCAACGTGACTGCACCGTTCGTGCTGGTCAGCCGTCTGCGACCGGCGATGGCCGCAGCGGCCGCCCGCCGCAAGTACGTGGTGAACGTGTCGGCGATGGAGGGCCAGTTCGGCCGTGGCTACAAGGGGCCGGGGCACCCGCACACCAACATGGCCAAGGCTGCGCTGAACATGCTGACCCGCACCAGCGCCCAGGAGATGCTGACCGACGGCATTCTCATGACCAGCGTCGACACCGGCTGGATCACCGACGAGCGGCCGCACCCGACGAAGATGCGGCTGGCGGAGGACGGCTTCCACGCCCCGCTGGACCTGGTCGACGGCGCGGCCCGGGTCTACGACCCGATCGTCCGCGGCGAGCAGGGCGAAGACCTGTACGGCTGCTTCCTCAAGGACTACGCACCCTGCGCCTGGTGATCGGCTGCCACCGGAGGTCGGCTCACGGGCCCTGTCACCCGCCGCCGGCGGCGGTGTTCCACGGCGCCGGTCAGCGGGTCTTCTTCGTTGCGCGTTTGCGGGGTGGGGTCAACAGGTCGGCGACCGCAGCGATGGCGGACGGCACGAGGCGGTAGTACGCCCAGACGCCGCGCTTGTCCCGTTCGAGCAGGCCGGCCTCGGTGAGGATCCGCAGGTGGTGGCTGACGGTCGGCTGGGAGAGTCCGAGAGGCTCGGTGAGGTCACTGACCGACGCCTCTCCCTCCGGAGCCGACTGGATCAGGCTGAGCAGTCGCAGCCGGGCCGGGTCGGCGAACGCCTTCAGCACCCCGGCGAGCCGTTCGGCATCGGCACGCTCGATCGGCTCGCCGGCGAGGGGCGAGATGGCAGGCGTCGTAGTCTTCACAGTTCCCACGCCTTGCATCGTTGCAGCAAAACCCATCAATCCGCTGGTGAACGAGGGCAGGATCACCCAGAGATCGGGTGAGCCCACGCCCGGAGCCGTCGGACCGGGTGGGCGGCGCGGGTCGCGCCGGGCAGGTGCCCGACGCGGCCCGGAGATCGGTGTCGACCGCTGCCGGTCGACGCCGGGGGTCAGCAGGCCAGGGTGGAGATCGGTACGCCCGTCAGGCCGTCACCGCGGACGAAGCCGGTGACGCCGGTGCTGTTGTTCCTGACGTAGTACCAGCCCCACCCGTCGTCGCCCACCGCGCCGCAGCGCAGGGTCGCGCTCTGGCCCGCGTAGCCCAGGCCCAGCACGGTGCAGGTCGTCGACGGACCGGTCCGCAGGCGGATACCGGCACCCGAGAAGCCGACGCTGTACGGTTCGTTGGCGCCGGGCAGCCAACCACAACGTGGCGCCATCGCCGTGGTCGATTCGGTCGAGGTCTGCGGGGCGGTTTGCGCGATCGCCGGGCCGGCGGCCACGACCGGCAGGCCGAGGGCCACGGCGCACGCGGTCAGGCGTGCGACGGTGGTGAGTTTCATCTGCCACTCCCTGTCTCGTAGTCGTCCCCGCCCATGCGGCATTGCCCGGAGCAGCGAGAACGGCGGCAAAATATCGATCTACTTCACTCTAGGGCGCGCATCGAAGTCGATCACAGTCATTTGTTTGGCGGCGGCCTCAGCCCGTACTCGGAGTTCTCGGTCACCAGCGGCGGACATGGCACGATGGCCGTGTCCTGCGCCGCCGGTGGCCGGGCATGACGCGGATGGAGTCGGGATGTCAGAACTGACCGGCACGCCGGTGCCAGGATTGACGAAACTGTGGACGCACGATCCGGTCACCGCCGGCGGGTACCGGCTGGTCGGCCGGCTGGGCGCGGGTGGGCAGGGGGTCGTCTTTCTCGGCGAGGACCACGACGGCGACCGGGTCGCGGTCAAGATGATCAACGCCGATCTGAGTGATCCACGGGCCCGCTCGCAGTTTGTGAAGGAGATCGCCGCCGCCCGCCGGGTCGCTCCGTTCTGCACCGCGCAGGTGCTCTTCGCCGAGGTGGACGGCGAGCAGCCCTATGTGGTCAGCGAGTTCATCGAGGGTCCGACCCTGCACCGACAGGTCCGCGAGCACGGCCCGGTGACCGGCAACGCCCTCCACCGGCTCGCGGTCGGCACTGTCACCGCGCTCGCCGCGATCCATGGCGCCGGCGTGGTGCACTGCGATCTGAAGCCGGACAATGTCGTACTCGGCAAGGACGGCCCTCGGGTGATCGACTTCGGCATCGCACGCGCGTTGGGAGTCACCGAGACGGCGTCCAGCCGGGTCATGGGGACCACCGCCTACATGGCGCCGGAGCGGTTCCGCAACGACGCGGTCGGTCCGCCCTGCGACGTCTTCGCCTGGGCGGCCACGATCGCCTTCGCTGCCGGCGGTCAGCCGCCTTTCGGCAATGACTCGCTCTTCGCCGTGATGCACCGGGTGCTGCACGATCCGCCCGAGCTGCCCGCGTTGCCTGCCGCACTGGACGATCTGATCCGGGAGTGCCTGGCCAAGGATCCGGCGGATCGCCCGGGTGCCGAAGGTGTACTGGTACGGCTGCTCCGACAGGACGCCACGCTCACCACACCGCTACGTCGGGAGAATCTGCTCGAAGTCGGCAACGAGACAGCGGGTGCGCCGACACCGAACCACCCGCTCCCCCAGATCACGCCGACGGCACCGCAGCCGCACCCGACGCTGCCGCAGACTCCGGCCCAGCCGACGGTGCCGACCCAGGCCCGGCCGACCCGGGTGGAACACGTGCCCGTGACGGAGCCCGCCGTCGATGCCGGTCATGACGGCGCGCTGCGGCGACTGCGTCGAGAGTCCGTGGACGCCTGGGGCATCTCGACCGCACTCTTCCTCGGTTTCGCAGGCGCCGCCGCCGGCTACATCGCGTCGAGCGCGATCGGCCCGGCCGCCGCCGTCGGAGCGGTCACCTTCGTCGTGGTCTACCTGGTTCGGCTACTCGTCGCGACGGCGTTCGGAGGAGGGTCCGACCACGGATGACTCGGTACGGTGGAGGGCTGAGGCGCCGGCTGGCGCCGGATCGATAGGTTGACTGCCACCAGCCGCCCGCCGAGGAGGACCTCCCGATGACCCCATCCGCTCCGCGTACCCGGCAGTGGTTGCCCTACACCGCCGCCGTCACCGCCGGGCTGGTGGTCATCGTCGGGGCGTTCGCCTTCGTCCAACAGCGCGAAGCGGGCAGCGAGGGGCCCCGCACCGACTGCGCCATCGCCCTCCAGGTCAACTCCTCCACGGAGAAGGCGGAGCTCCTGGTCGAACTGGCCGAGCGCTACAACCGCAGCACCCGGTCGATCGACGGCGGCGGCTGCGCCCAGGTGCACGTCAGCGCGTTGAACTCGGGCAAGGCCACCGAGGCGCTGGCCACCGGATGGACTGACACCGGTCTGCCGCGACCACAGGTCTGGCTACCGACGTCGAGCCTGTGGACGGGTCAGCTGCGGCTGCTCGACATGGCCGCTGGGCGGGCGCCGCAGACGCCGGACCGGTACTCGTCGATCGCCAACAGCCCGCTGGTGATCGCGATGCCGCAGCCGAAGGCCGAGCTGGTACGCCAGCGCGGGCCGCTGGGTTGGGGGGAGATCCTGGGCCTGTCCGGGCGGGATGGGTGGGCGGGCTTCGGCAAGCCGGAATGGGGCCGGTTCACGTTCGGCAAGGACAATCCGAACCTGTCCACCTCAGGGCTGGCGGCGACCATCGCCACCTACTACGCGGCGGTGCAACGGGCCAGTGACCTGACCCGGTCCGACCTGGCCAAACCTGCGGTCACCCAGTTCGTGCGCCGGATCGAGGCCAACGTGGCGCACTACAGCGACGACTCGGTGGACCTGCTGCGCAGCCTCGCCGAGGCGGACCTGGCGGGCCGTACGGACGACATGAGTGCCATCGTCCTGCAGGAGGAACTGGTGGACCTCTACAACACGGGTGCGTTGAGCCCCCGGCAGGAGGGGCAGGAGCGGGGCCGCCGGCCGAACGTCCCCCTGGTCGCCGTCCACCCCAAGGAGGGCACGTTCAACCTGGACCACCCGTTCGTGGTGCTGCCCTCCGCCGATGAGCGGCAGCGCGCGGCAGCGGCCGACTTCCAGGCATTCCTGACCGAGGACGCCCAGCAGGAGAGCTTCACCCGCCTGGGTTTCCGGGACCACGAACGCCGCGCGTCGGCGGAGCTGCTGGCCAGCGTCGGTGACGAGCCCGCCGGCGGGCTGACCTACTTCGAGCCCCCGGACCCGCAGGTGGTCGCTGCGATGTTGGACGGTTGGCGCACCCTCCGTAAGAAGGCCAACATCCTGATCGCCCTGGACACGTCAGGGTCGATGCAGGCGATGATCGGCACCCGTACCCGTTTCCAGGTCGCCTCGACGGCGGCGGGCAAGGGCCTCGCGTTGCTCAACTCCGAGGACCGGGTGGGGCTCTGGTCCTTCTCCTCGGAGACCTCGAAGCGACCGAAGAGTCCCTACCGTGAGGAGGTTCCTCTCGACGCGTTCGACCAGAAGCGGATCACTCGCAAGATCGAGGGCCTGCACGTCGAGGGTGGCACCGCGCTCTACGCGACGGTCCGGGCCGCACATCGGGAGCTACTCGACCGGTACGACCCGCAGCGGATCAACGCGATCGTCGTGCTGACCGACGGCAAGAACGAGTACACCAAGGACAACGACCTGGCCCGCCTGCTGGACGAGGTCGCCCTGGACCCGCAGCGTCCGGTGAAGGTGTTCTGCATCGCCTTCGACCGGGAGTCGGACTTCGCCACCCTGGACAGGATCGCCAAAGCGTCGTCGGGTAAGGCCTACGACGCCACCGATCCCGCCATGATCGACGAGGCGTTCGTGAAGCTGGTCAGCAGCTTCTGACGTACTCCCCTGGCCGGCATGGGCCGGAACCGCTGTTACGAGATGCGAGGGGGAAGCGCAACGGTTTCGCCCGCCACATCGATCGTGACCTTGCCGCGGAGCGCGTACGACCGCCTGTTCTCCAGTAGTTCATGAGCCTCGCCCATGCGAGCGAGCGGAAGAGTCGCGCCGATGACCGGCTTGACGAGACTGCGTTCGACCAGCGTGGTGAGCGCGTCCAGCTTGCCTCGGTTCTGTTGTGTGAAGACGAAGTGATAGGCGGCGTTCTTGCCCCACGCCTCGATGAGGTTCTGCGGCTGCGCGATGTCGACGATGCTGACGACGCGCCCGAAGTCGGCAAGCGTCAGCGGGCTTCGTGTGAGCGTGTCGCCGCCGATCGTGTCGAAGACGACGTTGACGCCCTCGCCTCGCGTCATCTCGGCTACGGCGTCGACGTAGTCCGTCGACGTGTAGTCGATCGCCGCATCGGCTCCGAGAGAGCGTACGAACTCGTGGTCGCTGGCTTTCGCGGTGCTGATCACGCGTGCGCCGATCGCCTTCGCGACCTGGATCGCGATCGTGCCGACGCCGCCCGCACCCGCATGGATGAGGATAATCTCTCCCACGGTGAGCTGAGCTCGCGTCACCAGGGCCTCCCAGACCGTGCCGCCGACGAGGGTCAGACTCGCCGCCTCCAGGTGTGTGAGGTTTTCCGGCTTCCGGCCGACGAGGTCGACGTCGGTGACGTGCTGCTCGGCGTAGGAGCCGGGGCCGCCGAAGATCTGGGGGGTGTAGTACACCGCATCGCCGACGCGGAACTCGGTCACGTGGGACCCGACCTCCTCGACCACGCCGGAGATGTCGTGCCCGATGATCGCGGGCAACGGCACGTGATCCGCGTAGTCGCCACGACGGATCTGATAGTCGAGTGGGTTGACGGCGGTCGCATGGACGCGTACCCGCACCTGGCGGGATTCGACTCGCGGCACGGAGACGTCGCGCAACTCGAAAGCATCGGCCCCGCCGAAACGGGCGAGCACGACGGCCTTCATCAGGTCGGTCATATCGACGCTCCTCCTGGTGGTTCTGGGCGTGCGATGCGCCGGGACGGGCGGTTCTTCCTCAGTGTCGCGCGCACGATCCGCACGCTCCAGTGGCGATAGGGCAAGCATCCGCGAGGGTGGTGACAGGCCTGTCGCACGGCGCACGGGCAAGCTTCTTTCGCGGGCAAGTCGATCGCCGCCCGCGAACCGATCGTCGCGTTCCGGCTCACCGCATCAGGTCGAAGAGGGTGGCGGTGGCGCGGGTGCGTCGGATCTGCGGCAGCCGGCCAGGAGGCGGGCGACCATCTGCTTGGCGTCACCCCTGTCGTAGTCCGGCCCGAGGATGCACAGGTTGCCGATGCCTCGCAGCAGCGTGTACGCGGTGATGTGCCGGTCGATCTCCCCGGCCTCCTGGCTCGCCGCCAGCAGCGTCTCGCACGCGGGCACAAGCTCGTCGAGCACCAGCGCGTGGAGCTTGGCCAGGCTCGGGTCGTTCGAGCCCAGGGCAACGCCGAGACCATGCTTGGTCACCAGAAAATCGACAAAGGCCGTGATCCACCGATCCAGAGCGTCCACGGCCGGGATCGGCTGCTGCCGCAGGTGCGCGGCCAGGGCGGTGCAGTCGTCGACCTGGTGGCGATAGACGGCACTCACCAGATCCGCCCTCGTCGGAAAGTGCCGGTACACCGTTCCCACTCCCACACCTGCGCGACCGGCGATGTCGCGGACGGGGGCCTGCACACCCTGCTCGACGAACGCTGCGGCCGCCGCCGTCAGCACCGCCTCGCGGCTGCGACGTGCACCTGCCTGGCGCACACCGATTGTGTCGGACACCGCACCCCCCTTGTTGGCGGAACAATGTTCCGCTAACTTTGCGGAACGACGTTCCGTCAAACCTAGCAAACCCACGACCCGCACTGGAGGCACTCATGCCTGCTATGCCGCTTAACCGCCAGATCGTCTCGGTCAAGCCACTCACCGTGCCCACCACCGGCCGCAGCATCCCGCTTCAGGTCAAGGTCACCGCGCCCATCGAGGGCGACACGTTGCCCGTCATCGTCTTCTCCCACGGCAATGCCTGGTCGATGGACGGGTACGAGCCACTCATCGAACGGTGGTCGGCCGCCGGGTTCATCGTCGTGCAGCCCACCCACCTGGACTCCCGCCGCAACCGCATCGGCTTCGACGACCCCCGCTTCGCCGGCATCTGGCGCGTGCGAATCGCGGACCTGCACGCCATCCTGAACCACCTCGGCGACATCTTCGACCAGGTTGGCGGCCTGCCCGCCCGAGCGGACCACACGCGCATCGCGATCGTCGGGCACTCCTGGGGCGCACAGACCACCGGAGCGCTGCTAGGTGCCCGCGTCCTGGACGCCGCCGGCACGCCGGGTGAGGACTACTCCCACCCTGCGGTCAAGGCCGGCGCGCTCATCGCCGCGACCGGCACCGGCGACAGCCTGACCCCGTTCGCCGTGGAGCACCTACCGTTCATGCGCCCCGGCTACGCCACGATGACGACCCCGGCCCTTGTGGTCGCCGGGGGCAAGGACCAGTCCGCCATGTCCACCCGCGGCCCCGACTGGTTCACCGACGCCTACCACCTGAGCCCGGCACCGAAGCGGCTGCTCAGTATCTCCGACGGCGAGCACACCCTGGGCGGGGTCGCCGGAGAGGCCGTCAAGGAGACCACCGACGAAGACCCCGCCCGTGTCGCACTCGTCGCGGACGCGGTCTCCGCCTACCTGCTCGACGTCCTCGGTCTGGACTCGACGCCCTGGCAGGCATGGGAGAAGCAGGCCGCTGACAGTTCCGGCACGTTCACCATCGACACCAAGTAGGTGCGCCCTCATGTGAACGAACGCTCGCGGCCTCGATGATCCGCCACAACACCGCCCGGTGGCGTGCAGTGCCGACGCCCTGCCGCCGCCTCTCAGGGCGACAGCGGTGGGCGGAGGCCGTCGAAAGTCACCGCCAGTACGCGGCTCTCTACTGCGGAATCCTGGCTGACGTACCCAATCGCGTGGGCGGCACCGGCTATCAGCGCGATGAGCGTTCGCACGTCGATGTCGACGCGGACTCTGGCTGCCTGCTGGGCGCGACCGAGCAGTTCACCGATCGACTGCTGAAGGTCTCGGGTGGCCTCGGCCACGGCGCCCCCGTCGGCGTGCAGGTCCACGCCTGCGTCCGCCAGGGCGTCCGCGAACGTGTGTTTGATGGTCGACTGGCGCACCGCCTCGGTGAGGAACGCGAAGAACGCCGCACCGGGGTCGTCCGCCCCGGCCAACGACCGGGCCTGCTCGGCGAGCGCATCCAGGCGGCCGACGAACACCGCCTCGACCAGAGCCTCCTTGGTCGGAAAGTGCCGGAAGACCGTGCCGATCGCCACCTCGGCCCGCTGGGCGATCTCCTCGGTCGACGCGGTCGGTCCCTTCACGGCGAAGACCGCGTCGGCGGCGTCGAGGATTCGGGTCCGATTGCGCCGCGCGTCGGCGCGTAACGGCCGGCCGCCCTGCGTGTCTCTGCCGCTGGCCGCAGGGGCAGCTGGGCTCACGACGGTCGCTCCTTCCCGCATCCGCCTTGCTGTTCGACCTCAGGATACTGCCGGCGACGGACGACTCCGTTGACAAGGTGAGTGGCGACTCATAATATCCGAAACGGAGTCAGGGCTCACTTTATTTGCCTCGTCTCGCAAGCTCCCTGCCCGTCCGACCACCCGACTGGAGCAGCACCATGAAGATCATTCTGATGACCGGAGGCACGTCCGGCCTCGGTGCGTACGCCCTGGGGCAGCTGACGAAGTCCCCCGGCACCAGGCTGTTGCTCGGCGCGCGGGGCGCCGGGACGGCGGGCGTCGAGACGTACCCGCTGGACCTGGCCCGGCTCGACAGCGTCCGCTCCTTCGCCGCCGCGGTGCGGGACCGGCTCGGGTCGACGGAAGTCGACGCGCTCGTGCTCAACGCGGGTGTCAGCCTGACCTCCGGCGACGAGCGCACGGTGGACGGCTTCGAGACGACCTTCGCCGTCAACCACCTCGCCCACTACCTCCTGCTACGGCTACTGCTGCCCCAGCTCGCATCTGGTGCCGTTGTCGCGCTGACCACCAGCGGCACGCACGACCCGGCTGTCAGGACCATGCTGAGCAGCACCCCGCCCCACCACGCCGACGCCCGGCTGCTGGCCAACCCGGAACGGGATCCACAACGCGACGAGCAGGCCCGCGTGGCGGGCGGCCGGGCCTACGCCTCGTCCAAGCTCTGCAACATCCTCACCGTCCGGGGCCTCGCCGCCCAGCCGGAGGCGTCACGGCTGCGGATCGTCGCGCTCGACCCGGGCCCGACCCCGGGCACGGGCCTCCTGCGCAACACCCCGCCCCCGGTCCGCCTCATCTGGCGCTTCGGCACCCCGTTGCGGGCACTGATGCCCCGATTCAACACCGTCGCGGCGGCCGGCGGCGCGCTGGCCGACATCGCCTCGGGCCGCACGGTGCCGCCCATCGGCGCCTACTACGCACGGCTCGTGCGAGGGCAGCTCACCTGGACCTCCCCATCCGAGCTGGCCCGCCGCGACGACGTACGGGATCGCCTGTGGCGAGACAGCGCCGAACTGGTCGGGCTGCCGGTCACCTTATAGAGCAGGCCAACCGGCCCCCTCGTCACCGCCGAATGCGAGACAGAGCCGCGGGCGAGACAAGCCCGCCCGACATAATGGCCGGGTGCAGCATGTGCACCTGCGGGTCGATGTCGCCGCCCGCAGGTGAACTGGCGGGCCGCGTCCTGTCGACGGGCGTGCGCGGGCGAGTGACGTTCGCCGCGATGCCGACTGACCGTTGGTGCGCGGGGGGCCGAGTGGATAGCTTCGAGCCCTCAGGGTGGGCGACGGGCGGAGGCTGGATGACGCATGGCAACGCTGAGTATCGCTACGCGAACACGGCGATACTGTCGGTTACGGCTTTGGAGGCGCCGGTCATCGTCACCTCTGATCAGTTCGACGAGCAGCTGAGCGAGACCTTCCGGCGGCTGAGACTGCGCCCAGGGATGCTTCAGCGGATCGCCGGAGTTCAGGAACGACGGTGGTGGCCGGAGGGCTTCGGATTCGCCGAGGCGGCGGCGACGGCCGGCGCCAAGGCACTGTCGGAAGCCGGTGTCGACGCGCGTGACGTCGGCCTGTTGATCAACACGTCGGTGTCCCGCGCGCATCTGGAGCCCTCGACCGCGGTCGCGATCCACCACGCTCTGGACCTGCCGCCGTCGGCCTTGAACTTCGACATCGCCAACGCCTGCCTCGGATTCGTCAACGGGATCCAGGTCGCGGCCAACATGATCGACGCCGGGCAGATCCGGTACGCGCTGATCGTGGCGGGCGAAAGCTCCCGCGAGGCCCAGCAGGTGACCATCGAGCGGTTACGTCGATCCGACTCCACCCGCGACGACGTCCGGGAGCAGTTCGCCACGTTGACCCTCGGCTCCGGCGCGGCCGCGATGGTGTTGGGCGCCGCCGGCAGCCATCACCAGGAGCATCGGCTGATCGGCGGTGTGAGCAGGGCGGCCACCCAGCATCACGAGCTGTGCGTCGGGGACAACACGCGGATGCGTACCGATGCGAAGGGTCTCCTCGACGCGGGTGTGGAGCTCGCGGAGGCAACCTGGGCGGATGCGCGGTCGTGGGGTTGGCAGGACATGGACCTCTACGTCATGCATCAGGTCTCGGCGGCCCACACGCGTGGCGTCGTCAGGCGGCTCGGCCTCGACCCTCGGCGGGTCCCGGCGACGTTCCCGCTGTGGGGCAACGTCGGCCCGGCATCGCTACCGATGACCTTGGCCCACCACGCGGGATCACTCCACTCCGGTGACCGGGTGCTGTGCATGGGGGTCGGCTCGGGCCTGAACACGTGCGCCCTGGAGATCGTGTGGTGAGCAGCCGGCAGGAAGGGCCGCCGCTCGGTTTGCCCGGTCTGGACAGTGCCTGGTCCCGGTGGGTCACGGCAACGGACAGTCAAGGCGTGCAGCGCACCTGGCATGTCCTGGACACCGCCGCTGCCGACTCGGACAGCGCGATCCAACCCGTGGGAACGCTGCTGTGCGTGCACGGCAATCCCACCTGGTCGTACCTGTGGCGGCACCTGCTGGCCCGGTTCCAACGGGCTGACGCACCGCGGTGGCGGGTGGTCGCCGTGGACCACCTGGACATGGGATTCTCGGAGCGCACTGGCACCGTACGCGGGCTGGCGCAACGGATCGACGACCTCACCACGGTCACCGACGCGCTCGGTATCACCGGGCCGGTCGTCACCGTCGGGCACGACTGGGGTGGGTCCATCTCGTTGGGTTGGGCGCTGCGTCACCGGGATCAGCTACGTGGTGTCGTGCTGACCAACACCGCGGTGCACCAGCCGAGTGGGTCGCCGGCGCCCGCCCTGATTCGCCTGGCCCGGCTGCCCGGCGTGTTGCCGGCGGTGACCGTGCGGACGCAGACGTTCCTGCAGGCCACCCTCGCATTGGCGAACCCGTGGCTGCCGGAGCCTGTCCGAGCGGGTTATCTCGCTCCGTACCGCGGTGTGGAGCGACGGGCGGCGATCGGCGGCTTCGTCGCGGACATCCCGCTCGGGCCTGAACATCCGAGCTGGCAGGCGCTGCAAGAGGTCGCGCAGCGTCTGGACACGCTGGCAGGGATACCGACGCTGCTGCTGTGGGGGCCACGCGACCCGGTCTTCGGCGAGGTGCACCTGCGTGACCTGCGAAGCCGGCTACCGCATGCCCAGTTGCACCGGTTCGAAGGCGCGGGTCACCTGCTCGCCGAGGACGCTGACGTCGCCGGTGCGGTCGCCCAGTGGCTGGTCGACCTGGACCACCGGCCCGCCGAGCCGATCGCGTCGCCGGAACCGGCGGTGCCGTGGCGTCCACTGTGGGCGGCGTTGGCGGAGCGTGCCGAGGACCGGTCGGTCGCTCTGGTGGAGCTGGCGAAGAACGGTCGGCAGATCAGCTGGTCATTGTTGTGGCGACGCATTCGGGAGATCGGGGCCGGGTTGTCGGCCTCCGGCGTGCGTCGCGGCGATCGGGTGGCACTGCTCGTACCGCCCGGCGCCGATCTGACCGCCGCCGTCTACGCGTGCCTTCGCATCGGTGCGGTGATCGTGGTAGCCGATCCCGGGCTGGGACTGGGCGGCATGAGCCGGGCGCTGCGCAGCGCCGACCCCGCGCACCTCGTCGCCGTCGGCCCCGGGCTCGCCCTCGCCCGCGCCCTGCGTTGGCCCGGAAGACCCCTCGGGGCCGGACCTGGCGCCGCCGTGATGGGCGCGCTCACCCTGGGCAAGCTCGCCCGTCTCGGTGCCGACGTCCGGGACCTTCCGGCCGCGCCAGAGCCGGACGACGACGCGGCCGTGCTGTTCACGTCCGGTTCGACTGGGCCGGCGAAGGGTGTGGTCTACACCCATCGCCAACTCGCCGCGATGCGTGACGCGCTGTTCGGCCTCGGAGTGAACGCCGACGCCGGAATCGTGGCGGCCTTCGCGCCGTTCGCACTCTTCGGACCGGCTCTCGGCGCTTCGTCGGCGATCCCGGACATGCGGGTCACCGCCCCACGGACGTTGACCGCCGCCGCGCTCGCCGAGGCGGTGGCCGCAGTCGACGCCTCGGCGGTGTTCGCGTCACCGGCCGCGCTGCGCAACGTGGTCGACACCGGCGACGGGGTGGACGATCGCCAGCGCACCGCGTTGGAGAACGTGACATTGCTGCTGAGCGCGGGTGCGCCGGTGCCCGCCGCGCTGCTGACCCAGACGCGGGCCTTGATGCCCAAGGCGCAGCCGCACACCCCCTACGGGATGACCGAGGTCCTCCCGGTCACCGACATCACCCTCGACGAGATCGTCGAGGCCGAGCCGGGTGACGGTGTGTGCGTCGGCCGGCCGCTGCCGGGCGTCGAGGTGGCGATCGCTGCGCTGGACTCGACCGGTACGCCGTCCGAGCACCCTGGTGGTGCTCCTGGGCTGACGGGCGAGATCCTGGTCAGGGCCGGGCATGTGAAGGATCGGTACGACGGGCTCTGGCTGACCGAACGGGACAGTTCCCGCAATCCCGGGTGGCACCGCACCGGCGACGTGGGCTACCTGGATCCCGAAGGCCGGCTGTGGGTGCAGGGTCGGCTGGCCCACATCCTGCTCACCTCCGACGGCGTGCTCGCCCCGGTCGGGATCGAGCAGCAGGTCGAATCGGTGCCGCAGATCGCGCGCGCCGCAGTGGTCGGTGTGGGGCCGCCCGGGGTGGCGAAGGTCGTGGTCGTCGCCGAGACCCTGCCCGCAACCCGCCATGCGCGGCTGGCGAGCCGGGAACTGACCGACGCGGTACGCGCCGCGGCCGTGCCGCCGGTCGCGGCCGTGTTGGTGGTCCCGTCCCTGCCCACCGACATCCGCCACAACTCGAAGATCGACCGCACGCGGCTACGGGACTGGGCGGAACGTGTGCTCGCCGGCGGGAGGATGAGCGGACTGTGAGAGTCCTGGTCACCGGTGCCAGTGGCATGCTCGGCGGCGCCACTGCCACCGCGTTGCGGATGCGGGGCGACGAGGTCCGCGTCCTGCAACGTCGGCCCAGCGGCCTGGTCGGGGTCGACGAGCGCCGCGGCGACATCACCGATCCGGAAGCCGTACGGGCGGCTGCGGAGGGGGTCGACGCCGTCGTCCACCTGGCCGCGAAGGTGTCGATGACCGGCCCGTGGCGACAGTTCGAGCACATCAACATCGGCGGTACGGCCACCGTGCTCGCCGCCGCCCGGGCAGCCGGGGTGACCCGATTCGTGCACGTGTCCTCGCCGTCGGTCGCTCACCATGGCACCGGTCTGGTCGGCGTCGACGCCGGCGCCGCCGACCCCGAGCGGGCCCGGGGACACTACGCCCGCAGCAAGGCCTCGGCGGAGTTGCTCGCGCTGGCCGCCGACTCGCCCGACTTCGCCGTGGTGGCGATCCGCCCCCACCTGGTCTGGGGACCGGGTGACACCCAGTTGGTGGGGCGCATCGTCGCGCGGGCCCAGGCCGGCCGGTTGGCACTGGTCGGCCAGGGAACCGCGATGATCGACACCACGTACGTGGACAACGCCGTCGACGCCCTCGTCGCCGCGCTCGACCGGGTGCCCGAGGCGGACGTACACGGGAAGGCCTTTGTGGTCACCAACGGCGAGCCACGGACGGTGTACGAACTCATCGAGCGTATCTGTGTCGCCGCCGGGACGGCGCCACCGAGACTTCGGGTGCCGGTGGCCGCAGCGAAGGCCGGCGGCACCGCAGTGGAGCGGCTGTGGTCGGCCCTGGGGCGCACCGACGAGCCGCCCATGACCCGGTTTCTGGCCGAGCAGTTGTCCACCGCACACTGGTTCGACCAGAGCCGGACCCGAGAGGCACTGCGCTGGTCACCACAGGTGACGCTGGATGAGGGCTTCGTTCGGCTGGCTGCGGCGTACCGGTAGGTTCCCGCGCTCGTGGCCACCGACGGGCCCTGGGTGCATCACTTTGGCCGGGTCGACAACGGCGGCTGACGACGATGCAGTTCCCTACCGGTGGACTGTGCGCGCCGGTAGATGTCCACGCCCTGCCTCCCCCGGGCCGTAGCGGGCGTGTCCCGCGCCGCCGGAGCGACACGGGACACGCCACCGGGAGCAGGTGGTATCGCAGCCGGGGTCAGGGAGTGACCGACTCGATTCGGATCGGCACGGAGTCCACCCCGACCAGACCCGAGGAGTCGAACACCTCCAGCCACACCACCCAGGTGGTGACCGTGGTCCCGCTGTCCAACAGGCCCAGCGGGGCGGTGAGACCGGAGCAGCTCTTCGGCAGCACCACGTCGTCGACCGGGCCGCCGGTGGGCACGGCGCTGCCCTGGCAGAGCACCTTCTTGACACCCCCGTCGCCGTACGCGGTCCACCGCAGACGCATCCCGCTGATCGCCCCGTCCTCGGCGTCGGTGCCGGTACCGGCGAAGGCGACCGTCCGGGGAGTGCCGTCGTCAGTGGTCAGCGTCAGGGCCTGTGCCGGGGCGGTGATCGTGGCCGTCGGCGTGGTCTTCCCGGCCGGTGCCGCCACGACTGCGAAGGCGCGGTGGGCGCTGACGCCGTCCGCCGTGAAGGTCGCCGTGTACGAGCCCGGTGTGACCGTGGCCGCCGGCAGGAGTGCCTGGTGGCCGTTCTTCTGGAACACCACGGTGTTGCCGCGCCGCACCGTCCACGACACCTGCGAGTCGGGTACCGACCCGGGCTCGTCGGGGTCGTGAGAGGTGCCGACCAGACCGACCGACTGCCCGGCGGGAAGGGTCGATCCCACCGGCGGCGAGATGACCGCCACCGTCGTCGGGCTGTCCACCACCGTGACGGTCACCGCGGCGGAGCCGGTGCGGCCCAGGCTGTCGGTGGCGGTGGCGGTGACGACGTGGGTACCGGCCGACAGCGTCGCGAAGGTCTGCGACCCCTGGGCCAGCAGGCCGTCGATGCTGCTGGTCCAGGTCAGTGGGATCTCCTTGCCGAGGAAGTCGGTTGCCGAGCCCCACAGGTCCACCGTCTGCCCCACCCCGAACTGCTGACCCGTCTTCGGGGTGCTGATGGTCACCGTCGGCTTGCCGACCTTCACTCCCAGCGCTTCGGCGACCGCGCCCAGGGCGTCGATCCGGCGTTGGCTGCCGGTCACCTTGGCGCCCAGTCCACCGACGTGCGCGGTGTCGTTGAGAATGTCCCGGACCTCGGTGGCGGTGAGGGTGGGATCGGCGGCCAGCACCAGGGCGGCGACCCCACCCACGAACGGTGCGGCGACGCTGGTGCCGCAGGCGTTCGCGCGGGTCGTGTTGTTCCCCGGCTTCCCGGGGTCGGCGAGACCCCTGACGCACATCGGACCGTAGATCTCGACCGAGCGGGTGTGGTCGCTGGTGCCGTAGTTCGACCCGCCCGCCACCGCTGCGGTGTCCCGCATACCGCCCACACACATCACGTGGGTGCTCTCGCAGGGTACGTAGAGGGTGTCGGCGTCGACGTCCACACCGTTGTTCCCGGCGGCGGCGACGATCAACGCGCCGGTGTCCCGCACGTTCTTCATCCGCCGGTCGGTCCAGGTACGCGCGTGGGACTTGCCGAGGTCGACGTCGCGGGTGAAGCTGAGATTGACCACGTCCGGGTGGGTCGCCTCGGCGACCTTCTCCAGCCGGCGCAGCACCGTCCAGTAGTCGATGCCGTTGCGAACCGCGACGAGTTCCTTGACCACGGGTCCGGCCGGTCCGGCGGTGCCGTAGTCGTTGTCGACCCGGCCCATGCCGGCGAGGACGACGTCGGTGCCGTGCCACGGGCAGGGCGTACCGCCGGTGCAGTCGTTGGTGTTGGCCTTGCCCCACTCCACCGTGTGCAGCGACACCTTGTCCGGGAAGTCGGGGTTGTGGGTGAACCCACCGTCGAGCACCAGGTACTTCACCTGCTTGGTCAGCCGACCTTTGGACTGGAGGAGCTGCCAGGCGGGCGCGACGCCGGTGTCCATCGCACCCCCGGCCCGCATGAACGACCAGTCGAAGACGTTGTGCGCGAAGTCGGGCGCCTCGAAGACCTCGCCGTCGGTGATGCCGGTCGGCTCCACCAGCCAGTCGAGGACGAGTTCGGTGCCGACTCGCCACTCGGCTGCGGCCAGGGCGAGCAGCCGCAGTGCCCGCTCGTCACCGACCCGGTACTCGCCGGACTGTCGGGGCTCGGCGGCGAGCAGGTCACCGACCAGCCCGGCCGGGTCGGCCCGGTCGGCGTCCACCCGGACCAGGTGGTCCTGCCCCTGGTCGTCCGGGGCGAACGAGTCGAGGACCTGTCCGCCCCAGCGCGTCAGGAAGGCGTCCAACTCGGCCTGGTCGGCGACCCGCACCATCACCTCGTCGAGGACCAGCCCGGCGGGGGACCCGCTCGGCCCCGCCACCACCCCGAGCTCCCGGTCGGTTCCGAGCCGACCCACCGGGTCGATCGGTAGCCGGGGTGCGGACAGTGCCGGGTCGACCCGGAAGGCCAGCGGCTGCGCCACGGTGGTGCCGGAGGCCGTGGCCGGGCCGCCGGGGGTGGGCGCGGCGACGGCGTCCAGCGGGGTGGACGTGACGAGCCCACCGGCGAGTGTGGCCACCACGGCGGCGGTCAGCAGGCGGCGGACGGGTGCCCGCCGGTGGACGGGACGTGTCGGTGTCATCGGTGTCTCCTCGATGTCGGTGATGCGGTGACACCGGTGGGAGCAGCCGAGGGTCGGGATGCCAACAGAAAAGTCCAGAAGTTTTTCCGCTTCGCTCTAATGGAACCGTCGACGGGGGGGCGGGAGCAGGGATGGATACGGCGGCTCAGGACGACAGGAGCCTGGTCGAGGCGGTACGCCGGGGTGACCCGGCCGGGCTGGAGGGCGTGTACCGGCGCTACGCCGACCGGCTGCACACGTACGCCCGGGCGATGGTGCACGAGCCGGAGGCCGCCGCCGACGCCCTTCATGACGCGTTCCTCGTCGCCGGCCGGCGCATGGATCAACTGCGCGATCCTGACCGTCTTCGTCCCTGGCTGTACGCGATCGTGCGTAACGAGTGCCTGCGGTACCTTCGCGAGGGGGCCCGTTCCAGGCCGTGGGGAGAGACCGACGACCCGGTCGCTGACCTGCCGGACCCGGGGGTGGGTGTCAATGCCGACCAGGTGCGCGCTCTCGTCCACGCCGCTGCGGCGTCCCTCAGCCCCGGTGACCGCGAGGTGGTCCACCTGGCGATCCGCCACGATCTGTCGTCCGCCGACATCGGCGCGGCCCTCGGTTTGCCCGCCAACCACGCCCACGCCCGTCTGTCTCGGGCACGCTCTCAGTTGGAGCGGGCGCTCGGCGCTCTGCTCGTGGCGCGCGGCGGTGCCCGGGACTGTCCGGCGCTGGCGGACCTGGTGGCGGGTTGGCAGGGCCGATTCACCCCGACCCTGCGGAAACGGGTCGCCCGGCACGTCGACGACTGTGGGCGGTGCGGACTGCTCCGGCGGGACCAGCTGAGTCCGGCGGCGTTGCTGTCGGCCTACACGGCACCGGCGTTCCTCGTCGCCGCTGACGCGTCGTGGCCGGACCCGACCACCTCCGAGACTGCCACCGATGCGGTCTCGTCCGGGGACCCGGTGCAGGACGTCTCGGAGGGCGATCCGGTGCGCGCCGGTTCGTCCGGCGACCCGTCGGAGAGCGTCTCCCCGGAGGGTTCGTCGGGGGGCGGTTCGTCCGGCGACCCGTCGGAAAGTGTCTCCCCTGAGGGTCCGTCAGGGGACGGCTCCGGTGACGCGGCGGAGGGCTCCTCGTCGGGGAAGGTGGCGGTGCGGACCGGGGAGTCTGCCGGTGGGGCGGGGCACGGCGTGGAGGCGGGCGACGACACCGCTGCCGAGGCGGACCAGCCGACGGCCCGTCGCGGCGGGCCGACCCGAGGCGGGGGTGCGCGTACCGCAGGGTCTTCCGGTCGTCAGGCGTCCGCGAGGTCGCGTCGGCGACGTCGGGTGGCCGCGACCGCCCTCCTGGGGGCGCTCCTGGTCGGCGCCGGTGTCTGGGCGCTCACGCCCGGGCCGCTCATCGGCGACCGGGTGACTGTCGCCGGCGTACCGGCCGACGGGCCGACGGGGCCTGCCGGGGCGGCGAACCCGGCGGGCCGGCGAGGGGACGACACCGACGGCGTCTCCGGTGGGGCACCTGCGCCCCGGCAGGACGGTGGGACCGTCGGTGCGGAACCACCGCCCACACCGACCACCCCGCCCACCGCAGGCCCGACAGCGCTCCGGCCGACCACAGTACGGCCGACCACGGCGCGGCCGAGTCCGGTCCGGCCGAGCACCCCACGCCCGGCGGCGCCCCGACCCTCGGCCACGGCGCGGTTGGTCGCGCCGTTCACTGTCTCGGCCGACGCGCACGTGCGCTGCGGCGCGGACAGCTACAACCTGGTCGTCCAGGCCACCGGCAGCACCACAGTCGAGGCGGCGCAGGTGTACTGGAGACCGGCGGGTGGCCGTACGGCGAGTCGGGCCATGACCGGACAGGGAAGCTCGGCGCGGGCCACAGTGCAGCGGCTCCGGACGGCGACGGTGACGTGGTGGGTACAAGCAACCGGTGTGGACGGCCAGGCCGCGCGGACCTCGGCCACCACGGTCGCCGATCCCTGTATCCGGCCGGGCTGACCGGCCGCGCCCGGCACCGGTCGCCCGAAGGGTGGCCTCCGGCCGCTCCCCTACCGATCCTGGGGGCACCCACCTGGCGGCGGGTGCCCCTAATGACCAGCGACCTATGATCGCGGTGAGGACGAAGCGCCAGGCCGAGATTCCGGCACCGGCGTGAGAAAGGTGTCAGGATGTTCGGTTGGAGGAACAAGCTCAACGACCTGGTGGCGCAGCTCAGGCCCGACCTGAGTCGGGAATCGCTCGGCGTCGGACCCGACTTCCCGGGCATCGCGCCGAACCCGCTCCTCAGCAGAGATGCACAGAAGCGCAATGCGGAACTGCGTACGGGGACGCTTGCGCTCGGCGTTCTCGTCGATTGGCGAGAGGTAAGCAACGATGGCAGTCCACGCGTGGTCCTGATGTTCGACGTGGAGACCGCCGACGGCACCTCGTTTCGCGGCATCGCAGACGAAGACCTCACGATCACCGAGCTCACCCGACTCTCCCCAGGACAGACGTTGCCCGTGCGCTACCGGCCGGCCGTCATGGACCACTACGTCGCCCTTGCCAGGGACGCGGACCCCGCCCGCGTGCAGCAGCTCGCTGACGAGATCGCGAGCCGCAAGCGGACCTGACCCGACGCCTTTGTCCGGGTGCGGCTAGTAGTGCTGTGACCAGGGTGGTTCACCATGGTCGGAAGGCGGCCAGGGACAAGCGCACGTGAAACGGCCGGTATTACTGGGGCATGCAGGAAGAGAGTGCCCGCTCCCCGATCGACACGTTCATCTTCGCGTTCAATTCCTCGGACGTCAGCTATGTGGCGGCTGCCCGCCTCTCGCAGTCGCTGACCTCAAGCGTGGGCCGTATTACCCTGGCGCGCACCATAGTGGGGTGCTACTTGAAGCCGCGGAAGATGCCGTCGCCGTCGACGTTCTCGGCGAAATCCTCCCAGTCCATGTTCGCGATCGTGAGATTGTTCTGCACCGACCACATCTCTGACGGCACGACTCGGAACGTGGCAGAGTACTGAGGCCCCTGGCCCTGTTCGTCGTCGTCCTCGTCGTCTTCGTCCTCGTCGTCTTCGTCCTCGTCGTCTTCGTCCTCGTCGTCTTCGTCCTCGTCGTCTTCGTCATCTTCGTCGTCGAGGTTCACCACCAGGATCGGGCGGTCCGGGTGGGTGAGCGTCTCTTCGTCGACGAGGAAAGCGACGGCGTGATCGCTGTCTGCGGGCACCATCTCCACCAGTTGCGGCGGCGTGATGTTCTCGAAGGCGCGGTCATCGACGAATGCAACGAACGCCGTGAACCCTTCCTTCGTCTGCGGTTCAGCGATCGCTACCTGAATCTCTTCCCATTCCTGCGAACGGGAGAAGTCGGTACGGATAACCAGGGAAGCGTCGGAGTCCTGGTCCCAGATGCCATCATCCACGCGGGCGAGGATAGCCCAACCCGACGACATCCGACGCACCCGCATCGGGAGGATCCGTGCCCGGCAGGGAACGGCTGGCCCCGGCAATACTCGTCGCACAACGACACCGACTCAGGATCGCCACCAGGCGAGACGTAGGCGTAGACCGTCTGTTCGAGCAACTCCGGGTGGGCGTACCTGTCGGTGCCCGCTGCGACCATGACCTCGAACCGCGCAGGATCTTCTCCCGCGAACGCGAGGGAGGCCGTCGCGATCTGTGCGGCACGGACCACCAGCGTCGTTCCGACTTCGAGGGTGGTGAAGGCTCCCGGTCAGGGCAGCAGCGGCAGGGGGAAGGTGGCCGACAGCGCGTAGCTGATCGCTCCATGCAGCACCGCCTGGTCGCCGAGGGTGGCTCGGCGTACCTGGGTGGGAGCCGGAGTCCCGGCGCAGACGAGGCTCTGTATCTGGGCGAGGCGCGCGTCGTCAAGCTCGGCGGCGGCACCGCTGAGCAGCACCAGTCCCGGATCGACCACACAGGCGCAGGAGAGGATGAGCCTGGCCCAGGCGTCGAGGACCTCGTCGAGATAGTCGCGGGCCGGTGCGGACGCGGCGGCCAGCTGGATCAGTTCCCGTACCGGCGACTCGGGTCGGCGTCCCGGATGCAGGGCGACCACCCGTTCCGCGATGGCGTTCGCCGACCACCGGGCCTCGAACTCGCCGACACCGCGGTTGCTGCGTCTCGGTGCGCTGTCCAGGGGTAGGAAGCCGACCTCGCCCGCCGCGCCGCTGGCGCCCCGGCGGACCTTGCCGTCGAGGACGAGTCCCGCGCCGATGCCGTCGGCCACGTGGATCAGGAGCAGGTCCGTGACGTCCGCCCCGGCGCCGGCGACGCACTCGCCGGCAGCCATGAGGTTGACGTCGTTGTCGACGACGACGGGTACGCCGAGCCGCCGCTGCACCGACTCGCCGATCGGCCACGCATCGACCAGTCCCACCGACGGTGCGAGTCGTACCGCACCGTTCGTGGAGACCCCGGGCACGGCGATCGCGACCCCACGCAGCGCCGGCAGGTTGCTGCCGACCAGTTCGAGGACGAACGTGCAGATGGTGTCGACCACGTCGTCACCGAGCCGCGCGGTGCGGTGCGCGATGAGGACGCCTTCGCTGTCGGCGATCTCGCAGCTGATCCGCGGAGGCTCGAGTGAGACCGCGGCGACGAGTTCGGCGCGTGGGTTGAACTCGAGCATCTCCCGGGGTCGCCCGGTGGTGGCAGCACCCGGTCCCCGTTCGATGAGGTAGCCCTCGGCGATGAGTTCCCGCACGAGTGCGGTCACGGTGGCTGCGGGGAGGCCGGTCGTCTCGGTCAGGTCCACTCGGGACAGCAGCCGCGCCTGCCGGGCGGCCACGATCACCGAGAGGCGTTTGATCTCCCGGGAGCGTTCGCGACTGACCGGACTGGTCGGCGCTTGCTTGGACACGCTTCCTTCCTACTGAGAAGAAAAGACGGCGTCAAGTAACGGAATTATCTCGACGCACGTCAGTCCGGCCGGCGCATCGGACATCGACCCCAGCTACCAAAAGGCTCCAAGCCGGGCAAACCTTTCTTATCGATTCGGGTGGCGGGACCGCCGCAGGTGCCGTCCTCAGCGCAATCGTTTCTTCAGAGAAGGAAGAAAGTCGTCGGAAACTCTTGACTATGTATCTGACGCATCCCTAGCGTTACCGCCCGAAGGCCTTCCGGTTGATCACCTCTACGTTGACCAGCCGCTATCCCCCATCGCGCGTACCGCCCAGTCTGCGACGGCACGCGCACCACCACCGTCTAGCAACCACGACGCACGGAGACCGTTCCCGGTCTCCAGCGGACACCTGTCCGCGATCGATGCCCGGCGCGAGTCACGCGTCTGTCGACCTTCGGCCCGCCGGTAGCCGCCCTAGACGCAGCACTCGTCCCCACGAGAGGTATGCCCATGAGATGGCGCACCACAGCGACGATCGCCATGTGCGGTCTGCTGTCGCTGGGCCTGGCCAGTCCGGTTCAGGCCCACCCCGAGGGCTCATCGCCCAAGTCCACTTCGAAGAGCCCGTCCAAGAAGTCCGACAAGCCGGTCGACCTGGACATCATGTTCATCGGCGCGCACCCCGACGACGAGGCCAGCCAACTCGGCATGCTCGGGTACTGGAACGAGTACCAGGGAATGAAGGCCGGCGTCATCACCACCACCCGCGGTGAGGGCGGCGGGAATGCCGTCGGCCTCGAGGAAGGCCCTGCACTCGGCATCCTCCGGGAGGCCGAGGAGCGGCGGGCGGTGGCCTGGTCCGGTATCGACCACATCTACAACCTGGACGCGCTCGACTTCTGGTACACCGCCAGCGCTCCCCTGACCGAGGAGGTCTGGGGCTACGAGGAGACCCTGTCCCGGATCGTGCGGGTCCTGCGCACCACCAAGCCCGAGGTCATCCTCACGATGAACCCCTCCGCGACCCAGGGCAACCACGGCAACCACCAGAAGGCCGCCATGCTGGCCGTGGAGGCCTTCTACGCCGCGGCCGACCCGAAGGCCTTCCCGGAACAGATCACCAAGGAAGGGCTCAAGCCCTGGCGGGTCTCCCGGATCTTCCAGACCGGCGGCAGCGGCTCCGGCAGCAGCGGCCCCGCGTGCGAGACCACCTTCACGCCGACCGAGTCCAGTGACGTCATCTTCGGCACCTGGCAGGGCTACGAGTCGGCGCGTCACGACGGCCAGCGGTGGAACACGGTCCAGACCTTCGCCCGCCGGGAGTACGTGTCGCAGGGCTGGGGCAACAGCGCCTTCCCGACGACCGACCCGGCCAGCATCGGCTGCAACCGGCTGAACCTGATCGACAGCCGCACCCCGTATCCGGACCCCAACGTGGGCGCCGGCACCGGGGCGCTCCAGGGCGCCACCCTGCGCGCTCCCGGTGGACTGCCGCTCGGCACCGAGATCCACGTACGACCGCAGAACTGGGAGGTCCTCGCCGGACAGCCCATCCGCGTGGACACGGTCCTGTACGCCGAGCGGGCCGTCCCGGGTGCCAAGGTCGCCCTGAAGGTTCCGGCCGGCTGGAAGGTGAGCGGCAAGGGCGACGTCGGTACGCTCACCCCGCGCAAGCAGGTCGTGAAGAGCTTCACGGTCACCCCGCCCGCGCAGCTCGAGGTGGGTACGCGGTTCCGCATCGAGGCCACGATGACCAGCCGCAAGGACGGCAGTGGCACCAGCAGTGCGCGGGTGCAGGCGACCGCTCCGGTCCGGGGCACCCTTGAGCCGCTGCCGGAGATCGCCGATTTCCGTGAGTGGACTTTGCGCAACAAGAACCAGCAGCTCAACGCGCTCATCGAGTCCCTGCTGAGCATCCCCAGTGGTGCCACCCGCAGCGTCCGGGTCGACCTGACCAACCACAGCACCCAGGTCCAGTCCGGAACCGTCAAGCTGCACGTGCCGGCCGGATTCTCGGTGGCGGAGCAGCAACTGCCGTACACCGGGCTGCAGCCGGGTGCCCGCGGTTCGGTGACCTTCACGGTCACCAACACCGACGCCTCACTGCCGACCGCCAACCGGGCGCCGGACAACGGCGCGTACCGGGTGCGGATCGAGACCAGCTACCACGGTGGCAGCGCCACCGAGCCGGGGGCGTTCAACCTGGTGCCGGTCACCACGATCCCGAGGGCCACCACCGCGCCGTCCGTCGACGGCACGGCCGCACCGGGTGAGTACACCGGCGAGGTCATCGACATCTCCACCCGCTGGGAGGGCACCGACGCACCGCCGCAGGACATCTCCGGCACCGCGCAGCTCACCTACACCGACGATGCCCTGTACGCCATCTTCACCATCACCGACGACGTACTCGGCACCGTCCTGCCTCCCGAGGACTGCAAGCGTCCGCGCCGCAACGACAACATCGAGTTCGGTATCGACCCGCGAGGCAACTCGGCGAACACCTCCACGGTGTTCAACGTGGCGCTCTTCCCGACGACCGACGACCCGGCCAACGGCAACCCGCCGTGCTTCGCCCGGGAGCGGGACAACCACCAGGGTGGCCCGGAGACCGCACCGGGTCTCGAGATCGCCTCTGTCGTCACCAGCAACCCGTACACCGGCTACCGGATCGAGGTCAAGGTGCCGTTCGACGTGCTGCCGGACGCCGTCGACCCGGCGCGGATGGGCCTGAACATCCTGGTGAACGACTCGGACACGCAGGACCTGACCGCGCAGACCCGGGTCGGCTGGTCGACCTGGAGCGGCGTGCGGGCCGACCCGTGGCGGTGGGGCATCACGACCCTGCCGGGTCTGCCGGCGCTGCCGTCGGCGCCGAAGGCGCCGATCATGCCCGACACCGCGGCGCTGAGCGTCGAATCACCGCAGACGATCCTGCAGTCCGTCTCGGACGGAGTGGCGCCGGGTGGTTACGCGGCACTACCGGGCAACACGGTCAAGATCAAGAAGGTCGTCCGGACCTCCTCGAAGGTCTCGGTGGACCTCCAGGTGAAGCAGCGCGGCACCGCCCGGGTCTTCATCTGGGACGGGGAGCGGGTGCTGGCACAGACCACGGCCACGCTGAGCAAGAGCCACACCCTTGTCCTGCCGCTGAGCGGGCGCCTGCCGGCCGGTACGTCGCTGCTCGTCTCGTACGAGCACGGCGCCGCCACCACCGGTCTCGCTCACCGGCTGAGCTGACCGGACAGGTCAGCGCGTCGATCTGACGCGCGGCCCCGATGGGCCGGGCCTTGCGGCCCGGCCCATCGGCGTACCCGCCCGGAACTGACAGCCGCCTACCACATGGTTCGGAATCGGCCCGGACGGAGTCTGGATCACCTGCCTGTCGTGCGTAGCGGCTCCCGCTGGGCGCGGGCGATGCCCTCGTGTGCGTGTTCCTGTTCGTCGTGGTCGCCGGTCGCGGTGGCGATCGACAGCGCGGCGGCGTGCCGGGCCACGGCCTCGGTGGTACGGCCCACGACCGTCAGTACTTCACCGAGGATGTTGAGTGCGCTCGCCTCCCCGTAGCGATGCCCGATCGAACGCAGGATGCGGATCGCCACGGTCAGGTCGCCGACGGCCCGCGCGTGGTCGCCGCGAATGCCGTGCACCCGGCCCAGGTTCGTGAGCGCGACGGCTTCGCCGTAGGCGTGTCCGGCCGCGCGGAAGATGTCGCGTGCCGCCGACAGATGCCCGGCCGCCTCGTCGTGCCGCCCGAGGCTGGTGCACACGTCGCCGAGGTTCGTCAGGGCGCTGGCCGCTCCGACCGCGGCACCGGCCTCGCGGAACAGGGCAGTGGCGCGAAGCAGTTGGTCGTACGCCTCGCCGAGATGGCCCGGGCGGGTATTGGCGTTGCCGAGGTTCACCAGCGTAGATGCTTCGCCGTACCGGTCGCCGGCCTGGCGGTAGGCGGCGAGCGCGGCCCGTTGGTGCGCGGCGGCGTCGTCGCGGCCGAGACGTTCGTAGACGATGCCGAGGTTGGACAGGGCCCGGGCGGCGCCGAGTTGGTCGCCGCACCGGTTCAGGATCGCGACAGCCTCGGACAGGTGCGTCTCGGCGAGTTCGTAGCGGCCGAGCAGCCGGTGTACGGCACCGATGTTGGTCAGCGCCACGCCGTGTCGGGCCGGGTCGCCGCTGTACTGTGCCGCTTCGAGCGCGTAGCCGTGCAACGCCTCGGCGTGGGTGTAGCCGCCGCCCTCGAGGTGGCGGTAGAGCGTGGCGGCGAGGTCGGTCGTGAACTGGGGGCGGTCGTGTTCTAGCCCGGCGGCGGCGGTGGCGACGAGGCCGGGCAGTTCCGCGTCCAGCCAGGCACGTGCCGCAGCCTCGTCGGGAAAGCTCTGCGCGCGATCCACCGCCGGGCGGTGTGCCCGGTCGGCGGGGTGCAGCCGGTCCATCGCTGCCGCGGTCGTGGCGAGCAGGTGGGCGTGCAGCCGGTCGATGGCCCGGCCGGGATCGTCGGCGGCGGCCAGCTCGACGGCGTATGCGCGCAGCAGGTCGTGCATGGCGTAACGGCCGGACGGTTCGGCGCGTATGAGGTGCTTGCGGGCCAGCAGTTCGAGGTGTAGCGCGGCGTCGGTGCGCGTCATGGCGGCGAGCGCGGAGGCGGCGTCCTTGTCGAACGACGGGCCGGGATGCAGTCCGAGGTGCCGGAACAGCCGGGCCGCCTCCGCGGGAAGCTGCCGGTAGGACCAGGAGAACACCACTCTTACTGCCGCCCGCACGTCACCACCCGGATCCAGTAGCCGCAGCCGCCGCTGCCGGTCGGCGAGCTCGCTCACCAGCCCGGCGAGCGGCTCTGCGGGCCGGAACGCCGCGAGTTCGGCCGCGACCCGCAGGGCCAGTGGGAGGTGTGCACACTGCCGAGCCAGGGCGGCCGCGGCCTCCGGTTCCTGATCGATGCGTACGCCGACGAGCGAGCGCAGCAGCTTCAGCGCCTCCGGGAAGGAGAGCAGATCCAGCATGAGGCGGCGGGCGCCGTGCAGGGCGACCAGTCCGGCGAGGCTGTCCCGGCTGGTGATGAGGACCGTCGCGGCACCCGTACCCGGGATCAGGGGCCGGACCTGGTCGACGGAGGCGGCGTTGTCGAGCAGGATCAGCAGGCGGCGGCCCGCTGTCTCGGCCCGGTACCGGGCGGCCCGGCGGTCGAGGTCGGTCGGGATGTCTGCGGCCAGGACGCCAAGGGACTCCAAGAGGTGTCCGAGCGCGGACCTGGCCGAGACGGGACGGCGCGGATCGTAGCCACGCAGGTCCAGATGCAGTTGCCCATCGGGAAACCGATCGCGTGTGCGGTGTGCCCACCGCACCGCCAGGGTCGTCTTGCCGACCCCGGCGGTGCCGCAGACCACGCCGATCCGGATCGCCGTGCCCTGGTCGCTGACCAACTCGTCCAAGGCGGACAGCTCGGCCTCGCGTCCGGTGAAGCCGGCGGCCTCCGCCGGAAGCTGGTTGACCGGCGGCGCGGTGGGGGCTGTGCCGGCCGGTGAATCCAGCGGCGGTACGGGTGCCTCGTCATCGAGTACACGCAGGTAGGCCGCGACGAGGTCCGCCCCTGGGCCGACGCCCAGTTCCTCGGCCAGGTGCCGGCGCGCGACGTCGTAGGCAGTCAACGCCTCGGCACGCCGACCGGTGGCGTGGTACGTCAGGATCAGCCGCGCCTGCACCGCCTCGTCCAACGGGTGTGTCGCCGCTTCCTCACGCAGCAACGGCAGGGCCCGGTCGCCGGATCCCAGGGCCAGCATCACGTCGGCGTAGCGGGCCACCGCCGCGCGGCGTTCGTCGAGCAGCGAGCGGACCATCGGATGCCCTTCGAGCGCGGGCGCATCGGCGAACGGTGCTCCCTGCCACATGTCGAGCGCGTCGGCAAGCTGCGCCGCGACGCTCCGGCTGTCGCCGTGTCGGTCCGCTTCCGCTGCGGCGGCCAGCAGGTCGTGGAACCGGTCGAGATCGACCGCGCCGGTCGCCAGTCGCAGCGCGTACCCGCCACCGACAAAGGGCAGAACCGTGCTGGGCAGGTGGGCTCGCCGGTCGGGTTCGAGGAGCCGGCGTAGATGCTTCACATGGGTCTGGATCACGTTGGTGGCGCTGGGGGGCGCCTGTGCGCCCCACAACACGTCGACGATGCGCGAACCCGGCAACGGGCGGCCCTTCGCGAGCACGAGCAGACCGAGCACGGCGCGACGGCTGGCCGGACCGAGGCCGATCTCCGTGCCATCGCGCCAGAGCCGGATGGGACCGAGGACCTGGATGACAAGCAATCCGCACTCCCTCGCAGCAATGCTCGAGGTCTTCATTCTCGTGCGTCATCCAGCAAGATTCCAGATAGATCGGCGACGTTGTCTGCCCCTGCGGGAGCGGGACGGTCCTCAGGGGACACCGTCGAAGCAGCCGGGGGCCGCGATGACCGCGGCCCCCGGCTCGTCATCCTTAGAGCGGGCATCCACTCGGATAGACCTGGCGATCGCATCCGCCCGCGTTTCCGAAGCCGTCGACTGTCAGCTCGTTGATCGGGTGGAAGTAGTAGTAGACCGGGCTACCGATCGGTCCGGGCAGCCACAGCGCGATCGTGAACTGCCGACCGCTGAACTGCGTCGTGACGACCTCGGCGAATCCGTTCAGTATCCACCGGCGGGTCGTGTTGCGGTTCAATGCGCCACCGACCGAAACCTGGTAGGCGCGGTTGATCCAGACGGCGCCCTCGGTGGCCTGGTAGAAGACGACAGGCAGCGTCGTCGCGTTGTTGTCGATCGGATAGCACCACTCCACCGTGAACGGCCAGTGCACGAGCGTCGTGTCGCCGGGGCCGTACACCCCGTCGCCGTTGTCGAAGAAGATCACGTACGCCGAGTTGTAGACAGGACACGTCACCTGGATCGGATCGGCGGACATGCCGCTGCGGGTGTCGGGTACCGTCTTGGTCGTCGCCTTACCTGCGGTTCCTTCGATGACAGTGGCCGTCTTGATCTCCGTCTTGCCAGCGGTCACCTTCGTCGCCTCCGACGCCGGCGCTGGTGCGGCGACGCCCGGCGAGGCGAAGCCCACCGCCACGGTGACCATTGTCGCCAGCAGCACGGTCGTGCGCCGTTGCCATGAGGTCGTGGCCATCACGCGTCTCGCCCCAATCCACATTGCCCGTTCTCGACACCGACGTTGGCCATCAGACGCATTCTCATCCGATCTCCTTTCGAGGTGGCCTCTCCCCTATTGCTGACGAAGGTTCCACTGTCCACTGGACAGATGCTGGACAGATGCTGGACATCGACGATCAGCCCCCTGCACCGGTGGACGCGGCCGTTCACCAGGGTCGTCGTCGCCGCGACGACGGTCGGGTTGGATCTGACGAGCCCCCGGGGGGCACGGGTTGCGGGAGCCGCCGATCCGACTGTGGGATCACCCATAGTCGTCGGACCTTCACAGCCGGTCTCGACTCCCCGATCCTTCATGCGTGACAATCGATCGCACCACGCTCGCCGCGGTCCTGACCGTCGCGATGCTCGTACCGCCGTGGGTGGCAACCCCGGCCTCCGCCGCCGGGGCCCGCCCCCCGGCCCGGACGTTGCCCTCGGCCGCGATGGCCGACCTACCCGGCCAGCCGGATCTGGGGGTGGCCAACCGGTTCGTCGCCGGGGAGGGGCTGCCCGACTGGTCCCGAGCCGGATACCTGGGCGGCCAGGTCCCGTCCGCCGGATACGTCACCGGGGCGGCCCCCTGCCGCATCGAACCGTCCCGACTGGCCAGCCAGTTCGGGGTGGTCCCCGACGACGGGGTGGACGACAGCGCAGGCCTGCAACAGGCCATCGACACGATCCGCTCGGACTGCTCCCCCACCGCCAGCCACTACCGGCTCTCTCTGATCGAGCTACCCGCCGGCCGGCTCGACGTCTCCCGGCAGATCTCCGTTGACGCGAGTTTCCTGCTGCTGAAGGGGCAGGGCTCCGGCACCGGAGGCACCCGGGTGGTGTTCCGCCCGGACACCAACACCCGGTACGACACCCTCAGCTCCGACGGCAGCCGCTGGGAACCGACCACCATGACCTGGGGCAGCGGCAACGACACCGGTCGGGGCGGCTGGATCTGGCCGGGCCGGGCCCTGTTCAAGGTGCAGAACCGGGAGGTGGCCACCCGGTACGCCGACGAGTGGCAGTCCGCCCCGGCCAACCGCAAGGACCTCTTCGAGGGTTCGGTCAACCAGCACTGGGTCTCCGGGATCCGGGTCGCCGCCCGCTCCGCCGACCCCGGGTTCTCCGCCCGGGCCGGGCAGAGCGTGATCCAGTTGGTGAGCAACGCCGACATGGGCAAGTTCAGCCTGGGCGGGCACGTCTGGGTGGGAGCGGCCAACAGCATCAAGTTCTACGAGGAGCAGGGGCTCAGCTACGCCGAGCACGGCAGCATGTTCGAGAACCTGCACATGCGCCAGCAGATGTTCCGGGTCGTCGGTGTCTCCGGCAGTGCGAAGACCATCACCCTGGACCGGCCCCTGGAGTTCGACCTGCCGGTGGACTCGGTCTCCGACGGCTCCGCCCCGCTGCTGACCGAGACCCCCTTCCAGAGCAAGGTGACCCCTCTGAAGGTGGTCGAGGGGGTCGGGTTCGAGGATTTCGCCTTCACCCAGGACATGACCGGGCTGCCCAAGGTCGGCGGCGGCAGCTACGCCCTCTCCCCCGCCGACGCGGTGCACAACTACGGCAACCTGGCACCGGAGTACGCCATGCACGGCGTCCTGTTCAAGTGGGCGGCCAACAGTTGGGCCCGGGGCCTCAACGGCACCATGACCGGCTCCCACCCCCTGGTCACCGAGGTCGCCCGGAACCTGCACATCGAGGGGAACACCTTCGACGGGGCCTGGAACAAGGGCAAGGGCGGCAACGGGTACCTGCGCGGCAGCCGGGTCTGGGACTCCCTGTACGCGTACAACACCAGCCGCAACCTGCGGCACTTCACCTTCCAGTGGTCGGCCAGCCGGAACGTCGCCTTCCGCAACGACCTGGACTCCGACCTCAACCTGCACGGCGGCTGGGAACGGTACAACCTCTTCGAGGGCAACACCGTGCGGGTGCCCTACGAACACCGCTCCGGCAGTTGCACCGCCAACTGCGGCGGGGAAGGGGGTGAACTCGACGACGGCACCTGGTACCCGATCTGGTGGGGGGCCGGACCGAAGGCGATCAAGTGGTCGGGCTCCACCGGGCCGCAGAACGTCTTCCACGGCAACATCCTGACCAAGCAGGCCACCCCCGGGGGTCCCTTCGCGCCCTACACCCCCTACTCGGCGCAGAGCCCCGGGGTGCCCGCCGACGCGGTGCACCAGTTCGGCTCGGACCCGGCCCACCCCGCCCGGTTCCGGCACCTGACCCAGTCCGGCGCGGTCATCCCCGACTGGTCCGGCCGGGAGACCCTGGACTACTCCGGCGGTCAGGGGGTGGTCCAGCTGGCCGACCGACGCCGCCCCTCCCTGTTCCTGCACGACGCCGGGCAGCTCGACCCTCGGCAGGACGAGGCCCACAAGGCAGCCACCTGGAACATGCAGGGCGCGGGGTCGCGCGCCGACGGCTCCTATGACAACAAGTACACCAGCGGACTGCTGCGGTTGTTGCGCGACGCGGAGGTGGTGGCGTTGCAGGAGGCCGGCAGCCCTCCGGGGGGCGCCCACCACCTCGCCGACCACCCGCAGCTCGACTTCGTGCGCCAGGACCCGCAACACGGCCTCTTCACCCCCGACGTCGAGGAGTACCGGTACGGCGGCACGAACAGTCGCCCCGGGGGATACCTCTACTGGCTGTGGACCGACACCAACCCAGAACCCGCGGGCCGGGTGAACCTGGCGATCGCCACCCGGGAGCGGGTCGACCCGGCCGGGATCGTCGTGGTGGCCAGCCCGTTGGGAGGTCGCCCCGCCCTGGGGGTCACCGTCGGCGGGACGGTCTTCTTCAGCCTGCACGGCTGGTCCCCCGGGGGCAACGACCTGCCGGGGCTGCTGGAGGCCATCCGGGTCCGGATGCTCACCGCCGGGCCGAACAACACCCCCCGGGACTGGGTGGCGATGGGGGACTTCAACCGACACCCGGACAACCTCGCCGCCGTGCTGGACGCCGCCCACTTCGCGGTGCACACCCCCGCAGCCGCGACCCACCCCTCCACGAACCCGACCGCACTGCTGGACTACGCGGTGGTACCCCGTGGGGTGGCGGCGCCCCGGGTCACGGGCAGCACGGTGCGCACCGACATCGTTCTCTCCGACCACCTGCCGGTGCAGTTCGACCTGGTGCTGCAGGCCGCCGCCGAGCCCCGACCCCCGGTGGCCGAGCCCCCCTCAGGGCAGGGGATCCTGCTGCGCAGCGCGGACACCACCAACGTCGTCGACATCGTCCACAACGGCACCAGCCACTTCCTGGTGGACTCCCCGTACCACAGCGGCTTTCAGCAGAAGTGGTCCCTGATCCGCAGCGGAGAGCACCCCGGGTATTACCAGATCATGAACCTGCTGACCGGCAGCCTGATGGGGCAGGCAGAGGGAGCCCGGGACGGCTGGGTGGTCCAGTGGCACCAGGAGGCCCTGGACCAACTATGGTGGCCCGATCCGCAGGAGGACGGCACCTGGACCCTGCGTAACCGGGTCACCGACCAACTGCTGACCGTCGTGCCGGAGCTGGGGCTGCTCGCCGGCCGGGATCCCGACGGGTCGGCCCGGCAACGCTTCTTCCTCCAGTCTGAGGCCGAGATGACCGACCTGCAGGAGATCACCCACTACCCGCTGGAGGGCACCCACGACCTGGTCGCCGACGTCTCCGGGGAGAGCACCAGCGTCAACACCCCGATCATCCTGTATCAGGAGACCGACGGCACCAACCAGCGGTTCATCCGGATCCCCGCCGGGTCCACCGGGGACACCCCTTGTTACTACCTGGTCAACGGGGGCCGGTACCTCAGCTCCTCGGCGACCGGGAACGCCACCTTCGGGGCGGGGGTGACCCTGCAGGACTTCCGCCCGGACACCGACGAGTACCTGTGGTGCGTGCGGCAGGAGGGGGCCTCCTTCACCCTGGCCAACCGGACCGAGGTCAACGGGGTGCCGACCGACCTGTACCTCACCGAGCACGGGTACGGTCAGCAGCTCACCGTCGACCCCTCCGGCCCGGGGCCGATCCAGACCTGGGTCTGGGAGGCGGCCACCAGCTGATCCCCTCCCGGCCGGGCCCCCACGACAGGGACCCGGCCGAGGTGGGCTCGTCCGGCCCGCACTCCACGGTGCGCAGCCGGCCGTAGGTTCCGGTCAGCGGGATGTTCCACAGCCGGGTACCCCCGCAGGGCGGCCACGGAGAGCCGGTAGAGCGTGGCTGCGGGTCATCGGCTGGTTGGCGTGGCTATGCGGGCTGGGCGTGTGTAAGTGTGGCGTAGACGATGATGTTGTCGCGGTAGCTGTCGCGTGCGGTGTCGAATGGGCCGCCGCAGGTGATCAGCCGCAGTGCGGCGTGGTCCACGGGGCCGTAGACCGCTTCGGTGGGGAAAGTGTCCTTGGGGTGCCGTTCGGTTTTGGTGACGGTGAACGTGGCCCGGCTGCCGTCTTCGCGGTCGACGGTAAGGGTGGCGCCCGGCGCGAGTGCGGCGAGGTCGTGGAAGCTGCCGTCGTGGCCCTTCCAGTTGACGTGGCCGGCGAGGACGGCGGGCCCGAGGGCGCCGGGTGTGGGTGCCTTGGTGTACCAGCCGACGTCGGTGGCGGTGTCGGGCACCTGCATGGTGCCGTCGGGTTGCAGTCCGAGCGGCACGGTCGGGGCGCTGACCTTCAGCGACGGGATGGATACCCGGGTTGGCGGTGAGCTGGGCATCAGTGGACCGGTGGTGAGTTCGTCGCGTTGGCCGCCGGATGAGGCGGCGGCGTCGGCCTTCGGCGGCGGCGGGGCGCCGGTGGGTACGTCGCCGGACGAGCAAGCCCCGGCGCTGATGGTGGCTATCGCGGTGAGGATGGCGGTGACCGCCGGGAGCGTACGCCTCCGGCGGTCACCGCCACGCGTGGCGAGCCGGGTGATGGTCATCGTGCGTTCCGGTCAGTTCTGCCGCGCCAGGCGGCGACGCGTCACGGCCAGGCCGGCCACACCGAGCAGCGCCAGACCGCCGATCGCATACAGGCTGAGGGCTCCGGAGCTGATGCCGGTGCTGCCGTCGCCGGTGGCGACACCGCCGGCGGGGACGGAACCGGCGGCGGCGCCGCTGACCATGCCGCAGGTGGCCGGGTCGGTGGCTTCGGCCGGGATGCCGTTGACTCCGACCGATTTGGCGAAGGTCGATTCACCGAGGGCTTCCATGTCGTACTTGCCGTTGCCGTTGGCGTCGATGCCGTGCTGCACGATGTGCAGGTCCTTGAGGTGCTCGATGGTGCCGGCGGGCAGTTCCGCCGCCGGGATGGTGCGTTCGTAGGTCAGGTTGCCGTCGGCGTCGGCGGTGGGCATGCGGTCCACGGCCAGGCCGCTGGCCTTGGTCGTGTCTCCGGTGGTGGTGAGGGAGATGAAGATGTCGCCGTACATCTTCAGGCCCTCCTCGGTGCTGACGTATCCGTTGCCGTCGGCGTCGGCGGACTTGTCGGGGCAGTGGAAGTCCATGCCTTTGGCCGCGCCGTGGATGTGCTGCGCGTGTGGCGAGTTCGGTGTCATGCCCTGCGATCTGATCTGCACCTTCAGGTCGCCGCCGCTGGTGGCGGTCAGCGTGGCGGTGCCGGTGGCGCCGGTCTCGTTGAGGTCCAGCAGCTTCACCTGGACGCTCTCGTCGGCATACGCCGTCCCGGGGAAGGCGAGGATCAGCGCCACTGCGGGCAGGGCGAGCAGGCTACGGGTCAGTCTCACGAAAGGTCTCTCCTATCAGGTGGACCCGGCCGCGGCGCCCGGGTGTCGTCGTCGGGTGTTCGGTGCGGCGGCCGAGCCGGATGGGTCCGGCACGCACAAATCGCTCACGCGCTGCGACGGAAGCTGCCGGACAGGACGCGGTAGACGGATTCGCTGTCGGTCCAGGTGGCGTCTGGGGTCACCCAGGTCAGTGCGTACGCCTTCCCCGGGCTGGTGCCGTTGACCAGCAGTCGACGGGCGTGCCGCCGTTCGCCGTCCGGTCCGTCCCAGGCGTACTCCCACTCGGCGGCGCCGCCGGGCCGGATCAGCGGGCCGATGCTGATCCTCGTGTAGCCGGGCAGCGCGCCGGCCTCGGTCAGGCGGTCGGCCTCGGCGCTCCAGTGGTCGCTCGGGATCGTCCGTCTCTGCACCTGGAGATCCACGGCCAGCAGTCGATCCTGGTGTGGATCCTGGAGGCAGACGACGTCACCATCGGTGAAGCGGAGCCACCCCGGGGGTACCGCGATGCCGAAGCCCTCATCGTCGGCGTGCCACGACCAGTCCGGCGGCACGGCACGGTCGCCGCGTGCGGACGCGTCCTCGGACACCATGCGAGGTGGTTCCTGAGCTGGGGCCAGACACGGTGCCGCGGGTATCGTGCTCGCCGTGGCGCCGACCGGGGCCTGCCCGCCGTCGTCGGCGGGTGTGCCGCCGCCGGTTCCGGTGACGGCACTGTGAAGGCCGTCGAGGGTGCGCTGCGCGCCGACCACGGCCAGGCCGCCACCCGCTGCCAGGGCGGCGACCGCGACCACGAGGGTCAGCGCGCTGCGCAGGCCCGTCCGGCCGTCGGCCGTGGCGAGTGCCCGCAGCCGCGCCGTCGGTGTGTTCCGGTCGGCCGGAGTGCCGCTGTCGGGTAGCACCTGCGTCGTGTCGCCGGACCTGGTGGCGGGAAGCACCCGGGTGCGGGCGTCCGGCCAGGTGGTGGGCAGTGCGCGGGTCGTGTCGTGGGCGGCGTCCGGCAGTCCCGGCTGAGGGCTGGGGTCATCGGCGGGTGCGACGCGTCGCGCGTGCGGGTACGACGACGCCAGCACCGGCCCGGTGATCTTCCGCAACCTGCGGGTCACCTCGGCGGCACCCATCCGCTGGCGTACGTCCCGTTCGAGCAGTCCCTCGATGATCCGTGCGAGCGGGCCGGCGCGCTGCATCCGGTCCGGCGGGTCGGTGGCCAGCGCCATCAACGTCTGCACCAGCCCGGGGCGGCTGTAGGGCGGGCGGCCCTCCACGGCGGCGTACAGGGTCGCACCGAGCGCCCACAGGTCCGCCCCCGGCGAGGAGACGCCGTCGCGGACCCGCTCCGGGGCCACGTACTGCGGTGAGGTGGTGATGCCCCACGACTGGCTGACCGCCGCCACGCCCTCGATCACCGCGGACCCGAAGCCTCCCAGCAGGGCCCGCCCGTCGGTGGCGATGAGCACGGTGCGGGGGGTGACGTCGCGGTGCAGCACCCCCGCTCGATGCGCGGCGCCCAGCGCCCCCACCAACTCGATCCCGATCCGCGCCACCGCGTCGACCGGCAGTGGCCCGTCGTCGGTGAGCACCCGATGCAGGGATCGCGAGGGAACGTGCTGCATCACGATCCACGGCTGGTCCTCGACCGTGATGACGTCGTAGACCCACACCACGTTCGGGTGCACCAACTGGGCCGCCGCCTGCGCCTCCCGCAGGGTCCGCTCCCGCAGCTCCGCACCCTCCCGCTCGGTCAGACCGACACGGAACAGCACCTGTTTGACCGCGACGTCGCGGTCCAACAACTCGTCCCGTGCCAGCCACAACCGGCCCGCGACACCTTGGCTGATGCATCGGATCAGCCGATACCGCCCGATAAGCTGCGCATCCTCCATCACGAGAGGTCTTCGTAGCCGACGGCTGGCCGGATGGGTGTCGAGGTCACGTCGACTCCATCAGGAAAGATGTGGCGGATAGTGACCCTGCCGCGACCGGCGGTGCGGCAGGTGGTGGCGACCCATCCGACCGGGCATCCCGCGTCGAACCGAACGGGAGCGGTATGCGTGCACGGAGAGGGGACAGAAGATGGCGGAATCCGACCAAGGGCGGGCTCGTCGATGGCGACCGCTGCACGTGACTCCGCCACCACCACCGAGCGTGGAGGAGCTGTTGCAGCGGGTGGGTCGTGGCGACGAGGAGGCATTCGCCGGCTTGTTCGACGCCGTCACCGGCAAGGTTCTCGGCCTGGCCCGGCGGGTGTTGCGTGACCCGCAGCTCGCCGAGGAGGTCGCGCAGGAGGTCATGGTGCAGGTGTGGCGTACCGCGGCCCGTTTCGACGCCGATCGTGGTTCCGGTCTCGCCTGGGTGCTGACGCTGGCGCACCGGCGTGCGGTGGACCGGGTCCGTTCGGAGCAGGCGCTGGCCGACCGGACGCAACGTGTCGCGGCGACGGACGTGGAGGTGCCGCACGACCAGGTGGCCGAGGCGGTCAGCGCCCGGCTGGATCGGGAGCAGGTCCGCCGCTGCCTGGGGCGGTTGACCGACCTGCAGCGCGAGGCGGTGACGCTGGCCTACTACGGCGGCTACACCTACCGGGAGGTCGCCGAACGGCTGGACACGCCACTACCCACGGTGAAGACACGGATGCGGGACGGACTGATCCGGATGCGCGACTGCCTCGGCGTCACGATGGGAGAGCGGGCATGAACAGCGACATCCACACCCTCGCCGGCGCGTACGCCCTCGATGCCGTCGACGAGGTGGAACGAGCCGGGTTCGAGCGGCACCTCACCGCCTGCGACACCTGCCGCCTGGAAGTGGCCGAACTACGGGAGACCGCCGCCCGCCTCGCCGACGACACACCCGACGACACGGCACTGCCCGCAGGACTCCGAGAGCGGACCCTGGCGCAGGCGGCCCGAACTCCCCAGGAACGCCTCACCACCGCCGAGAGCCGCCGCACCGCCTCGACGCCGCGATGGCGGCAGTGGGTCGCCGCCGCCTCGATCGCCGCCGTCGCAGCAACCGGCGCGAGCGTCGTCACGTGGGCGGTCGTCGACGACCGCGATCGGCAGGAGCAGCCGGGCGACGATCGCATCCGCCAGATCGCCGAGGTGGTCGCTGCCGGCGACGCGCGTGTCCACCAGGAGGCCGTCGACGGCGGCGGCAGCGCCACCGTGGTGTCGTCCGCGCAGCGAGACCAGGCAGTCGCCGTGCTGCGGGAACTACCCGATCCAGGTGTCGGCCGGGCCTATCAACTGTGGCTGATCCCGTCGGCCGGAGCACCGCGTACAGCCGGCCTGCTCCCCGCCGGAAACACGGCCACGACCACCCTCGTCGGCCCGCTGACCGACGTCGCGGCGTTCGGCGTGTCCAACGAGCCCGCGTCCGGTTCGCCGGCACCGACTGACGTCGTCGTCCTGGTGGCACTGCGGTGAGCGGGGCGGCACTGGTCTGAGACACCGTGAACGGGTCGGCACGAAGAAATTCGCGTTCGGCGGCCATCCGCCCGGCGTCGGGCTCCGAAGCACCGGTGAACGCACCACCAACCCCGGATGCAAGGAGCTCACATGTCTCGGCGTACGTTCGTCGCCGCCGGCGCGATCGCCGTTCTTGCCCTGTCCGCTTGCGGTAACGGCGACAGCAGTACCGACACCGCTGACACCGGCACCGCCCCGAGCATGTCGGCCAGTGCCCCCATGGCGTCGCCGTCGGCGGCGGCGGCCCAGTTCGGTCCCGGCTGCGCCGCCGTGCCCACCGACACGGCGGACCCGGGCAGCTTCGAGGCCATGGCCAAGGTGCCGGTCGCAACCGCCGCCTCGGGCAACCCTCTGCTGTCGACGCTGGTGACCGCCGTGGACAAGGCCAACCTGGTCGACTCGCTCAACAGCGCGCAGGGCATCACGGTGTTCGCACCGACCAACGACGCGTTCGGCAAGATCCCCAAGGCGGACCTGGACAAGGTCCTCGCCGACGACGCCACCCTGAAGGACGTGCTGACGTACCACGTGGTGGAAGGCCAACTGTCCCCGGACACCATCGCCGGCACACACGAGACCCTGCAGGGTGACGAGCTCACGGTGACCGGCAGCGGCACCTCGTTCACCGTCAACGACACCTCGATGGTGGTCTGCGGCAACGTCTCCACCGCCAACGCCACCGTGTACATCGTCGACACCGTCCTGATGCCCACGAGCTGACGATGTCCACACCGACCGCGCCCCGGCCGGCAGACCGCCGGTCGGGGCCACGCCCCAGACCCCACCGGTGGCGTCCACGCGCCGTCCTGGTCGGCGTGCTGAGCGCCGCCATCGCACTGGGCGTCGCCCGGCTGTTCGCCGCGTTCCTCGGCCCGGCCTCCGATCCGGTGCTGGCCGTCGGCGCCACCGCCATCGACGCCGCCCCCCAACCCGTGAAGGCGTGGGCGATCCGCACCTTCGGCACTGCCGACAAGCTCGTCCTTCTGACCGGTGTCTACGCCGTGCTGACCGCTGCGGCAGCGGCGATCGGGGTGGCGGCGTTCCAGAGGCGCCGCTACGGCCTACTCGGACTGGCCGCGTTCAGCGGCATCGGCGTCACCGCGATCCTCACCCGCCCCACCGCCACCGCACTGGACACCCTGCCGACACTCGGCGGCGCGGCCGTCGGCGCCGCCGCGATGCTGTTGCTGCTCCGCACCGCCACGACCAACTCTCCCGGCACCGCTGGACGGCCCCGACTACTCAACCGCCGTCAGTTCCTCGTCACCGCCGCCGGCACCACCGCGACCGCGGCCGGTGCGGCCACCGCCGGGACGACGCTCGCCGCCCGCAACGCCGCCGGCAGCCGCTCCCGCGCCACCGTCGTCCTTCCCGCCCCGATGCAACCCGCGGCGACGCTGCCCGCCGACACGTCCGCCGGAGTGGACGGCGTGGCACCGTTCATCACGGCGAACCGGGACTTCTACCGCGTCGACACGGCCCTCACCGTCCCGCAGGTCGACGTCGACCGCTGGCGGTTGACCCTGGAGGGCGCCGTCGACCGACCCCGAACGTGGCGTTTCGACGAGCTACTGGCCCGGGGCCTGATGGAACGCGACCTGACCCTCAACTGCGTGTCCAACGAAGTCGGTGGCCCCTACATCGGCACCGCCCGCTGGAGCGGGGTGCCACTGGCTCCCCTGCTCCGGGAGGCCGGCATCCGACCCGGCCAGAACCAACTCGTCAGCCGGGCCGTCGACGGCATGACCATCGGTACCCCACTCGCGGCGATCCTCGACGGCCGCGACGCCATGCTCGCCGTCGCCATGAACGGCGAACCTCTCCCCCTGGACAACGGATTCCCGGTACGCATGCTCGTCCCCGGCCTCTACGGCTACGTCGGCGCCTGCAAATGGCTCACCGCGATGACCGTCACCACGTTCGACGCCTTCGACACCTACTGGGTCGAACGCGGCTGGGCACCCGACGCACCGGTCAAGACCGCATCCCGCATCGACACCCCCAAACCCTTCACCCGACGCCCCGCCGGACCAGTCATGATCGCCGGGGTCGCCTGGGCCCAACGTCGCGGTATCACCGCCGTGCAGGTGCAGATCGACGACGGGCCGTGGCAGACCGCGCGCCTCGCCGCGGGACCGTCACCAGATCTGTGGCGGCAGTGGGCGTACCGCTGGGACGCCACACCCGGCAGCCACACCATCCGCGTTCGCGCATCCGACAGCACCGGCACCACCCAGCCGGAACAACGCAGGACGCCATACCCCGACGGCGCCACAGGCTGGCACAGCATCACCCTCACCATTACCTGAAACCCACCTAGTCAGGCTCTGAGCTGCGGAAGTTGCGCAGGCGCAACAAGCTTCTGGAGCAGGAGAACGAGATCCTGCGTCGGGCGGCGGCGTTCTTCGCCCGGGATATCTCCCCAAAATGATGTACCCGCTGGTCGGTGAACTCCCCGCCCACGGCATCACCGCCGGCCCGAACCGGGTCGCGCGGCTGCGCTCACAGCAGCGCATCTGGTCGGTGTTCGCCACATGTAAGGGGCTCACGCGGCGGGCCGGACCGCCGGTGCACGACGACCTCGTGCACCGCCGGTTCACCGCCGACGCCCCGAACCAGGTGTGGCTGACCGGCATCACCGACACCTGCGGTTCCCTCGGCTCGCTCGGCTGGACCGCGAAAGCCTACGGAAAGTAGCGGGAGGACCTCCGTGAGCCCGTCCGAGACCAGCTGCGCGCGGACGGGCTCGTCCGCACTCACCACGGCGCCGTGCCGGCGATCCTGACCCGGGATTGTCGACACGGCGCCGTGGTGAGTGCGTGCGTGGGCTCCGGCAGTTCTGGGTAGCAGGCGGCCTTCGCCGCGTCCCCGGCATTCGGCCATAGTGAGTTTCCTCACCGTGGAGATTATGTGAGGTTTCGGGCGTATTTGTGGTGCGCACGTGACGGACGGGACACAGGGCATTCAGCTCCGTCGGTTTGCCGGACATTGGCGAAATATCCACCGTGACTGGCCGTTGAAGAGCCGTGACGACCACGGGCCCGGACGACGCGGTCCTCCGCCCACCGACAGACGGCTGACCTGCCGGAAGGGACCTGTTGCGATGTCCACGTTCGCCCCTGACCGTCACCCGATGCCCTCGTACGACCGGTATCCCTCGCTGTCCGTGGTGATCCCGGCCCGCAACGAGGCCCGGAACCTGCCGCACGTCTTCGCGCGTCTGCCCCACGGCGTCGCCGAGGTGATCCTGGTCGACGGCGGCTCGGTCGACGGCACCGCCGATGTGGCCCGCGAGCTCTGGCCCTCCGTGCGGGTGATCGAGCAGACCCGTACCGGCAAGGGCAACGCGCTCGCCTGCGGCTTCGCTGCGGCCACCGGCGACATCGTGGTCATGATCGACGCGGATGGTTCGACCGACCCGCAGGAGATCCCCAGCTTCGTCGAGGCTCTGGTGTCCGGTGCCGATTTCGCTAAGGGAACCCGCTTCCGGCACGGCGGCGGAAGCGACGACATCACCCCGCTGCGCCGCTGGGGGAACCGTGCGCTGAACGGCATCGTCAACGCCCTCTTCGGCACCCGCTTCACCGACCTCTGCTACGGCTACAACGCCTTCTGGCGGGATCTGGTCCCGGCCATGGAGCTGCCCCACCCGGCGTCGACGCCACCGCCCAAAGGCAAGCTCTGGGGCGACGGGTTCGAGATCGAGACCCTGATCAACATCCGGATGGCCGCCGCCGGCTACCAGGTACGTGAGGTGCCGAGCATCGAGTACCTGCGGATCCATGGCGAGAGTAACCTCCACACGTTCCGCGACGGCTCCCGCGTGCTCCGCACGATCCTCAGCGAGTTCCGCCGCGCCCGGCGCGGACGCCACCAGGACTCCGGCCTCGCCAACCATGCCGCGCACGCCGCCTCCGGTCCCGCCGCACCCGCCACGAGACAAGTCCGCGTGTCCCTCCCCCGGCCCGCCCCGACACCCGTGGCGGCGACCCTGCACCACGCCGGTACCGCCCCCCTCGGCCAGCGCGACCACGGCGGCCAGGACACCTGGACCGAGGAGGTGCGCTGAGATGCCCCGCGCGCAGTCCCCGGTCAGCGTGGTCATCCCCACCCACAGCGAACACCGCCTTCCCCGGCTGGTCCGGGTGGTGCAGGCCGTCCGGGAGCAGAGCCCGCCGCCTGCGGAGATCATCGTGGTGGTCGACCACAACCCGCACCTGCACCGACTGGTCCGTCGGGAGTTGCCCGACGTGACGGTGCTGGATAACCGCCTGCCGCGCGGTGTCTCCGGTAACCGGAACACCGGGGCCCGTCATGCCGTCACCCCCGTGGTGGTCTTCCTCGACGACGACGTGATCGCGCAGCCCGGCTGGCTGGCCGGACTGTGCGAGCCGCTCGCCGACCCGGCCGTGGTCGGCACCGGCGGGGGCATCGCGCCGGACTGGGAGACCCTCCGGCCGACCTGGTTGCCCGACGAGTTCCTCTGGACGGTCGGCGTCTCCCGTACCGGTCCCTCGACCGGCACGGTGCGGGTACGCAATGTCTGGTCCGCCAGCATGGCCGTGCGCCGCGACGCCTTCGAGGCCGTCCAGGGTTTCCGTACCGACTTCGGCAAGGTGGGAGACCGTGCCCGGCCGGAGGACACGGAGTTCTGCCTGCGACTGACCCGGCACGCGGGCGGCCACTGGGTGCACGTGTCGGACGCCGTCGTCGTCCACCCGGTGCCGGCCGAGCGGGCCACGCTGCGTGCCTTCCTGCACCGCTGCGTGGCCGAGGGCCGGGGCAAGGTCGCGATGGCTCGGCTGCTCGACGGCGGTGCCTTCGGTGGCCGCGACCACTCCGGACCCAGCCTCGATGCCGAGCGCGGCTATCTGCTCCGGACACTGCCCCGGGCGGTACTGCGGGGTCTCGCCGGGTCGCTGGGCGGACGGGGTGCCCAGCCCGCTCTCCGGGCCGGGGCGGTCCTGCTCGGTGCGACCGCCGCCGGCGTCGGCGCCCTGGTGGAACTGGCCTCGCCGGCCGGTGCCCCGCCGGTGCCGCCGACACCGGTGGATCCAGACCGGATTGGAGCTGACCGATGAACACGCCAGTCTCGACGCCGGTCGCCGACACGGGCCGGCTGCCGGCCCTGGTACGCGATGTCGAGCTGACCGAGCCGCTGCCGGCGATCCCGGCGTACGGCCCGGACGGTCGGCGTGTCGAACGGGCCTGGCTGCTGGTCCGACGGCACACCGAGCCGATCGGCTCGCTCCTGCTCGCGGTACCCGAGGCCGGGCTGACCGGGGCCGACCTCGGGCGCGAGATCGGCGCCCGATGGGGTGGGCCGGTGCCCACCGACGGCTCCGCGTACCTGGCCGAACGCGCCGAGGTGCTGCGGGACGCACCGCACATCACCGTGGTCGTCTGCACCCGGGAACGTCCGCGCGGGTTGGCCCGCTGCCTGGACAGCCTCCTCCGCCAGGACTATCCCCGGTTCCAGGTCCTCGTGGTGGACAACGCCCCGAGCAGCACGGCCACCCGGGATGTGGTCGCCGAGGCCGCCCGTCGTGGGCCGGTGCGGTACGTCGTCGAACCGCGACCGGGACTGTCGCACGCCCGCAACCGCGCGGTCGCCGTCGCGCCCGGCGAGATCCTCGCCTGGATCGACGACGACGAGACGGCCGACCCATACTGGCTCGCCGAGCTGGGCCGGGCGCTGCTCGCACACCCCGAGGCGGACGTCGTCTCCGGTGCCATCGTCCCGGCCGAGCTGGAGACCGACGCCCAGCTGTGGTTCGAGGAGTTCGGCGGGCACAGCAAGGGGCGGGGGTTCACACCCCAGGTCTTCTCCCCGGCCACCGCGCACCTCCAGAGCCCGCTCTATCCGCTGCCACCGTTCGGCACCGGCGGGAACATGACCTTCCGGCCCGGTGCCGTGGAACGGATCGGCGGGTTCGACCCCGCTCTCGGCGCGGGCACGGTGGCGATGGGGTCGGAGGACACCCTGGCGCTGACCCAGGTGCTCCTGACCGGCGGCACGGTCGTGTACCACCCGGCTGCCCTGGTCCGGCACTACCACCGGCGTGACCTGGCCGGGTTGCGCCAGCAGATGGTCGGCTATGGCACCGGGCTGACCGCCGCGTACACCAGCCTCGTGCTCGCTCGGCCGGGGACGCTGCTGCCGCTGGCGCGGCTGGCGCCGACCGCCCTGCGTGACCTGCGTCGCGCGGACGGCCCGCGACTGGCCGGGATCGGTGCCGGGTTCCCGCGCGAACTGCTCGGTGCCAACCGGCGGGGCATGATCCGCGGCCCGCTGGCCTACCTGCGCGCCCGGTGGCGCGATCGCCGCTGGCGCCCGACCTCCTCGACGGCACCGGAAGGTCCTCCCCGATGAACGTTCTCCCGCCGACCACCGGCACCGGGCCGCCCGCGTGCCCGCCGGAGGTCGCCGAGCCGTCGGGTGGTGCCGGGGTCGCCCGTGGCGGCGCCGTCCCTGGGGTGGTGCCGTCCGGACGGCGGCCGTTGCTGGTCCGCACGGCGGTCGCGCTGATGTCCTCCACGGTGGCCAGCGCGGCGCTGGGCTTCCTGTTCTGGGTGGTGGCGGCGCGCTGGTTCCCCACCGAGGCGGTGGGCCGGGCCTCCGGCGTGGTCGCCTCGATGTCGCTGCTCGCCGGTCTCGCCCAGCTCAACCTGACCAGCCTCTACGCCCGCTTCCTGCCGGGCGCCGGCGCCCGTACCCGACGCCTGGTCCTGGTCGGGTACGGCGCGTCGGCGGCGATGTCCCTCGCGCTCGCGGTCGGTTTCCTGGCGCTCGGCCTGGGCAGCGGTCTGATCGGCGACCGGCCGGTCCACCGGCTGGTCTTCGTGGTAGCGGTGCTCGCCTCGGCGATCTTCTTCATCCAGGACGGGGTGCTGGCCGCGCTACGCCGTCCCGGCCTGGTGCCGGCCAAGAACATCGTCGCCTCCGGCGCGAAACTGGCGCTGCTGCCCCTGCTGCCCCTGCTGGCCGGGGTGGTCGCCGGTGACGGGGTGCTGCTGGCCTGGGTGCTGCCGATGCTCGTCACCATGCTGGTGACGAACTGGTGGATCCTGGCCCGGTTGACCCCCCGGGTGGGGACGGTTCCGCTGCCGGGCCGGGCCCGCCACGGGATGACCAGCTTCGCCTCGGCGGAGTACGTCACCGGTCTGGTCAACAACGCTGTGGCGTTCCTGCCGCCGGTGCTGGTCGCCCACGCGCTCGGCGCCACCGCCAGTGCCTACTTCTACGTGCCGTGGACGATCGGGGTGGCCGGGACCACCCTGCTGTGGAACGTGGTCATCTCGTTCGTGGTGGCCGCGTCGAGCGACGGCGCCGAGGCCCGGGTCCACGTCCGGCGGGCGCTCGTCCTGGTCGGACTGGTCGTCGGCGCGGGAGCCGTGACGCTCGGCGGTGCCGCCGGAGCGCTCCTCGCGCCGCTGGGTGGGCAGTACGCGGCGCACGGGGCGGACGCCCTGCGGCTGATCGGTCTCTCGCTGCCGTTCACCGGGGTGATCCTGCTCTACGCCGCCTTCGCGATCATGGAGAAGCGGATGTGGCGCATGGTGCTCGTCCAGTCCACCGCCGCCCTGCTCTTCCTCGGCGGCGGCTGGTACGGCCTGCCCCGGCTCGGCATCGTCGCACCCGCGGTGGCGCTGCTGCTGGCCCAGGCGGCGACCGCCCTGGTGCTGTTGCCGGGTCTGCGGCGACGCCTGCGAGCGGTGGTGGCACCGCAGCACCGTCCGGCCTGGGCCGTACTGCCGGAGACGGTCGCCGCACCTTTGGGAGGTTCCACATGAGCCGCCTCGCCACCCCGAGCCCGCCGATCCTGCGCCGGGCGGCGTCGGCCGCACCACGCACGGATGCCGGTCCGCTCCGCCACCAGCGGGCGCTGTCCTGGACGGGACTTCTGGTCGCGCTCGCCGTACCGGTGGGGATGGTGGCCGGTCAGCCGCTGCGCGCGCTGGCCGCGCTCGGCCTCGCCTGCCTCGGGCCGGGGGCCGCGCTCGTCGGTCTGCGCCGGGTCCGCCAGCCGCTGGCCGGCTGGGCGCTGGCGCTGCTGGTGAGCGTCTGCGGCTGGACGGCGACCGCGACCCTGGCCGCCTGGACCGGTCGGTGGTACCCGTCGGCGCTGGCCCTGGCGGGGGCCGCCGTGGTGGGGATCGTCTCGCTGGTCGGGCTCGTCCGGGCCGGGCGACGCCCCGCCCGGCCCTGGCGCGCCGGCTTCCGGCTGGCCACCGCCCCGGGCGTCCGGGCCGCGACGCACCCCGCCGTGCTCGCCACCGCTGTCGCCCTCTGGCTGGTGGCGCTCGCCGGTACGGACGTGACGCGGGTCGGGCAGTACGGTCTTCTGGCGACGGTCCATCCGGCCTTCTTCGGCGCGCTGGCGCTCTGCGTCGCCGGGTTCGCCGTCGGGCTCCTCGGCCCCGGGCGGCGTGTGCCCTCCCGTTCCCTCCCCGGGTACCTGGTGCTGCTCGTCCTGCTGTTACACGGCACCACGCCGCTCCTGCTCGACCAGCCCCAGTACGCCTGGACGTTCAAGCACCTCGGCGTTGTCGAGTTCATCCAGACCAGCGGGGGCGTCGGCGCGTCGGGCGACATCTACCAGCAGTGGCCTGCCCTCTTCGCGGCCACCGCCCAGCTCGCCGACGTCTCCGGGGTCGGCGTGACCGCGCTGGCCGACTGGTCGGCGGTCTTCTTCAACCTCGCGGGCGCGTTGGTGCTTCTCGCCGTCGCCGGCACGCTCCACGCCGACCGGCGGGTGGGCTACCTGACCGTCTTCGGGTTCCTCTGCATCAACTGGATCGAGGAGGACTACCTCTCCCCTCAGGCGTTGGCGTTCCTGCTCAGCCTCGGTGCCCTGCTGGTGGTGCTCCGCTGGCTGCGCCGCCCGGTCCCCGACCGGCCGGCAGCGGCCCCCGGAGAGCGTCCCGGCACGGCGACCGCCGGTGGGCGGGTCCGGGTGACGGCGATCGCCGGCCTCCTCGGCGTCTTCGCCGTGCTCACCGCCGGGCACCAACTCTCGCCGTACCTGCTGCTGGCGCAGATCACCGCGCTGGTGCTGCTCCGCCAGGTCCGGCCGGGGTGGCTGCCGCTGCCGCTGGCCGCGATGCTGCTGGCCTACCTCGCACCGAGGTACGGCATGGTCAGCGGCTCCTTCTCCATCTTCGACGGCCTCAACCTCTTCGCCAACGCCTCCGGCAACGCCGACGGCTGGGGCTCGGACGGGCAGGCGTTCTCGGCGATCGTGGTGCGGGTGCTCGCTCTCGCCGTCTGGACGGGGGCCGCGCTGGCCACGTGGTACGGATGGCGCCGTTCCCACCCGGTGACCGTGCCAGCGGTGCTGGCCGCAGCCCCGTTCCTGCTGCTCGCCGCACAGAACTACGGCGGTGAGGCGATCTACCGGGTCTTCCTCTTCTCCGCGCCGTGGTGCGCGTACCTGATCGCCGCCGCGCTGCTGGCACCGCGCGACCACGCGGGCCGACCCGGGTCGGCCCGTACAGGCCGGGTACCGGTCGCTGCGGCGGCGGTCCTGGCCGCCGTGCTCGGGGTCGCCGCGCTCGCCACCATGCAGGGCCGGCACGGTCAGCTCATGGTCGACCGGCAGAGCACGGCCGAGGTGCGTGCCGCGCGTCATCTCTACGCCACCGCCGCCCCCGGTTCGACGATCGCCACCGTCTCCTCGAACTTTCCGGGTCGGCTCAGCGCCGACTACGGTGAGTTCAACCGGAGTGTCGCCGTCGGCGAACCGGATCTCGTCGAGGGAGCCGGCCTGCGGCACGCCCTGCTCGGCCCGGAACATGTCCCGCAGATCGAGGAGTACCTGCGCGGCTTCGCCGGGACCGAGACCTACCTGGTGGTCAGCGACGGAATGCGCCGGCAGGTCGCCTATTTCGGGCACCTGCCCGACGGCGCGGTGGATCGGCTCGCCCAGGCGCTCGACGCCGCGCCCGGGTGGTCGGTCGCCCACCGGGATGACGGGGTGGTGGTCTACCGGCTCACCGGATGACCGCTGAACAGCGGCGTCCCGGTCAGGTCGGCGCGTAGATGGTCACCCAGTCGATCGTCAGGTCGACCCGGGCCGGTGTGGTCGCGTCCGGGCACGCCTCCCAGGTGTGCCCGCAGTACCACGCCTGACTCTGCAGCGCGAGCGCCATCGGCTCGCGGGGAACGCCGTCGCCGGTGATGGTGGTCCAGGGCACACCGTCGAGGGTGAAGACGAGCCGCCCGGGGGTCCACTCCAGACCGGCGGTGTGCCACTGGGTGAAGTCACCGGCGACGCTGCGCTCGACCGGCTGCCCCTGCGGCGGGTGCAGGACGCCGTACATCCGGCGGCGGTCGCGCCCGTTGTCCTCGGCGATGTCGATCTCCGGCGGGTACTGGTTGTCGGCCGGCCAGAGCAACAGGGCGTAGGCGATACCGGTGCCCTGGTCCATCCGGAAGCGGATGTCGTACCGGCCGTAGCTGCGGCTGACAGCGTGCCGGTTCGACACGCCTCCGGTCACGTACAGGTCACCCCGGGCGGGCTCGCGCCAGCCGCCGATGGTCAGCAGGCCGTCGGCGACCATGACGTGGGACGGATCGAACCACCCGCCCGGGTCGCCGTCCGGCTGACCCTCGTACGCGAACCAGTCGCTGCTGAGTGCCGTGCCGGAGAAGTCATCGGCGAAGATCTGCCGCCAGCCCGGAAGATCGCCCCGGGGCATCGGCACACCCGAGGAGCCGACCTGGCCCGGTAGCTGTCCGCTGCCGGGGCCGGGGGTGCCACCGGGCACCGGGTGCGACGGATGTGGCGTGCTCTTCCGGCCGGACCGGTGGTTGCTCAACGGATCGATCACCACGACGAACCCGACCGTAGCCACCGTGGCGAGCACCGCCAGCCCGGTCCACCAGGGTCCGAAACCTGGCCGTGCGAGCCGGGACTGCGCCGGAACCGGGTCGTCGGGCCGGCGTACGAGGCGACGCCACCACGACCGGGCCCGGCCCATCGCCGCTCTCCTCAGGTCAGCCGCCAGCCAGCACGGGCGGCGAGCCGCCGGGTCAGCCGCCATGCGGGTTGCGCCAGACGTCGCACCTCGGGACCGATCGTCGGGCCGTGACCTCGGACCAGCGTCAGCAGGTCCGCCCCGGTCAGATCGGGGGTGGGCTGCAGCCGGGGTATGGCCATGCGACTGTCGCCGGCCCCGGTGGCGGAACGCGTGTTGGCCATCGGACGGTAGCGCCGCCGGCCGACCTCGCAGGCGTTGTCGTGCCCGTAGGCCCGGACCAGTTCCTGTACCTGCGGGTTGTGGTAGCCGTGCGGGTAACAGAACGAGCGGATCGGACGGGAGAGCTCCTGCTCCAGTCGGTCCCGACTGTCCCGGATCTCCTGTTCGAGCCGGCCCCGAGGCAGTACGTCGAGCGGGTGGTGGATCAGGCCGTGGTTGCCGATCTCCACGCCGGCCTCTGCGACATCCCGCAACTGTTCCCAGGTCAGCAGCGGACCGAACGCGTCCGCCTGCCGCCCGAGCCAGTCCGCGTTGCCCCCGAGGCTGCCGACGGCGGGGTAGAGGGTGGCCGACGCGCCGGCCGCCGTCAGAGCGGGGAGACCGGCCGTGAGGAAGTTGGCGTACCCGTCGTCGAAGGTCAGCGCCACCTGTGGGGTGTCCGATTGGCCCGCCGCGAGGGAGTCCAGGGCCGCGCTCAGGCCGACCAGACGGTAGCCGGCGTCCGACAGCGTCGCCAGGTGGTCGGTAAGCCGTCGCGGTTCGACAGCGAGCGACCGGAGTCGGCCGCCGTCGAGCCGGGAGATCGAGTGGTACATCAGTACGGACATCGGAGTGGGGTTGCCGAGCCGCTCCTCCGTCATGCCCTCGCCAGCCCGCACCGCCATACGCTCACCATAGCGGGCATATCGCCTTGTTTTGGCTGCTTGGCGCGCTCACCGGTCGCGCTGTCGTGGCCGACGTGAGGACGGCGCATCGCCACGGTCGAGAGCGTCACCCCCTCCGCTGCCCCTCGGACGACCCGCCCTGTCGGGTAGCAGACCCCGGGTGTCACGCTGGCTCGCGCGACCACCATCGTGGATTTTTGGCTGGAGGGGGGCGAGATGACACCTGCGCCGGACGACAAGCAGGTCGCACGAGGCACCTGGGGCGGGCGGCAGGCACGCCGGCGGCGGGCGCCCGACCACACGTCGTACGACTTCTCGCCGGTCGACAAACGTCCGCCGGGTTCGGCGGCGAGCGATGCCGTCGACGCCCAGCTCCAGTTCGAGGCAGACCGGCGTAGCGGGCTGCACCCCGCCCTGGTCATGGCAAAGCAGGCCGCCCGTCTGGTCGAGGGGCGGCGACGGGAACGGGCTCGGCAGCAGCAGACTCCGCAGTGGAGCGTGGATCCGGTGCGGGAGTCCGCCCGACGGTTCTTGAACGAGGTGGCCCGCTACTGCTTCGACCAGGGCCGGTGGTGCTCGGACACCGAGGCGGAGCTGATCGCCGTGAGCGAGGACTTCACCGATCCGATACGCCGGATGGGGCAGACGCGGGACCGCATGGGCCAACTCGGTTCCCGGGTCCGCCAGGCCACGGCCGTGGAGGTCGGCAGCGAGGTCCAGCACGCCGCCCAGGCGATCGCGAACCTGGTGAAGACCCATTTCCGGGCCGTGCCGCCGCAGGCGGACCTGCCTGTCGTCGAGCTTCGGCTCACCAACCAGCAGCGGCGGGCGGCTCTCGTCGCCATCGGCAAGGAAAGCGATCGTCATCTGGAGTCGTGGTACGCCTTCGTCTGCTCCTCTCCCCCGCCGGGCGACACCGGGACCCAGCTACGACACATCGTGGAGTTGCTGCCCGTGACGGCGGAGGTCGAGCGGTGGCGCGCGGGTCGGGAGCGTTGCGGCATGCTGGTCGCCACCGATGACACCACGCGGGCGACCGTGGTGCCGGCGACCCAGGAGCTGAAAGCCGCGATCACCGCGTTCGAGGAGGCGGTGTACCGGGCCTGCGTCCGGTCTGGGCCGGCGGGTTAACCAAGCCGGCCTAACCGACCGTACTGGCGCGACGCCTGGCAGCGATACCGCAACCGCCAGCGGCTGCCCGCGCAGATCCTGGTCGGCGACGACGACGTCCAGCTGCGGCAATGGAACATGTGCGCCCAGCGCGTTTCCCCAAGATCGTTTCTAGCGGGCTCTGGTCACGAAGCGGGCAATCAACGCTCCGAGCGAGGCAGGGCGTCTTCGGTCATTGCTCTGTGCAGAAGGTGCGAAAGTCGGAGGAAAGTATGATATCCGACAAGACCTGGGGATTCACCGCTCATAGGCTTTGACCAGGGAATTCATCCCCGCACCGCCGCCGCTAGGGCGCCGGATTCCGCCGAGGAGTCCGTCGGTGCCTCTGATCAAGGAAGTGCCTCTCATGCACCGTACGCTTTTCCGTGGGCTGCTTTGCGCCGCCACGATGGTGGTCACCACCGTCGGGGTCACCTCGACACCGGTCAGCGCCGCCCCAACGAGCCACAGCACCGCAGAAGGCAGCCCGTCTCACGGCCTACCGTCGTTGCGTACCGGCACCTGCACGCTGCTGTGGGACCTACTGAACGCGGGCGGGCGCAACGGGCTCGTCGCCGTCGGCCTCACCGCCGATCAGCAGCTGATCAAATTCGCCGTCAATAGCCCTGCCCTGGCCTGCACCATCGGCTCGGTCGACCTACCCGGTAGCGAAGCACTCATCGGCATCGACTTCCGCGTTCAGGACGGCAACCTCTACGGCGTCGGCAACACCGGCGGCGTCTACGCACTGAGCACCCGCACCGCCGTAGCTACGAAGGTCAGTCAACTGACCGTCGCACTGAACGGCACGTCGTTCGGCGTCGATTTCAACCCCGCTGCCGACCGACTCCGAGTCATCAGCGACACCGGCCAGAACCTGCGCCACAACATCAACCCCGGCGGTACGACCGTCGTTGACGGCCCCCTCACCTACCCGCCCGCCACCGCCGCCATCGGTGTCACCGGGGCCGCCTACACCAACAATGACCTCAACCCCGCCACTGCCACGACCCTGTTCGACATCGACACCACCCTGGACCAGGTCGCGCTGCAATCCCCCGCGAACTCCGGGCAACTGGCCGCCACCGGCTCACTCGGAGTCAACGCGGCGCTACAAGCAGGCTTCGACATCCACAGCGCTCTGCGTGGCGATCGCGCCGTGGCCAACAACGCCTACGCCGTGCTCAACGGCGCCGCCGGCAGCCGGGTGTACCGAGTCGACCTACTGACCGGCGAAGCTCACACGACGGGCAGCTTCAGCGGTCGTGTGGTTCTTGATCTCGCCTTGCTCCTGCGGCAGTGACCGCCTCTGCTCGTTCGACACCGTCGAAGGTCGGCAACCTTCCGAGCGAAACCTTCCACAAAGGGCAGACCCGCAGGGGTGTTTGTGACACTCGCGGAGTTTCCGCAGGCCAGGGCACCAGAACCGCTCCCGGTGGAACGGCCACCGGCTCTACAACATGACCCGACCCCAATGGGGACGTCGCGCCTCCACCACCGATGACCTGAACCGGGCGATGAGCAGGATCCGACGGCTGGCCTACACGATCCTCGCCGACGCTCTGATACCGATCGACCACGTGTACGACCAGAAGCCCTCCTACTCCAGAAGACACCGACGACACGGCATTGGTGTGCAAGTCATCGCCGACTTGGCCGACGCGAACGTGATGACCTTCGCCGACACGGCGCACCAAGGCGCCGACGGTTCAGTCCACACCTTTCTTCCCAAACGCCATCGCTATCGCCCGCTTCACTGCAGGGCAGTTAGACTGATAGACGAATGGCGATGAGACGCCGGCCGCAGGAGGAACTACGTGCCACAAGTCGACGTAGGCGAGACCGACGATCGGGACCCCGTCCCCGCACATGCGGTCCTGGCCGGCTGGCACATCCTGGTGATTGCCGCCTACATCGTCCTGCTCAGTCAGCAGTCTCACGAACGAGTACGCTATGACTACTCACCACGGGAAGAGATGTTGATCTTCGCATTTCCCGCTGGGGCGATGCTACTTCTCGTCACACTGCTCGCCGGCTTGATCCTGCTCCAGAGCCTTCCGAAAAGGGGTCGGATCAACTGGCCCGTCATTCGCGGGACTGTCGCCGCCACACCGGTGCTGCTGTTGGTGGCGGCAATCATCCACGCCGTGCCACGCTGAGGGACAAGGCACACCGGGATGCGGGAGCTGCGCGCCCAGGACAGCCGGTGGTCAAGCTAGCTCAGTCCGAGCGCCAGGGCGGTGAACAGGGCGGCGAGCCAGCCCCATCCGGGGATGATGATGGCGCGTTGGACGAGGCCGAGGCGCGGTGACACCTCGTCCCACGCCCTGCCGAACCGGCTGAATCCGAAGAACAGGGCGAGGGCGAAACAGGCCGAGGTGATTCTCCAGGATGCCCCGGGCAGCGTGAACGCGCCGACAGCCGCGGAGAGGGGAAGGGACAGGAAGACAACGGCACCGGCGAGATCGTGGAGTCGGTGCTGGGCGCTGTGCCCCTCGGGTATCCCTGCTGGAGCGTCCGGCGGATATCCGAGCATCGGATCCATCCGGAACACCCCGGACGCGACGATGCCGAGCCCAAAGACCGTCAGGACCACACCGACCGGGACGCCCGGCCCCTCGACGACCACCCCGAGTGCCCCTACCGTGATCGCGGAGCCAGAGACGAGGAAGTTCGCCGTTTGGATCCAGCCTCGCCCGCCGAGCGCCAAGGCGCTGACCGGGTGGCGTACTGGTGCATAGTGCGGCCGGCTCCAACCGTCGATGAGGAACACCAACACGAACAGCACCGCACCGGCGCCGCCCACCCAGAAGACCACGTGACTCTTCTTCCTACCAGCGCGTCGGACTCTCCGAAGTCTCAGTACATCGCGCGGCTGCCGGCCACCACAGTGCCGATGGTCACGGAGCCCGCAGCAGACAAGACCAGTACTCTGCGCGCTGCCGAACGTGCGCCCTGGTGTTCGGGGTTACTCGCTCACCGACCACCCCTACGGTCCGATCCATCATCTGAGGCACGAGATTCAACGGCGACGGCGACTGTCAATGCGATTTGGCAAGCAACCGAGTTCGACGCCGGGCTCTGGCTCGGCGGTGGCTCACGGCATCGCCGGTCGGCCCAGCGCCGCCTCGACGATCCGCATCGCCTCGGTACGGTCGATGCCGACGCTGGAGATCACCGCCGCGTATTCGCGGGCGGCCTGGTGCGCCTGCTCCAGGGCCTGCTCGCCGGCGGCGGAGACGAACGATCCGGCCCGTCCACGGGTCTCGATCAACCCGGCCTCCTCCAACTCCCGGTAAGCCCGACCGACGGTATTCACGGCAAGGCCGAGGTCGGCCGCAAGCCGACGGATCGTCGGCAGTCTCGTACCGACAGCGAGCGAGCGTTCCTGGATCTGCCGCGCGAGCTGGGCCCGGAGCTGTTCGTACGGCGGCGTCGGCGAGCCCGCGTCGATGACGATCATCGGGCGGCCAGGGCCCGCCGTGCTGCCGTCCCGACACCTGCGGTCCGCATCTGGATCATGCCGAACGCGATCACTCCCGCCACGACGAGCACCAGGGCGGCGGCGTTCCACCAGCCGAGCGACTCCCCGTACAGGAAGATGGGCGGCAGTGACCACACCAGGCTGGGTGTGGCGAGGGCACGGGCGTCCTCGACGCGCATGATGACGTCGGCCGTGAGTGACGCCTCGTCCTCTGCCACGGCCGGGCTGACCAGCACCTGGCGCAGTTGCAGGACGGTCCCGGCGCCGGCCCCGGCGAGGCCGATCAGGACGACGATCGCCCCGTACCGCAGGCCGAGGTCCGACATCGGCAGTACGCTCACCGCCAGCAGCAGTGCGGCGGTGAAGGTGGCGGCGGTGTAGATGGCGTGTGACCGGCCCAGCACCGCCGGCCAGCCGAGCTCGACCGGGTGGGCCACCCGCTGGGGAAGCTGGGCGCCCGCCCGCCTGTCGACCCGCCGTACCCACCAGCCGATCAGCCACTGCCCCACCAGCAGCCCGACGGCCAACGCCATCAGTGCCAGCAACGGTGGCCAGGAGAACGCCGGGTCGGCGAGCCGCCCCGCAGCGTGCGTGACCGCCGCACCGATGAGGAACCCGGCCAACAGGACGCTGTCGGCCAGTTTGGCGTGCCGGCGGGCCTCCAGCCGTGTCGCGATCAGTGGGGTCGGCTCGACATCGGTCAGGCCGTGCCGGGCCAGCCACCGCCTCGCCTCCGGGACATCTGCCTGGCGCATGCCACCACCTCCGAATGTCGTAAGTCATGTCTCAACAGGATGCGTCATAGCATGCGACAAAGTCAAGGGCGGCGGTTGCCTCCCGGCGCCGCTGGCGGGGTCCCGGGACCCCGCCAGCATCGGGCCCGCGCCCGCTGACACCACCACCGATCTAGATTGATCAAGTGACGAAGTGCGGCGGGAGCAGCACTCCCGCCGCACCTGGCCCCGGGTGGACTGGCGTTCATCACCGGTGGCGATGCAGGGCCACCCACCCTGCTGCACGTCAATTCGAGACACGGTCACCGCGGGTGCGTGGGCTGGGCGGTCCGGGAAACTGACTGCGGGTGGCGGCGGGATCCGCCGAGCACCCGCACCTGCTGACCCACCTCAGGCGGCCCTTCGGGCGGCCGCGAGTCTGGCACGTCGCAGCGAACCGCAGGACAAGAACGAGGCGTTCCTCCGCGCCGACGGGGCGATCATGCGCGATCCTGACTTCTCCGCAGAGCCAGATGGTCACGCGGTGGCGGGGGCTTGTTCGCAGAGATGCGCCTAGCTGCTGGAATACACGTGTATTACACTCCGCCCTGTGCCCTATGAGTGGGAAGAATGGGCGTTGCAGGCCCTGGCGGATATTCAGCCCCACGAAGTCCGTCAAGTCCTGGAGGCGAAGCAGCGGTGGCCGCGCCCCGGCGCTGATGCCGCTGGGTTGCGGGTGCTGACCGTGTGGGCGCGCACCCGCGCCGGCCGGCCCCTGATCGTGGCTGTCCACCACGGTGACGGCTTCACCTGGAAGATCATCGGCGCACGAGACCTGAGCGACGCCGAACGTGCCGACTTCACCCGATGGGAGCAGACGCAATGAGCGACAACCAACACCTGCCGCGCACCCCCGAAGAGGCCGCCGCCCTGATGAACGACCTCACCTTCGACCCAGCGCCAGCCACTGCGGAACAGGAGGCCGAACTACTTGCCTCCCTCCCACCAGAAGGCGCCGAGGTCATGGTCGTGCGGTCCCTACGCATGCCCACCGACCTCGATGACGCCGTCACCGTGGCCGCGAAGGACGCCGGCGTCACCAAGACCGCCTGGATCCGCCAGGCCATCGAGATCGTGCTGACCATGCAGTCCGACGACGATCAGCCCATCTCCCGCGCCGACGCCCTACGAGCCCTGACTCTGCTCCGCCCGGTACGCCGCGCCGCTTGATCAGGGTGAACGTGAGCCCCGCCATGTCCTCAAAGCGTGGATTTAGCCGCGATGTGTCGGGAGAGGTGGGGTCGGGTCGTGGTGGAGAACCGCAAGGACCCGGGGCCGCCCCCGGCGCCGTAGGCGGGGCCCCGGTCGTAGTACAACTCGGAGCACGGGCCGGCCGGGCCGGGGATGCCCATCGACCAGTAGTTGTCCGCCTTGCCGCGACGCACGATCCGCTCGAGGGGCATGCCGGTGGCCAGCCACAGGTCGTACGCCTCGTCGTCGTCCAGATAGACCGTCGCCCAGATCCGCTCCGGGTCCAACCCGAAACCGCCCTGCTCCACCGGGGTGGTCGACAGGTCCCAGGCGAGGCGGACCGCGTCGGCCTTGAAGTAGTCGCCGAAGGAGAAGTTGCCGTTCATCTGGAAGAACGTGCCGTGCCGGCTGGTCTTGCCGACCTCGTCGATGTCCGGCGTCCGGATGCACTTCTGCACCGACACCGCCGTCCGGTACGGCGCAGCCCGCTGACCGAGGAAGTACGGGACGAACTGCACCATGCCGGCGTTGATGAACAGCAGGTTCGGATCCGAGATCGCGGGCAACGGCGCCGAGGGCACCACCGTGTGCCCGTTGGCCTCGAAATGCGCCAGGAAGCGCCGTTTGATCTCCGCCGTCCGCACCAACTCCCCCTTATTGCCACAGTTATGCAACTACATGCTAGTGGCAGCAGAGCGAGCCTGTTTCTGATACCCCACGGCCGACCACCCCGCCCAGGTACTGCCGGCCCGGCGCGCACGATGCGGCGCGGCAGTCGGCAGGGTGGTCGCCTCCGATCGGTTGTCGCCGGCACACCTGGTGCCGGCGACACCGACCGGAGGAACACCGCGGTCAGTTGTCGGGTGGCGTGGCGGTGGCGGCGACGAGCAGGGACAGCTCACGGACGAGGTCGTCCAGGGACTGGCCGCTCTGCGCGCGGAGCAGTCCGAGGCTCAGGTCCGCCAGGAGGTAGAAACCGAGGGTCTTGGCCTGTTCGGAGCCGAACGCCGACATGAGTTCCTCGGCGCCGTCGAGGTCACCGCGGTGCTTGGCCGCGATGACCCCGGCGGCGCGTTGCACCAGCTCCGCCGCGGCCGGGGTGAGGCCGGTCACGCCGCTCAGATCTTCGGCGTGGCGGCGCGGGCGGCGTCGAAGCGGGCGATCACGTCCGACCAGTTCACCAGGTTCCACAGCCGGTCCACGTAGTCCGGCCGCACATTCTTGTACTGCAGGTAGTAGGCGTGCTCCCAGGCGTCGAACACCAGCAGCGGCGTCGATCCCTGACCGACGTTGCCGTGGTGGTCGTAGACCTGCTCCACGATCAGCCGCTGCCCGAGCGGCTCCCAGGCCAGCACGCCCCACCCGGAGCCCTGCACGCCCTTGGTGGCGGCGGAGAGTTGTCCGGCGAACGCGTCGAACGAACCGAAGTGCTCCTCGATCGCGGCAGCCAGCTCACCGTCGGGGCGGTCACCGCCGTCCGGGGAGAGGTTGCCCCAGAAGATCGAGTGCAGCACGTGACCGGACAGGTTGAACGCGAACGTCTTCTCCAATCCGACCAGGGTCGAGAAGTCGCCCTTGGCGCGAGCCTCGGCGAGCTGCTCCAGACCGTCGTTGGCGCCCTTGACATACGTGGCGTGGTGCTTGTCGTGGTGTAGCTCCAGGATCTGCCCCGACATCGCCGGCTCCAGAGCGCCGTAGTCGTAGGGCAGATCCGGCAGGGTGTAGACCGCCATGAGAACTCCTCCAGGGTTGCTGCCAAGATGATGCTCTTGCCACTATCTTGCAATAGAATCGACGATCGCGCGGCGAGGAGGGGCGGTTGACCACATCGGAGACCGACCGAGTGACCGCCGCCGTGCGGCGACTACGCCGTGCCGGCCTGCGGAACACCGCTGCTCGACGAGGAGTGCTCGACCAACTCGCCCACGCGGTCGGTGGCCGCGGGCACCTCACCGTGACCGAGCTGCACCACGCGCTGCTCGTCCGTGGTGTGGCCGTGGAACTGTCGACGGTGCACCGGGTGCTGCGGCAACTGGTCGAGCTGGGCATCGCCCACACCGTGCCGGTCGGCCGGACGACCACGTTCGGGCTCGCCGACGACGCGCACCACCACGCCGTCTGCGGCACCTGCGGCGACATGCGGCAGTTGCCGGCCGAGACGGTCGAAGCCAGCCTGGCCGCCGCACGCGCCGTCGGGATCGACCCGGATCCGCCCGGACAGCCCAGTGGTGTCGTCGTCTACGGGCGGTGCGCGGGGTGCCGGACAGCGCCCCGATAAGGGCCCAACCCGTCGGCGTACGGGCGGCACCGGCGACGGTGGGTCCACCGCGCCCGTCCCGTGCCCGCGGCGCCGGCACGGGCAACCGCAGCGGGCTGGCCGACAGCTACCGACTGGCCCTTCGGGCGGCGGCACTGGCCAACGCGCGGCTCGACGATCTCACCGACGCGCGGACGCTGCTGGCGCAGCATCCCCCACTTCCCGCCGTCGTGGATGCCGACCTGCAGAGGCTGCAGGAGGTCGGACATCGCCTGCGTCAGGTGTTCCAGAGCGTGACGGCAGGCGGTGAGCAGCAGGCGGCGGACGAAATCAACGCCCTGCTGACCCGGTATCGGGTCCGACCGATGATCTCCGGCACCTCGGCGGTCGACTGGCACATGCACGTCGCCACACCCGGCACACCGCGCTCGGTCGAGTACGTCGCCGCCGCCGTGTGGGGACTCGCCGTCTGGCTGTGTGAACGTGGCATCGACCGGCTCGGCGTCTGCGCGGACCCAGAGCGCCCGACCGCCTTCCTCGACGACAGCAGAAACCGGTGCCGCCGGTTCTGCTCCGACCGGTGCGCCACCCGCCACCACGTCCGCGCCCACCGTGCCAGACGCCGCGCCACCCGACCCTGACCACCGCCCGGAGCACCTCGGCCGGCCGGCGGGACCACCACGAGACAGCCCTTACTGCAAACTCTTGGCAATTGCATATGATAGGTGGCTGTGCAGACTTCGACCGGCACTCCGCGCCCCATCACCCGCTACGGCACCCCCGTACTGCACCGGCGCTGCGCCGAGGTGACCGACTTCGACGACGCCCTCGCCCACCTCGTCGCTGACATGTTCGCCAGCATGTACGCCGCCCACGGCGTCGGTCTGGCCGCCAACCAGATCGGCGTCGACGCGCGGATCTTCGTCGTCGACTGCCCCGACGCCACCGGCGCCCACACCGTCGCCACCGTCGTCAACCCGGTCCTGCACCTGCCCGAGCACCGCGACCTGGTGACCGACACCGAAGGCTGCCTCTCCGTCCCCGGCCAGCACGCCGAACTGGCCCGCTGCGCCACCGCCACCGTCACCGGCTACGACGTCCACGGCCACGAGATCCGGCTGGACGGCACCGGCACCCTCGCCCGCTGCTTCCAACACGAAGTCGACCACCTCGACGGCCTCACCTACGTCGACCGACTCCCCACCAAACTCCGCAAACGCATCCTGGCCGCCAGCGCCGAACACCCCGGCGTCGGTGCGGGCACCGACCAGGACGACTTACCGATGCCGATCGTCCTGGGCATCGAAACCTCCTGCGACGAAACCGGGCGTCGGCATCGTCGCCGACGGCGTCCTACTCGGCGACGCCCTCGCCACCAGCATGGACGAACACGCCCGCTTCGGCGGCGTCGTCCCCGAGATCGCCGCCCGCGCCCACCTGCACGCCGTCACCCCCATGGTCCGCCACGCCCTCGACCGCGCCGGCATCGGCTTCGCCGACATCGACGCCGTCGCCGCCACCGCCGGCCCCGGCCTCGCCACCGCCGTCCAGGTCGGCCTCGCCGCCGGCAAGGCCTACGCCCTCAGCCTCGGCGTCCCCCTCTACGGCGTGCACCACCTCGCCGGCCACGCCGCCGTCGACGTCCTCGAACACGGTCCACTCCCTGACCGCTGCGTCGCACTCATCGTCTCCGGTGGGCACACCTCCCTGCTCCTCCTCGGCGACCTCGCCCGGGATCCCGTCGTCCACCTCGGCGACACCGCCGACGACGCCGCCGGAGAAGCCTTCGACAAAGTCGCCCGCCTACTCGGCCTGCCCTACCCCGGCGGACCCGCCATCGACCGCACCGCCCGCGACGGCAACCCCACCGCGATCGCCTTCCCCCGACCGATGACCGGCCCGACCGACCCGCCCTACCGGTTCTCCTTCTCCGGCCTCAAAACCGCCGTCGCCCGCTGGGTCAAGAGACACGGCGACCGGGCCCTGCCCGTGGCCGACGTAGCGGCGTCGTTCCAGGAAGCCGTCGCGGACACCGTCACCCGCAAGGCCCTGGCCGCCTGCCGCGACCACCAGGCCGACACCCTGCTGCTCGTCGGCGGCGTCGCCGCCAACAGCCGAGTACGCGCCCTCGCCGAGCGACGCTGCGCCGCCGCCGGAGTACGGCTACGCGTACCGTCACCACGACTCTGCACCGACAACGGCGCCATGATCGCCGCCGTCGGCGACCTCCTCGTCCGCGCCGACATCACACCCGACCGCCTCGACCTCGGCGCCGACCCGTCCGCCGCCCTGCACGGCGCGCTCCTGCAGGGCCTTCGCCCCTGAATAGGCAGCGGCGCCCATACCGGGGGCCTGTGCCGCTCGGCCAGTCTCGACAAGTTCGATACGCCCAGACCCGTGGGCAGGACCCATGTGGCAGCCATCCGCCCCGGTCGGCGAGCCGAGCATCACGCGTGCGGAGGGACAACGCACCCGTCATTTAACGACGATCGTCCGCCTTCGTTTCAGGAAGCCGCTCTCAAGGCGCGGCGCACACCCCCTAACCATCCTAGGAGGATCCCGGTCACTGCCACTTCCCCGCTACAGCCACTCGATCGAAGCCGTGGTACGGCAAGAGGCCCGAGGACACGCATGCCTACCGACCTCGATGACGCCGTCACCGTGGCCGCCAAGGACGCCGGCGTCACCAAGACCGCCTGGATCCTCCAGGCCATCGAGATCGTGCTGACCATGCAGTCCGACGACGACCAGCCCATCTCCCGCGCCAACGCCCTACGAGCCCTGACTCTGCTCCGCTCGGTACGCCGCGCCGCTTGATCAGCGTGAACGTGAGCCCCGCCAATTGCTCGCATTTGGGCTGTCAGCATGCAGTCGCAGCGACGATCGCCAGGAGGCGGTTCTGTACGGCGAGGTGCATTTGCTCACCGGCGTTGTTGAGGAGGTCCAGGGCTTCCTGACAGTGGGCGTGGGCGATGCGGTGTTCTCCCGTGGCGACCAGGGCTTCGGCAAGGACGACGAGTGCCCGCGCCTCACGTAGGGGGTCGGCCAGTCCTTCGCTGACTGCTCGGGCAAGGGTGGCCTCGGACAGACAGTGGCGGTGTTGTCCCAGGTGAAGTCGGGCTTCTGCGGCGGCAACGAGTGCGTCGCAACGGATGACATCGTCGTTGACGCGATGGTGCAGCTCCAGTGCGACCTGGGCGTGCGAGAGAGCGTCGTCGGGCTGTCCGGCCTGAGCGTCCAGTTCGGCGAGTCGTACGTGGTTGAGGCTCTGACCGCGCAGCGATCCGACCTGCTCGCAGATGGTGAGCGCTTCGTGGTAGTAGCGGCGGGCCTGGTCGGGTGCGTTGAGTTGTCGATGGGCATCGGCCAGGCGGGAGAGGGTCGAGGCCGCCCCGGCGGGGTTGTCGGCCGTCCGGCATGCGGCCAGCACCTGGTGGAAGACGTCGATGGCGGTCGTCAGGTGGCCCGTGCGGAGGTGGACCGACGCGAGGTTGTGCAGGCAGGCCAGCTCGATTTCGGCGAGGCCGTTCTCGGCGGCCAGATTCCGGGCTCGGGTGAACAGGACGGCTGCATGCTGATAGTCGTGGCTGGCGAAGTAGACGGCTCCGAGGTTGGCGAGGGTGCCGGCGCAGCCGGGTAGGTGGGCGTCGGCGGTGGCGGCGTCGAGGGCGAGGTTCAGCATGTCCCGCAGGTCGTCCTGTGGGCCGGAGCGGTCGTAGACCTCGTGGAGGGTGTCGACGATCTGCCATGCGTGGCGGGGGAAACCCTCCCGGTTGGCGGCACGGATCACGCTGGGCAAGTTCGTGCGTTCCGCTTCGCACCAGCGCAGGGCGTCTGCCTCCGACTGGAGTTCGAGTGGGCGGACCATGGTGGCTTCGGGCAGGTCAGGTACAACCGGGCGGTGTGGTTCCAACCACCGGACGGCAGCGACGGCGGTGAGCAGGTACCAGTCGAGCAGACGGTGCAGGGCGGCATGTCGCTCCTCGGGCAGTCCCTCGACGCGCTCGCGATCGGTGGCGTATCGATGCAGGAGGTCGTGCATCCGGTATCGGCCCACAGCGTCGTGGTGGATCAGGTGCGCACGGGCCAGCCGGTCGAGAGCCCGTCCGGTCGCGTTCGGGTCCGCCGCCAGCAGCACGGATGCTGCCTCGACTGCGACGGTCGTGCCGGGGAATAGGCCTAGTCTGCGGAAGAGTCGGGCGGGTAGCGGCGCGAGCGCATTGACCGACCAGGCGAAGACGGTACCCACGGTGAGTTCCCGACTGTCGTCGCCGTCGATGTCGAGCAGTCGGTCCCCCAGTTCCTCGGCGAGATCGCCGAGGGGGGTGCCGGGCTGGGAGGCGACGTGTTCGCCGATGATCCGCAGGGCGATCGGTAGTCCGCCGGAGAGCTGTGCCAGCCTGTGCGCCGCGGCGGGTTCGGCATCGGCGCGGTGGGATCCGATGATGCGGGTGAGGAGGCTGTGCCGGTCGGCGTGTGGCAGCGGTGGGATGGTCAGGCTGCGGACGCCGTGTCGGACGCTGAGGCCGCTGAGCCGGTTGCGGCTGATCACGATCATGAGGCTGGTCGACGACCGGGGTATGAGGTGTTGTGCCTGGTCGGAGTCGAGGACGTTGTCGAGGACCACGAGTGTCCGACGGTCGCCCAGGAGGCGGTGGTACAGCGTGCTGCGGTGGACGGGATCGGTGGGGATGCGTTCGGTGGGTACCCCGAGGCCGGCGAGGAAGCGTCGCATGGCGTCGTCCGGATGCACCGGTGAGACCTGGCTGTGCGCTTCGGCGTTGAGGTAGAGCTGACCGTCGGGGAACCAGTCGCGGCGGTGGTGGCCCCAGCGCGTGGCGAAGGCGGTCTTTCCCACTCCGGGCATGCCGGTCAGGGCGATGACGTTCGGGGTGCCGCTGTCGGTGGCGAGTGCGTCCAGTTCGGACAGGAGCTCGGTGTGTCCGGTGAAGTCCGGCACGTCATAGGGCAGTTGTTGTGGTGCGGATGCCGTCTGGTCTGCGCTGGCTCGGGGGGCGGGAGGCGGGCTTGCGTTGGGCGGGATATCCAGGAAATTCAGGTGCGGGTCGATCCGCATCCGGCGTCGGTAGCGACGCCGAAAGGCGGCGACGTATTCGCGCGCGTCGTGGATACGGCCGACGCTATGCAGGGCAGTTGCCTGCAAGCGGGCGAGCGTCTCGTCGTACGGGTTGTCCGCGATGAGGGGTTCGAGCCGGGTCAGCGCGCGATCGTGGTGGCCGGTGGCCAATTCACTTCCCGCAAGCAACTTTTCTGCACCTAGCAGTTGCTCCCGCATATCGCGCCGAAGGTGTTCGCTGCGGGCGCCCCGGAGTTCGGCGAGTGGGTTCGTGCGCCACAGTTGAAGCGCAGTGGCGAGCAGAGCGGTGCAGCGGTCGTGTTGGTCGAGGTTGGCTGCGTGGCGCGCATGGGTGACGAGTCGGCGGAACCGGTGGTAGTCGACCTGGGTCGGTGCGACGTCCAGACGGTAGGCGTTGCTGCCCGGCACTCGGGTCAGAGTCTCGGGTAGGCCGGCACTTCGCAGTGCGGTACGTAGGCGGCTGATGAGTGTGTACAACAGGGTGCGGCAGGAGTCGGGGTCACGACCCGGCCATAGAAGTTCCACGATTGTTGTCACTTGTACGGGCTCGCCGGCGTGGTAGAGAAGGGCGGCGAGCAGGCCGCGTTGTTTCGCGGTGCCGAGTGGGATTGATCGTCCGTCGACCCGGAGTTCCGTTGGTCCGAGAATCGCGAACTCCATCGACTCCACCCCCGACAGTGTTTATCGACCACTGGCGATCTTTATTCTGTTCCACGCAGCGAGAGACGCCAACCCCACCGCTCAGAGTCTGAAATCGGACATCCATGTGCCAGCCCGATGCAAGCCGGCTGCATGGTGACGCGCAACCTGATCCGCACGGTGCTCTCCGACGCTGGTTTCCTCGGGCTGCACGACACGGGGAGGAAGCAATGACGTCGCGGGAATGGTTAACCACCCCCATCGGAATCGACGCCGGCACGTGGGTCACCCGGGTGGGGTGCCGCACGGTACTTGCGGTGGCACACACGATCGCCAGCTGCCACCGGTTGCTCGACGTGGTCGACTACGTCGAGGAGGACTTCCGGGTGCAGGTGGTCTTCACTGTGGCACCGGATGTGTTCAACCAGCAGGTCACCGGACACCTGGAGCGGCTCGGCGCACTGGTCCTGCCCTGGGAGCAGGCGGTTCGGGAGCGGTTCGACCTCGGCATCGCCGCTTCCTGGGGTGGATTGCATCAGCTGCACACACCTTTACTGGTGACGGCGCACGGCGCCGGCCGCAGCAAGACGGTCCGGCCTGGGCCGAACGGGGGACCACCTCTCGCGTCACCTGCGGTCTATGGTCTCGACGCGCAACGGCTGACTCACGGCGGGCGGGTGCTGCCCACCGCTCTCGCCCTGTCCCATGACCACGAGTTGGAGGTGTTACGCCGTCAGTGTCCGGAGGCACTGGAGGTCGCGACGGTCGTCGGTGATCCGTGTTTCGACCGTCTCGTCGCCAGCCTTCCGCACCGTCCGGACTACCGGCGCGGCATGGGTGTCGAGGACCACCAGGACCTGGTGCTGGTCTCCTCCACCTGGGGCCCGGACGGCTTGTTCGGACACGTGCCCGACCTGTTGCCGCTGCTGATGGCCCAACTGCCGCCGGACCGGTACCGGGTGGCCGCGCTCCTGCATCCGGCGGTCTGGGACGCACACGGGCACCGCCAGGTCAGGGCATGGCTGCGGTCCTGCCGCGAGGCAGGGCTCCTCCTGCCCGACCCGACCCAGGACTGGCGCGCCCTGGTCGTCGCCGCCGATCGCGTCATCGGGGACCACGGCTCGGTCACCGCCTACGCCGCAGCTGTCGGGCGCCCGATCCTGTTGCTACCCGCCCTGCGCGCGACACCCGCCGCCGGCACGCCACAGCACCTGGTCATCGCCGAGGCCACGCATCTCGATCCCGGTCAGGCCTTGCTCCCTCAACTCGCGGCGGCCCGCGAACTGGACCGGGAGGCGGTGAGGGCCGCGCTGACCGGCCACCCCGAGCAGGCCGGCCGGCTGCTGCGTCGGGCCATCTATCAGCTTCTCGGCCTCACCGAACCCGGACGGCACCGACGTGCCACCCCTGTGTCTGCGCCGCGCTTGTCGGGTCAGGAGGTCAGGCCGTGACGTGTTGGCCGGAGCCCGTCGTCGTGGCACTTCTTCCGTTCCGGCTGTCGTCACCGGTCACCAGGCTGGCCGATGTGGTGCTCACGACCGCCGGGCCCGGCGACGTCGCTGGGGTCTGCGACCTGCTGCTCAGGGCGTACCCGGGAGCGGCCCTGGCCGTAGCGCACGGACCGGTGGGCGAGGTCGCCGTGCGGACCCGCGACGGCCTGCGCTATCACTGCGGCCCGTCGAACCTGTTGGCGGGACTGAGTATCTCGCGTCTGTCGACGACGGCTCAGCAGATCTACCACCGGTGGGTCGTGGGTGATCTGCGTCGTCAGCGAGTGGCGTTGCCGGAGTTGCTACTCGGTGACGGTGCCGCCGAGCCTGTCGAGTCGACTGCGCACTGTGGCGAGCCGGGGCGAGCCGACGGCGTCGAAGATCGCAGCCGCCTCGAGATAGTGCCGTCGTGCGTCCTCGTCGTCACCGCGCCGTTCGGCGACTTGACCGAGAAGGTCCAGCGCCTCTGCCCGCTCGGTGGCCGACCCGAGCTGCGCCATCCGGCGAGCTGCCTCGGCCGCCGCCTGCTCGGCCGCGTCGAGGTCGCCGAGAGCGAGTTCGGCGCCGGCGACGCCCAGCAGCACCCGTACGCCGTTGTAGGGGTCGATGTCGGTGAGCCTGAGGAAGATCTTCTCCGCCTCGGCCAGCAGTGGCAGTGCGGGAGCGGGTTGGCCCATCCGGGTCAGTAGCATGGCTAGGTTGAGGCAGGTAAGGCCGGTGCTCCGTGGGTCGGGTTCGGGAAGGGCTCTTCTCTGCTCCAGGATCCGCTCGAACAACTGGACTGCCTCGTGATCACGGCCGGTGTCGGTGTACAGGGTGGCCAGTCCCTCCTCGGCATCGACGCGGCCCTGCATGTCGCCGGCGTCCCGGTATCGGTCGATCGCCGCCAGGCCGTGGCGTTCTGCGGCCTCCTGGTCGCCGACCTTGCTGTACGCCCTGCTCAACCGCTTGAGCATGTTCGCTTCGGCCCGGGGGTCCCCCCATGCCTGGGCCGCACGCAGGCCCCGCTCGTCGACCGTGAGGCGTTCTTTGTACCCCTTTATGTAGAGGAATAGGGGCCACATCGCGTCGCTGAGATGCCAGGCCAACTCGTGGCGGCCGAGTTCGAAGGCGACTCGCCCGGCATCCAGCAGGTTGCTCCGTTCCCGCTGGAGCCAGGCGAGAGCGGCAGCCCGGTCGGTGAACGTGGGCAGGACTACCGGTGGCTGTGGGAAGGCGTAGGGCAGGCGACGCCGGTAGGGGGTGACCACGAGGTCCGCGCGGTGCGCGGCGGCGAAGTAGTACTCACAGATCGCCAGCCGCACCGCGTGCCGTTCTGCGTCCGAGTCCTGGCGCTGCGACATGTCGCGGGCGTAGAGGCGCAACAGGTCGTGCGTGGTGAACTGCTCCTCGGCGATTTCTTCCCAGAGGCTGGCTTCCAGCAGTTCGTCTATCAGGTGCGGCACCCGGTGCTGGTCGGCGGCTGGGGCTGTCGCAGCGATCAGCTCGGCGCTGAACTCCGGCCCGGGATGAAGCGCCAGCCGCCGGAACAGCGCGGCGGCCGGTGGTGTCAGCGCCTGATAGGAGACCTCGATCATCGCTCTGATCGACAGCCCTTCCACCGCCGACAGACGGGCCAGCCGTTGCGTCTCGTCGGCGAGTTCGGATACCACTCGCCGGATGGTCAGCCGTGGTCGGGAGGCCAGGCGACCACCGGCGACCACCAGCGCGAGCGGCATACCGCCACAGATGCGTACCAGTTCCTCGGTGGGTCCGGATTCCTGGGCGATCCGCTCACGGCCGACGGTGCGTTCCAACAGGGTCACCGCTGCCGTCGAGGGCAGGGGGCCGACGTCGAACAGGTGAGCGCCGTCGGGCACCAGTCCGGTCAGACGTCGGCGGCTGGTCACCACCACCATGGCAGATGACGACGCGGGCACCAGAGGTCTGACCTGTGCGGCGGAGAGAGCATCGTCGAGCACGACCAGCAGCGACCGGTTCGCGGTGACCGTCCGGTAGAGGGCGACCTGCTCGGCCAGGTCCGCGGGTATCCGCGGGGACGGCACGTTTAGTGCGCGGAGGAATGCCGTCAGTGCCGCGCCGGGATCCAACGGCGTCTCGCCGCTGAAGCCTCGGAGGTCGGTGTGGATCTGACCGCCCACGAACCTGTGGCGAAGGGCGTGTGCCCACTTTCTGGCCAGTGCCGACTTTCCCACGCCACCGGGTCCGCAGAGCACGATGATGTTCGCGCCCCGACCGAGCAACTGGTCCAGCTCGGCCGTTTCGGAGGCCCTGCCGGTGAAGTACGCCGAGGGTGCGGGAAGCTGTCGGGGAATCGGGTCTCCTGGCGCTGCCGGACTGGTGACATGTACACCACCATGAATGATGCTGGCCTGCACGCTGGGCCCGACGACCGTTCCGGAAAGCTCGTTGGCCGTCGCCTGGGGCACGTCGTACTCCCAGTTTGGACTATGCGGATCCAATCGCCGATGCCTTTCGCCCGGAGCCGGTCGCGAAATACGTTCTGGGCACTTAAAAGGTAATGTTCCCTTGGACGTCGCGCGCTTGTACAACTCGCTCTGCGGTGCCGCTGAAACTGTTGACCACGCCGTTTCCGACGCTGCCGGACCCGGCCCCCGAAAGACCCCGCCAGGTCACCCTGACTGCGGCATCAAATGCCGGGTCGCGGGACATTTCTTCCGCCAGAAACGAGGCTAATGCCATCTGGTGGGACCGCTCGTCAGGGTGCGCCATAGCGGAGGTGAGGGCGTCACCCTCCGGCGTCCCGGCACGGAGGCGTGCGCGTACCAGGCGGGCCAGCACAGCCGTCGCGGTTCGCGCTCCCGAGGCAAGCGCCTCGGCCCCCTTTGCCGCCAGCGCACCAGCGACCGCTACGACTAGTTGATCTTCCATCGGCAGCCCCCAGCCGAGCAGGAGATAGACAAGCCTCGGTGCTATGCCGGCCACAGTACCGCGCGCGGCCCAGCCGCCCATCCGCCCCTGCGAGTGACTCAGAATTTCGCTTATTGCGCATATATCATTATAAACTGTTTTGTCTGTTTGTTTTGCCACATAATTGATGCCAGAGCGAGCCCGCAAATAGGGCCCCAAATCCTGGAATGAGAGCACTCGACAGGACTCGTCCCGCGTAAGGTACGGTGCCCGTCGTGTTATCGATGATCATGTTCGTGATGCTGCACCTCCCCAACGGAGCCGACGCCAGCCTCCCATCTGTCGCGTCGCCCTCCGTACACGCAGCCGCAGCCGCAGCCGCAGCGGACGAAACCGCCACACAGGAATGGTACAAATGGGTAAGAAGGTCAGAAACGACGACTCCCGTACACCCGGCACCTGATTTGATCGCAACGGACTGCTGACGACGAGCCCATCCGCCACTGGACGGCCAGGATCCGGCGGGGCGACGGACATGCCGCACGCGAGGACGAGCGGAACGACGATCGCCACGACCACGATCTTCATAACAATGGACGACATGAGGCTTTCCTTGTGATGGATGGGGTGGCCGGCGGCAGGAGCCGGAGGAGTCACTGCCGCCGGCCACGGACCGGCCGTCCTCCCTCCCTGAGCGGCGGCCGGTCGGGGTGGCCGCGTCGACGGCGGCTACCCGGGTGGGCCCGGGCTGCGAGTCGGGTTCTCACTGGTCCGGGCCGATGTTCAGGTGGTGGCGGAGGTCGGGCGGGGGACGGCGCGATGGTCAGGGGTGGCTGCGCCGGGTGTGCGGGGACGTGGCAGGGCGAGCGCCGGTGTGGTGATGGCGGTGGCGAGGTCGGCGGCGAAGGCATGGATCTGGCCTTTGCTGATGCCGGGCATGCAGATGAGGTGACTGACGGGTCCGTCGCTGGCGAGGAGCCACTTGGCGCGGACGGCGGCAGGTGGGGTGGGTAGGACGACGGTGAAGGCATGGGGGTGGCGCCAGGCGGTCCAGCCGGTGGCGCGGATCTGGTCGACGGCGTGGGCGGCGAGGCGGCGGGCTTCGGCGGTGCGCCAGCGGTGTCCTTCGCGGCCGAGGGTGGCGATGGCGTGCCAGAGCAGGGCGGCGGCCAGGCCGCAGCGGGAGCCGGTGATGGTGGTGTCGGTGGCGGCGGTGTAGGGGACGTGGCGCAGGTGGGGGCGGCGGAGGTGGTCGCGGATGAGGACCATTCCGCAGGGGGTGGGGGTGCCGAGGAACTTGTGTCCGGAGATGGCGATGGAGCCGATGCCGCTGGTGTCGTCGAGGCGTAGTCGGCCGTCGAGGGCGAGCGGGATGCCGGACAGGGCGGCGTCGACGTGCAGGTGCCCGGGGATGCCGTACTCGGTGCGGAGGGCGTGGATGCGGCTGGTGTCGTCGACGGCTTCGGTCATGGTGGTGCCGGCGGTGGCGACGACGATGGCGGGCCAGCGTCGGCGTTTGCGCAACTGTGCGGCGAGGTCGTCGTAGTCGATTTCACCGTCGGGGGCGGCGTGGACGGGGACGGCGCGGGCGCCGAGCAGGTCGATGATTTTCGGGATGGAGTAGTGGGCGGCGGTGGAGTGGTAGATGCGGGCGGTGGGCCAGCGTCGGTAGGCGGTGTGCAGGGCGGAGAGGTTGCCTTCGGTGCCGCCGGTGGTGACGTAGCCCCAGCGGTCGTCGGTGGGCATGGCGAGCAGGTCGGCGGTCCAGGTGATGACGGCGTGTTCGAGGGTGCGGGTGTGGGCGGTGCCGGTGGTGTCGGTGGGGTCGCCGATGTTGTTCCAGAGGCGGGTGCCGAGGCGGGTCATGACGGCGCTGTGGTCGAGGTCGACGGCGCCGGGGTAGCCGATGCTGGTGGGTGCGGTGGCGGTGGCGTCGGCGGTGAGGTGGTCGAGGACGGTGGTGGGGTCGATCGGGGTGTGTCGCAGGTCTGCGGCGGTGGTGGGGTCGAGGGTGGCGGTCACGCGGGCCGTCCCGGGTGCAGGTGGGTGGTGAGCAGGCTGTGCAGGGCGGCGAGGTGGCGCCACCGTTGTCGGGTGGTGTGGTCGCCGTGTTGGGTGAGGGTGCGGTGGGGGTTGTGCCAGTGGGGGTTCCAGGTGGGGTCGAGGGGGGTGCTGCTGCGGATGCCGTCGTCGCCGAGGCGGGCGTGGGGGTTGCGGTCGATGTGCATGGCGGTGCCGTCGGTGAGGAGCAGGTAGCACTGTCCTTTGAGGTCCCAGGCGGAGCGGCGGGGGCCGGTGGCGGTGGGGGTGCGCAGGCTGCGGGCGAGTTGGTCCCAGCGACCGTCGTCGGTGTCGAGGGTGGACACGCCGGTGCCGATGTGGTGGGCGTGGGGTGGGAGGGTCATGTCTCCGCCGTTGACCATGGCGGCGTGCGGGCCGTGGGGGTGCCAGCGGTGTCCGGTGGCGGCGGCGTGGGTGATGGCGGTGTGGGCCACGGTGGTGAGGTCGTGCAGGAGCCGGGTGAGGTCGTCGGCTTCGGGTGAGGCGAGGAAGAGGCGGTAGCTGGTGTGCAGGCGGTAGCCGTGGGGCTCGGCGGGGGCCGGGGTGGTGAAGAAGAGCATGACGGCGTGGGGGCCGAGGGCGTCGCGGGTGCCGTAGCGGAGGTCGGCTTCGACGAGGTGGCCGTGGTTGAGGCGTTTGGCGCGGTAGGCGACCTGGCGTCGTAGGTCTGTGCGGTGGCGGTGTCCGGCGAGGTCGTCCGGATCGTCTGCGGTGGTGTGGTGGCCCGGGTCGGTGCGGCTGTCGGGGTGGTGGCCGGTGTCGGGGTGGCGGGCCGTGTCGGGTGGCGTAGTGGGCGTGGGGTGCGGCGCGGTCAGTGGGTGCGGGGTGGGTGGGTAGGGCGAGTGGTGTGGGTGGCCGGGTGGGGGCCGGTGGCCGGGTGGGGGCCGGTGCGCGGTGGCCGGTGGTGGTGGGTGCTGTGGCGGTTGCCAGCTGGGGTGCAGCGGGTCGTGGCGGTGGTGTCCGGCGTTGGTGGCGGCGTGGATCGTCATGGCGGGCCTCGTCAGATGGAGATGGTGATGGCGTCGGGTACGGCGTGGGTGGATGGGGTGCCGCGGCCGATGCCGGCGTAGATGTCGGGGCGGGTGCGGCGCAGGTGCGCGGCCCAGATGCCGCCGAGGGCGGCGGTGGTGGTGAGGATCGCCGGTAGCAGGTACGGGTGAGGTGATCCGGGTGCGGCGCCGAGCAGTGATCCGGTGTTGCCGAGCATCGTGGTGAGCAGGGTGGTGCCGGCGGCGACGCCGAGGGTGGGGGCGATGCGTCGTTGCCACCGGGTGGTGTGGGTGTGGTGGAGGCTGGCCGGGGCGGTGAGGGCGGCGGTGGAGGCGGCGAGGAGCAGGGTGAGCAGACCCATCGCGCCGAGGGTGGACAGCCAGGTGAACATGGTGGTGACGGGGTCGGCGCCGGTGGCGGCGAATCCGGCGACGGTGGCGGCGGCCAGGACGGTTTGGGTCAGGGAGCCGCCGCGGGGTGCGGTGAGGCGGGTGCCGCCGCTGGTGCCGGCGAGGCGGGTCGGGAGGACTGCTTCGCGGGCCATGGCGAACACGTAGCGGGCGAAGACGTTGTGGAAGGCGAGCATCGAGGTGACGATCGCGAGGATCAGGGTCACGGCGGCGGCGGTGGACCAGCCGGTGCCGGCGCGGTCGAGGATGGTGTAGGGCAGGGGTGTGGGGTCGGCGGCGGCGTGGGCGATGTGGTCGGGGCCGACGGTGACGCCCATCGCCCAGGCGGCGGTGGCGTAGACGGCGCCGAGCAGGAGTGCGGCGGCGATGGTGGCGCGGCTGATGGCGGCGCGGTCGGTGGTTTCCTCGGCGAAGCTGGCGGGGGCGTCGATGCCCATGAGGGAGGCGACGCTGAAGGCGACGGCGCCGCCGATGCCGGTGACGGCGAGGCCGGAGGCGTCGAAGCCGTGCCAGGCGAGGGTGTCGGTGGTGGGGCGGGTCAGGGCGGCCAGCACGAACACGGCCATGATCAGCAGTGACAGGGCGAGGACTGCGGCCAGCAGGCGGGTCGACAGCACGATGGTGCGGACGCCGAGGGTGGCCACGGTGGTGAGGGTGATGGCGGCCCATACCCACCAGGTGCCGCCGAGGTGGGCGGCGAGGGTGGCGCCGGCGAGGCCGTAGAGGCTGGTCTGGATGGCGCCGTAGGCCAGGAGTGCGACCATGCCGGCGGCGACGCCCCATCCTCGGCCGAGGGTGTGGGCGAGGATGCCGTAGTAGGCGGCGGGGTGGGTGATCTGTCGGGCCATGCTGGTGTAGGCGACGGCGAGGACGGCGACGCCTGCGGCGACGAGCAGGTAGGTGAGGGGTAGGGCGACGACGCCGGTGGTGGCGTAGATCGCGGGGATGCCGGCGGCGAGGACGACCATGGGTGCGGAGGCGGCGGCGCCGAACATCCACAGGCCGACGGGGCTGAGCGTGCGGCGGGCGAGGGCGACGGGGACCTGTCCGGTCACGGGGTGGGCCTCCGGTCGGGGTTGTCGGGGCAGCTGTGGTGGCGGCAGCCGGTGACCGGGTGGTGGTGGACGGTGGCGTCGTTGGTGGGCACCAGGTACACGGCCGTCGGGCGGATGGGGCCCGTGCGCCAGTAGCTGCGGTCGCGGGTGAGGCGGTGGGCGGCGGTCTGCGGGTCGGGGGTGAAGCCGAACAGGTCGTGGCTGCCGTCGGGCCATTGGCGGCGGATGGCGTAGCCCCACAGGTATTCGCTGGGCATGGCGGCTCCCGGGGTGGTGTCGGCGCCCGCTGCGGTGGGGGCCGCCACGCCCAGGGGTGTGGTCGTGGCGCGGTGCAGGGTGCGTCTGCGCAGGGCGAGGGTGGTGTGGGGGTGGCTGGTGGACAGCATGGGAAGTGGTCCCTTCTGGAGAGTGCGAGGGCGTGGTGCAGTGGCCCGCTGGGCGGCGGTGGGCGGCAGCGGGTGATGGTCGGCGGGGTGAGCGGGTCAGGGTGACCGTGGCGTGGCAGTGGTGAGCACGGTGCTGTGGAACGGTGTCGCGGCCCGGTGGAGGCGGACCCGACGGGGCAGCTCCGCAGCGCACGAGCGGGGGTGGCGGGCCGGGTGGGGTGGGCGCCACATCCGCCACAGCACTGGGCCGCCGGGTGCCAGCAGGATCGGGGTACGGGGTAGGTAGCCGGCGCGGGCGAGGAGGTGGTCGCGGGGGCGGTGGGTGCTGACGTCCGCGTACGCGCCGAGTGCCTGCGGGTCGGTGTGCCGGTGATGGTGGGTCAGCAGTGCGTGGCCGGCAGCCTGGCCGTGCTGGTCGGGGCGGACGGCCAGGTGGGCGAGGTGGTGGTGGGGTGTGCCGGGGTGGACCGTCGCGGTGTAGGTGTGCAGCAGCGCGAAGCGGCCGTGACGTCCGCCGGGCAGCAGGGGCAGGGTGTCGTGGCCGGCGGTCGAGGTCTCGGGTCGGGTGTGCCAGATGGCGACGGCGGTGTGGTCGTCGGTGGTGTCGACCCGGCCGTGGGTGAGGGCGTGGGCGACGATGAGCCGGGCGTAGGAGTGCAGCATCGTCGGGCGTGCGGTGGGGTCGGGTACCAACCAGGCACCCAGCCGCTGGCGGTGCAGCTGCCCGGCCAGCAGGGCGGCCAGAGCGGCGGAGTCGCCGTGGTGGGCGGGTCGCACGGCCGGGTTCGTCGGCAGCATGTCAGCTCCCCCAGGATCGGTCGGATGGGTGGTCGCCGGTGCACGGGTCCGGTCGGCCGGTGGTGTCGGGGTGCTGGTTCGTCCACCGGGTGTTGTCGAGGGCCCGGTCGAAGGTGGTGGCCAGGTGCACGTCACCGGCGGGGATTCCGGTCAGCGGCAGCCGCCGCCGTGCGGCGGCGATCAGCGGGGTGGGGCCGCACACATAGATCGCCTGTCCCCGCCGGTAGTGGTAGAGGGCCAGACTCAGCGCGTCGCCCTGCGCGGCGGGGTCGACGTGCGGGTCGGCGGAGAACACCGGCACCACCGTCAGCCAGTCCGGGTGTGTGTGGGCGAGCCGGTCCACCGCGACCGCGTCGTACAGGTCCAGCACCGTGCGGGCGCCGACGACCAGCGTCACCCGCCGCCCGCCTGGGGCGGCGGCGAACTGGTCGACCAGGGCCCGTAGCGGCGCCAACCCGGTGCCGCCGGCCACCAGCAGCAGATCCGCGTCACCGGCAGCAGCGAGAGACAATCCGACGTCGCAGGGCGGCCCCAACCACAGCGTCTCCCCCGCCGTGACCTGCTGCACCAGCAGCGGCGACACCCGACCGCCGCTCACCGCGCGGACGTGGAAGTCCACCGTCCCGTCCGGACGCGGCGCGTTGGCCGGGGACAGCCACCGCCACTGCCCGGGTCGGCGGGGCGTACACACCGGCAATGCCTGACCCGGCAGGTACCGCAGCCGCCGCATCGGCCGTACCGTCAGCGCCGCGACACCGTCTGACGGCGACTCGCGGGACTCGACCTCACCGATGGTGACCTGCGGCCCCTCCCCCACCACGCTCGCCGCCCGGTCCGCCAACCGCAACGCCCGTCGACACCCCCGCTCCCAGGCACCGGCCGGGGCCTGACCCCACCGGTCGTCGGGGAACCGCCGGACCGTGTCCACCATGGCCGCCGCGATACACGTGTCGTGATACAGCTGCAGACCGAACCGGCGGTACATGCGGGCCAACACCGCCAGACCCGCCCGCCGGGCCGCCGGATCACCCCGGCCCGCGACCGACTCCCGCAGCGTCGAGAAGAAGATCGGCGCAAGCTGGAGCGGCAGGAACCGCACACTACGGTCCTCCAGGTACGCCCAGAAGTGGTCAGCGGCGTGGTCCTCCGCATCGAGCACGGGGACCAGCGGCAGTTGGGGATCAGTCATCGCTCCGACAGTTCCTGGACGACGGAAGGCTGTTGCGATTCAACGATCACCCAATAACACGTAAGGGGGAATCCCGACCTTCGGTCCGACCAACGCACCGCGACTAACGCCCTAACCAGCGCATGGCCAGCGGATATGCCGCCAGCTACAGCAATACGACGATGCGGTAAGCGATCTCCTGCCGGAACACTCGTAGTGTCGCCCATGACTCAGCCACCATTTTCCGCGTACGATCTCATCGTTTGTGTAAGCCTTACGGGTTATCGACGTCGGCCTGCTGCTGGCGCAGAGGGGAAGCAATGCCTCGCCACGCGGATACGGTGATCACGCCGAACACGGCGCTTCGAAGCGCGCGGAACAGTCTGCCCTCACCGCAGCGACCTGGGCAGTCCCTGTCCCGTGCGGAGCTGGCCGACGCAATCAACGTTGCTTTGGACGCTCTCTACCCCTCCCGGAACATGGCGACGCAGTACGTGGACTTCCGATGGGTGGGCAAACTGGAGCGCGGAGAACATCGCTGGCCCAGCGCCGAACGGCGAGCGGCGCTACGTGCCGTCCTCGGCACCACCACTGACGCTCAACTCGGGTTGTACAGCCCCCGCCGCACAGCACGCGCAGATATTGGTCTCGGATCGTTGACGGAGGCTGCGTGGATCGGCGCCTTGCCGGACGAGATGGCAGAGTTTCCTGGGCCGTGGGCGCCGGACATGCAGGTGCCGAAGAGAATCGAGCGGCCCCACGTGGAAGCCCTCCGTCGAAGCATCACGTTGTTCGAGGACTGGGACCATCGGTACGGGGGCGGCCTTGCTCGTGCCGCCATGGCCGGTCAATTCGAGTGGGCCAGCCGCGCAATCCGTCAATCCTCAGCCACCAATGTGGTCCGTCGAGAGTGGCTCTCCACAGCAGCCCGGCTTGGTGACCTCGCGGGCTGGGCGTGCTTCGATGCGGGTGAGAACGTCGGCACGTCTAGGGGCTACTTCGTCAGATCAATCCAGCTCGCCACCGAGGCTGAGGACATCCAGCAGCGTGCCCACACCGTCACCAGCCTGAGCAGACACCTCACCTACAGCGGCAAGGCTAAGGAAGCACTAGAGATCATCGGTCTGGTACGGGCCGAGTGGCGCGCGCTTCCTCCACTGGGCCGCGCAGTCGTAGGGATCGTGGAAGCTCGGGCACATGCGAACAACAACGACGCCGGGGAATGTCTGCGTGCGGTCAGCTTCTGCGACGATCAATTCGCGGCGAGCCCGGCAGATGGCACCCACGACTCCACCTGGGGCTACTACGCGGACCTCGGTCAGATTCTTGGCGACGCCGGTCATGCAATGTGCGACCTCGCGTTAGCCACCAGTGACCCGGCGCTGATGGACGCCACGATCGCGCGGCTACATGCCGCGTACGGCCTCCATCCCACGGAGGTGGCCAGATCCCGAGCGCTGACCATGATTCGAATCGCCTGCCTGCAGGCACGCCAAGGCGATGTTGCTGGCGCACTACACTCAACACGCGCCGGGTCAGCAGACGCAGAAGGCGTGCACTCCAGCCGACTACAGGACGATCTTCGCGTCCTCCACGGCATCCTCGGAAGCGATGCTGTCGAACCCGGCCTTCGAGACGAGGTGGCAGCGGCGCTGGGCCAGCTCGGCGGCCTTGCAGAGTCGCAGGGCTAGAAGCCCGTCCAGCCAGACGGAGCCGATCCGTCGCGCAATGTGCTGAGTCGATGTGTCAACTGTCGTCTTCGCTGTACATCGTTGTCCGCCGACTGCGCCAGCCAGAGGGTCATCCGCATCATGCGGATCTGCCGAAGCACCGGCCACGCGCTGCCCTGACGCACGTCATAGCCGTAGGTCTCCGCAAATCTCGCGTACTCCTGCCCGGTGAACCACCCGCACTCGTAGTACAGAGCGCTGAGAGTCAGATCCCACTCCGGCGGCCCGACACACACGGTCTCCAGATCCACGAAGGCCCTCTGACCATCGGCCGTGACGAGAAGATTCTCCATGTGCGCGTCGCCGTGCAGCACCGTTTCCCCGAGCGCGAATGTCATCTGCTCCCACTGCGCCGCGAGACGATCGCGAAGCTCCCGCAGAAACGCCCGGTCCCCCGCCCTCAGAGCGGTGCCCCTGTTCAACTGGTCGTCGAACCTCGCGAACGGCGACAGGCGAGGCAGCCCCCCTACCGGTGGGGAAACGTCGTGCAGCAGACGCAGGCACTCAGCAAGCGTCACCAGGTCAGCCGAGCGAGCATCCGGCAGGTACTCCCATAACGAGACCACATAAGGGGCGACCACCACCGGAAGCCGACTAACCGGCCGTATTGCCGGTAACTCCTGCGAGGCGAGCCATCCGGCCACCTCAAGCTCCCGCCGCACTCGGTGAACAGCCTCAGGACCAGGAACCACTCGCGCCAGCACCCCAGCCTTGGGCAACAGGACGACGCCGTTCTCACCGACTCGGATAACCACCGGGTCCGCAGCCGGCACACCTACCTGTGCAGCAGCCAAGGCCGCCGCCCGGACCGCCTCATCCGTCTGCACGCCACCATCCTCCTCCAGCATCACGTCCGTAGTGCGCCTGGCTGCCCAACCTCGCCTGGTCCTCCGACGAGGTGTGTGTCGGAAGCCCGCTTCCACCGATCCGGCACCCACCGCCGCCTCGCCACTGCCTATGGCTACGACGTCACCACCGACCCCGCCTGGCCACTCCTGCGCGAAACGCACGAACTGAAAATGGTCGCCGCCGCCGTGCCGCTGCTCGCCTCTGGTCCTGGCATCCCGCGGGAGTTCACCATCCGCCTGCGATCCATCCAGGCCGCGACGACTCCGCATGCTGGACATCGTTCGCGGCACTCGGGCGGTAGCCGCGCAAGACGAGACTGCCTCGTTCAGCCCTACGTCCCACATGAGGCCGCCGGGCACCCGTTCTGACCTGCCGCACCAGCAACGGCGACAACCGGGCACCGGCGGGCACCGCACGACGTGGAAGTCCACCGTCCCATCCGACCGTCAGCACCGCGACCCCATCCGACGGCGACTACTGCGCCTCGACCGATCACCACGAGATCATCCCCACGTGCGCGGGGAGCAGTTGCGCCTCCGCGCACACCAGTCGGTTGAACAGGGATCACCCCCGCGTGTGTGTGTGTGGGAGCAGCCGCTCATCGAGCGATGGGGCCTCGACACCGTGGGATCACCCCCGCGTGCGCGGGGAGCAGCACCTCCCAGCAAACTCATCCTGCTCCCGTAATCGGAGGACGACCCGCCGACGGAGGGCACGTCGTCTTGGCTGCCGTCGGTACCCATGACGACCCTCGCCCCCGCCGAGCGTCTCGGCGTGGAGTTGGCGCAGTCGTGGCGCGACCGTCACCCGCCGGACGGGGGCGGGTGACGGTCGCGCTCGTTGAGAGAGTCAGCAGGGCAGCCGGTTGGCCACCTCCAGCAGACACGGATCGAAGGTGATGTCGACGTCTGGGGCGGTCGGTGCGCCGGGCATCGGCGTCTGCGACGCCGGCTCGTTCACCACGTACCCGTGGAAGGTCCACGCCTTGATCCGGCCGTCCGGGCTCTCCACCAGGTAGTCGGCCCGACGGTCGCCGTTCAGGTCGGCGAACCTGACCTGCGAGCCGCTCGCCCCGACCCCGGAGGCGACCAGTCCGTCGAAACGCCAGGTGAAGCGGTTGTTGCCGTACGCGTTGAGCCAGGCCCAGGCGCGTCCGGCGGCGTCGACCAGCAGGTAGTCGGCCCGGAAGTCTCCGTTGAGGTCCGTCAGGTGGATCTCGTCGCGCACCGGGTGCGGGCCCGGCGCGATCGACCCGGCGTAGTCCCAGCCCCACCCGGATGCGGTACGCCTGTTGAGCCAGGCCCTCACTCCGCCGTCGTCGCCGAGGACGAGGTAGTCGTCCTTGCGATCACCGTCCATGTCGGCGAACCGCACCTGTTCCTTCGGTGCCTGGACACCCGGGGCGATGACACCGACGTAGTTCCAACCGAAGCCGCCGTCGGGGGTGTACCTGTTGAGCCATGCCCGGGTCGCGCCGTTGTCGTCGAGGACGAGGTAGTCGTCCTTGCCGTCGCCGTCCACGTCGGCGAACCGGACCCGGTCCCGGCCTGGAGTGGTGCCGGTGGTGATCGCTCCGGCGTAGTCCCAGCCGTAACCGCCGCCCTGGCCTACCCGGTTGACCCAGGCGGCGACGCTGCCGTCCGCGCGGATCGCCACCCAGTCCGCTCGGCCGTCGCCGGTCAGGTCGACCATGCCGCTGCGGGTCGTGGGATCCGGGTTGCGGCCGATCACACCCTGCCAGTCCCACACGTCCGGGCGGCCGTACCTGTCGTTGAGCGCGGCGGCGGCCCGGCCGGCGGAGTCGACCAACAGGTAGTCGTCCTTGCCGTCGCCGTTGATGTCGGCGAACCTGACCTGGTCGCGGTTCACGCCGGCGGCGGTCAGGGTGCGGCCGTGGTTCTGCCACACGATGCTCGGGGGTCGGGTTCCCGGTGCCTGGACGGTCAGGGCGGGAAGCGTGTTCAACCAGACGTTGACGTGCCCCTCGTCGTGCACGACCAGGTAGTCGTCGCGGGCGTCGCCGTTGACGTCGGCGAACCGGACCCGGTCCCGGGTCGCGTTCACGCCGCTGGCCACCTGCCCCATCGAAGACCACCCGTACGCGCCGGCGGTCGAGTACGCGTTGGCGTACGCGGTGACCCGGCCCTGATCGTCGACGACCAGGTAGTCGTCCTTGCCGTCGCCGGTCATGTCGGCGAACCGCACCTGGTCGCGGGTGGCGCCGACGCCGGTGGCGATCACCCCGGCGTACGACCAGCCGAACCCGCCCGCCGGGGTGAACTGGTTGATCCACGCCGACACCCGGCCGGTGCCGTCCACCACGAGGTAGTCGTCGAGTGCGTCCCCGTCGACGTCGGCGAACCTGACGTTCTCCGGAACCGCCCCCACCCCGGTCGCGACCGTCCCGCGATACTTCCAGCCGTACCCGCCACCGAGGGTGTGCGCGTTGGTCCACGCCTTGACCCTGGCCTGATCGTCGAGCACCAGGTAGTCGTCCAGGCCGTCCCCGTCGACGTCCGCGAACTGCACCCGGTTGCGGGGTGCGCCGACGCCCGGGGCGACGATGCCCTCCCAGCGCCACCCGGTACCGGACGCGGTGCTGCCGTCTGAGATCGAGTCGGGCGCCTTGCCGACCTCACCAGCGCACGCGTCGGCTTTCCCACCGACCGGGTCGACGATGGTGCCGGCGGCGCGGGCGGCCCGGACGGCGCCGAGAAACGCGTCGGCCATCTTGCGGTAGCCGTCGGCGTTCGGGTGGACCGAGTCGGTCAGGTCGTCCCGCGTCACGGCGCTCATGTCGACCACTCGGACCCGCTTGCCGGCGGCTGCGTGCTTGGCGACGATGCCGGGGATAGCCCGGTTGTACGCCTGCACCTGGTTGTTGGTGCCCGCGTTGTACGCCGGCACGAGCTGCGCCACCAGCAGCGTGGTCTCCGGGGCCAGCGTGACGATCTTGCCGATCAGGGCGTCCAGCCGAGCCGGAGCGCCGGCCACCTCGAAGTTGCGCGACATGTCGTTGGTGCCGATGTGCAGCAGCACCACGTTCGGCCGGTAGCGCGGGATCGCACACTCCACCAGCCGGTCGATCTGGTCGATCCGCCAGCCCGGATGGCCCTCGTGGTTCTTGTCCGGCAGGGTCCCCGAACTCTGCGAGCCGACGAGGTCGAGCACCGCGTCGTCCTTCAGCCCGTCGAAGAGGCGTGCGCGATATCCCGTGCCGTCCGGGTTGTCGACACCGACGCCGTAGGTGATCGAGTCACCGAGCGGCATCACCCGCAACGCGGCCAGCCCCCGCGGGATCGCCGGGACCGGCGGGGCGGACCTGATGAACTTGTCATACAGCGCTTTGTAGACGGAGCCGAGGTACGTCCTGCACAACGGGCAGACCCGGCCGACACCACTCGCCATCCGGTCGATGACGGCCACGACCTGTCGGAAGAACTCCCCCTTATCGTCCACCACCTGGCCGACAAGTTTCCACTCCCACAGGCCGGCAACCCCGGCGGCGACGAGCACGGCAATGACATCAGCGCCCCAGGCGTGCAGGTCGTTGATCAGGCCGGTCCTCGCGTTCTCCGCAGTACGACTGATGAAGTTGGACAGTGCCTCGCCGAAGGTGGCACAGGTGGCCACCACGACCGGGTCAGAAGCGAGGTGTCCCCGGTTGACGCGGTAGTCGAGGCAGGCTGCCTCCAGGAAGACCCGCAGGACATTACCGACGATCGACATTCCGGCCGACGCCCACTCTCCTCCGTTCGCGTCCGGTGGCGTGGTGTCCTTGATCTCGATCGTGGTCGTGTCCGTGCCCTGATGGAGCTCGATCTCCACCTTCTTCGGCAGCGTGCCGTCCGGGTTCGCGTTGTACTTCTTCCTCAGGCCGCACAAGATGAGCTCATCGGCGGTCTTGTCGGCGATGCTGCCGACATCGCAGTTCAGGTCCCGCTTGACCAGCTCGTCCGGGTCGAGCGGCATGTCGTCGGCATCGAGGTCGTAGTAGCGGGCGGGGTAGGCGCTCGCGAGCGCCCGCTCGACAAAGTGTTCCTGCTCGGCCGGGTAGCGGACGTCGAATCGCCAGGTGAAGTCAGCGGCGGCACGTGCCGGAACCACGACGGCGACCGGGGCCAGCACCACGGCGAGAAGCGCACTCAACACGCTGCGGACAAATAGGGGGATTTTTGTTTTCATCGGACTTCCTGTCTGCGGAAAGGGGCGCGACTGGGCCGCGGACGCCGGTGGCGCCCGTCACGCGATTCGGGTGTGGGGCTAGTCGACCGGGGCGGCGGTGGCCGGACTGGCCAGGGCGACGATCGCGACCGCGGTGCTGTCCTGCACCAGCAGGACGCGGGTGGTGTGCTGTTCGGTGCCGGCGTCGGCCTCGGTGGCCCAGACCTTCAGCGCGGCCTGCGACGCGTCGGGCAGCGAGATCTGCTTGTCCCTGGTGTTCACGACGACGGTGCCCTTCGGGCCGTCCAGCGCCGCACACATCGCGGTGTTGTTCGCCTCGACGTACCACGCGTCGGTGCCGCACGGCAGGCCGAGACCGCCGAACCAACCGTCGGTCTGGCCGCGCTCGGCCGGTTCGCTCAGCTCGTCACTGATCAGATAGACGTCGACGGTCGAGGCGCCTTGCGGCAGCTGGGCGGGTCCGGCCGGCCAGCCGATCCAGGCCACGAACGCGGCGACGAGCACGGCGACCGAGACCGGCGCCCAGATCACGAGGGGGTTGACGCGGGTTCTGGTGGTCATGACACATTCCTCTTCCGGCGCGACGCGGGGTGGGTTTCTCCTGCTCAGAGGCCGTTCTCATCGACCTCGTCGATGGGAATGACACTACGGACGCCCCGCCGGGCAGCCATCCGACCACGGTGCTCATCCTGAGTGGTACCGCGGTACCACACGACTCAGACGAGCCCGTTCGTGTGCGCCCAGATCACCGCGTGCACCCGGTCGCGGGCCCCGAGTTTGGCCAGCACCCGGCCGACATGGGTCTTCACCGTCGACTCGGACAGGAACAACTCCCCGGCGATCTCAGGGTTGGACAGTCCACGGCCGATCGCGACCAGCACCTCGCGCTCCCGGGCGGTCAGTTCCTCCAGCAGGCCCGTGCCCGCCGGGTCGGGGGCCCGCCCGCCCTGGTAGTGGTCGAGCAGGGCGCGGGTGATCCGGGGCGAGACCACCGCCGCGCCGGCTGCGACGGTGCGGACCGCGTCGATCAGGTCGGCCGAGGGCGCGTCCTTGAGCAGGAAGCCGCTGGCCCCGGCGCGCAGGCCGGTGAACGCGTACTCGTCCAGGTCGAAGGTGGTCAGGATGAGGACCCGGGTGCCGGGACAGTTGGCGACGATGTCCCGCGTCGCCTCGATCCCGTCCATGATCGGCATCCGGACGTCCATCAGCACCACGTCGGGGCGGCGTTCCCGGGCCAGCAGGGCACCGGCCCGGCCGTCGCCGGCCTCACCGACGACACGCAGGCCGGGTGCCGCGCCGAGGACCATGGCCATGCCCTCGCGCAGCAGTTCCTGATCGTCCACGAGCAGCAGGGTTATCTCAGACATCGGCGCCTTCCGCGGGATGGGGCAGGCTTACTCGTACGGTCCACCCGACCACCTGACGGCCGGCTTCGACGGTGCCGCCGTACATGGCGACTCGTTCGCGCATCGCGTTCAGACCCTGCTCGCTGCCGACCGACGGGGCCGGCGTGGTGCCCCGGCCGTCGTCGGCGACCATGATCCGGATCGGGTCGTCGCCGTAGTCCAGGTCGACCAGGACGTCGGTGGGCCTGTCGGCGTAGCGCAGCGCGTTGGTCAGCGACTCCTGCACGACCCGGAACACCACCCGCTGCAGACCCGGTGAGGACGGATCCGGCCCGTGGCGGCGCAGGGTCACCGGCAGGCCGGCGATCCGGAACGTCTCGATCAGGCTCTCCAGGTCACCAGGAGTGTCCGGGGTGTCCTCGCGCAGCACGCCGAGCAGCCGGCGCATGTCGGTCATCGCCTCCCGTCCCAGGGCAGCGACCCGCTGCACGGCCTTGCGGGAACGCTCCGGGTCGGTGTCGGCGACCGCGGTCGCGCCGTCGGCCAGGCGGACCATGATCGTCAGGTTGTGGGCGACGATGTCGTGCATGTCGTGGGCGATCCGCACGCGCTCGCGCGCGGCGGCCAGCTTGCCCTCCTGCTCCTTCTCACGGGCCAGCCGGGCGGCCCGGTCCTCCAGTGACCGCACGTGCCGGCGGCGGGTGGCGACGGTCGCGCCGACCAGCACCGCAATGATCACCGCGAGGCCGTAGAGGCCGATGAAGGGGCCGAGCCCGTAGCGGCCCTCATGTTGGAAGGTGACCACCCCGAGCACGGCCACCGAGAGCACCGCGCCGATCGTCGCAGCCCGCAACGAGCGGTGTACCACCAGCGCATACATCACCACAGCGAACGCGATCAGCTGGGTGTCGCCGGTCAGGACGTCGCCAGTCACCGTCACCGCCAGCACCGCCCACGGCCACGACCGCCGCCAGATCAGCGCCAGCGAGATCACCGTGTTGACGGCCACCGCCCACCAACTGGCGCGGGTCATGTCGCCGGTCAGCATGTCGAAGTCGAGGCCGGCCGTGAGGCTGACCACGACGACGATGACGGTGGCCAGGTGGGGATGGTGGGCCCAGAAGACCCGGATCCCGGTGTCGGGCTCCACGGGTCAGAGGTTCCAGAAAGCCGTCGACGGGTCGGCCCCGAACATCATGCTCACCACCATCAGCACCAATCTGACCAGCAGGACGACGCTGAGGGCGAGGCTGACAGCGGACGCCGTGTGCTTGACGACGAGCGTGACGGCGAACGCGAACAGCGCCACGAGCACGCAGTATCCGATATCGACGGCCCACCGGCCCACGACTGTGCCGTAGCGCACATCGACCGGCGTCACGACAGCGTACGCCAGCATCAGGCACACGGCCCCGAGCACCGCCGCGACCACGGCCACCACCAGGGCCTTCGCGGTCATCACGGCGATCCGGCGGGGCGTGGCCAGGAAGGTCGTCCGGATGGTGCCGCTGGCGTACTCCGCACCGGGCACGACAGCCGCCAGCACGACGATCACCGTCTGGAGGACCACAGCGGCCAGGAGCCCGGACACCGCCGCGGCCGAGGGGGTGAGGACCAGCGCGGTTGCCGCGCAGATCCAGAACGATGTCAGGGTACGGAGTTTCAGCCACTCGGCGGCGACGAGGCGGATCATCGGCCGCGGGCCAGCGCCAGGTAGACGTCATCGAGGCAGGCGTCCACCGGGGTGTTCTCGATCAGCAGGATCCCGGCGCGAGCGGCCAGCCCCGCGATGTCGGCCGAGGTCAGCCCCGTGATCTCCAAGCGGCCGTCCGGGCGCAGAGCGACGGCCGCGCCGTGCCCACGCAGCAACTTCTCCAGGTCGCCCGGGCGGTCCGGGCGGACCCACACCGCCGGGACCGTGTTCCGTGCGATCACCTCGGCCGCCGGAGCGTCGGCGAGCACCCGGCCCCGCCCCAGAATGATCAGCCGGTCGATGTCGCGGGCCAGTTCCCCGGTCAGGCGGCCGGTGACCAGGACGGCCCGGCCCTCGCGGGCGAGCGTGCGGAGCAGGGCACGCAGCCAGGCGACACCGTCCGGGTCCAGCCCGGCCGCCGGATCGTCGAGCAGCAGGGCCGGCGCGTCACCCAGCAGCGCCCCGGCCAGGCCGAGCCGCTGCCGCAGGCCGGGAGAATAGACGCCGGCCCGCAGCCGCGCGACGCCGGCCAGCCCGGTCAGCTCCAGGACCTCATCGGTGCGGCGGTCCGGGATCCCGTGGGTCCGGGCGAGGATCCGCAGGTGGTCGCGGCCTGTGCGGCCGGGATGAGCCGGCGGCGGGGCGAGCAGGACGCCGACCTCCCGCAGCGGGTACGCCAGATCACGGTAGGACCGGCCGTCGAACAGGCACCGGCCGGACGTGACCCGTTCCAGCCCGACCATCAGGCGCAGCGTCGTGGACTTGCCGGCGCCGGCCGGGCCGAGGATCCCGTGCAGGACACCGGGTTCCAGGCGGAACGACACGTTCCGCACTGCCGAGACGCCGCCGTACCTCCTGGTCAGGGCGTGAACTTCGATCACCGGGCCGACGTTACGGACGGTCGGGCGGCCCGCCATCCGACCACGGTGCTCATCCGGCGTGGTACCGCGGTACCACGCCGGGGGATGTCGGCGCCCACTCGATGTGTGCGCCCACGCCTACCTCGCCGTCACCGCCGCCGCCGCGAAAGAGGGGCACCAGATCCGATGACGACCTCATCCCTCTTACCCTCGGCGAGTTCCGCCGTCTCCTGGCACACCTGATCACGCCGCGATCAGATGCTCCACCGCACTACGCCCACCCCGCGCGTTACGGCGGGCCACGACGTGTGCCTTGACGTACTCGCCGAGCTGCTCGATCTCCGACGGCGTCGGCTCATCCAGCCGACGCTGCCCCCACTGCTCCACCACCCGCTTCCAGTACGAGCCATACGCCCGCCGCGTCCCCACACTGACCGCCGCCGACACCACCGGCACATACTCCGCGAACGTCGGCGCCGCAGGACGGTCCACCGAGGCTTCCACCAGGTCCGCCGCCGAGATGCCCATCCGCGCCAACAACAACCGCGCCGCCTCCAGCTCGGCTCGACTCGCACCACTCACGACACACCGCCAGCCAGCACAGCGGCGTGGGCCTGAGTGACGATCTCGTCCAGCGTCGCCACCGGACACACCAGCAGCAGCCCCACCGTAGGATCCGCCACCAGAAGGAGCCGATCGTCCGGCGTCAGAGCCCACCAATGCCGCACCGCCGCAGGAAGACGCACCTGCCGCTGACCGGTCAGCCGGAACACACCCTGATCATCACCACGCACCACGACGATCCCGGCACGCTCCCGAATGTCCAACCGGATACCCGGCCGCCACCCCAAAGCACCCACCACGAACCGATCCCGCAGCCGGCCACTGCCCTCCAACGCGACCACAGCGTAGACCCGGGTACTCGTACGCGGCTCCGGCAGCGACGACATCGGCAACGGACCACGACGCAATCCACCGCTCGTCGAGCGCTCGACTGTCGGCCCCAGGTCAGACAGGACCACCGGTGGAATCACCGGGCCTGTCGAGGTGTCAACCACGGCCACCACCACCCGAAACCAACCGAGCGGAGACCGTGGAGAAGAGAAGATTCGCGTGGTCAAGCATGCTTGGTCACCAGCACGTAGAACTGGGCGCAAACGCCGCGTTTTTGTGTCCGAGGCCCGAGCTTGGCTTCGACTACATAATCAGAATGGCAGCAGACCGACAGTTGTGCCGATAATCGGGTCGCCACGGATGCTGGGTGTCGATGGTCCACGACCATGATGTGGCTGGCAGTGTCGCGAGCCAACCACATCACGACCAGACCGGCGCTCAGCATGCTCGCAGCACATCAGCGATTAAGCACCGCGCGGCCCAAAGCGACACCGGCTCGCTTAGTCGCCGCCTTGTCTACGGACAGCATTCCATTTCCGGCGTTAAACGGAGCCCATCCAGAGCAGAACCACCCGTTGGGCCACTCAGATATCACACCGCCACGGAAGCCATCCAACAACGCCTTTCTCAGGTCATCATTGTGATCAACAAGTTTCCGAGAGGCGAAGACTTCGGATGTCAATACAGCAGCGCCAGCAGCCAATTCTGACGGAGTCGCCAGACTGTATTCGACTCCAATAGCCCCGTACCAGACGCCACATTCAGCCGTCGCCTTGCGAAGAAGATTCGTGGCCCAGTCGGCCAACCTCGCCGCCGAAGCCCGCTCCGACTTTCGCCACAAGTCAATCGGAATCCCTAGGCCGTCAGCCGAGGCTGAAACGGCTATCGGATGGCGGTCACCGCCCGAGGCAGCGAGGTACTCCACGATGACAAGAGTGCCCCTTTTCCGTCGATACCCTGCGCGCACCGCGCGCCCGCCCTCGTCTTCACCTGCAACGATGCGTGCAAACCGATCTGGCTTTACATCAAGGATCGCCGATCGCCCAGCAAGATCAGATCTCAGCTCGAACTCTGCATCCCACGGGGCTACTTCAACCGCACCATTGGGAACGCAGCCCATTGCTGCAACCAGTCGACAGAGCGTAGCGAAGCACTCGTGCTCCGCACCTTCCGAATAGACCGCCACCGTAAGGTGTGGTGGCTCTGGATAAAGCGCAGCCATATCACTTACCCAACAATCTCAGCATCGCGCCAACCTGACCATTATTGGGAACGAATGCAGTTACTAGATCTCCACTGGACCGATCGAACTGCGCCACAAACCATTTCCCGTCGATTCGCGCCATATGAGCGTTGGTGAGAGTTGAGCCACTGCTCCACGGCACCACCTTAGAACTTCCCGACGCACGCTCGATCAATCCGTTCCATTCGCCCATCTTGTCAGACTTCGGTCCCGGATCCGATAGTGGATCTTCCCCGTGGCGAGGTCAAGCTGGCGGTCATGTGCCGGACATCGAGGTCACGGTGATAGGTCGCCCGCAGCCGGACCGGCCGGCCCTGCGGTTTCCACGCATTCCGGGCCGCGGTTGCAGGTTCAGCGGCCCGAGCTCGTCGACGCAGACGATCCGGCCGCCGGCGGGTGGAGGTCGTAGAGGTCGAGCACCCGGCGCATCTTGGCGGTGAAGTCGGGGTCGTTGCTGGCCTTCCACGTCTTCGACGCCTGCCAGGTCACGCCGCGTTCACGCAGGATCCGCCGCGCCGTCTCGATACTGAGATGCTTCTATAGCTGTCAAGTGGTGCTGGTGGCTGGGTTAGCGCTGTTCAGGGTGCGGAAGAGTTGTCTGCTGATGTAGCGCTTGAGGCTGCGCATGATCTCGCGTTTGGTGCGGCCCTCGCTGGTGCGACGGGCGACGTAGTCGCGGGTGCGTGGGTCGTGTCCCATGCGGACCAGCGCGATGGTGTAGAGCGCTCGGTTCAGGCGGCGGTCGCCGCCGCGGTTGAGCCGGTAGCGGGTGGTGTTTCCTGACGAGGCCGGTAGGGGTGACGCGCCGGCCAGGGCGGCGAACGCGGCTTCGGAGCGGATGCGTCCGGGGTGTGACCAGGCGAGCAGGACGGTTGCGGCGACGACGGCGCCGACGCCGGGAAGGGCAAGCAGCTGCGGCGCTTGCGCGGTGACGGCTTGCTGGAGTGCCGCGTGGTTGGCGGCGAGTTCCGCGTCGAGAGCGCGGATGCGCCGGGCCAGCCGGATGGCCTCGGCCCGGCATATGACCAGCGTGGTGCCGTCGCTGTGGGTGCGCCAGGCCGCGACGGTCGCGATGGTCGTGGTGGTCGTGGTGGTCAAGACCCGGCGGGCGTCACCATCGAGATCGACCGTGCGCAGCAGCGCGGTCAGCGCGTTGACCGCGCGGGTGCGCTCGCCGTTCATCTGCTCGCGAGCCGCTGCCAGAACCCGTAGCGCGGTGCGATCGCCGGCATGCCGCGGCCAGCAGAGATGGTCGGCCTCCAGGCTGCGAGCGGCCTGGGCCATCGCGACGGCGTCCACGGTGTCGTTCTTGCCGCGGCGACGCCGGGTGGTGGCCGGGATCTCGGGTGCCTCGGCGACGGTTAAACCTGCCGCGACGAGTTGCTCGGTGAAGGTAGCGCCGTAGGAGCCGGCGCCGTCGATGACGATCAGCGTGGACGCGTGTTGGGTGTGGCGTTGGATCCAGCCGACGGCACGGCGTAGCCCTGCGGGGCTGGTCGGGAACTGGGCCTGCTGACTGATTGCGCCGGTGCCTGCGGCGACCAGCGCGAGGGTGTGGGAGGCGGCGTGGGTGTCCACACCGACGATGAAGTCGTACTGGTCTGCGACGATGGCCATTGCGGCGTACTGCCTTCCCGGGGAGACGTCGTGACGGCGTCGGCCCAGGAAAGGTGCTCTCGAGGCAGGACTGTGATGAGCCACGACCCGCTGCAACGGGTCGGGCAAGCTTCTGATCAAGCCACCGAGAGAGGGCAGGGCCGACGCCCGACCACCGACCGGATGGGCAGATCTCACTGAGAGCACCCTGCGGGGCAACCATTTTCATGAGCCACACCCGGTCGCGATCATGGCACCGACCCTGCCAGCCAGCCCCAGGCCGGCCAACACCAAGTTTCACAGCCTTCTCAACCTGATCTTGCAGGTCAGTCCGGGTTGGCAGGGGGTGTCGAGCGATGAGGGGAGGCTCCAGGTAGGACAGCAAATCGACCAAAACCCGATGCCCCGACCGGGAGCCTCGCCATGCTGTCCTACCCTGCCGCGATTCCGTTGTCCAGCCGGACCTTAAACCACCTCGCCGACCGCATCCGCAGCTACCGCCAGCAGCGCAGATCCCGATGGCGACGACTGAACCCCGGCCATCAGGCTCTGCTGGTCCTGGCCCACCTGCGCAATGGCGACACCTACACCCGCCTCGCCGCCGGCTTCGACATCGGGGGATCTCCACCGCCTGGCGCTACGTCCAGGAAGCAATCGCCCTTCTCAGCTCGGCCACCGACGACCTGGACACCGCGATGTGGCGCATCCGGTTGCTGGCGTACGCGATCCTGGACGGCACGCTGATCCCGATCGACCGGGTCGCTGACCAGAAGCCGTACTACTGCGGCAAGCACAAGCGTCACGGGGTGAACGTCCAGGTCATCGCGGACGTGGTCGGGCGGCTCGTCTGGGCCTCGGCCGCGCTGCCCGGCTCGACCCACGACCTGACCGCCGCCCGCACCCACGGCATCATCGACGCCTTGACCAGCGCCGACGTGATGACCTTCGCCGACAAGGGTTATCAAGGGGCTCGTGGCAGCGTGCGCACCCCGTTCAAACGACGCCGATTCCGGCCGAAGCTGTCACGCCGGCAGAAGGCAGTCAACCGGGCCCACGCAAAGATCCGCGCCTGCGGCGAGCGCGCGATCGCCACCCTCAAATCCTGGAAGGTCCTGGCCAAACTGCGCTGCTGCCCGCGCCGCGCGACCGCGATCGTGCAGGCCATCCTCGTCCTGCACCACGTCGAAGCCAACCGCTACGCAGGATGAAAGACGCTCACTGATCGCTGCGACCCGGCCGGTCTCGATCAGATAGTCAGGCAGCTTCGACAGTCTTGATCCGTCTTGCTCATGCCGCCGAAACGGCCCCCTCACCGGCCAGCCCGTCATCTTCACCGCCATTGCGTGGCTCTCATGGCCACTCGGATCCGCCCTCCTGGGTCGCAATCTCGTTCAGCCTATCGATAGACCGAACGTCGAGATCCGAACGTTGAGCGGTATCGGCGATAACACGTACTCCTCATCTGCCAGCCGCATCCGGCAGGCGAGCACGGCCGAGAAAATCTTCGACCCTGAACAGCGGCCACTCCGCCACCAGCACCAATTGACAGAAACAGAAGTATCTAATCAGGCCAGTCAAAGAGCTTTCGGATTATGCAAAACATCGTCACCCCTCCCCGAACTAATAGACTCAAAGAATTCGTCTAGCAGACCAAAAAGGAGTGCGACTGCGCTCTCATCCTGCTCGGGCGTGAAGTACCTAATATCCGGCAGTGCCGCATCTTCATAAATCTCACACAGAACAAGTAGTGGCCAGTAGAGCTCCGGGCGCCCATTTCTCCTAAGAACGAGCCAACTGTGAAAATCTCTGAGGATGGGATGGCCCGAACCCTGCTCATAGCCCGTAAGGAACGCACAGGTGCCCTCATAGGTGCGTCGCATCACATAGATTCCATGATGTTTCTTCAGGCGGGGAAAGAATTCAGGAAGCGATACGGGCATGATCAGAAACCAAAGTCCATGTCTTCCCAGTAATCAAAGCGTTTTTTGAATTCTTCAATTTGAATTCCCTTCGGGTGCCACTGATCGTAGACCTTGCCATTCTTCACCACCACGGTGTGATGGAACCAGCTCTCACCAAGCTCAGGGGTACCCTGCCCCTTAGGCCTGTAGGGCCCCATAGGCAACCCCTCGCCACCGGGGCCAAAGAACTTCTTAGTTTCTCCACCGTTCCTCTGGACAAACCTGGCGGCCCACTCGTCACAACCGGCGTTGTGGACAAGGACAGGGCTGCCCGCGAGTACATAGTACGTGCGAAGGTCCTCCACAGTGAGCGTGTAGGCGAGTGCACGGCGTGCAGAATCGGAAACTCCGCCAGTCACTCGTACGGGACCGCTAACGGTACTGACGAGCTGGTCCCCAAGGCGGAGCGCGTCGGCGCGCTGCCATTCACGATCTGTAGCGTTCCAGAAGCGATGATCTTCGGTGGTGTCGAGTTTGACGCCGTCGATCGTGAGGGTGTGGAGGTCGTCTTCGTGGACCCACACGCGGGTGACGCGCCTTTTGCCACTTTCACCGGTCTGCGGGTCGGTTGCGTAGACTTCGTCGCCGACCAGTAGTTGGCTGATGGGTTTGGTGGTGCCGTCGGCGAGGAGGACGTGGGTTTCGGGGCTGAAGCTGCACAGATGCCGGATGGCTTTGACGGTGGCCATGATCGCTATGGCGTCAGTGGCGGCTAGTGCGAGTTCCCAGCTGTAGATCCAGGACTCTGGGCAGGGGGCGACGCCGCAGTCCCATTCCCAGCCGAGGCTGTTCATGCAGGCGAACCGGTCGTAGCTGAAGTCGCCGCATTGTACCTGGATCTCGGCCTTGATGGGGTCGTAGCCATTCATGACGGCGTCTCGCATGGCGGAGCAGGTGCTGCGGTGGGCGCGGCAGGCGAGGTTGTCTTCGGTGTAGGTCTGCAGGAAGGCGTCCTTGGCGGCTTTACGCGCGCGTTCCGGGTCTTTCCCGCCGCCGCCCTTCGGCTGCGTCCTTTCGGGTTCTCGGGGCGGCTTGTGGCGCTTTTCGTGGGGTTGGCGGTGGTCGACGATCTTGTGCTTGCCGGGTTTGGGGCTGTAGTCGCGGAGGTTGCCTCCGTGGTCGCCGATGGCGTAGAGGCCGGTGGGATCGCTGAAGCTGGTCGGGTTGTTGTTGGCGTAGCTGTAGCCGTTCCATTGTTGTGGGTCGGCGAGGTCTTGGATGGGGTCGACGCTGATGAATCGACCGATTGTGGGGTCGTATTCTCGGGCGCCCAGGTGGGTGAGACCGGTGTCATCTTGGGTGCCGCCAACGAATCCCCGAGTGCCGAGGAAAATGGAGGGTGGCGTGGTGCGATCTTCTCCGTAGGGCAGGAGTCGCTTGCGGGTGGTGGTCAGGTTGTCGGCCTTGATTTGGATCTGCTCGGTGCCGTGGTGGTCACCTGCGCTCCAGACGAGGCCGGTGTGTGTGCGAACCGCGATGATGCCGTCGGCGGCGCTGTAGTAGCGGGTTCCGTCAGTCTGGGTGGCGCCGGCGGGAAGTGTGAGTTCCGTGGCGCCGAGGTAGAGGGTGGCTTTGTCAGGACCGCGGCTGATCAGCCGGTTGCCTGCGGTGTCATAGATGTAGGTGCTCTCGTCACTGCCTTCGCTGAGGGTGTCGACGCGACCTTCGGCATCCCACGCCAGTTGCTGCGCCACTCCGCTGTCGGTGTGGCGGGTGAGAGTGTTTCCGGCGGTGTCGTAGGTGTAGGACCGGGTCGGTGTGGTGGCGAGGGGGCCGGTGGCGGTGATGCTGGTGACGGCGTGGGGTCGGCTGGCGCCCGGGTTGGGGTAGGCGTAGGTCCAGGTGGTGTTGCCGGCGGGATTGTGGTCGGTTTGGGTGGTGCGGTTGCCGACGGTGTCGAATCCCCAGGTGCGCCAGTAGGGGTCGATGCTGCCGCCTCGTTGCGGTGTTTGGTCGCAGGCGGTGGCAGTAGGGGTGTTACCGGTCCAGGCGGTGGTGAGTCGGCGGAGGGGGTCGTAGCGGAAGCATTCGATCTGGTCGGCGGTGCCGTCGGTGCTGCCGAGGATCGAGGTGATGTTGCCGATGGCGTCGTAGCGGTAGCCGGTGGCGTACTTGCTGGTGAAGGTGCCGGGGCTGTCTTCGAGGTCGATGTTGGTGGCGTCGAGGCGTCCGGTCTGCTGGTCGATGGTTTGGGTGAGGCGTACCCGTTTGCCGGTGGCGCCGAGGAGGAGTTGGTGGGTGGGGCCGTGGGCGTAGTAGCTGGTGGCGGCGACGTAGGTGTCGAGGCCGGTCATGGTGGTGGGGTAGCCGTTGTTGTCGTAGCCGAAGGTCAGTGTTTCGGCGGGTAGTCCACCGATGGCTGGCTGGGTGCTGGTGGTGACGTTTCCGGCTTTGTCGTAGGTGAGTGTGTTGGTGTAGGTGCCGGCGAGGGCGCCTTCGGCTGCCGGGATGGTGACGCTGGTACCCGTGGGCAGGTAGCGGTCCGTGTACCCGGTGACGGTGGTGGTGTAGTTGCCGCCGATGTCGTGGCGAGTGGACGAGGTCAGCTGTCCCTTGGCGAGGCTGTCGTAGACGTAACTCGCCAATCGGGTGCCGGTACCGACGTCGCCGGCCCAGCGGCCGATGGTCCGGGACTTGCCGTCGTACTGGGCCGAGATTCTCTGTCCGCGGCCGTCGATGGTGTAGGAGAGTCGGCCGGCAGCGTCGTAGTGAGTGCTGCTGGTGCCTGCGTCCGGGTCGGCCTTCTGGGTGAGACGGCCGGCGAGGTCGTAGGTGTGGGTCCAGGTGTTGCCGGCCGGGTCGACTACGGCGGTGAGTTGGTCGAGGAGGTCGTAGGTGTAGGTGGTGCTCTGGTGGGTGTTCGGGCTGGTGGCTGAGGTGTACTCGTCCAGGCGCGTGACGTTGCCGCGTACGTCGAGGTGGCTGACGGTTTTGGTGCCCCCGGCCGGGGGCACGACCATGACGCGGTCGCCGTAGTAGGTCGCGGTGCTCTGCCGCCAGGCGGTGCCGAGTTTCTTGTCGACCTCGACGGTTGCCCGGTTGAGGTGGTCGTAGGTGGTCTCGCGGACAGCGGGGACAGCGGTCAGGTTCGGGTTGACCAGTCCGGCACCGGCTGCGGAACTGTTGTGGAAGCGGTCGGTGGTGGCAGCGACGTTGCCGCGGGCGTCGTAGGTGGTGGCGGCGACGATGCGTCCGCCGTTCGGGCCGGGTTGTTGGGTTTCCCTGGCTCGGCCGAGACCATCGACGTACTGGTAGGAGTTCAAGAACACAGGGCTGCCGCTGTGGGAACGCAGCGTTTCGGTCCTGGTGCGGGAGGGTGCGGTGGGTTGGCCGGTGCCACTGGAGGTGATCTGGTAGCTGAACCGCAGCGATGGCACCCCGGATGACTTGGCCTGCCCGGGCAGGTACACCTCGGCGAGCCGGCCGACCTGGTCGTAAACGAGGTCGGTGACCTTGCCGTTCGGGTCTCTGATCTGTGAGGGCTGCCCGGTGTGCCGGTCTACCAGGGTGACGGTGGCGTGGTTGAAGCCGCCACCGACCGTGCTGGTGATTCCGTTGTCCGGCCAGTTCACCGCCGGGCTGTAACTGGTCGTGGTGGTCAGCCCTGCCGAGTCCGTCGAGGTGATCGGTCGACCCGTGTTGTCGAAGGTGCTCCGACCAGTAGACACGAAGCTGGTCGGGCTGTGGTAGGTGCGGACCTCGGCGACGTTGCCGTCGAACGGTGTCTGGGAGCCTTCGACGGTGTAGGTGTCGTAGAAGGTGACGGTGCGCGACAGGAGTGTTCCTGAGCCGCAGGTGTCGCCGGACCAGGTCTCGACCCGTTCCGGGTAGTTGACCAGGTAAAAGGAGCCTGGCTCGTTGCGTCGGGCGTAGGTGTAGGAGGTGCACATGTTGTCGGCGACGCCGGTCTGGTGGTACTGGTGGAAACGTACTGGTAGGCCGTATGTCGCGTCGTAGACGGTGTGCTGGGAGGTCTCCCGCCAGTTGCCGTCCTCGAGTTTGACGCGGTGGTTCTCCAGGCCGACGCGGACCTGGCGGGGGTTCCACCAGCCGGGGCCGTTGAGGTTGCCCTGGATGACGTGGTCGTAGCGGGTGCTGCCGACCTCGGTGTAGGAGGCGTTGGCGGGGTTGGCGTTGTAGGTGGTCATTCGGTACTGCTGGGTCTGCAGGACCCGTCCGGCGCGTGCGTAGTGGTCGTCGTAGGTGTTGCCGGCCCAGTCGGTGACGGTGGTTTCCTTGAGGCCGCCGCCGCTGCCGGGGTCGTAGTAGTCGTGGTACATGCCGCGGAAGAACGTCGACGTCGACACCGTGTACTTCGACGGGTCCGTGCCTGAGCCCTGCACGACACGGACCTTGTTGTAGCCCGCGAACAGGTTCCACGTCTCGTGTTCGTCGGCGACCAGCGGGCTGTGGGGGGTCTTCCAGGCCGGGGTGCCGACGGAGTAGTCGTACTGGGTGACCTGGTCCGGTGAGCCACCCACCTGGTCCTTCACCACGACCTTCTTGACCAGATACTTGTGGAAGATCCCGAAGCCCGGGTCCGCGCCGGGTGGGGTGTGGAAGATCGGGTAGCAGTCCTGCGTGTTGACGTCCCAGTTGCCCTGCTTGCTGTTGTGCCAGGTGGTGTAGCCCGACTGGTTCGACCCGCCCTGCGGACACGGCCGCTGCGTGCCGTAGGTGACCTCGGTACGGCCGCCCATGCCGTTACGGGCCACGAGCAGCCGTGGCATCCGCATCGCCGACACGCCCAACCCGGCCTCGTCGTAGTCGACCCGGCCGTCCCGGTAGTCCGGCTGCACCCCGTCGACGTAGTCGAGGTTCACCGGCGGCAGATCGATCTTGTTCGCGTCCGCGCCGATCAACCCCACCGGCCGGATGTAGTCCAGGATGAACACCCGCTCCGTGAGCCCCGGCGGGTTGATCACCTTGTACGACAACTGCACCCGACCGACGTTGTTCCACGCCGCCGCACCCGCGTTCCACTGATACGACGTCACCCGATCGAGGATCCGGCTGGTGAAGAACGACTGGCTGTAGTTGCCGCACGACGACGACCCACAACTCAGATCAGCAGGTACGTCCGGATACGACGACGGGCTCGACGACATCGACGGACACGCCGCCGGCGTGTTGTTCAACGGGTCGTCCTCGGCGGTGCGTTCCACACACCGGCTCGCCCAACTGAGCACCGTGCGGCCGACCGGGACCGCACCCGCCTCGGTCGAGTTCCTCGCGTACTGGATCTCCGACAGGTAGCCACCACGGTCGTACTCCAACACCGACCCGGTCAACGCCCGCTTGTAATGGTTCGTCTCCCGCGTCCACGACAACACCGTGTCGTTCTCATTCGCGTCCCGAACCCGGTCCAGGTTCCACCGCCACGGATCCCGACACGAACCCGGATACGAGCCATGACACGGCTCCCCCGCCTCATCGCCCAGGAACGACATCTTCCACACCGAATCCCGCTCGAACCCGAACCGGTACTCCGTGCCGTCCTGCGTCCACACCTTCCAGTAGCCGTCGTCCTCCGCACCACCGGCAAGGAACTCCACCCGCCAACCCAGGTCATCGACGGTCTTCCACACCCCGGTCGTGGTCTTCACGATATGCGTCGACTGACCCTGCAACGAGATCGTCATCAACGCCGAGCCCTGATCGTTGGTGGCCGCCTCACCATCATGGTCGTCCGGCGACTCCCAACACATCTCCGTCGGATGCGCCGGACACGGCTTGTATGCCCGCTCAATGAACCCCGGCGTGTACGACCAACCCAAGCCCACCGGACCCGACTGGTTGTTCGTCCCGTGGGTCATTCCGTCGACCGCCGACGAGCTGTACGACAATCCCAACCCCAACGCACGTCCGTACGGCAGCGGCGGTTCCGGCAACGGATACGAGTACGAGAACGACCCCGCGCTCTCCCCCACCTGCCACGAACCCGACTCCTTCAAGTCAGTCGCCGTGTACGACCCCGTCGACCCACCCGACGCCGACGCCGCCAACGCGTACACGCCCGCCGACGCCACCGCACTGTCCGTCGCGAATCCCGAGAACACCCCACTGCGACCACCGGCACCGCTCGGGTCACCACCGACGTCCACCACCGCCGTCAGCTTCTGCGCATGCGGATCGTTCACCGACGACACCCACACCGGACCCGCCGAACACTCCGGCACCTCCGGCGTCGACGCCGCACACTCCGGCAACCGCACCAAGGTCAACCGATCCGCGAACGAACCACCGAACGCCTCCGCGAAACCCGAATAGTCGATCTCCACCCGCACCGCACCAGTGGCCGTCGACCCATCCGCCCGCGCCAACGAATACAACGGACCCGCATTACCCAACGCCACCGACGCCGCCCGGTCGAACGCCCGCACCCGCACCGCACCGACCTCATCGACGGCCACACCACGCCCCGCCACACTGTCGCCTGCCTGCGCCACGGTCACACCGAACGCCTGCCGCGCAGCGGCCGCGTCCTGAAGATCGAGCACCGTCTCACCACCGGCCGGGAACTCCGCCTCCGGCAACGGCTCAGTCACCGCATGCTCATCGTCCGGATCCGGGCCCTGCTCCACCTGCCGCAAACCGCGACTCGCCACCGACGCCGAATCACCCGGCGCTAAGGCCGGCGCAGCAGCCGCCGCCGGCTCCCGCACCTGCACCACCGGCAGCAACCCCGCCAGCACCGCCACCGCCAGAACTCCCGCCCTGACCCTTCCACGTACGCCAAAACGGTCAAATGCGGTGCCCCCGCGGCAGCCAGCAAACATGGCAACACTCCCCGTCGATCAAGAAAGTGATCGACACGCTAGACATCGCCAAGCCTCGACACAAGACCTCACCGAGGTGACCCGAACGAAGGTCCACCAAGGACAAACACGCTCCGCATCGACAGGCAATGTTCAGTGGCAGACCCGCCGCCACTCCTTACCGACTCAAAACGCCCAGCGCCCACCAATCACCGCCTGACCGAGGCCAGCATCCTTACGCACAGCGATCTTGCAAAGAGTTTCGCTCATTCGCCGCCGGCAGGAGGTGAGGTGGGCTGCCCGGTCGGTGGCGCCCCGACGTAGTCATGGTTGGGCGGCCTGCCGTATCGCCCAGGGTTAGGCCGGCCATGTGCCGGCGCTCGTCGAGGTCGTGTCCGTCATCAACGCCACGCGGAGTGCGCCAATTCAGCGCCTTGCCCTGCATCCGCTTCAGCCGCAGGCCGCGCGCTACGTCAGGTTCGGGTAGCTGGCCGCGACGATCGCTGACCGCCGATGAGCGGTACGGTTCGGCGGTGTCTGCCAGCGACGGAAGACCGGTGGTCTTTGTTGACATCGACGGTGTGCTCATCCCGTTTCGGGCCCGGCCAGCCGCTGCCGGGCGTGCACACAGCGGCAGCGCGGAAGACGGTCCCGATTGCTACGGCAATCCCCTGCTGGATCGTCTTGACCTCGATGACGGTCGCCGGCTCCTCGCCTTGCCGGGTGAGCTGGTCTGGGCGAGTACGTGGATGGCCGAGGCGAACGAGGTAGTGGCACCTCGGCTCGGCCTACCTGCTCTGCCTGTCGTCGACTGGATCGACGATGACGAAGAACCACCGAGCGGGGTGCACTGGAAGACCGCATCGGTGGCGCGGTGGGCGGCAGAACGTCCATTCGTCTGGCTCGACGACGAGATCACCGACGCCGACCGGCGATGGGCCGCCGCACATCACCCACACCCGACGCTGCTGAACCGCGTCGACCCGCACGTGGGACTGACCGACCTCGACCTCGCGGCAGTGCGCCGCTGGCTCGACCACCGGAACAGACAGCTTGATCCGCTGGGCCATCCGTCGCGTACCGGCTCGTCGGCTCATGGCCGCGACGCGGTGCGGCACGGATAACCAGGGTGACGTCTGCGGGCGAATCGGCGATGGTGATGCGGTGCGGATCGCGGACGATATGAACGACGACGAGAACTGGACGGGTGGCTTCTACGAACTGTGCCTGGTGCTCGGCGCATCTGACGATGCCACCGTCGGCCGGGTTTTATCGTGCCTGTGGCGTGCCGCCGACGTCCAGGGCTGCCATCGTCTTCGCGGCGACGGGACCGGGTTCGCGGCAGTCGACCTTGGCGTGGTGGCTCTCCACGAGCATGGTCACGTACGCGGAACGCTGACGCTGCCCTCGGGCGCCCGCGTCGTCTGCGGTGCTTTCCTGTCCCGGTACGAGGGGACGGATACCTTGGAGCTTTACCTACCGCTGGGCGCGCTGGCCCGAGTCGACCGCCGCGTCGGCGGCTACCCCTTCGACGAATCCAGCGGCGTGGAATCGTTGACCTGGCGTAGCCCGCTCGACCGGTGGCTGGCCGACATCGCGATCGCCGTTCACGGCGAGGTGCCGTTCCACCGTGCACTCATCGGTTTCGAAGTCCATGAGGACCACGGCAACAACGGCGACCAGCGCTATCACGCGATCCTGACGCCCAGCCCCGACGGCATGAAGTACTACCCCGCCAGCACCTGAGACGCGACGCGCCATTCGGTACTCGCGCTGCTTGGCAGTATCTGGGACATGAGTCCTACAGGCCTCGTGGGTGTGCGGAGAGCCAGTCCTGGTGTCGGCTCCGCAGGGCGTCACGGTCAGCGGTGGTGGGCAGGACGATGTCCATGCCCCCGTCGTACGGGTGATAGAGCCAGCTCAGATCTACGTCACAGACAAGGACGTTGCCGATGACGCCGTCGGATACGTGGCGTAGCAGCGGGTCGAGGCAGCCGGGCGACCAGGTTGTTTCGCTGGCATAGAGATGCATCCAGCTTTCGAAGCCCGGCTCGTCATCGATGCAGCTACTCGTCCAATATGCCCCGGACCGGTGCGCCTCGATGGTTTCAGCTGATCGGCCGGGTTCCCGCGGGTCGGGCTGGTCCGAATAGCCAGCGGTTATCACCAGCACGGCGGGGCCGGTCACCAACTCCGCCAAGACGGTGTTGTGTCGAGCCAGAACGATGCCGTACTCGATCTCCGTGTCGGGGTAACGCTGCGAGCCTGGCAAGGCGTGGAACCGCACCCACTGGTCCCGGATCTCCCGCACTTCATAGGGCAGCTTCGAGCAACCCGGCCACCGTTGGTCCCACAACGTCGACAGCCGGTTCGCATCCATTACGACGTCGATCATCGGCCAGTACTCGATATTTAGCAATAGGACAACCGCTCATGCCGTGACAAGTGCATGCATCGGGCGTGGGATCTGCGGTCTAGCATCAAGCGGTGAATTCGTCCCTTGACACCTTGCCGAAGATCGGGACACCCGCGACACGGGCGCTGGACGCCGCCGGCTACACCGCGCTACGCCAGCTCGCCGGTGTGCCACGCGCAGAGCTTGCCAGGTTGCACGGCGTGGGGCCGAAAGCACTGGACATCATCGAGGCCGCCCTCGAACAGCACAATCTGGGGCTGAGCTGACGACGGCCGGATGCGACGTGCCAAGTGGACCCCGACGCCCGCTTCTGCCGCTGGGTGAGCGTGGCAGCGTGCGTTGGAGGGGGCGCCGTCAGATGGTTCCGATGCTGCGGGTTGGGCGAGCAGATCATCGATCGCGCTGCGGAACTCGTCGAAGGTACGGATCTGGCTGGCCGCGTTCGCGTAACGGCGAAATGCCTCCCTGAAGTGCTCGGCCAGATGTTCGACCTTGTCGGTGGCTTCGGGTGTCTTGACGGTGAGATAGCTGGCGGCGCCGGCACCCAGATCGTGGACCACGGACAGGTCGACGAAGATGTCACCGGGCTGCAGAATCTCGGCCAGGTCAGGACGGTGCGCCTGATTCAGCGTCGAGGCCAGCAGGCGGGTCCGGCCCGGATCGTGGAGGGCGAACAGCGTAATCTCCGAGGTAGCGTCGCCTCCCACGGCCAGGGCGAGGTCGGTGAGGTGCCGGAAGCTGGCCAAGGTGAACAGGCCGGCGAAGCCGGCGTGTTCTCGTTGCCACAGGCCCGGCGCCGGCCGCAGCGGAACGCAGGCGCGGGCCGGGACGAACCCGACATCTGCGCTGAGCCACTCGGACTGCTTGACGTCGACCTCGTACTCCCAGCGGACCAGCCGCACCGCCTCCCGGCTCATACTCCGCAGCTGAGCTGCCTCGTCGCGGTAGTAGGCGGGAATGGCGAACCGGCTCCGGCCCGCGGTCAGCTCCCAGGTCAGCGCCCGCCACACCGCTAGGGCCTCACCGTCGCCGTTGTTGATCGCTTAGCGACACCACGGATTCAGATCCGCATCGTCTGGATAGTCCTGCTCCCACAGCCCCGGCCACATCGGGCCAGGCATATCCGCCTCGTCGGCACGGGCCACGTAGCAGTGCAGCCCATCGCGGCGCTCGTGTGCGAACCTCAGGAACGGCTCCAGATGCGGCATCTCACCAGGATGGCGGATCTGGAGCCGTCGTTACCGCACCAGCCCGATGCCTGACGCGGGCGGCATCCTCATCTGCCGCAAGTCGCGGTTGGTCTGGCCGAACGGCCGGAATCTGCCGGGTGAGGAACCAGCGTGCTGCCGAAGCGGTCCAGGTGTGGGCCTGACGTCACGCTGCCGCGATCGAGTATCCATCGGTGGCGATTTCCTCGTGCAGTCCCCCACGCACCCGCGCAGATCCGCCAGCCCGGGGTCGGCCAAAGACCTTTGTGAGGCGGGGAGCGCACTCATGTGTCGGGGCGGGTATCCGCCAGCCACGTGGTGAGCATCCGGCTGGTGTCCTCGCCGAGTGCCAACACCGCTTGTGCCGCCAATGCGACGAGCTCGTCGTGCTGGGCAGCGGTGACCGACAGCTGCGGCCGAGGGGTGCGGCGCCAGGTGGTTCGTGCGCCGTCGCGGGCGAGGCAGGTCACGTCGGCCTTGCCACGTTCGGCCAGGCGTGGGTCCGGGTCGAGGGTGAGCATCAGGGCAGCACGCAACTGGACGTCGACGCCGTGGCCACGCAGGAGGCGGTAGCCGGCCCGACGCAACTCCACCCGGCCATCCGCCAGCAGCTCCCACGGCAAGCCCCGCGGCAGGGCACCGGTCAAGGGCCGCAGCGCGGTGGTCACCTCCCGGACCACCGCCGGCGACGGATCCCACAGCAGCGGAAGCATCTCCTGCGCGACAACTGCATCGAGGAGGCGCAGGCCTCGTACCGCCTGGGCACGGACCTTGGCTTGCGGGTAACTCAGCAGCGGACGCAGCAGCGGGGTGTCCGCTGCCGAGCCGACCTCGGCAAGCCCAACGATCACACCCAGCGCCGGCTCTCCGGCGCTGACCGCAGTCCGGTAATGCGCCCGGGCGTCGATGCCGATCCGACGCGCCGCGTCCCGCGCTACCGCCCGGACCAGCGGCGCGTCATCGTCCAGGTACGCGGCAACGTCACTGTCCTGACCAACCCGCACCAGCCCGGTCAGCGCCACCACCCGTACCTCAGCACGAACCGACCGGGCCAGACGATATAGAACGTCATGCCGGCGCGTCCAGACCGCCTCACGGCAGGCCGCCTCAGCCGCCCGGACCCGAATCCCCACATCCGAGTCAGTCTCGGCGCAGGTCACGTAGTCGGGCAGACGCAGCCAGCCCTGAGCCACGACAATGTCGAACACGAACCGCCGCTGCCTGCGGCAACCCGATCCCAGCAGCCCGCGCCACACCTCCGCCGGGCTCGACAGCAACGCCGCCTGTACCTGGATGACGGCGAAGCCACCACGCAGCCGCGCGTCGAGGCGCAACGCCATCGGCAGCACCGCCGGCAGGTAGCGACCTGGATCGTCGGCGAGCAACAACGCCAGCCCGGCCCGCGCCCGGTCCCGTACCGGCTTGACCCAATCACCGGCACGCAGCACCAGGAACGGCATCACCTCCGGGCACGGCCGACCGACCATCGCCGCGACCGCGCGTTCCCGGATCCGCCCGTCCCCATGCATGCTCGCCAGCGCCATCGCGACAGGCCCCGACGACGCGACCGAGAAACGCGCCCCGACCCGCCACAACGCGGACTCCTGGGACGGGCCATACCACGGCGCCTGCCGCGCGTGCCGGTCCAGCCGGACCACCAACCCCGCAGCTCCGGCCACCAACATCAACGCCGACCCCGCCATCACCTCATCGCCGGCAGCATCGACCTCGAGCAGAACCCCGACGAGATGGTTCAACGCCTCCCACCGGCCCGCGCCGGCAGCGTCGTCGACCGCGACCCGCACCCTTCCGAGAGGCCCGTCCTCTCCCACCGTCGACCGCTGAACCCCGCTGCCCCGTCTCCCCCAGATCACCCCGACATCCTGCCCGAGCCAACAGATCCGATTGAACTCGATTCGGCCCAGTCGGAATGTCACTCCCGCTGAAGTACGGGTCATCCGACCTGCAGGGATTGTCGCCGAGGCTGCTCATCCGGGCTCACCCGCCAGGTTCATCCGGCTCGGCATCTCGCGGCTGCCCCGGCGGCGCCGTCGGCCCCGCCGAGAACACCCTGTTTCCCGCGCCAACCGCGACCACAGCGGCTTGAATAGCGGTGTGCAATTGAGCAAGGACGGGCGGAAGTGGCGGATCGGCGCCGCCGCCGAGGTGGAGTGGATCGCCGGTCACACCACCGCCGGCATCTCGATCACCACCGCCATCCCGCCGATCTTCGACGCCTACGCCACCACCCACCAGCCCGACGGCATCACCGTCGCCGCCTATGAACACGCCCTGGTCCAGGACCTCACCGCACAGACCCCCGACCAACCCTGGTGGCTGGCCTACCTCGACACCGGCCCCCACGACATCGTCTTTCCCCGCGCCCCCAGAGTGTCGCTCTACTGGAACTGGCCTTACGTGCTGGTAGAGGCCGGACCCGAGCAGGCACTCACCTGGCGCACCGGCCACATGCGCCACGGTGACGGATCACTACCCGACCTGTTCTTCCCCGCCGATCGCTCATGGCTGGTCTCCGCACTCTGGGACGACACCTGGACCTGCCTCGGCGGCCCGGAACCGCTGATCAACACCCTCCAACAGAACCCTCTGGCCAACGCCCACCGAGTCCGACCCGACGAAGACGCGCTACCACCGGGACTCACCCGCGAGTGACACCCAACAACTGCATTACCCAGATGGAAACCGCTGAGCGAAGGGTCTGTCAAAGCGGCACCGCTTCCGGCCGAAGCCGTCACACCGGCAGAAGGCCGTGAACCGAGCCCACGCGACAATCCCCGCCCGGGGCGAACCCGCGATCGCCACCCTCATGACCTGGAAGATCCTGGCCAAGCTGCGCTGCTGCCCACAACGAACGACCTCGATCGTGCAGGCCATCCTCGCGCTGCACCACATCGAAGCCAACCCTACGCAGGATGAAAATGGCTGTGACTTGGCCGCTACACCGTCGAGGGCTGGCCCAAGGTTCGGGTCAGCCCTCGACCTGGTCGGGACGTCAGGATTCGGGGCGACGGCGCAGTGAGCGCAGCGCGGGAACCGCGTCGGTGGCGGCGAGCGCCCAGAGCACGAGCAGCGGCTGAAAGAGCAGGCGGACCGCCCGCGCCGCGTCGGTGTCCAGGCCGAATCCGTCACGCCCTTCACTGAACTGAGCGATGTTGCCCGGGAACACCGCGACGAAGAAAGCCGCCACGACCACTCCGGTCAGGCCACGCACGGGCTGTCTCCACGCGGCGAGCAGAGCCAGCCCCAGACAGATCTCGACCACTCCGGAAACGACGACGACGAGGTCAGCATCGAGCGGCAGCCAGGAGGGCACCTGCGCCCGGAACTCCTCGCGCGCGACGGTCAGGTGAGCGACGCCGGCAACGAGCAGCATCACCCCCAACACGACCTGGCCGACCGCACCCGTCAACCGTCGGACAAACGTGGATGTCATGGTGCCTCTCCCACGGCGTGAACGAGGAACGGACAGCCGGCCCGCTGCGGGGGCGACTCCCACCACCCTACGAACAGACGAGGCGGTCCGGCTCCAGGTCCCATACCGCCCCGTCTGTCGACTGAGCTGTAGGAAGTCCCCGCCGAGGTGACCAACCTGGCCTGAGCTCTGCGAACCTTCTGGCGGATGTCGTGAGGATTCTCGACCACATGGACGGTAATCGCGAGGTCCAGTAGCGCCTGTGCGGCCCAGGCACGCGCCGCTGGTTGAAACGGCCTCGCTGCTGCCCTGTCGCTCATGCAGAGCACGAGGCGGGGCCGCGGGTCCATCGTGCTGACGATCCACGTCAATTTCAACGCCTCGGCCAGTACTTGTGACGCTGCGCCGACTTCGGCGGACCCTGATAGGCCCAGCACTCCACGAGAACAGTTCGATCGCTGTCGCGGCCGTCGACCTCGACCCGAACTCCCGACAGCACAGCGATCTTCGCTGGCTCCAGCGTCAAGCCCAGATCGCGGCCCAGCAGATCAAGCATGACCCGCTCGGCGTGTCGCTGCTCCGCAGAATGCCCAGGAGGCAAGTGATCTTCGAACGTCCGAGCAACGGCATCACGTGAAAGCACCTCGCTGCGCGGTGTTCTCGGATCCTCGCCGGCCAGGACCCCGCTCGTCCCCTCGACGAGTTCGTTGACGATTTTCCCATCCGGACCTTCCACCGCCGGACGGTTCCGGCCGACTGCAACGCGCGGCAAATCTGGTTGACCTGTTGCCGCGGCCGGACACCCGTACGGTGTGACAGCTGATCATCGTCCAGCGGCCCCGAGCTGAGCCGAAGTGCTTCAAGAACACGGTCGCGATTGCTGACAGCAGCCACACACGGAGTCTGGCCGACGGCCGACGGCCTCGCCTCCTCCCGTTCGGCGGTACACAGGCTTGCGCCCGAACTGCGGCAGATGTGCGCAGCCGACTCCCCGAGGATCGGCTTGGGCACGGCGACATCCTTCTAGCTCTTCGCCAGGGCAAGCCGTCTCAGATGTCACCTACCGGTGCAGCAGACCCCCGTTTCAGGTGGTCCGCTGACGTGCCACAGCGATCTCGGCGTAGTGGTCGACCGCCCAGTCCGCCAGTGCGGAGAGCGGCTCCAAAAGGCTGACGCCGAGCGGCGTCAGTCGGTACTCGACGCTCGGCGGCATCGTCGGAAACACTTCACGTTCGACCAGGCCGTCGTTCTCCAACGTCCGCAGCGTCCGTGTGAGCATGCGCGGGCTGATGCCCTCCACGGCCCGGTGCAACTCGTTGAACCGGTACGGATGCCGGCCGAGCAGAGTGAGCAGCAGCAGCGTCCACTTGTCGTTCACCCGCCGCAGCACGTCGGTGACCGGACAGCGCTCGTACTCGCCGATCGGAACGGGGTTCGGCAACCGGTGGTTGTTCAGCGAGGCACGCACAGCGGTGTTCCTTGTGGTCATGAAAGTGCCTTCTTTCGCTGCGTCGGCCGTCTCTCCAGGATGAACACGTCAGGGAAAACGGTAACGGAGGGCGACATGGGCGTCGTGGTGGTCAGCGGGGGCACGAACGGAATGGGACGCGCGTTGGCCCTCGGACGAGCCGAACGCGGCGACCGCGTCCTGGTGCTCGGCCGCAACCGCGAACGCGGCGAGGCACTGGGCGGCAGCGGGATCGACTTCCTTCCCGTCGACCTCTCCAGCATGGCCGAGACTCGGCAGGCCATCGCGCACATCCTCACCGAGTTCCAGGTCGTGGACGCGCTGGCGTTATTCGCCAATGCCGTTGCGCCGCGTCGCATCGTGACCGGCGAGGGACTGGAACGCACCTTCGCGCTCTACTACCTCAGTCGCTATCTGCTCAGCTTCGGCCTGCGCCCGGCCCTGGACCGGGCTACCGCGCCGGTGATCGTCAACGTCGCCGGCGTCGGGGTCACCAAGGGTGGCGTGCGTTGGACCGATCCGCACCTGGCCTCGGGCTACTCCATGGTCACTGCGCAGGTACAGGCCGGTCGCGCCAACGATCTGCTCGGCGTGGGCTTCGTCCAGCGATCCGGCAGCCGTGCTCGATACGTGCTCTACCACCCCGGTTTCACCAAAAGCGGTGACCGTAGCCCGCTTCCGCTGGTACTCCGCGGGCTGCTGGCGGCAGTCTCGGTGACGGCCAAACCCATCGCGGACGCGGTAGCACCGATCCACCAGTTCCTGGACACGCCACCGGCCGCGCCACTGACCGCCATTGACCGCGACAGGCCACTTCCGCTCAGTTTCCCCACGCTCGACCCTCAGAACGCCGAACGGTTGATGGACCTCACAGAAGAGCTCCTCACCTGAAGCTGCCCGCTACTCTCTCTGCCGTCATGCTGACGCACCCGGTAACGAGACCTCTGACGAAGTGGGTCTTGGACACGTACCGGTCGGCCCGTGCTGTGCATCAGGGCTGGGACGCCACGGTGAGCTTGGCGATGTCTGGGGCGTAGACGGTCATCCAGTGCGGATGCAACCGGTAGTAGACCACGTCGTTGTCCCAGTCGAAGAGGTCGTCGACGTAGAAGTCCTTCAAGTACGCGAGTACGTCCGGCCAGTCCGTGGCCTGGTTGCCGTTGCGGGGGTTGAGGATCTCCACCGTGCCGTGCGTGAAGACGCCGAGGTCCTCACCACGCATATGCGCGGCACTGGCGGCGGGTCGCGCCGCGAGATGGCGCGCCTTGGCGGCGTCGCGCGCCGTGCCGAAGTACCACCTGCCCCGCAGGAAGTGCCCGTCCACACCACTGATCCGCGGCTCGCCTTTCGCCGTCACGCTCGACAGAGCGAGGGTGCACATGCCGGTGAGGACCTGGGTGAGCTGCGCCGCGTTCAGTGTGCGTGCGGTACTGATGATCGAGCGGAGGTGGGCGGTAGAGCCGGCGAGGGAGGCGTCAAGGAGGGCCTGGAGGTCTTCGAGATCTTCTGGGGTTTCGCGCATGGAAGTCCTAGTCTCTCCGTATCTATGCGTGCCTGGTCCGCGCCCATCACCGGCGCCGACCGATGAACCCATGCTCACCCCAGAACCTGACACCTTGTGTCATATTTCTTCGACTGGTTTGCGGACGCCAGCGGGCAGCACGGCATCCGGCGCGACGTGACTGGCTCCCGGCTGGCGACGCGCACGCTCTGCGGCAGAAGCGGACGTTCGGCCAACAACCTGACCGGCGCGGCAAGGGGCACGAAGACAAGGACGGCAGCACCAGGTGCGGTGGCGGCGGCCTTGTCGCTGTACCCGCTGGAGAGCGTCCCTGGCCTGGGACTCGTTGGCGCGAAGGTGGATGTCACCGCGTGTCGAGCACGACGAGGCGGGTGTGTTCGGAGAACAGCCTGCTCGCGGTCAGTCCGAACATGGCGTGGAAGCTGTCGCTGAAGTGTCCCGGCGAGGCGAACCCGGCCTCGGTGGACGCCCGGGTCAGGTCCGCACCTTCGCCGACGGCGAGTGCGACGTGCAGCATCCGTGCCCACAACCGGTACCGGCGGAAGCTGGTGTGGGCGTTCGCCGAGAACAGGTGCAGAAATCGTGACGTCGACAGGTGTACCTCGGCAGCGAGCTGCGGCGCGCTCATCTTCTGGTCAGGGTGAGCACGCATGATGCCGATCGCGGTGCGGATCCGCTCGTCCATCGCATCAGGGTTCGGAGGGTCGACGAATTCCCGCAGTCGGGCCGGATCGGGGAACGAGGTCTCCTGTACGTGACTGATCAGCGACGACTCGTGCTGATAGTCGAGCCCGACCGAGGGGGTGCGTTCGGTCATGCGAGCGCGGACACCCTCCGCCAGGCCCGAGCCTGGGTCGAGGTAGAAGAAGAGCATCCGACCGTCGTCCGCGATGACCCGGTGTCGTGTTCGCGCCGGTATGAGGGCGCTGCGGGTACGCCGTTCACCGATGTCGTCGGCTTGCAGCGTGAACGGTGCGTCGACGCCCAATGCGAAGCAGTGCACGGAACCGGAGTGCGCATTCAGCCTCATCGAGGGCCCCAGATAGGCCGCCTGTCCGAGCCAGATCCAGATCCTCGCCGGCTCAGCCCGACACGTTTCTGGAAGCAGGACATCGACCACGTGGCCGATGATCGCACACGTGCTGATGACCGCAGAGGAACGACCAACGCGCACGCTACGCCCGCCAGGACGGATCAGGCGGAGACTGGGGCAAGGGCTCCTCGTGGCGGCCGGATTGCTCAACGTGCTGCCCGGCGCTGGTGCCGTATCGCCGGCCTGGGCCCGTACGGCCTACGGCGTGGACGTCACGGGCGCGAACCTGGAGACACTCATGCGGCATCGGGCGATCCTGCTCGCTCTGGTCGGCGTCACCATCATCGTTTCGGCGTTCCGCCCGCACCTGCGCCCCGCCGCGGTGGCCATCAACGCGGCCAGCTTCGGCACCTTCCTGCTTCTCGTGCTGACCACCCCATCGCTGCACCAGCAGGTGGTCCGGGTGGCGCAGGTCGACGCCGTCGCGTTGCTCGTCCTGTCGGCGGGGACGGCACTGCTCGCGTCCAGCCCCTGCGGTCGCCGCACGACGCCGGTTCGAGAGCGCGCATGACGACCACGGTCATCATCATCGTCGGGACGTTCTTCCTCGGCATGGGCGTCTACGCGCTGGCCGCGCCTGCGGCACTTGCCCGCCCCTTCCGCATCGTCATTGAATCAGCAGAAAGCCGATCTGAGATTCGGGCGGTCTACGGCGGGTTCGGCCTGGCGATCGCCGCCGTACTGGCTGCGGCGGCGCTCGATGTCGGCGATGTCCGGACCGGCGCGGTCATCACCGTCGCAGCGGCCCTTGCCGGGATGGCACTGGGCCGGTTGTTCTCCCGGATCGGCGACAGGGCAACGGGGTTCTATCCGATCTGGTGGTATTTCTGGATCGAGGCCATCGGTGCCGCCCTGCTGTTCGGCGTCGCCTGACCCTGATCGTGGCGAGTCGTATGCGGGTAGGAACGCACCGAAGATGGCGTGGTGCGGCGGCGGTGCGTTCTGGGTCATCGGTCGATCGGATGACTGACGGCGATGATCGGCTATTTTCATGGGCGACGGACCCGCTGCGACGTTTAGGAAGGAGGCATGACCAACGAGCGGACCGTTCCCCTGCTGCCGTGTGCCTCCATCGACGACATAGAGACCTTCTACGGAGTTCTCGGTTTCCGCACCACGTACAAACAGCGCAAGCCCCACCCGTGTGTGGCGGTGCAGCGGGAAGACCTGCATCTACAGTTCTTCGAGATCCCCGGATTCGACCCGGAGCAGTCCTACGGCTCGTGTCTCGTACTCACCACGGACATCGAGGGGCTGCACCGGGCATTCGCCGCCGGCATGCGCGCCGCGTACGGCAAGGTGCTGGTGTCCGGAACGCCACGGATGACCCGGCCGAGAGCGCGGAAGAACGCCGACGGGGTGGGCGGATTCAGCGTCATCGACCCGGGCGGCAACTGGATCCGCGTCTTCCGCGACGCCCCCACCGCACCCATACCGGCCACCACGCCAGCCGGGCGGCTGGCCAAGGCGCTGGCGAATGCTGTCGTGCAGGCCGACTCCCGGGGAAACGTCGGACAGGCCGTTCGGATCCTCGACAGCGCGTTGGCCCGGCCACAGGCCGACGACGACCCGGTCGAGCAGGTAGAGGTCCTGGTCTACCGCGCCGAACTCGCGATAGTGCTGCACGATCCGAAGACCGCGGCCGAGATGCTGGCCCGCGCCCAGTCCGTCACGCTCACGCAAGACGAAACCGAACGGGCGGCACCCACGTTCGACAACGCCACCGACCTCGCCGCAGCACTGCGATGACTCACTCAACGAACTCCGCCCCCACCACACGTCGGGGACTTCGGCCCTACCCACCGTCCGGCCACACACAGCGTGACGGTGGCAGCCGGCAGGCAGCGCGTCCGCTCGGCGGCGAATGCGCGCCCTACGTGTTCGTGGAGCCGGTCTTGCGGACCAGCAAGTACCCGTACGGGGGCTCCGTCCCTTCCGGTGGCGTGCTGCCCTGGAAGACCGGGGCGAACCCCGCGGCGGTGAAGCGGTCCTCCATCTCCCGGGCCGAGAGCCAGTACCGATCGAAGTCGACGCCAAGACTCCCGACGGGGCTACCGGGACCGTTTCGATGCCCTGACCCGTCGCCGTGCTTGAACGCCGCCACCACATAGCCGCCCGGCCGCACGACCCGGGCCAGCTCGGCAAACGCCCGTACCCGGGCGTCCGGTGCCAGGAAGATCAACGAAAACCAGCACACCACCCCCGCCAGCGACGCGTTCCCGAACGGCAACTCCCGCAGATCGGCGACCTCGTAGCCGAAACCCGGATGCTCCCGCCGCGCCACCTCCACCATCCCCGGCGACAGATCCACCCCGCACGGCGACAGACCCCGACCCGCGAGGTACGGAAGAAGCCGCCCAGTGCCGCAGCCCACGTCCGCGACCTCTACACCCACGGTCAAGGTCAACTCGGCGAACAGATCGAGCATGGCGCGCTCGACCGGCATGCTCTCCAGCACTCCGACCAGGTTCTCCGCATACCACTCCGACAGCACGTTGTGCGCGTCCCGCAGCTCCTCGGTACTGGCGTCCATCCCCCGCTGGCCCTCCCCATCCTCGGCCGTCGCGGCAGCGAATCTACCGCAGGACGCCGGGCTGGACACCGAGTGGAACATCCGACTTCACCCACCGCGACGTTGCAGGGCGTCACGACCGGATGCGGCAGATCCGCGCATCCGGCCGTGTCCAACTCATGCTGCGGGACGTGCGATGAGGATCTCCGCGTGCGGGATGACATCGTTCTGCGGCTCGACCGCGCAACCGCGGAAGATCCGTACGCCGCGTTCCACGAGGCCGGAGTGCACACCGCTGCTGGCGCGGCCATCACCCCGCCCACGGTCGAGGAACCCGCGCGGCTGGGCACTCCTCTGCGGGACCTGGGCCACGCCCTTGGCCGTCGATGCTCTCCGTACGGGGATCACGCGCAGCGGTGAAGGGTCGTGTGTGCTCAACAGCAGGGGTGGATGCCGCGCAAGGCCCGGAAATGCTCTCGCACACGGACGGCAGGATGGCTTCATGGGGATTACCGACCCGTGCGTGACCGTCTCCGAAGCAACCTTCGTGCCACGGTTCTTTCTCGATCCTCACGAGTCGTTCACGTCCAGCGCCGCGAAACCGCTCGGGCCTGTCGGGCCCCAGTGCCAGGCTCGTACCGAAGGGTCGGATGCGGCCAACGCGCTGCTCAGCAACCATCCTGCGCCGGCAGCTATCTGCAGCAGGTCGCGGAGAGACGCATCATCGCGGATCACCAGGTCGGCGGGAAGGTAGGCGGAGTCGGGCCGGGCAGCGAGTTGTCCGGCGTACGCGAGAAGGTCATGCGCGACATGGGCGGCGGTTCCCCGCAGTTCCCGTCGAGCGTGCCGGCCGGGCGCCGCCAGTCCTCGGACTGGTGCGGTGCGAGTACCCGTACCATCTCGGCCACGGCCTGGTCGACATCACGACTGTCCATCAGGCGCATGACGAGGAGCCTGCCAAATCTCACACCGCCTCGCTGAACACGTACCCATCGTCAGTCCGAGTCTGCATCGACGCCGGCACCGGCCCCGTAGGCGAGGAGGGGTTCGCGGCAGATGAGTGTGCTGTCGGTGGGCCTGGTGGCGACTTCGGCACGATCCTGCAAGGCTTCACCGTCGGGTCATGTCTCGTAGGTGAGCGCCTTCTGTAGGTGGAAGTGCGCGACGTCGAGCATCCACTTCCGGTTCGGGAAGTCGCCCTCGGCGATACGCAGCGGGCCGCCGACCAGATCCAGATGCATGACGTACTGGTAGTACCTGACCCGCAGTGGGTCGAGGTCCGGGTTTCGGAGCATCGCGTAGTGCGGGCCGAAGCGCATCCGCATCCAGCAGTGCTCCACTTCGATGTCGGTGTACATCAGGCCCTCGATGTCGATGATGACGGGCTCCCCGTCCGGTCCGACGAGCGTGTGTTCCGCGCAGAGTTCGCCGTGGACCACGCCGTGCTCTGCCCGTGGGTCGAGTGCGGCGTGCAGAGTGCGGAGTTTCTCCTCCAGCATCGCCTCGGCTTCGGCCGCACGGGCGTCGCGAGACACGGCGGTGGCGATGTTCACCAGCGCGCGTTCCAGGTAGGCCTGCTCGCAGGTCGTGTCCGGCGGTGCGCCTCCGCTGTCGATCCACGCGACACGCCCGAACGCCGGTGCGCGGTAGGTGTGCATGCGCCGCAGCATGTCCGCCAGGTGGGCGAGCGTGTGCCGGCCGGCGTCCGGGTCGCGTTCCAGCAGCGCTTCCAGCGTTCCGCCGCGGACGTCCTCCGCGACGGCGATGTCGGCCGGGTACAGGTCTTTGCTACGGTCGGCGAGCAACAGCCGCGGCGAACGGACGCCGATCGAAGCCAGTCGACGGGTGGCAGCCTCGAAGTAGTCGATGTGAGTTCCCCCCGCTTTGATGGAGCGGTGGTTACCTGCTGCCGGCTGGCGCAGGGGTGGCGATTGGTGGCTCGGCTGGCTCGGTATGGCGGCTGT